>JBBCHP010000008.1:0-30261 GCA_037201525.1 Rhizomicrobium sp. | reverse complement strand
TGTCCTCGAAAGCGGCCCTTGTCGATCAGCGGACCGACCAGTGTGCCGGTCTCCATCGGATTGCCGATGGGAAGGTTCGCGTAGGTCTTCTTCAGTGCAGGGACCAGCGTGTCGTAGATGCTTTCATGCACGAACAGGCGGCGCAGCGATGTGCAGCGCTGGCCCGCGGTGCCGACAGCGGCGAACAGGATCGCGCGTTTGCGCAAGATTCAGCTTAGCACTCGGCGTTACGATCATCGCGTTGTTGCCGCCGAGTTCGAGAATGGATTTGCCGAAACGTGCGGCGACGACCGGCGCCAACTCGCGGCCCATCCGCGTCGAACCTGTGGCGCTCACCACCGGAATGCGTGTATTTTTTGCGAGTTGCTCGCCCGCATCGCGCAGGCCGAGTACGACCTGGCTGAGGTTCGCGGGCGCAGCGCCAAACTTCTCGATCGCGCGCTCGAACAGCCTGTGTCGCAAGCGCGGTGAGCGGCGTCTTCTCGCTCGGCTTCCAGATCACGCTGTCGCCACAGACGAGCGCGAGACACGCATTCCACGCCCACACCGCAACCGGAAAATTGAACGCGGAGATCACCGCGACCGGACCCGCGGTGCCATGTCTCCATCATGCGATGGCCAGGGCGTTCGCTCGCGATGGTGAGGCCGTAAAGCTGGCGCGAAAGACCGACTGCGAAATCGCAGATGTCGATCATTCTCCTGCACTTCGCCGAGCCCTTCCTGCAGGATTTTGCCGGCTTCCAGCGTGACCAGCTTGCCGAGCGCATCCTTATGCGCGCGCAACTCCTCACCGAACAGCCGTACCAGCTCGCCGCGCCGTGGCGCCGGCACGTTGCGCCATTCCCTGAACGCCACGACACTGGCCGCGATTTTCGTCTCAATCGACGCCGCATCGTCATAGCTGACGTGGCCGATCTCCGCACCGTCAATGGGCGAGCGTGCAATCACGGTGCCGGAGGTTTTCACGCAGAGAGAGTTCAAGAGATCATCGTGCATATTGCTTTCTCCAATTCGTCATGGCCGCCCTTGAGGCGGCCATCCAGAGTCTTTTCGCTCGCGGACACTCGCTGGCTGGGTGGCCGGGTCAAGCCTGGCGATGACAAGACTGTTAGTGGCCTTTGGCGTAGTAACGGCCGAAGCGGTTGTTGAGGAAGTCGGGCAGTGTCGCATCTTCCTGACGCACGAAACCTTTCTGCGGCAGCTTGCCGTCGACGAGCATATCGCACATCGCGCAGATGCCGGCGGCCGTCGTGATCTGGATTGCGCTCATCAGGGCGGTCGCCGATGGTCTGGCTGTAGATTTCTTGGCATAGCTTTCCTGGGTCAGCATGCCGTCCTTCCAGCCGTTCACGGTGACGAACACCAGCACCACGTCCTGATAGGTGATCGGAATCGCGGGTCTCCAGCACGTCCTTGAAGATGTCGCGGCGCGTGCCGAGATGCAGGTCGCGCACCAACAGCTTCACGATATCGCGGTGGCCGGGATAGCGCGCGGTTTTATAGTTCAAGTTCTCGACCTTGCGGCGAGCGTCTCGCACAGCGTGCCCAGTCCACCGGACGTGTTGAACGCCTCGTATTCGACGCCGTCGAGCGTGAATTGCTCCAATTCTTCGAGGGCAGGCACTTCGCTTAAGATTCCGTCGCGGATGGATTCGCACGGATTGCAGTATTCGTTGATCAGCCCATCGGTCGACCAAGTGAGATTATATTTGAGCGCATTGTGCGGGAAGACGGGCAGGGCGCCGACGCGCATCTGCACGTCGCGCAGCTTGTCGAATTTCTTGGCGAGATCATAGGCGACGATGGAAATGAAGCCCGGCGCCAATCCGCATTGCGGAATGAACGCGGTCTCGCGCCCTCGGCGAGGCGCTTGATGGTGCGGGTGGATTCCACGTCTTCTGTCAGATCGAGGTAATGCGCGCCTGCGCGCTTGCAGGCCTCGGCAACGGTCGCGGTCAGGTTATAGGGCGTGGCGGAAAGAACGATGTCCTGGCCTTCGACCTCGTGATGGAATTCCGGCCGAGAGGATGTCGGTCTTGCGGACCTCGACATTGTTGTTGCGCGGCATGCGCTGCAGGCTCGCGGCGTCGCGGTCCACGACCGTGACCTTGTAATCGCTGGTCGAAGACAGAAATTCGGTGATGGCGATGCCGATCTTGCCGCCGCCGACGAGCATGACTTTTTTCATGGAAATTCCTCCGCTTACGGCGCGGACAGTGACGGTTTCCCGCGACGAAACGGAGACGGCGATGTGCCGGATCTCCTCTTGCGGACCGGCGAAACGCAGGGTATTCCGGCAATCCGCCGGTTGAGGTTCCTCATGCGCGACGCCGATACCAAGCTGATCGATCTGCTCCGCGCCAATGCACGCGAGCCGACGGCGTCGCTCGCCCGCAAGCTCGGGCTCGCGCGGTCCACGGTGCAGGAGCGGCTTGCCCGGCTCGAACGCGAAGGCATCGTCAAAGGCTATACTGTGCGCCTCGCCGAAGATGCGAAGGGCAACCGCCTGCGCGCCGTGGTGATGATCGAGACCGATCCCAAACAGGCAGACCGCGTGTCGGTGGAACTCAGGAAAATGCCTGAGGTGCGTTCTCTCGCGGCGGTTGTCGGGAAGCTACGATCTTGTGGCCCAGGTGGAGACCGATACCACCGCGCGCATCGATGTGTTGCTCGACCGCATCGGCCGCGCGCCGGCGTCGCGCGCACCGTGTCCTTCGATCATCCTGTCGGAGAAGTTCTCGCGCTGAGGGCACCCTCAAGTGCCGCGAACGCTTGCCGCAACTCCGTGTCATGCGCCGCGAACTGTTGTGCGGGGTCTACAATGCCATCATTGGCCTCGATGCGATCGCGGGCCAGCATGAGCGCAGGCATGGGAGAGACTGGCACCATGTGCACGGCTTCCAGCACTTGCCGAAGCTGGGCTGCGGCTCTTCCGCCGCCATGCCCGCCATAGCTCACGATCATCGCAGGCTTGCCGGACCACTCCTTATAAAGGTGATCGAGCGCGTTTTTGAGCGCCGCCGGATAGCCCCAATTGTACTGCGGCGTCACGAAGACGAAGGCCGCGGCGCTGGCGATCTTGATGCTCCAGGCGTGCGTGTGCGGGTGCGAATAACCGATGTGCCGCCGGGATCCCCGGCTCGTCATCCGTCGGCAGCGGCCAGTCCTTGAGATCAGCGATCTCAAGCGCGTGTGACAGGGTTTCACGGCCAGTCTCAGCCACCCAATGCGCGATGCGAGCCCAATGCGCCGTGCGCGGACGCTGCCGACGATGACGAGAACGGGAGATGTATGTATCATACACACAATGTGGAACGGGCCGGAGGATCTGTAAAGGTGCAAAATACACGCAACTTCGACCTGCTCGGCGGAGCCCTGTTGGACGTCTTGAGCATCCTCAATAGCCCCAAGCGCGACGATGTGCTGCTGGCCGAGGCGGGCGTCGATATCGACCGTGCATTGTTTCCGCTGCTCGTGGCGCTGGATGTGCGTGGCCCGCTCGTTGTTTCCGAACTCGCAGACCTCGTGGGGCGCGATCACACCACGGTCAGCCGCCAGCTCGCCAAGCTCGAAAGTCTGAAACTCGTCAAGCGTCGCGACGGCGCAGCGGACCGCCGCAAGACCACCACGACGCTGACCGCGGGCGGGGCCGAGATTGCACACAAGATCGCGCGTGCGCGATGGCGTCTGCTTGCAAAGGCACTCGCCGATTGGAGCGACGCCGACCGGGGTGCACTAGCGACTCTCAACCGGCGCTTCGCGGACACGCTACTCGCACGCAGCAAAGGGGCGTAAGCGAACGGGCCGTTGGCGGCCGGTATCCGCCGCCAACGGCGCCGGTGGGTTAGTCTTCTTGTCGCCGTGGTGGTGAACGTGCAGCTTGCCGGCTTCTGTGGTGTGATGATGTGCATGCGAACCGTGGCCGTTGGCCGAGTGCGCATGGTGCGCAGCGGTCTCGTGATCGCCTTCTTCGTAGTGCTTCGCGGCTTCGCGATGGTGGCGGGCGGGCCTTCTCGTGATGATCGGCGGCATGATGATGATGTTCGCTCGCGGGATGCTTGTGCGTCATGTGTTGCTCCTGTTTGAAGGCGCCGTCAGGGCGCGTGAACCGGACAACACATCGTGAGTGCGAAACAAACGTGTCAAAGCACGGAGCCGTCCTTTTTTTAATCATCCAGACAGGGTATCCGTCATAAAGAGGCAAAATTTCCCTTCGTGCTATCGTCGCATCCGGACTTGGGGGCAGGGTGGAAGATCAACAGAAGCCGAAGGTGACAGTCGGGCGTCTGCGTGGCGTTTATCAGCGCGTGCGCCGTCCCGACCGCACCTATATGGACGCGCTAAAGCTGCGTGTGCCGTATTGGTTCGTCGTGCTCTGGCTGCTTGGTTTTGCGAGTTTTCAGATCTGGATGAATCCGTTTGGGTTCAGCGATCTGGTGCAGCGTTACACGCAGGATATTTCCGATCTTCTGATCACCGGGCACATCTCTATCCGAACACCGGACATGAAAAGATCTCCGCGGCGATCATCGACGAGGAGACGCTGCACACCGCAGATATGCCATGGCCGTGGACTTACGGCATGCACGCTCGCGTGCTCGATTCTCTATTGGTCTATAAACCGAAGGCCGTGGTGGTCGATTTCCTGTTCGTCGACAATCGCCCCGACAACACGCTGCCCGATCTGATTGCGGAATCCGCAGATATCAGAAAGCGAGAATTCCGGTCTATTTCGAGGGCGGTATTGATCTGCCGTTCGGTGAGAATCCGTTGCGCCCTGAAATTGCCGCGACCGGAGTGCCGATCCTCGACCCGTCGATCCTCGTCTATCAGGGCGTGGCGCGCCAATACCCGATTAACGGCCGCTGCTATCGCACCAAAGTCCCAGAGAACAGGACTGCTATTCGCTCGCGCTACAGGTTTACCAGGACCTGTTCGGCGACTTGAAGCTCGATGCGCGAGACGGGTTGATGGAGATCGTCCTGGGGCACGAAGACCGATCCGACCAACGCCAAATGGATGCGCGTCAAGGATAGTGACGGCAATCTGCAACCCTGCAACACCGAGACGAACTTCTTCCGCCGCGTCTATCTCGCGTTCTTCGATACCAGCGCCGTGCTTTCGAGCTGCCCCTATACGGGCGTGATCCCGGTGCAGTCGCTGCTACAAGGTGCTGACGATCCCGATGTGGTCAATCTGGCGAGCAATCGCATCGTCTTTTACGGCGCATCGCTACAGGGCGCGCAGGACAAATCCTATACGCCGGTCAACGGATTGCTCCCGAATGTCTTCGTGCATGCGATGGCTTTGGACAATCTGATCGGCTTCCACGGCGATCCGGAAACCAACACGTTGTCAATCGGCGGCAGGACGATCAACGGCAATCTTGTCCAGATCGTTGCCCACCATCCCGGTGATCCTGATTCTGTCCTGGTTTCACATGCGTACCGTGCGGCGAAACGCAGGAGGCATTCGGACGGGAGCTGGAGCGCGATCTGAGCGCGACGCTGGAATATTTCCTGGAAAAAGCCGTCGAGAAAGTCTGGCACTATTTCGCATTTGCACTCGGCCTTGGGGCCGGACTTTGCTCACAAGGGCCGCCGGGCTTTCGGTTGCAAATTGGGTCGAGGTCGTGTTCGTTTCCGCCGAACTCGCGGCACTGCTTCTGGTGGATGCGCCGGATGCCTTCTGGGGTTATCTTCATCACGTTGCCGGCGGCAAGCCGGAGTTCGGGGGGTCAGATGAAAGCACCGCTCATATTCATATTCGCGCTGGCGGCGACGCCGGTTCTGGCTGACACGCCAAACGATGGCTGCATCGCTGCGGGCGACCTCGCAATCTCCGCGCGCACGCCGCAGGTTGATCTCTATGACTCGGCGCAGGGCAAGCGCGTGCAGACTCTGGATGCCGCCAAGTTTCCGGCCTGCGCGCCGATCACAGGCCGCGCGCCGAACATGATGCTGCAGGTCAATGTGAGCGGTACGAAATATTGGGTGCCGCCCTACATGGTGAAATATCGTTTTTCCGGAAAGCTTCCGCCGTATGCCGCAATCTCGCAATCGGATCGAACCAGCAAAAGGTCGGCGCCACGCGCGGTCTGGGCGAAGGCTGCCCGAAGACGGGAGGCAAATGATGCGCAAGGAATTCTTCCGCTCTCGCTCGCGTCGCTGCTGCTTCTCTCATCGTCGGCCGGCGCGAGCATGCTCGACAGCAATGGCTATCCCTCAAAGGGCAAGGCGATCGAGAAATTCAAGCCGTCGGCCGATTACAGCGATGTGCTGAAGGGCCGCCCGCTCGCGCTCGGCTTCATGCGCACGCGCGGGCAGGGTTTCGTGCCCTCGCGCGAGTTGCAGACGACTATGTGCATGGCGTGATGGTGCGCCTGCTCGCGGGCATGCAGCTTCCGCCATCGTTCCAGCCCGACATACGCGTTCTCGCCACGCCCGAGTTCGCCGGCGAAATGCACGCCCGACGGCACGATGATCGTGACGGTCGGCTTGCTGGAGCAACTCGAAACCGAAGACGAGCTTGCGTTCGTCATGGGCATGAACTCAGCCATGCGATCCTGCGTCACGATCAGCCGAACTGGGCAAAGAAGGCGCAATATTTTGCCGTCGTGAACGGCACCGCCGTCGATGTCGCCGCGCAGACCGCGCAGCAAGCGGTGGACGGCGAGACCGGCAACAACATCGCGCGCGGCCTCGACGTGGCGAAGCATCTCGCCAAGCTCAGCGCCAATGTGCTGATGCCGCAGATGTCGAAGAGCCAGGAAGACGAGGCCGATGCGTTGGGCTTCGATATGATGGTAAAAGCCGGCTACGATCCGGAAGCACCCTTCGCGGTGATGGACAAGCTCGCGCAACAGGAAGCCGAAGCCGCAGCGGCAGCGGAAGCAGCCAAGGCCGCGGCTGCAAAAGATGGCAACGGCGCATCCGACAGCGGCGGTGTTCTCGGTAAGCTTGGCGGCGGGCTTCGCTATCGTCGGCCAGCTTGCGACCGGCCAGCGCCCGAGCACCGGCCAACTCGCGGATGTTGCGATCTTCGCATTCGATTCCGCGGTCGATAGCATGGCCGACGACGCGACCAGCCATCATCCCGCCAAGATGCGCGAGGATTTGCTCAGCAATTATCTCTACGGCGCCTATCGTGATCTGACGCCGGTCGCGCCGACGCCTTTGCCCTGGGCACAGGAAAGCAAATCGCCGCTTAAGCCGCATCTGATAGCGCTGCTCGCGCACTACACGATGCCGAGAACGCCGCAGCGTTCATCGCTGACGCAAGTCAGGGAAGCCCCGGCGCGGCGCAGGCGCAGATCGCGCGCGCTCGTGGACGCCCCCGACCGCAGACCATGCGTATACGGACTATGTCGCTGCGGAATATTATGACGGTCGCAATCAGGGCAAGCTCGCGGAAGCTGCCATGCTGCGTGCGATTTCGAGCCCAGAGCCGTCGTGGGAAGTCTATTCGACGCTGACCAACTTCTATGTCGGCCAACAAAATTACGCGCGTGCGCAGCAGTTGATGGACCAGGCGGTTGTCCGCTTCGAGGATTCGCCGGTTCTTCTACCCAAACGCATTCAGCTTTATCGCCTTCAGGGCCGCGATGCGGACGCCCAGGCGCTGGTGCCGAAGTGCAAGAGCTACGGCATCGACGAACTGACCGACGCCTGCAAGAAGGAAGCCGGCGGAAAGTAGCTAACGATCCTGTGACTTCAGCTTGAATCCCGCGCCTTCGAGCTGCGCGCGGATTTCGTTGGCGTGCGCGGTGTCCTGCGCCCTCTATCATCACCCCCAGCATCGCGATTTCGCAGAAGTATCCATCAGCATGCGGTTGTGCGTGACTTCCAGGATGTTGCCGCCCGCTTCGCCGACCAGCGTTGCGATACGCGCGAGGATGCCGGGACGATCTTCGATCTCGATGACGGCGGAGAACACGCGGCCCTCGCGCGCCAACTCGCGCAGCACCACGTTTGACAGAAGCCGCATGTCGATGTTGCCGCCGGACAGCAGCACGCCGACCTTGCGGCCTTTGAAGACTTTAGGTTGCGCGCGCACGGCGGCAAAGGCCGCGGCGCCCGCGCCTTCGACAACCGTTTTCTCGATGGCGAGAAGGTCTGCAATGGCATGTTCGATCTCGTCCTCGCCGACGAGGAAGATTGTCCCTCCACCAAATCGGCGACGATGATTCGGTTGAGTTTCGCCCGGCTGCTTGACCGCGATGCCTTCGGCGACAGACTGGCCGGCGCAGGGCAGGTTCGTGCCCTTGATCACGTCATACATCGACGGATAGGCCTTAGTCTGCACGCCATAGATCGTGATGCCGGGCTTGATCGCTTTCGCGGCAAGCGCAATGCCTGAGATCAATCCGCCGCCGCCAATCGGCACGACGATGGTGTCCATCTCGGGATAATCCTCAAGCATTTCGAGCCGCTGCCGTGCCCGCGCCTGCGACGATGATGGGATCGTCATAGGGATGGATGAACGAAAAGCCCTCGGCGTCGGCGATGGCTCGGGCGCGCACATAGGCTTCGCTGAGTGTCTGTCCGTCGAGCACAAGCCTTCGCACCAAAATCTTTCGTGTGCTTGATTTTGATGAAGGGTGTGAATTCCGGCATCACGATGGTGGCAGGAATGCCGAGGCGCCCGGCATGATAGGCGACGCCCTGCGCGTGATTGCCGGCGGACATCGCGGCCACGCCGCGTTTCTTCTGTTCGTCGGTCAGCGACAGCAGCTTGTTCAGCGCGCCCCTTTCCTTGAATGAGGAGGTGAACTGCAGGTTCTCGAACTTCAGATAGATGTCGCAACCCGCAAGTTCCGACAGCGTGATCGAATGGCGGGTCGGCGTACGCTGGACCTGACCTTCGATGCGCTTCTGGGCGGCGCGGACATCGTCAAGCGTGGGGAGGGCGACGGGCTTTCGGTTGAGCGCTCATGCTCGCCTCTTATGTGCTGTGTACCGGGTTGGTAGCAGCGGAGGGATTTGAACCCCGACCAAGGGATTATGATTCCCCTGCTCTACCACTGAGCTACGCTGCCAAGCCAAGAGGCGGGGATGTAGGCGAAACCGGCCGTCAAACGCAAGAGTGCCGGCAAGTCACAAGAACCCGCCGGCACTCCATTCCTGAAAATGATATTACTGCGGCTGGATCAGGCCATAGAGACCATGTGTTTCCCCATCGGGGCCCGAGGTGAAAGAAACGCTTGTGCTCGGTCCACCGTCGACTGTCCACAAACCGTCAATGGCCAAGGGCTTGCCATTTGCGCCCTTGAGCGTGGCTACTTCTTCACCTGTGCTAGGATCGTAAGCGTGAATCCGGCCGTTCGCCGAAATTGCCGACCAGCAATTTGCCGTCCAACCCGCTGAACCCGGTCGGCGCAATGGTCATGCCCCAGGGAGCGTTCAGATCGCCATTCGAAATCAGATGCTGTTGCAGATTGCCGCTGAGATCGAAGACATCGACATAGCCGAGCCCTTTTCCGGGCTTTGCCCGTCCGGTCTTCGCGCGTTTGGCAAAAGCCACATAGACCTTGCCGTTGAGCACGGTGACGTTGAACGGCGCAAAATTCTTCGGAAGGCTTGCGTCCGTGAAGCTTCCGTTTCCGCGAATGTCGGATCGTAGATTGAGACTTCGTTGTTGGCGAAATCCGCCGCATAGAGGTGTAGATCGGAGGAATCGATACCGAGACCGGTGTACACCGCGCCTTCATCGGAATCGTCGACGGCCAACACGGCGTTCGTGGCGTCTACCGACGAGGCCCATCCTCGATGGTGCCGGTCAATGAGGCGAAAATGAATTGCGCGGTGCCGGTTTTGCCGTTTTTCCGACACTTTGAACCCGCTGCTGCCGTTGAAGACTTGGCCTGACGGAAATAGCTTGGGAATGCTGACGACCAGGCTCGAGATGGTTCCGGTTTTCCTGGTATAAACCGTCGATAAGCTGGTTCCCTGGTCCGATATCCAGGCTGGACCAGTCGGCGAATACGACAGTCCCCATGGATTGACGAGATTTGGATCGGTGTTCGGTGCAACTCGGTCTGATCCGATACGAGCGGAACGACATTGAATTTCGGCGCCTTTGGCGGCTTTCCGTCAGCCTGCGCAGCAGACGCCAAGAGCGCAAGACCTAGTGCCAGTGCCAGTTTCTTTGTCATGGATAACCCCTTTTTGGTGGATTGAGGCTCAAGGGGCGGGCGGCCCGCTGTGCCCCTATCCGCTAAGACGCAAGTATAGGCCGATCTATTCCCTATCGCCCAAAGGCCGGGGCATAGAAAAGCGGGATTCCTGAATATTTAGGCGGCGATACTCGAAATTTCCGAACGGGCGATCCAGCCGCCGCCGAATACGCGCGTGCCGCCGCGCTCATAGAACACGCAGGCCTGACCCGGCGCCACGGCGTCTTCGGCGAGAGCAGCTCGACATCCGCCGTACGATCTGGCCCGCGCGTCAAACGCGCCGCAACGGCGGACGCATCGAACGTACCTTTACAGAGCAGTCAATCACCGTCTCATCATCGCCAAGCCAGTTTACATCGCGAAGCCGGATCGTGCGCGACGAAAGCTGATCGCGCGTACCGACGACGACCTGTGCTTTGGCGGCGTCTAGTTTGAGCACGAACAGCGGGCTCGCCGTTGCCGGAAAGGCCCAGGCCCTTGCGCTGCCCTACAGTGAAATGGATCACGCCCTCGTGGCGGCCGAGAATGTTGCCCAAGCTGTCGACGATATCGCCGGGCGTTGCCGCATCGGGCTTCATCTTCTGCACGATGTTCGCATACTTGCCGTCCGGCACGAAGCAGATGTCCTGGCTGTCCGGCTTGTCGGCGACGAGAAGGCCGAGTTCGGCGGCGATGGCGCGGACCTCGCGCTTGTCCATTTCGCCGATGGGAAAGCGTAAGTAATCGAGCTGCGTCTGCGTCGTCGCGAACAGGAAATAACTCTGGTCGCGCGACGCATCCACCGCGCTGTGAAGTTCCGCGCCGTTCGGCCCGTCGATGCGGCGCACGTAATGTCCCGTCGCCAGCGCTTCGGCGCCGAGATCGCGCGCCGTGTCCATCAGATCGGCGAACTTCACGCGCTCATTGCAGCGCACGCAGGGGATGGGGGTCTCTCCGCGTGCATAGGTCTCAGCGAAATCTTCGATCACGCGCTGTTTGAAACGCTCTTCATAATCGAGAACGTAATGCGAAATGCCGAGCGTATCGGCGACGCGGCGCGCATCATGGATATCCTGCCCCGCGCAGCATGCGCCTTTACGCTTGGCGGCACTCGCGGAATAAAGCTGCAACGTCACGCCCACGACGTCATACCCCGCGCGCGCAAGAAGCGCGGCGGTGACGGAGGAATCCACCCCTCCGGACATGGCGGCAACGATACGTGGACGGCTCATGGCCGGGCCTATAGTCCGCCCGGCCGCGCGCCGCAAGCGAAGCGGCATGGAACTAGCTGTTCGGCAGGTAGTTCAGCAGAGAAATCTGGCCCAGTTGCGACGTCACCTGCAAGGCGGCCTGAAGGGCGGTCTGGTTCTGGTTCAACTGCGTGATGGCCGTTGGCATGTCGACGTCTTCGATGTTGGACACGAAGCCCTTGTAGAGCGTCGAAAGCGCGGTCTGCTGATCGGCCGCGTCGTTCAGGCGGTTGTAGGTATAGCCGTTCGCGGCTGTCGCGGTGTTGAGGCTTTGCGCGGCGCTCTGCGACACAGGAATTTCGCCAGACAGGAATGTCGACCTGCGCATCCGTGAACTGACCGGACATATTACCGGTCGAACCCGCATTGAAAGTCGCGATGTCCTTCAACGTCTGCATGATCTGCGTGCCGATGTCGGACGCCAGAATGCCGATCTGCTCGGATTGCCCGTCGCCGACCATGACGGACTTCTTTTGCGTGCCGTTGGAAAACGCATCGGAAATGTTCGTGAGGCTCGCGAGCTGGCTGAGCGATGTGACGTTGAACGGCGGCGTGTTGTCGTTGTCGCCGCCGAAGAGATAGTTGCCGTTCGAATCCTTGGCGTTCAGGATCTGCGACACCTGATCGAAAATGCTCTGCACGTTGTCCATCAGGCCCGTGGCGTCATTGTTTCCGACCGCGCTCGTAAGCGCTTGCTGAAGCTGTTGGGCGACGCTGGAAAGCTGCGTCATCTGGGTGTCCTGCAGATTGACCTGGTTCAGCGCCGATTGCGTGTTGGACTGGTAGGCATCGGGCGCGGGCGGCGCTGGCGCGTGCGGCCTCGAGAGCGCCAGTCTTTTCGCCGATACCGGCGTATATCGGACGAGACTTTTCCGCTCGCGACCTGCTCCTGCGGACGTGTTCAGGTTTTTCGTCGCCTGCATGATCTGCGATAGCAGATAGCTGGCCTGCGAGTTGTTGGCGACGCGATCGACGGTCATCGGTTACTCCTACTGAATCTGCAGCAGCGTGTCGTAAAGCTGGTCGACGACGGTGAGGATTCGCGCGCCGGCGCTATAAGCCTGCTGATAGGTGGTCAGGTTGGTGAGCTCTTCGTCCAGACTGACACCCGATGTTGACGATTGACGCGATTGCGCTTCCTGCAAACGGTCGTCCTGTGCAGTCTGGTTAGAAGTCGCGGTCGTGCTGCCCAGCGCCGCGTCCTGGTAGAACGACGCGGCATAGTCGCCGAGCGTTCCGGTGCGTGCGCTAAAATTGCCAGCGGCCGCAAAACTCTGTGTCGCCGTGCCGACATTCTGCAATGCCAGAGCGCCGGAGGAGTCGCCATGTCCGACGATGTTGTCGCCCGCAACCGTCGTGGAGTCGATATTGGCCTGCGCGAACGCCATATATTGCGGCGAGGCTGACAACGCGGAATTAACGCTGAAGGTGGACGCAAAATTTGCAGCCTGCTGATCACCGATCCCGAACAACTCGCTGAAGCTCATGCCGGTCGAGCCGCGTTCCGTCGTGTCGGATGTGACCTCCAGACTGTTGGCGGGATTGGCCGGCGTCGAGGTGATCGAGCCGTCGCTGTTGAGCGAGAAGGAGATCGTCCGCTCATGGCGGTGTTCATCGCGTTCACGACATCGCCGATCGACATGCCGGCGGTGATGTTCACGGCTGCTTGTTTGACGACGCTTCCGTCCGCGCCTTTGAGCGCGAACGTCATCTGTCCGCCGGCAGCCAGTCCGCTGTCGTCACTCGCGAACAGACCCGTCGACAGAATCGACGGTTGGCTGGTGCGGAAGACATCGTTCATGCCAAAGAATTGCGAGAAGCCGGAGCCGCCGCGCGACGAGGGCGTCGTCGCATCGTCCTTGATGACAACGCCGTTGCCATTGTTCGCGGAAATCGAAAGCTGGCCGTTCGTGAAGCTCGCGGCGCCATTGCTGCCCAGCGCGCCGTTGAGCGCTGCGGTAAAGCCGCCGACCGTGTTGGTAAAGCTTGTGGCCGTGCCGCCATCGACCGAGATCGTGCCGGCATCGAAATCGACATCGACACGCGAGACCAGATTGCCGCTCGAGTCCGCAACCGCGATCGTCGTCTTGCCGGTGAAGTTCAAAGAGTCCGTCGAAAGCAGGCCCGTGTCGCGGCCGTTCATCACCGGCGGCGGCGGATAGGACGTATTGGCGTTGTGCTGCGCATTATAGGCGAGCGCGGTGGTGCGCGCGAGATTGCCGAGTTCCTCCGCCGTACCGGCGAGACTCCCGTCGCGCATGTCCATCAGGCCCCTTGATCTGGCCGGAGTCGATATCGGGGTCGAGCACTTGCGGCGAACCGATGGCCGAACCCGTGTTCGGATTGATGCTCTGCATCGTGATCGGGCCGTAAGTGCCGTTCGTGGCGCCCGCGGTGTAGTTGAGCTGCGCGTAGGGTCGCGCCGACGAGGGCCGACGCCGTCGGTGGTCGAGATCGCCAGCGTGCCGTCGGACTGCGCTTGCGTGCGGATGCCGATGAGCTGGGAGAGGCTCTGCACCGCAAGGTCGCGCTGGTCGAACACGGCGGAGCCGGTGTCGCCGGCCGCGGTCGCCTGCGCCGCCTGGGTGTTGAGATCGTGGATCTGCTTCAGCAGCGTGTTGACCTGAGTGACCGCACCGGCAATCTGCTGATCGGCCTGCGTTCGCAGGCCCTGTACCGAATTCGAGAGCGAGGAGATTTGCGTCGCCAGGCTCTGGAACGCGCTCAGCGTGCCCAGCTGAGTCGCGGGATCCGTCGGCGACATGACCGACTGACCGAGCGCGGTCGAAACATTCGTCAGTTGCGAGGTCAGCGCCGTGTTGTCGCCGGGGGAGCCAAGCAACCCGTTGAGCTGGCTGTAGACGTTCGCCTGGGCGTCGTAGCGTGCGACGATCCGCTCGCCATCGTGACTTCGCGGTTGAGATAAGTGTCGATGATGCGCTGAACCGAGTCGATATCGACGCCACCGAGCAATGTTCCGGCGGACAGCGTGCCTTCATTGACGACGCGGCGGGCATAGCCCTGCGTATTCATGTTGGCGATGTTGTTCGACGTGACGCGCAGCGCTTCCGTGTTCGTCTGCAGTGCCGAGAGTGCGCTCGACATGATCCCGCTCAGACTCACCGGCGACTCCAAAGACACGTTTCCGGCAAAAGAAGGTGCATCCTTCGTGCCATGAAAAACGCGCGATTGGCCGGGCTTTTGCACATATTTCCGTGCGTTTTACGCGGCAGACTTTGCCGCCCAAAGGCAGTTCGTGCCGCAGCATTTGTGCGCACCGATGCGCGCTAAACTGCGAAAACAAAAGGAAAAACGCGCTCTTTGCGACTGGTCCGGCCTTGCTTTGAAGGAACGCGGATCATTGCGGACATACTCGTGGCCTCAGTCGCTGCCGTCCTTCCTGTGCCTGCCAACGCGAATACCGCGCTGCTTGTGGCTGCGAAGCCCGCGGATGACGACTTCCGGGCCGTGCTCGCGTCTTATGCGCCTGCACAGGATCTTGCGATGACATCGGACGTTGCGAAGTCCGATACCTTCCTTCGCGGCGCTACGGTGGGTTTTCAACCTGAATGATCTTCATGCCGTGTCCTTCGTTCCTTGCCAGAAGCCGCGCGAAATAAGAAAATAAACCAGTCAGACAGAGTTACCACAGATGCCGATCGATCCCGACGACCTTCCGCTCAAGAAAAAAGTCACAGAGATCATTTTGGGTCAGGATCTTTCCGCTTTGTCGGAATTTGAGTTGAGCGCGCGCATTGCGGAGATGGAAGCAGAGATCGCGCGATGTCGCGAACAGATCGACGCCCGCAAAGCAACAAAGAATGCTGCGTCTGCGTTTTTCAAAAACTGAAAGCACGGTTCACAACCGTTCACGATGTTTATCATTCTTAACGCCGCGGTGTCTCCGCAACCATAAACGCGCTTAACGGCAAAGCTACGATGTTCTGTGCTTGCGCATCGGGCTTGAGTTGATAGCCTTGATCGCGATCTTGGGGCGGGGACGCTTATGCAAAGCGAAGACGAAGGCCTGAACGGTTTGACGCCGCAAGAATTCATTGGCTCCGCTCTGTTCGACAGGACGTTCGAAGAGGGAATGTCTCTTGTCGAGGAGACCGCGAAATATCTCGATGGCCGCGGGCGCGAGGAATCGCGTGACCTGCCGCGCAAGATCGCGATGCTTTATGCGGGCGAAAGCATGCGCGTCACCACACGCCTGATGCAGGCGGCGAGCTGGCTGCTTGTGCAGCGCGCCGTGCATGATGGCGACATGGATGCGAGCGATGCCGCAGGCGATCGCTATCGCCTCGGCTCGAAAGACATCTGTCTTGGCGGTGGCGCGGAGGGTACCGAGCAGCTGCCGGCGAAATTGCGCGATTTGCTCAACCGCAGCGACAGCATCTATCGCCGCATCGCGCGTCTGGATGACGTGATGTTCCGCGGCGGCGCGCAGGCCACCGGCGTTCAGGCGCAATTCGACAAACTGGAACGCGCGTTCGGCGCGTAACGCTTACGACTTCACGAAGCCCGCGAATTTCTTGTTGAAGCGCGTCAGACGACCGCCGCGATCCATCAGTTGCTGCTGACCGCCGGTCCACGCCGGATGGGTCGATGGATCGATGTCCAGTGTCAGCGTCTGCCCAGGCTCGCCCCAGGTCGTGCGTGTCTTGTAGGTCGAACCGTCGTTCAGCTTGACCTCGACGAAGTGGTAGTTGGGGTGGACACCCTTTTTCATGGCAAACGGCCTTCTGGACGCGGTTTTTTGAAGCCGCGCCTTATAGGGCAAAGCCCCCCTGCGGCACAAGGCCGGGCATCCGATCCCTCGCGCGGGCAGCAAGGCGTCCTATATATGTGGGGAATCAAGGGGATTTCGGGATGTCATCATCCGGCGAAGAATACGCAAGTGAGGTCGCCCGCGTCGCATCGGGCCGAAAAAAAGCCAAGTCGCTCAGGCCTTTGCGGGAAATCCTCCCGTTTCTGACTCCGTTCCGGGCGCGGATCGCCATTGCGGGCCTCGCGCTTATCATCTCCTCGGCCGCGACCCTTGTCCTCCCCGCCGCGGGCCGCCAGCTCATCGATCATGGGTTCGACCGTCAGGCCGCCGGGCTGATCGGGCAGTATTTTCTCGTCTTCATCGGTGTGGCAGCTGTGATGGGCGCATCGGGCGCGACCCGTTTTTACTTTGTGACGTGGCTGGGCGAGCGCGTGGTCGCCAACATCCGCAAGGCCGTGTTCGCCAATGTGCTGGGCCTGACGCCGGAGTTCTTCGAGGTCACGCGCACCGGCGAGGTGCTGTCGCGCCTCACCGCCGACACGACGCTGATTCAGACGGTGGTGGGGTCCACCGTTTCGGTCGCGCTGCGCAACATGGTTACGCTGACCGGCGCGTTCGTCCTGATGTTCGTGACCAGCCCGAAGCTCGCCGCGCTCGTTGTGGCGGCGGTGTTCGTGGTGCTCATCCCGCTGATCTTTTTCGGGCGATGGGTCCGCACCTTGAGCCGCAAGAGCCAGGATCGCATCGCCGACACCAGCGCGCGCGCGAGCGAAACCCTGCACGCCGTTCAAACCGTGCAGGCGTTCACGCATGAGAATTACGAACGCACGCAGTTCTCGCACGTGGTGGAAGGCTCGTTCGATATCGCTGTGCGCCGTACGCGCGCCCGCGCCGTAATGGCGGGGGTGGTGATCTTTGCTGCGTTCTCCAGCATCGCCTGTGTGCTCTGGGTCGGCGCGCAGGACGTGATCAGCGGGCACATGACGGGCGGACAGCTTCTGCAGTTCATCTTCTATGCGCTGCTTGCCGGTGGCGGCATCGGCGCGCTCAGCGAAGTGTGGGGCGAGCTGCAGCGTGCGGCCGGCGCGTCCGAACGGCTGATGGAATTGCTCAAGACCGAGCCGCTGATCGCGCCGCCCGTAGATCCAAAGACATTGGCCAACCCGGCGCGCGGTGCCGTGTCGTTCCAGAACGTCACCTTCCGCTATCCTTCGCGGCCGGAGCACAAGGCGCTCGACAATTTCTCGCTGACGATCAATCCCGGCGAAGCGGTGGCGCTGGTGGGGCCGAGCGGCGCGGGCAAATCCACGACGTTCCAGTTGCTGCTACGCTTCTTTGAAGCACAGCAGGGCACGCTCACCTTCGATGGCATCGATGTCGCCGATCTCGATCCGCAGGAATTGCGCAAACACATTGCGCTGGTAGCGCAAGACCCGGTGATCTTCTCCGGCACCATTGGGGACAACATCCGCTACGGACGCCCGAATGCGAGCGACCAAGATGTCCGACGCGCCGCCGATGCCGCGGTCGCGACGGAATTCGTGGAGCGCTTGCCGAACGGGTTTCAGACCCTGGTCGGCGAGCGCGGCACGACGCTCTCGGGCGGGCAGCGTCAGCGCATCGCGATTGCGCGCGCGATCCTGCGCGATGCGCCTTTGCTCTTGCTGGACGAGGCGACGAGTGCATTGGACGCAGAGAACGAACGTCTTGTGCAGCAGGGCCTTGCCAATCTCATGGCTGGACGCACAACCATCGTGATCGCGCACCGCTTCTCTACCATTCAGCGCCTGAAACGCATCGTGGTGATGGAAGATGGAAAAGTGGTCGGCGAGGGCAGCCACGCCGAGCTGGTCGCACGTGGCGGACTCTACGCGCGGCTTGCCGATCTGCAATTCAGCCAGGGCCTGGCGCTTGCGGGATAGGCCATGAAACCCTGGAAGCGGATTGCTTTCACCACCAGTACAGTTGCGGTGGCCGGTGTCGCAATCGTCGTCGCGCGCGCACTGATCATGGGCGGCATGTTCGCAAGCGTGACGCCGGGGTTTGCGGGCACTTGCCGCACGGTCGGAGGTGTCGTCGGTGCCGAGGATATGCAGATCGATCGCAAGGACGGGCTGGTCTTCATCTCCGCCAGCGACCGCCGTGCAATTTTAGCGGGCAAGCCCGATGACAAGGATGGGCTGTATGTAATTGCTCTACGCGAATCATGGATTGTTGCTAAGGCCGGCGGTTCAGTAGTCACGTCGGATTCAAAGGACGGAAAATCTTCATCGAGCCCTCGCGAAACGCCGGCCGGAGTTATCGCCAGGCTTTCGGACGCATCAGTAGATTTTCATCCTCACGGGATCAGCCTATTTCGCGGGGCGGATGGGTCTTTAACCCTCATGGCTATCAATCACCGCACTGATGGAAAATCGACCATTGAGATTTTCAACGTGAAGCTTCGCCTGAAAGGCGTTCTCGGGCCAAACATAATCAGTCTCAGTGAAATCGGCGACATCGAAAGCGACCGGCTGATAAGCCCCAACGATCTCGTCGCGGTCGGGAAAGAACAATTCTACGTCACCAACGATCACGGCAGCCGCACGCCGTTCGGCCGTATGCTTGAGACCTATCTCATGCTGCCGCGCGCGAACGTGCTCTATTTCGACGGCAATGTGTTCAAGGAAGTCGCCAACAATCTCGTCTTTGCCAACGGGATCAATATCTCGCCGGACGGCAACCGCCTCTATGTCGCGGAGACGACGCCGCATCAGATCCAGACGTTCAATCGCGATCTGTTTTCCGGCAAGCTCACGCCGGATGCTACGTTCACACTTCCGTCAGGCCCCGACAATATCGATGTGGACGACAAGGGCGATCTCTGGGTAGCCGCGCACCCAAAACTGTTCGGCGTCCTCGCCTATCGCGACGATCCATCGAAGCCCTCGCCCTCGGAAGTCTTTCGCATTCCGGTGAAGAGCGGCGAGCTGCGGGACGCACAACAAATCTATGCAAATCTCGGTGAGCAGATCGGTGCGGCCAGCGTCGGCGCCGTGGCCGGTGGCCACCTCTTCATCGGCTCGATCTTCGATCCGAAGATTCTGGATTGCACGCTGCCTTAAGCGAGCGCGCGGCCCGTCATTTTCTCCAGCACGCGGATCGGCGCGCGCGCCGGATCGGCCATCGCGTCGATGTCGAGGTGGAAGGTCTGCTCCAGCACGAACTGTCCCGACAGCGCGGCATGCATCACCTGATCGGTGTAACAGAGCCACGTCGTTCTGGGCGGAAACGCGATCTCGGTTTTGGCCGATGCGTTCTGATAGTCCATGTCGAGCTTGGCGGTGTCGTGCAGGCCGAGCATCAGATTGTCGTAACGGCTGCGCAGCCCATTGGCGGGATGGGTCAGGAAATTGATCCAGCTCTGAAATGCAGGCGGCGTTTTGACATGCGGGAGGATCTTTCCGGCCATATCCGGGAACGGCTCGCCGACATTCCAGACGCGCGGCAAATTGCCAGCGTGAATGTTTGAGAACAGCCGCAGGATGCGCCGTCCCCGCATCGGCCGCGTCGGGAATGCATCGATGTGCAGCCGCGTGTCGTCGTGCACCGGCGAATATTGCCGGCCCGCGATCTCCGACGGGCGATAAGACGTGCGCGCGCGTTCGAGCTTTTCCGCATAGTTCGGAAACATCCCGCTCACCAGCGACACTGCCCCGGCGGCGAACCGTTGCATCATAGCTTGCAGCAGCGCGCGCTCGTCCGCCGAGCCGGTTTCATGTTTCAGCGCGCCGTCCGGGTCGAGACTGATGTTCTTCGCCCGTTCGCTGGACAGCGAGGGCGTCAGAAGGGCGAGTTCCTCCGCGCGCAGGACGAAAGGCAATTCCGGAAAGAACAGCACACGGCCGCCCTCAAGGGCGCCCACGGCATCGCGCCGCTCGCCCTCGCCAAACGGGCCGGCCCAGCTGCTGACGGAAAGGGTCTCGATCGTATTCATGGGCCGAGTATACAGCCCGCGACGCAAGCGGCTAGAGATAAACAAAGGGCGCCCGTGAGAGCGCCCTTTTCATTCCGGTATAAGGGGAGTTCTACGCTGCTGCCGCCTCGATAGGATCGCGCAACACATATCCGCGTCCCCAGACGGTTTCGATGTAATTGTCGCCATTGGTGGCTGCGGCGAGTTTCTTGCGCAGCTTGCAGATGAAAACGTCGATGATCTTGAGTTCGGGTTCGTCCATGCCGCCATAAAGGTGGTTCAGGAACATTTCCTTGGTGAGGGTTGTGCCCTTGCGGAGCGAGAGCAGCTCCAGCATCTGGTATTCCTTGCCGGTCAGATGAACGCGCTGGGTGTCCACCTCCACCGTCTTGGCGTCGAGATTGACGGTGAGCTTGCCGGTCGTGATGACCGATTGCGAATGACCTTTCGAGCGGCGCACGACGGCTTGAATGCGCGCGACCAGCTCGTCCTTATGGAACGGCTTGGTCATGTAATCGTCGGCGCCGAAGCCGAGCGCCTTGACCTTGGCCTCGACGATCGCGTTGCCGGAGAGAATGAGAACCGGCGTCTGCACTTTGGCGACGCGCAAGCCCTTCAATACTTCAAAGCCGCTCATGTCGGGCAGCTGTAAATCGAGAACGATGATGTCGTAATCGTAGAGTTTACCGAGGTCGATCCCTTCCTCGCCCAGATCCGTCGTATAGACGTTGAAGCCCTCGCTGCGCAGCATCAACTCGATGCTGCGCGCCATGGCGCTATCGTCTTCGATCAGGAGCACGCGCATATCACGACACCTCTTTTGCGACGGGCTCGGAGCCCCCGCGGTTAATCGAACGTCACGACCGTAAAGTTAAATGGTTAATATTAACTTGCACGACTCGTCCGGCCGGGAGGACACACAAACACCAGGTTAACGGAACCAAACCATCCCCTTGATTCGGTTTGTTAAGTTTACCGCCATTTAAAACCTTGCCTGCAAGATGCAGGGGCTTTGGAGGATTTTTCAGCCTCCGGACGGGAGCCGCATGCACGCTTTGCTCAAGGAAATCGACGCCATTCCAACCCTTCGCCGTTTCGGACGGGTGGCCCGGATCGAAGGCCTGCTTGTCGAAGTGACGGGGGCGGCCGGGGCGATCAGCCTCGGCGGACAGCTAAAGCTAAGTAACGGTTCCAGCAAACAAATTCCGTGTGAAGTGGTCGGATTCCGCGACGGCCGGGCGCTTGCCATGCCGCTCGGCAATATGGACGGGATGAGCCTCGCCGCCCGCGCCGATTTCGACGACAAGCCCGCCGTGATTTACCCCTGCCAGGCCTGGCTGGGGCGCGTGGTCGATGCCTTCGGCCAGCCGCAGGATGGAAAAGGCGTGCTGCCGCAAGGTGCGAACCCGTACTTGCTGAAAGCGCAGGCACCTGCGGCCCACACTCGCGGCCGCGTCGGCAAGAAGCTCGATCTCGGTGTGCGGGCGCTCAATACGTTTGCGACCTGCTGCGAAGGCCAGCGCATGGGAATCTTCTCAGGTTCCGGCGTCGGCAAATCGACTCTGCTCGCCATGCTCGCGCGCAATACCAAGGCGGATGCGATTGTGATCGGGTTGATCGGTGAGCGCGGCCGCGAGGTGAAGGAATTCGTCGAAGACGATATGGGCAAAGACGGCATGGCGCGCAGCGTCGTTGTCGCCGCCACGTCGGACGATCCGCCGCTTGTGCGCCGTCAGGCCGCTTATGTCGCCATGACGGTCGCGGAACAATTGCGGGACCAGGGCTTGCATGTGCTGCTGTTGATGGACAGCGTGACGCGTTTCGCGATGGCACAGCGCGAAGTGGGATTGTCGGCGGGCGAGCCGCCGGCATCGAAAGGCTATACGCCAACCGTGTTCGCGGAACTGCCGCGGTTGCTCGAGCGCGCAGGGCCGGGCCCCGCCGGTTGCCACGGTTCGATCACGGGATTGTTCACGGTTCTCGTCGAAGGTGACGATCATAACGAACCAATTGCGGACGCAGTCCGTGGCATTCTCGACGGTCACATTGTGTTGGAACGAAACATCGCGGAGCGCGGACGTTTCCCGGCCATAAACATTTTGAAATCCGTCTCGCGTGCCATGCCGGGATGCAACACGCGCGAAGAGCAGCGCATTGTCGCCGAAGCACGCGCGCCAATGGCGATGTATGAAGATATGGCGGAGTTGATCCGTCTTGGAGCGTACAAAACTGGGACGAATCCCGACGTCGACACAGCGATCCGGTTAAATGCGCCGCTGGAAGCGTTCCTCACACAAAAGAAAGACGAATGTGCCACATTCGCGGTTGGGTACAGCGCCCTCGAAAATATAATGACTGAGGGAAAAGGTAGGGTCACATGAAGCGCACCAATACGCTGATCCGTCTCAGACGTTTTCGCGTCGACGATCTGAAGCGCCGGCTCGCAACGCTCGACGCAATGAAAGCGGATGCCGAACGCAAGCTTGCCGATCTCGAAGACAGTGTCGCGCGCGAGAAGCAGCGCGCAGGCGATTCCGATATCGGTCGCCTGGCGTTTCCGTCTTTTCTCAAATCCATCGAATCCCGCCGCGAGAACTTGCGCGAGACCTTGAGAGATCTGGAGCGTGAGCGCGTGCAGGCGCAGGACGAACTCACCACCGCGTTCCAGGATCTGAAAGCGCTGGAATTCGCGACGGAGCAGCAGCAGAAACGTGCCAGCGAAGTCGAAGCCCGCCGCGCGCAATCGCGTCTGGATGAAATGGCGCTGGTGCGCCATCTCCGCAAACACGCGATGCGTGGGATCTAGTGCGCTGAAGCACCCGTTGAAACCCGACCGTCCGCAAAGGGCTTAGCGAGGGCGATGACTTCGTTCTAAATTCCGGAGCGAAGCGATTCGCGGGGGCGCAGGGCGAATGTCTTTCTCGGAAGTAATTTCACCTTTTCTTGGCCGGTTGGCGTTGGCGTGGGTCTTCCTGTCGGAAGCCTATAGCCGCGCGACCGCCTGGGATTCCAACATTCAGGTCATGACGTTCGCAAACCTTCCGGCACCGCCACTGTTGCTGGCGCTTGCCGTGATCGTGATGGCGCTGGGCGGGCTTTCCTTGTTGTTCGGTTATCACGCCCGCCATGGCGCGATGCTGCTGTTTGGCTTTGTCGCGATCGCGACCGTGCTGATGCACGATTACTGGAATCTCAAAACCGTTGCCGACCGCGCAATCGACTACGAAGCGTTCACGCGCGATGTTGCTATCGCCGGAGGATTGCTGATGGTGGTTGGTCTGGGCGCCGGTCCTTTCGCCCTCGATAACAGAGGCAAAGGGCGGCGCTAGCCGAGCCTTGCGCCGTCGGCGCAGACCGGATGGTCGATCCGCGCGCGCGCGATGTTGCCGGACAGATTTTCAAGCGCGCCTGGTTTCAACGACAGGCCCAGGATGCGCGCTGCGTTGACGGGGCCCGGAAACCGCACGCGGCCGGGCGCGATGCGTCCGAAGCCTGCGCGGCTATAATACGGCTGGTCGCCGACAAGCAGGATCGCCGCGTAATCCGTCGCGCGCGCCTGCTCGATGCCATGTTTCATCAGCGCGATCCCAATGCCGCGTCCGCGCTGATCGGATCGCACGGCCAGCGGGCCGAGCAGCAGCGCATTCTCTCCACCAACCTTGATGGGCCAGAACCGCACCGAACCAAGCGCTGTGCCGTGTTCGACCGCGACGAAACCCAGCCGCTCCTCCGGCTTCACGCCTTCACGCAGACGATAAGCTGACTTTGCGTAACGGCCGGGTCCGAAGCCGTCATTGTCGAGCGCTTCGATGGCGTCTGCGTCTTCGGGCCGCTCCGGGCGTATCTGCCAAGTCCCGGTCATCGTGTTAGCGTCGCCCATCGAAATCCGAAATGGGAGGTAGCGATGGGTGTGCTCGATGGCAAGGTCGTTCTGGTGACGGGCGGCGCCAATGGCATTGGTAAGGAATGTGCGCTGCTCGCCGCGCGCGAGGGTGCGAAAGTCGTCGTCAACGATCTGGGTGGTGGCGCGTCCGGCGGCGACGCGGGTTCTGCCGGACCGGCAGAGCAGGTGGCCGCGGAAATCCGAGCCGCAGGAGGCGAGGCAGTCTCCAATTCCGACAGCGTGTCGGACCGCAAAGGCGTCGCCCATATGATTGAGCAGGCGATGGACACCTATAAGGGCCTGCACTCCATCATCAGCCCGGCCGGCATCCTGCGCGACAAGATGTTTCACAAGATGACCGATGAGGAATGGGACATCGTCATCGATGTCCATCTGAACGGCAGCTACAATATCACCCATGCCGCCATCAATCATTTCCGTGAACAGGAGGAGGGTTCGTTTGTTCTCTTTACCTCGACCAGCGGACTGATCGGCAATGTGGGACAGGCGAACTACGCCGCGGCGAAGATGGGCATTGTCGGTCTATCGCGCATCGTCGCCATGGAGGGACTGCAAAAGAATGTGCGCTCTAACGTCATCGCGCCGTTCGCGTGGTCGCGCCTGATCGCGACGATCCCGATCAAGGACGAAGCGTCGGCCAAACGCGTCGAGCGGATGAAGAACCACATGCGCGCCGACCAGGTGGCGCAGCTTTCGGTCGCACTGGCGTCACCCGTGACGAAAGACGTGTCGGGTCAGATTTTCGTCGCGCGCGGCAATGAAATCTTCTTGATGAGCCAGCCGCGCCCGGTGCGCGGTCTTGCAAGGATCGAAGGCTGGACGCCGCAAACGATTGCGGAGCACGCAATGCCCGCTCTGAAGCCAAGCTTTCACGACCTCGGCGCGACGGCCTCGGTCTTCGGCTGGGAACCCGTCTAGGCACGAATCAAAACGCCCTCCCGCGCAAACGGGAGGGCGTTGTTGCGTTAAAGGACGCAGATCCTAGAAGCGGATCCAGACGCCGCTGCGCCAGTAACCGCGGCCGGTGTGCTCGCGCCAGCGATAGTGGTCGTTCGGACCCCATTTCCAGCCACTTTCATGGACCGTGACACCCCAGTCGGGGTGGTAGGCATAGGCGTTTCTGACATGCCAGCAATCGCCATCGCGATTGCAGGCTACAGCGGCCGAAGCCGAGTTCGCAGCCACCAGACCAGCGGCAAGCGCGGCCACGGTCAGCGCTGTTTTGATGATGCGCATAAGAGAATCCTCCTTTTGGAACTTTGATAACGGTTAAATAGGCCCCCGGTTCCTTGAGCCTACCAGCGGGAACTCTTTGGTTCCAGACCGGAAAATTCCGCCAATCTCCGTCGCACCGTATTGGGCGTGCCTTGCGGCGGATTGCCCGGTTCGGCGAACTGGACCTCCCGGATTTCCCAGTTGGGTCTGAACAAGAATTCGGCATCCCGGAAATGATACAGAACGATGACGTTGGTGGCCCATCCGGCGTTTCGGGAGTAGAGCCCGAACAGCTCCGGCGGACTTGCGCGCACCAGGCCGATCTCTTCTTTCAATTCGCGCAGGATGGCCGCATCGGGCGTCTCACCGCGCTGGACGCCGCCGCCAGGAAGCAGCCACCCCGCAACATAACTGTGTCGCGCCAGCAGGATTTTGCCGTTCTTTTCGACAAGCGCGCAGGCGGCGTAGGCCACGGGCGCCATCAACGCCTGTGCCGTGATCTTTGCGATCAATCCCATCCGGCGAATGCCCATCGCGTCACTTCACCTGCAAGAATTTTAAGAATCCGGTAACGCATTGCGCACACCGGTTTTTGCGAGCCGGCGCGTGCGAATTTATCGCTCTTTAAGCCCTCATCTTAATACTGAACGCGATCTTAGGGTTGGCAATCAATGCTCCAAATCGGCGGCATCGTCTTTCTATTCGCGGCAGTGTTTGGCGGCTTTTTGATCTCGGGCGGTTCGCTGGGGCCGGTTCTGGAAGCGCTGCCGCACGAGATGCTGACTATCGGCGGCGCAGCGATTGCGGCGCTTTTGATCGGCGGATCGATGTATTCGCTTAAGAAGGTGGGCGGCCAGATGTCGAAGGTCATCTCCGGCCCCAAATGGAAGCCGTCCGATTATCGCGATCTGCTGACGCTGCTCTATCTTCTCACCAAGACGATGAAATCGAAGGGTCTGATCGCGCTCGAAGCGCATATCGAAAAGCCCGAAGAATCCTCGATCTTCAAACGGTTTCCCAAAATCTCCCACGACCATTTCGCCTGTCCGTTCATCTGCGACACGCTGCGCATGATGACGATGAGCCTGGAAGATCCTCATCAGGTCGAAACGGCGATGGAAAAGCAGCTTGAAAAGCATCACCACGAAGCGCTCGAAGCGCCGACGGCCCTGCAAACAATGGCCGACGGTTTGCCCGCGCTCGGCATCGTGGCTGCCGTGCTTGGTGTCATCAAGACGATGGGCGCGATCAGCGAGCCGCCGGAAGTGCTGGGCAAGATGATCGGCTCCGCGCTCGTCGGCACGTTCATGGGCGTGTTTCTGGCATACGGCATCGTTGGCCCCATGGCGACGCGGCTGAAGGCCATTCTCGACGACGAAGCGCATTTCTATCATGTGATCCGCGATGTGCTTGTCGCGCATCTGCACGGCAATGCGGCGCAGGTGAGCGTTGAAATCGGCCGCGGCAGCGTGCCGTCGGAATCACAGCCTACGTTTCAGGAAATGGAGCAGGCGCTCAGCAACATTCCGCCTGAACCGGCTTAACTATCAGCAAAGATCGACGTCATACCAACGCATGCCGATGAAGCCGGGATGCAGCGCCGCGCACACCTGCATGCCGGGTTGGATGCGCGCATAAAGTCCAGCTGGAACCCGTGCAGAGCTTTTCTCCTGATCCGGTCCCCATGGCGCGAGATCGAGATAGTAGCTCCAGGATTTGCCGTGTGCGATGTGCTTGCCGGAAACTGTTGCGCGATAGATCTGAGAGACTGCGCGATCGGGCAATGTGTCGAGCTGCACGAGAGCCCCATAGCTGTAGCCGAGCGTGACAAGCGTGAGCAGCGCCCATTCGCCCCAATGCGCCGGTGACTTCGGCAAGAGGCGCGTTAGCACCAGCGCAAGCGCCGCGGCAATCACCAGTGTGAGGATGATGAGCCGCGAGGTGTCGAGAAACGTGAAGTCCAACATCCCGCGCAGAAACAGCGTGAGAGAAGGCAAAATGAAAATGCCGCTCAAGGAGTCGCGGCCGGCCCTGTCTTCCAAGCCCAGCGAAATTGCGCCGCGACTGTTCAGGACCAGCAGAACCGCGATCCAGGGCATCGCAAGCGCGATGGCGATGGGCAATGCGTAAGGCTGTGGCCAGAACATCAGCCAGACGAACAGCGCGGGACCAGCCCAGAAGCTCGCGCGCGCGATCGCCTGAAAACTTTTCTTGGTCATCGCAGAATTGAAGGTTTGCCCACTGGCCCGAGCGTATCCGCGACGGGGTTAATGTCCGGATTTAACTTTCACAGGAACGGGCGTGGCTTTTACCGCGCGATATTCCGCGGCGGTCAAGAGCAAGGTCGCAAGCGCACCCGCGAAAATGCCGAGCGGCATCGCGTAATAGACGTCCATATCGGTCCCGAACACGATGATCGCCGTAACGACCATTCCCGTCAGTTGGGGCACTTTCTTAGGCATTCCTAGGCTACCCGTTAATAATGAGGGAAGCCTAGGGCTAGCGCGCCCGCGCATAAAGAAACTAGTTAAGCAAAGGTTAACGCCGCCAGCCGCTAACCACCAAGATCTTGTTTCTTCTGGAGATATTCGTCGCGCTGAATCTCGCCACGGGCGTAGCGGCCTTCAAGAATATCGAGCGCTTCCTTGCGGCCAGTGGCGGGTGACGATGGCGGATTCGGGTTGCCGTGCCACCAATAGGGATGGCCGTAATAATAGTACCGGCGCCGGAAGATCAGGCTCAGGATCACGACTACGAAAAGAAGCGTGAGAAGCCCGTGAAATGGCCAGAAAATGAAGAACGGCCAGAACCATAGCCAGTGAAACATGGGATCCATCCCAACTTCGTTCCCCCAAGATATGGGGTGTGGTTGCAGCTTTGCTAGTCCTTATGCCAGTCCGGCGATCCAGTCCTCATAATGGCGATCTCCGACCCGCGTATCGAATGGGACGCCTCTTTGCCGGGCAGCACTCTGTGTACCGGCGCGTGCTTCGGTAGGCGTGCATCCGAACCGCTCTTTGAAGATCCTCGAAAAATGTGCGGCGTCCGTGAAACCCCAGTGCCAGGCGATCGCCGCCACCTGTTTGTCGTATCCGCGGTCGCTCACAAGGTCCGCAAAACAGCGGCGCAGCCGTTGCTCGCGGATATAATGGGCGACCCCGCCACAGCTGCTAAAAAGGCGATATATCACTGATCGAGACAGGCCCATCGCGGCCGCCACTTCGTCTGCATCGAGCGACGATTGCCTGATCTGGTTCTTGATGAAGGTCTTCGCTTTTCGTTCAAGCGCGTGGCTCGCAATCTGCGGCGCGTCGTTCGCAGCAAAGCTTCGCCGTTGAACGCAGTGGCAATCAACTCTGTGAGCCCGCGCGCGGCGGACCCCGTCTGCTGCGGGGCGAGATCGGGAAGACTTTCGAATAGATTCGGAATGAATTCGGCGAGCAGCCGCGCGCCGCCTTCACCTGATGGCACAGCCGCCTGAAGGGAGTCGGGTCGCGCAAGCAGAGGCGCCAGCCTCACACGGGGAACCACGGCGCAAATGATATCAAAATCGCTGTTGACGCTATCGAGCACTTCGCCCAAGTCGAAACCCACGATCCGCCGTTCGGCCCGCACGGTGCGCTGTCCCAGCGAAATCTCCGTGCCGCCGTACGCGAACAGCTGGATCATGTAGTGATCCATGCCGTCGCGCGCTATGCGGCGGCTGCCGCGATCGAATTTCTGGCCATTCGCGCGCGGCCGCGAGATCACTATGTCATCAAGCAGATAGCTTTCGATGTCTCCGGCGAATTCGGTTCCGTCAGTTCGCGCGTCCAGCTGCGCGTCGAGGAACACGCCGACGCTTTCGCGCCACGCCGTGAAACGCTCGGTCTCAGGCAGCGCATGTGTCGTGAAAAGTGAAGACGGAATCCGCGAACGTTCCACGCGCGCAGCCTCGCGGGGACGATCTTCCAAAAGTCTGGGACGTATCGACAAGCAGCCCCTCGCATCTGACGCCGGGACGCACTTATAGTCTCTCCGGTATCAAAACAGGAGATTGTCATGAAACTGGCATGGACACTGGCAGTGCTGCTCGCGCTCGGGGGGCGCCGCGGAAGCCAAGACGAAAACGCAGGTCATCAGCCTTGACGGCCACTGCGATGTGCTGACCTTGAATATCAACAAAACCGATGTTGTAGGCGCGGACGACCCGAATTGTGCGACCGGCATCGGCGTAGGTTACGTCGGCAAGGTGAAAGGCTTCGGGCAGGGGATTCTTGCCGGCGTGCAGTTCAGCGCCGCGCCCGGGCGCGCAGTTCGTCATGCGCTTCAGCTATCCGCTTGTAACCGGCGGCAACTGGGATCTCGCCATCACAACGGATGGCACCACCTTCACGCCATATGAATCCGGCACCTACACGGTCGAGGGAACTGCGGATAAAGGAACGCGGGGCGCAACGCCGGTCGTCGCAGCAGGCATGAACTAACGGAGATTATCGCTTTCGGCCATGCTCATTGAGCGAATAAGCGTGGCCGAAAGCTGGTCAGACGGCGAACTCGATCCCCCTGCGCGAGCGGGAGCGCATCTGAGTAGTTGATGGTCGCGGTCTGGCGGCGCATATAGGCACGCCACGAATCCGAACCGCTCTCGCGTCCCCCGCCGGTTTCCTTCTCGCCGCCGAACGCGCCGCCGATCTCGGCCCCCGAAGGTCCGATGTTCACATTGGCGATGCCGCAATCGGAGCCCGCGGCCGCGATGAACCTCTCCGCTTCCTGCATATTCGTCGTGAAGATACAGGACGAAAGGCCTTGCGGCACTTCGTTGTGCTTCGCCATCGCCGCGTCGAAGTCGGTGTATTTCATCACATAGAGGATCGGCGCAAAGGTCTCATGGCAGACGGTCTCGGTCTGCGACGGCATCTCCACGATCGCGGGATGGACGTAGTAGCCGTCCGCAAACTGATCCGCGAGCGCGCGTCCACCGCCGGTGACGATGCCGCCCTCGGCTGTCGCCGACGCAATGGAGCGTTCCAT
>JBBCHP010000007.1:0-105051 GCA_037201525.1 Rhizomicrobium sp. | reverse complement strand
CGTGATCGCGGTGCCCAGACCCACCAGTAGCGCCTGCTGCCGCGGATCGCCGCATAGACAATCGTGCCTACGACTGTGAACGCGACAAAGTTCACGACGAAGAAGATGGCGAAGTCTCCGAACCACTGCACGAAATTCTGGTTCGACAATCCGTATTGATGCTCGCGGATGAACTCCTCGTAGATCGTCATCGGTAGGGTGAGAACCGTCGTGATCACCACATACATCATGATGTAAAGTGGCACTTGCCAGAAGCGTGAACGGGTGATGCCCTCCGCAACTCTGCGCATCCGCGCTGAGATACGCGCGAACAAAAGGATCGCCGACACCGCGATGGCATAAAGCGCATCCCACAGGACCAGCCAGTAGCCGCCCTCGAAATAGGAATCCGACTTCGCGCGCGCTTCGCCGCTGACCTTCGCGAGATAGGCGTTGGTCGCCTTCTCGGCGTCGAAATTAACGATGGCCGCCGCAGGAAGCGCGTGGACATCGACGGTCGAGGTCGGGGCGGGGGCTGGACCGGCTTGCTGCGCCAAAGCAGGTGTAAGCATGCAAAGGGTCAACGCGAACAGCGCGGCGCATAGCCACGGCAGACATTTTGACATGGAATCCTCCCTCGGGCGCGCAAGCCTAACAGATTGCAACTTGCTTTTGCCATGGAGGGCAGTTCTTTTAAGCCATGCGCTGGCTGTCTGCCCTCTCTGTTCTAGCTCCGCTTGTAATTGCGTCCTGGCCCCTTATGGCCGCGCCCGCTGCACCGCAAAATTTCCCGGATAGCAGTGATCGCTACCAGCAATGCATCGGCATGACGAAGACTGATGCCCAAGGTGCGTACAATCAGGCGTTGGCTTGGCACAGCACGGGCGGCGGTGCCGGCGCGCAACACTGCGAAGCGTTGGCCCTGATGCAACTGGAGCGCTATGCGGAGGCGGCGCCTCTGTTGGATGCTCTCGGGCAGGACAAGACGCTGCAGAACAGCATGCGTGCGCAGCTTCTCGATCAGGCAGGCAATGCGTGGCTTCTCACACAGGATGCGGGCAGGGCCGATCTGTCGTTCTCCGCTGCCTTGCAGCTTTCGTCGGGCGACGTGGAGATTTACGCCGATCGCGCGCGGGCGCGTGCGATGCAAAAGGACTGGAACGGTGCGGATGCGGATCTCACGGCTGCGCTCATCCGCGACGCCGACCGCGCCGATCTGCTGGTCCTTCGCGCTAGCGCGCGTCATGCCGCGGGAAAAAAGAAAGAGGCGCGGGCCGACATCGACACCGCGCTTGGAATCTTCCCGAACTATGGCGATGCGCTGGTGGAGCGCGGTGCGATAAAATACGAGGATGGCGATGTACGAGGTGCCGTCGCAGACTGGCAGCAGGTGGTGAAAGCGGCGCCGCGCTCGCGCGCGGCGGCGCTCGCTGGCGAATATCTCACCGAGACGGAAGCACCTGCGGTCAAGTGAAGGCCCATTCGGCGCGAACATCCTGGTCCCGCTCCTGCAGGCAATGCGTTTCGGCGAGCTCTGAAAAGCGATTTGAGTCCAGAAGTTTCGACAGCGCCACACCGCCATCGCGCGCACGAGCGGTGACAGGTCTGTGAGTAGCTCCTCGGCAACTTCTTTCAGCGCGGTCTCGCCGGAATTTCCGACAGCGATGAGAACGTTGCGCACGAAACGGTCGCGGCCGATACGTTTGACCGGTGAGCCCTTGAAAACGTCTCTGAACTCTGGATCGTCCAGACGGGCGAGATCGCTTAGCCGCGCGTGGCGCAGTTCCGCGCGCGCGTGAAACTTGCTCTCGCGCGATACTGTTGCGAATTTGTTCCATGGACAGATAGCAAGGCAATCATCGCAGCCATAGATGCGGTTGCCGACGGCTTCACGAAACTCGCGTGGAATATGGCCTTTGTGCTCGATGGTCAGATAGGAAATGCAACGTCTGGCGTCGAGCTGATAGGGTGCGGGAAAAGCGTTGGTCGGACAGATATCGAGGCAGGCGTGGCATTGGCCGCAGTGATCGGTTTCTGCCGCATCAGGCTCGATCTCAAGCGCCGTGAACACCGACCCCAGAAACAGCCATGACCCAAACTGGCGGCTGACAAGGTTGGTGTGTTTCCCTTGCCAGCCGAGCCCCGCAGCCTCCGCCAGCGGCTTTTCAAGAACTGGTGCTGTGTCGATGAAGACCTTCACGTCCGTTGAAAAGTCTCGCGCGATCCATCCGGCGAGACGCTTGAGCTTTGTCTTGATTACATCGTGATAGTCTGTGCCCTGCGCATAAACCGAAATCGCGCCTCTGTCCTTCAGCGCCAGTGCTTCAAGCGGATCGTGATCGGGGCCGTAGTTGACGCCCAGCACGACAATGCTGCGCGCGTCCGGCCATAGCGTCTGCGGATCGGCACGGCGCTCTGCATTGCGCTCCATCCAGTCCATCGTGCCGTGGCGGCCCTGGCCCAGAAATGTCTGCAGGCGCGAGGCGGCATTGGCGGGCGCTTCGGCGCGCGAGAACCGCACGACATCGAAACCCTCGGCGATGGCGCGATCGCGGATGGCGCGGCGTGGATCAGAAATCGAGTTCGGCATAGTGCATGACCGGCGGCTGGCCGGGCAGGCGGTCGGCCAGCAGCGAGCGGAACGCCGGGCGCGATTTCATGCGCACATACCATTCACCCGCTTGCGGAAACTCGCTCCAAGGCACTTCGCCGAAATAGTCGAGCGCCGACAGATGCGCGGCCACGGCGAGATCGGCCAGCGTGCAGTCCCGAACGATCAGATTTCCGTTTCTGCTCCGCGGCCTTGCCGATCATCGGCAAGATGGCGCGCAAGGCCTCGCGGCCCTGTCGAACGATATTCATATCGGGAGCCCGCGAGGATACCGCGCCCGTGAAACGTGACGCCGCTTTTTCAAACAGTATTTTCTGTGTTGCCCGCTCATTCATCGAGCCTTGCGTCCAATCGAGCCAACGAAGGACATTGCGGCGCTGTTCTGGGTCCTCGGGCACGAGGGGGTATTCGGGATAGGCGCCTTCCAGATGATCGACGACCGCCCACAACCCTTCGCACCGCGCGCCGTCCAGATCGACGAATACGGGAAGATGCGCTTGCGGATCTTCAGCGCCCGCCGGATCGAACACGAGCCTTTTTTCGCCGAGGATGAGGCGCGCGATGCGCGAAGCCGGGGACAGGGTTAAATGAATCAATCGGCGCATGAAAGACAATGTAAAGGATGTAGGCTATGGAGCCTAGCCATCGATTGAATTTGCTTGGGAAACGGCTACCATCCCCGCCGATCTGTTCCACACCCGGAGAGTTTTATGAAAGCGATGTTCTCAGGAGCACTCGTTTGCGTGTGCTTGGCCCGCGCCGGCATTGGCCGATGCGCCCGCCTGGCGGGGTTACGGTGCCAACCCGCAGCACACGGCGCCTGCGCCGGCAAAGGGGCAGACGCTCAAAAAAGTCCACTGGACCACGCCCGTTGATCTGCAACCCGGCGGCGGAACGATTTTCATCCACTACGCCTCTCCGATGATCACGGCGTCGAACACCATACTGCTTCCAGTGAAGACGTCGGCTTCCGGCGATTTCCGGATCGAAGCGCTGAATGCCAAGAACGGCAAGAAACTCTGGCAGTCCAAAACGGAATTATTCATCTTTGCCCCACATGACTGGACGCCGAGTTTTCCCGCACATCTGACGGCGCAAAACCGGCTCTACTTCGCGGGCCTAGGCGGAACGGTCTATTTCCGCGACACGCCCGATCTGAAAAAAGGAAGCAACGGTCAACTCGCGTTTTACGGGCTGTCGAACTACCAAGCCAATCCGCAGCCCTATCAACAGAACGTCATGATCGACACGCCGATCACGGCCGACGAAGCGGGGAATGTCTATTTCGGCTTTGAGGTGACCGGCTCGACGCCCTTGAACCTGCAAAGCGGCATTGCGCGCATTGCGGCCAACGGCACCGGCACCTGGGTATCGGCTGCGACAGCCGCCGGCGATGGCGAGATCACGGAAGTGGCTCAGAACTGCGCGCCCGCCGTTTCAGCCGATCAATCGACTATCTACATCGCGGTCAGCGACGGTGCCGCGGGATATCTGCTTGGACTCGACGCAACGACGCTGGCGCAGATTTCAAGGTGCGGCTCAAGGACCCCCTGACGAAAGCCGATGCCGCCCTGTTCGATGACTCGTCAGCATCGCCGACCGTAGGCCCCGATGGCGATGTCTATTATGGCGTCGTTTCGGGCGATTTCAGCGGACACAACGGCCGCGGCTGGCTGCTCCATTTCAGCTCCGACCTGTCGCAGAGCAAGACGCCGGGGTCGTTCGATGGGACGATACCGTCTCGGTCGTTCCGACCAGTGCCATCCCATCCTATTCGGGTACGTCGCCTTATCTGCTGATGTCGAAGTACAACAACTATTACAATTTCGGCAACGGTGATGGGCACAACGAGATTGCGATCATCGATCCCGATGCCACGCAGAAAGATCGCTTTAGCAGCGTGACGGTGATGAAGGAAATTCTGACCAAGTTGAACCCGACGCAGCTCCCAGGCGCCCCGGTGGGCGTGGTCTATGAATGGTGCATCAACTCCGCAGTGGTGGATGCCCAGAACAATTCCATCATCGCAAACGCCGAAGATGGGAACACCTATCGCTGGAATCTGGCCACCAACAAACTGAGTAAAATCCATCTGAACACACCGACAAGCGAAGCCTATACGCCGACGGTCATTGGTCCGGACGGAATCGTGTATGCGATCAACGACGCGCAGTTCTACGCGCTCGGCAAATAGCAGACGATAAAGCCAGCCTTTCGTTCGAAAGGCTGGCTTTAGCTATCACGCCGTTTTCAATATTTCTGCGCGAATTTCAGGCCGATGAGGCGAGGCTCGATTGGCGTGACATAGACCTGTGCGTTGCAGATCGCGCATTCGTCGAAGCGTTGGGTCTGGCCATGGGAATCGAACGCGTTGTCGATGTAGAGTTCGAGCGACCAGTTGTTCAAGCCGATCCCAGCCGAGAAATCCGCTGTGACATAATCCGGAATCTTGCCGAGTGTAGCGCGGTCTGACGCGATCAGCGCAGGCCACTCGCTGCCATTATAGACTGCCGCGCCCTGGACGTGCGCATTATAGTCGCCCCAATGGAATTCATAGCGGGCCAATGCGTTGCCTTTGAATCTGGACGTTATCGGCAGTTGCGTACCTTTGGGTGCGTCAGGGATTTCAGTTGGATCGCAAGGCGTATTGTCGAGACAATAGTCTTTTGTGAGATATGCGTCCGTGTAGGTGCCTGATACGGACAAAGTCAGTGCTTCGTTCACGCGCCAATCCAGGTTGCTCTCCATGCCCCAGATGCGGGCCGAGCCGGCATTGAAAATCTGCGTGAGGCCTGCCGATCCCGGCGGAATGGTTGAAAACTGAACCTTATCCCAATCTTCCCGGAAAATCGCGCCATTGAAACGCAACGCATCGTCAACCCAACTCGTTTTCCAGCCGATCTCGTAATTGGTCAAAAAGTCCGAGGTATATGGCGGCAGCGATGCATTGCGGTTGACTCCGCCCGGGCGAAAGCCGGTAGACCAGGTCGCATAGACCATCTTGTCGTCGTCGATCTGGTACGATGCGTTGAGCTTGTGCGTAAATCCCGTTTCATAAACGTGTTTGTTGAAATCCGTGCAGGGAGCGCCTCGGAAGGGCACGAGCGGCACCTGACACTGCGCTTCGCCGTAGGAGGAACTGTACCCGGCAGCGTAGCCATAAAAGCCCTCCAGCGAGTGTTTGAGATATATCCGCGTACGCCACCGGTTAATGTCAGTTGAGGGGTGATGCTGTAGGATACTTCAGCAAATGCTGCGTAGTCGCGATCGGCACGCAGCTGTTCGGTGAGCCAGATCGTGTTAGGCCATCCGGTCACCGAAAAATCGCTCTCGAGGTCGCTGATATAGTAGCGTTGCAGGATGTCGTGGGTCTGGCGCTCCTCGAATAGCCCGGCCACAAAACGCAGAGCATCATCAGACGGCGACGACACGCGCAGCTCGTTGCTCAATTTGGTGAAATGGTCACGACCCCAGATCGCTTGGGAGGGGTTGATCACCTGACCGCGTCGTTGCGAACATACGAGCCGTAGAGCTGATCGTAGAAGAACGAGTAGTCGGAATAATCTGCGCGAGACGTGATGGCGCGGTCCATATAGGCGCCGGCATAGGTCACGTCGAGATTGCTAAGTTTCCCCTGAATGGTCAGAGCTGTCTGATACCATCTGTCATTGGTCCATTCCGGAAGGAAGTGCGTTATTTCGAGATGGCCGATGCCCGGATCGTAGGAAAAGTTGCCGTAGGCACGCTGGTCTTGTCCCATGATGGTGGGGGTGATTGTCCAGTTGTTGTCCAAGTCGATCTTCAGCGCAGCGCGTCCACCGAGCGTGTCCACGCTGTTGTAGTCGTCCCCGAAATATTTCGTCATGCTACTCGTGATCGGGCCGCCGCCTCCGATTCGCTCTGTATTGTCGAATTTGGAAACGTGCGCACGCCGTCCACAATACCCGCGGCCGCGTTCGTGCCGGCGACGTTGTCGATATATCCGCCATCGTGCTCGTCCCATGCCACGATACGGATCGCGGCGTTGTCGGACACGGGGATATTCACATAGCCTTCTGCGTAACCGCCGTAGCTTCCATGCGACACGGAGTTGGCGTCAACTTCATAGGCGGCCGAAAAGCCGGACGGATCGGGCTTGTTCGTGATGATGCGCAGCGTGCCCGCCTGGGAGCTTGCGCCATACAATGTGCCCTGCGGCCCTGCCAACGCTTCGACACGCTCGATGTCATAAATGTGCAGATCGAGCGCGCCTCCGATCGTGGTAATCGGCTGTTCGTCGAGATAGATGCCGACACTCGGCAGCGGGCCGGAATGATTGCCGTTTTCGCCGCTCGCCACGCCGCGGAAAATAAACCTCGGCAGTACCTGGTCCGTCCGTGGTGAAGGAAACGCTCGGCAGGTATTTCGCATAGTCATTGAAACTTTGGACCTGCAGTTGATCGAGCTTTTCCGTGCTCAGCGCCACAATGCTGAGAGGCGCTTTTTGCAGGTTTTCAGACCGTTTTTCCGCCGTGACCACGACGGTTTTCGAGCACGGGACCTGTCGCCTGCGCCAAGACCGGTAGCGGCGTCAGTATAGTCGATGCCAGCAATCCGGTCACGAACAGCGGCTGTGACTTGTCGGCCCTGATTTTTAAAACTGCCCATGCGCATCCCCGCATTTGCACTGCCAAAGGGAATGTCAGTCTGGTGTCATAGAACTGTCAAGCCGAAGCGTCGCCGCGATATTTTATTTGCGATGCTGTGTCTTTCGTGTCGTAAAAAATTGGCGAGCGCCTCAGCCCACGGGATAAGTATCGAGCGCCGGATCGAGAGCAGCCTTCAGTGGCCCCAACCAGCTCTCATAATGGCGCCAATGGTCAACACCTTCGGTGAAGATGGGTTGCCTCACCTGCTCGGAACTCGCAGTCCTGACGGCACGGTCGTTTTCATAGAAGCGCAGACAGCTTTCCTCGAACGGCAGCTCGCAATACGCAAGCAGCGCACGGATCTCAGCTTCAGGATTGGCGACCATCCGCTCGTAGAAGACGCGATGAATGCGTCCGGGCAACACAGCATCGAAATGCGTCATCAGATCGGCATAGTCGCGATAGTAGCGCCCAAGATCCGTGAGGTCGTAGCTGAAGGTCTGTCCGCGGGCGAAATGTTGTTTGAAATTCGAGAGGCAACAGCCCAGCGGATGGCGGCGTGCGTCGATGATCTTTGCATTCGGCAGGATAAGTTGGATGAACCCGATGTGCTGAAAATTATTGGGCATCTTGTCTATAAAGTAGGCTTTTTTTAGTTTGCGCTGGATTGCGGCACGGCGAAGGTATTCTTCACCCATTTGTGCGAACAGCTCCGGCTCGAGGTCCAGAAGGTTCTCAGGATAATCGGTCCGCTCCGATCGCTTTCTGCGGGGCTCGAGATCGCGCACGATCACGGCGATGTCCGGCAATTCCATCGTGCCCTCGATCTGCGAATGGCTGGATAGAATCTGCTCGATCAGGGTTGAGCCGGCGCGCGGAAGGCCGACAACGAAGATCGGATCGCGCCGCACCGAGCCGCTCGTCGCGCGCGCGTGAAAAAAATCGGGCGTAAACACGGCCCTCGCGCGCTGGACGTTCTCGCTCAGAACATCGGCATCGTATTTGATGCTCTTGCGGCGAAGCGCATTGCCTTTGGCATAGTGCGCAAAAGAATCTTCATACGCACCGTCATCTTCCAGCGCTTTGCCCAACGCAAAGTGCAGGTGAAAACGGTCTTCTTCTAAGATATCGGTGCGCTCGAGCTGTGCCCGCATAGCGGCCGCATCATCGCGCGTGAATCGGAATGTCTTGAGATTGGCGAGGCTCCAATAGGATTCGCCCAGGTTGGGAAGCAGCGCGATGCTTTTGCGATAAGCCTTGATGCTCTCATCCTGCCGCCCAACGGTTTTGAGCGTATGGCCATAACTCATCCAAGCCTTAGGCTGGGATGGATCACGCCTGAGCAGTGTCTCGTAGCTTTGGATCGCGTCCTTGTGTTCACCGATGCGTGCGAGAACCGACGCCCGCAAGGCAAGATAGCCGGAATTGTTCGGTTCCTCCTTCAGCAGGATGTCGACCTGGGTGAGCGCGGCTTCGGATTTCATTTGCCGATGCAGTACGGCGGCATAGTTGTGGCGTGCTGCGGTAAAACCCGGCGCCAGTTCGAGCGCGCGCTCCAACAGCTTTTCCGCATCGTCGTAAGCGGCGACGCGCGAGCCCGTCTCAGCCAACATGCGCATCGCGGCAACGTCGGTGGGGTGCTCTTTCAGGAATGAACGCAACAAGCGCTCTGCAACCGCAAGCCGGTTGTCGCAAAGCGCCGACGCGGCTTCGAAGAGTTCGGGATCGTTGACGGATGCTTTGATGTGACGGGCATAGGCGTCGTCGGCGGCCTCGCTATCTCCCTGAGCCGTCAGTTGATCGCCCAGCGCGCGCCAACCCGCGGAGTCGTCGGGGCCGATCGTTTTTCTCAAATCGTTAAGCGCCGCGCGCGCGCCTTTGTGATTGTTCTGCGCGCGCCGTGCCTGCATCAACAGAAGCAGGGCTTGCGGCTGCCCCGAGATGACTTTGAGAATTTCGAGCGCCTGTTCCTCCGCTTGCGCGGGCCGAGCCGCAAGCAGTCTCCTGCCTTGTGCCAAGGCGGTGGCGAGCGAACCGGTTGGCTCAAGCATTGGTGTCATAACGCAATCAGATTGGTGCGCCGTCGCACTGTCAATGTCGCGCGCGGCGATCCTTGATGATCTCCAGCGCCGCGTTGTGGCCCGGCGCGCCGGTGACGCCGCCGCCCGGATGTGTGCCGGAGCCGCACATATAAAGTCCAGGGATCGGTGCGCGGTAATTGCCATGGCCGAGCACGGGGCGCGCGGAATAGAGTTGATCCAGGCTGAGCGCGCCATGCATGATGTCGCCGCCGACAAGGCCGAAGGTGCGTTCGAGATCGAGCGGCGAGAGGATTTGCCGCCCCACGACGGACGCTTTGAATCCCGGCGCCATTCTGTCGACGGTCGCGATCATCAGATCCGCTACCTCTTCGCGGTGATCGTCCACGACCGGCCGCCCGATAATTCCGGCTGGACCTGCTGGCAGAACATACTTGCGACATGCTGGCCCTTCGGCGCGAGGCTGTCGTCGAGCGTGGAAGGGATCAGCAATTCGACAATCGGCTCTGTGGACCAGCCATTCTCGCGCGCCGTGGTGTAAGCGCGGTCCATATAGTCGAGGGTGGGCGCGACGATGATGCCCGCCGTCATGTGATCGCCTGCGTCCGGCTTGCAGGTGAAGCGTGGTAAACTCGCTCAAAGCCACGTTCATGCGGAATGTACCTGAGCCCACTTTGTAATGCTCGATTCGCTCGCGGAAATCGCGCGGCAGAAGCGATCTATCGACAAGCTTCAGATAGAGGAGTTTCGGATTGAGGTTCGAGGCGACGACCGGGCGCGCGATAGACGTCGCCGTTTTCCGTCGCGACACCGACGGCGCGGGCCCTTTCTCGACAATGACTTCTTTCACCGGCGCATCGGTATTGATCGTGACGCCGAGCGCGGCGCAGGCTTTCGCCATCGCCTGCGTGATCGCGCCCATGCCGCCGATGGCGTGGCCCCATGCACCTTTCTTGCCGTTCACTTCGCCCAGCAAATGATGCAGCAGCACGTAACCGGAGCCCGGCGTGAAGGGGCTTGCGTAATTGCCAACGACCCCGTCGAAACCATAGACCGCCTTGATCGGCGAACTCTCGAACCAGCCGTCGAGATAGTCGCCCGCCGACTGCGCGAACAGCGCCAGCAGATCGCGCCGCGCCGGCATGCTCAAATTCGTGAACGCCTTGCCCTGAAGCCCTGCCTTGATCATCTCCGGGATCGCGGAGAACCAGCCCCCTTCGGTAACGTTCGGTGGTGTTTGCAACATCATGCCGCGCAAGATGTCCGCAATCTCTTCCAGCCGCGCTCCATAAGGATCGAGCATCTCGGCGTCTTTGTTCGAGAACTTTGCGACGCTTTCCTTGGTGCGTCCGCCGCCGGTCTCCAGATATTCGCGGTCGTTCAGCGGCAGGAAGTTCTGCAACTTTCGCTCGACCACTCGCAAACCGTTTCCGGCGAGGTTCATGTCCGCGATGATTTTTGGATTGAGCAACGAGACGGTGTAACTCGCAACCGAGTTCTTGAAACCCGGATGGAATTCCTCCGTCACCGCCGCGCCACCCCACGACGCCGCGGCGCTCCAGCACCGTCACCTTCATGCCCGCGCGCGAGAGATAGAACGCACAGACTAGGCCATTGTGGCCTCCGCCAATAATCACGACATCCGAAGAATTCATTTCACGCACCAATCCAGGCCGTTATCGACAACGCTCGTTTCCTGTCCGCGCAGGTGTTTGGAGCGGCCGGCAACGTAGCGTCCGGATGGTCCGCGCGCCAGTGGTCTGGGTTTGGCAGAACCGCGGCCAGACGCGCCGCCTGCGCGCGCGTGAGATGCGCGGCGTCGGTTTTGAAATAGGCTTCAGATGCGGCCTCGGCACCGTAATTGCCGTGGCCCCAATCCACCAAGTTGAGATAAGCGGTGAGGATGCGCTTCTTGGCCACAATCCTTCGATCAATACGGTAAGATAGGCTTCGACGCCTTTTCTTATCCAGCTCCGCGTCGAGACAAGGAATAAGGTACGTGCGGTCTGCTGGCTGATCGTGCTCGCGCCGCGCAGCGGTTTGTCGGGGTGGCGCTTGTGTTCCTGCATCGCTTTGTCGATGCCTTTCCAGTCGAAGCCGTGATGCGAGCAGAAATTCTGATCCTCCGCGCCGATCACGGCGTGGGGCAGGGCAGGCGAAATCTCGTCATAGCCGCGCCAGGAATAATGCACCGGTTGCAGTGTCACGAGGTCGATCAGCATCTCCGGCGTACCGGGGATGGGACGAAGCGGAAGATCAAAAGCAGAAGAACAGGTGCAGGCAACAGAAAGAAAACAGCACCGCCAGCACACGCCGGAACCATGGCGTGCGCCCGCGCGTTCCGCGCCAGAATGTCGTTAGTCTTTGAAACATCGATCGACGCAATCCCCAAACACGGGGATGTTATATCAAAGTCGCGCGCCGCGAAGCCTGAGCGCGTTACCAATCACCGAAACCGAACTGAGGCTCATCGCGGCGGCGGCGATCATGGGCGAGAGCAGCCATCCCGTGAACGGATAGAGAGCGCCTGCTGCCAGTGGAATGCCAAGCGCGTTGTAGGCGAATGCAAAGAACAGGTTTTGTTTCATGTTGCCGACGGCCGCGCGGGCTAGATTGCGGGCGCGCAGCAATGCGCCGAGATCGCCTTTCAGAAGCGTGAGCCCGGCGGTTTCGATGGCTGCGTCGGAGCCTGTGCCCATCGCGATGGAAACGTCGGCAGCAGCGAGCGCCGGCGCATCGTTCACGCCGTCGCCCGCGAACGCGACAATGCGGCCTTCGCGCTTTAGACTGTTCACCAGCTTGGCCTTGCTCTGCGGCGTCATGCCGGCGGCGACATGTTCCAGTCCGGCTTCGCGCGCCACGGTGAGCGCGGTCGCCTCCGCATCGCCGGTGGCCATTGTGATCGCAAGTCCGCTGGCGCGCAGCTTCGCGAGCATGTCGCGCGCGTTCGGCTTAAGCGGGATCCTGCACGGCGACGATCCCGACGGCCTGACGGCCTTGCGCGACGAACATCACCGTCGCGCCCTGCACACGCAGGTCTTCGGCGTCCTTGCCGAACACCTGTGTATCGATACCCTGTGCCGTCATCATCTCTGCGCGGCCGATGAGCACCGGGCGCGTCCGCGATCGTCCCTTTGAGGCCTTGTCCCGTCACGCTGACGAAATCGGCGACCTGCGGCAGCGCCAGAGATTTTTTCATGCGCCGCCGCGACGATGGCATGCGCGAGGGGATGTGCGCTTTTGCTTTCAAGCGCGGCTGCAATCGCCAGGACATCGTCGTCGCGCCCCGCTTGCGTGCGCACGGCGATGAGCCTCGGCTTTCTTCCGTCACCGTCCCGGTCTTGTCGATGACGAGCGTATCCGCCGCCGCCAATCGTTCGAGCGAGGCCGCATACGCACCAGAACGCCCGCTTGCGCGCCTTTGCCAACGGCGACCATCACCGACATCGGGGGTCGCGAGGCCAAGCGCGCACGGGCAGGCAATGATGAGGACGCCGACGCTCGCGACGAGCGCATGACTGAACGCGGGCGCCGGCCGAAGATGAACCAGGCCGCGAACGCAGCGGCAGCGGCGAGCACAACGGCCGGCACGAACCAAGCCGCCACAGCATCAGCGAGCGATTGCGTGGGGGCGCGGCTGCGTTGCGCTTCGCCGACAAGCGCGACGATTTTGGAGAGCATCGTCTGTGCGCCGATTCGCTCCGCCCGCATCGTCAGCGCGCCGTCGCCGTTCAGCGTGCCGCCGGTCGCTTTGTCTCCGCTGCGTTTGGATATCGGCAAAGATTCTCCGGTCAGCATGGACTCATCGACGGCGCTTTCGCCCGCGATCACCACGCCGTCCGTCGGCACCGCCTCGCCGGGCGCGATCTCAAGCTCGTCGCCAACAGCTATGGCCGAGAGCGGTACGCTCTCCAGGCCGTTGGCTGTGCGCCGCCGGACAGTCTTCGGCGACAGATCGAGCAACGCGCGCACCGCCGCTCCGGTGTTGGCCCGCGCGCGCAGTTCGAGCACCTGGCCCAGCAGTACCAGCGTCACGATTACAGCGGCGGCTTCGAAATAGACCGGTGGCGCACCGTTCATGCCTTGAAACGCCGCAGGCACGATGCCGGGCAGGAGCAATGCGACAACGCTGTAGGCAAACGAGACACCGACGCCCAGCCCTATCAGCGTGAACATATTGGCGTGGCCGGTGACGGCGCCCTTCCAGCCCCGCGCAAAGAACGGCGCGGCGGCCCAGAATACGACCGGCGCCGACAATGCGGGCCTCGATCCATGGCTGAAAGCGCGGGAAACGATGGCGTCGAACAACCCCATGTCTCCACCCATCGCGAGCAGAAAGACGGGCAGGCTCAGGCTGAGCGAAATCCAGAACCGGCGCAGCATGTCGCGGTATTCGCTCAAATCCTGTGCTGCGGGATCGAGCGGCTCGAGCGCCATGCCGCAGATCGGGGCAGGCGCCGGGCCGGTCGCGGCGGATCTGCGGATGCATCGGGCAGGTGTAGACGATCGTGTCCATCATGCCTTTATATACCCTGTAGGGGTATAATCAGCCTAGAGCGATGCGACAAAAGTGCTCCCGGGGGCGCGTATCACGCGCCGGCCTTCCCAAAATCTGCGCCAAGCATCGATGTTTCTGGCCGATGCGTCTAAAGCCGTTTTGGCTATATTGCGGGTCCGAACTGGAGGGCAGCATGTCGGCGCATTGGCGAACGATCATCGCGATATTCTTTGGGAGCATGGCGGTAGCCTCTGCAGCCGACGATGCGCCACCCACCCAATCCGGCAATTCGATATCCCCACCATCGAGCGCCTCGGCCGTGAGATGTACGAGCAGGATCAGGAGGCTTGGAAGGCAACGGATATTCTTTTCGCCAAACATTCTCGGGCCGAACTTCGTGCAGAGAAGCAGCAGTTATGGGTGGTCGATAAACTCCCCGACCGCGATATTGTTAGGTTTGTGGACAATCGCGACACTGGCCCGGTGCCAGCTTATGATGTGACATTTGTTGCCGGAAAAGACCCAGTTCTTTCATCATCTGTCGAGGCAACGCTGACGCTCGATGAACTTGCGCAGTACGACGCGCGATTACTGGCTGGAAAGAATGTCACGCGTCCGTGCGCCCCAACTTACAATACGATAGCATTGAAAGATCCTGCAGGAGACAAATGGCTCGTCTGGGCGATGGCGGCGACTACTGACCCAAATGCATTGGTGATCGGAGGACACTACCGGTTCACAATATCCAAAGATGGAATGTCTTTGATCGAATCCGATACCTTGTCACGTGGCTGTTTGACGATTGAGAGACCCAAGCTCGACAATGATTGCGACTCCAGAGGGGGCATTCGTAACAAGCGTTGTTTCCTCTCTCCCGCTCGAAATCCATGTGTTCGCAAACTTGACTTATCACGATGTTCTTCGTGTCGGTACGCCGGACGGAAAAACTTGGAAGATAGATCAAGGCGCACTGTCTCAGGTTCAGCTAGATTCTCCTGGCGCGGATGGATTTGTCGCGCGCAACTATGCCGGACAAAACGAAACGTGCATGCCTATCTTTGAGAAACAAGTGGGCGGAAAGCCGGGTTATTCTGTCGGATCGGTAACCCAAGTAATCGAAGCCACGGAAAAAGCAGATAAGTTTTCTGTGGGAGCGCCCGAAGGTGCAAGTACCGTTGGTATTACGTGTGCCCGAGACAGCATTGTACCCGCACCGAACGACTATAAGGTTCTGGCGACCGGCTATAAACTGACGATATTCGAACGGCGGCCCGGAACGCGTGAAGGCGAGTTTTCCTATGCAAATGGAAGAGTCACGTTCGCACTCAAGAAAGGTGATCCGCTGACTGCTAGCGATCAAGCCGCGATTGACGCGCGCTTAGCCGTTTTCCAGAAAGCGTTGTCTGCGACTCATTGATCGGAGCAGCACTTTTCATCGCGTTCTAACCCGATATTGTAGCGCCCGAATCATCGGACAGTGTAAATGGGCGATTTCCTGAATGCGATCTGGCTGGGCATCGTCGAGGGGCTCACGGAATTTCTGCCGGTGTCTTCCACCGCGCACCTGTTGGTGACAGAGAATTTCCTCGGTCTCGACAAGGATCAGTGGGAAGCATTCACGGTCGTGATCCAGCTCGGCGCGGTGCTGGCGGTTGCGGCTGTTTATTGGCGCAAGATCTGGGAGGTGATCACCGGCCTGTTCAGCGGCGATGCGAAGGCGCGGCATTTCACGCTGGCGGTGATCGTCGCGTTCCTGCCGTCCGCGATACTTGGCGTGCTGGTCATCAAGATATCAACAATGTTCTGCTCGACCCCGTGCGCGCTATGCCGGTGATCGCCTGCACCTGGATCGTCGGCGGTTTGCTGATCCTGGTGTTTGAGCGCATTGCGCCAACGCCGCGCTACACTGATCCCGATACCTTGCCGCTGTCAAAGGCTTTTCAGATTGGGCTTTGCCAGTGCCTGTCGCTGATTCCCGGCGTGTCGCGTTCCGGCGCTACGATCCTCGGTGGCGAATTGTTGGGCGTGGAGCGCAGGCGGTGGCCGCCTTCACCTTCTATCTCGCGCTGCCGACAATGCTCGGCGCGTCGGTATTCGAACTTTACAAAAAGCATTCCGCGCTGACATCGGCAAACCTCGAACTCATCGCGGTCGGCTTCGTTGTGTCATTCATCGTCGGCTATATCGTCGTGAAGACGTTCATCGCCTTCATCGGCCGCTATGGATTGAAACCCTTCGGCTGGTATCGCGTTGCCGGGGGGCTCGCGCTTATTGCAGCGTTGATGCTGGGTAGGGCGTAGTTCCTTCGAACTGGCCCTTGGCGCGGAAGCGCCACAAGTAAGTCGGCAGCACAGCTTCCAGCGACTCCGGCGCGACGCCGAGATCGCTCAAGCCCGCAACATCTTCGCTCACGATATTGTCGCTTTGGAGCAACGTCACCTGATCCATCGTCAACAACGGATCGATAGCAGGATCATTGCCGGCATCTGAAGGAAGAACGCCTTGATGCGCGCGAGGAAGAACGGCACCGGCACGAGCAGACGCTTGCGACCGATTTCGCGCAGGGTGATCTGCATAAGCTCCTTGAAGCTGTAGATCTTCGGGCCGCCGAGTTCATAGGTCTTGCCGTGCGTGGCGGTATCTTCGACACAGCGCAGGATCGCGCTCGCCACATCGCCTACGAACACCGGCTGAAATTTCGTGTGGCCGCCGCCGATCAGCGGCAGCATGGGCAGGAAGCGCGCGAGGTTCGCGAACTTGTTGAAGAACTTGTCCTCTGGCCCGAACACCAGTGACGGGCGCAGGATCACGGCGTCGGGAAACATCTCGCGCACCGCGCGTTTCGCCTTCACCCTTGGTCGAGGCATATTTTCGATTTCGCATCCGGATCGGCACCGATGGCCGACACATGGACCAGGATACCGGCGCCGGAATTGTGCGCAGCCTCCGCGATGGCGCGCGCCGCATCGACGTGAACAGCCTGAAAGCTCTGCTCGCCGCGCTGACTGAGCACGCCGGTCAGGTTGATGATGGCACTTGCGCCTTTCAGCGCTGCCGCAACCTGATCCTTGTCATGGACATCGCATTTGAAGAGCTGAATCTGGCCAACGGTGCCCATCGGCGGCAGGAAATTGGCGAGGTACGGCTTGCGTACGGCCACGCGGATGCGCCAGCCGGCCTTGGCCAGCGCCCGTACCGTGTTGCGGCCGACAAAGCCAGAACCGCCGAAAACCGTGACCAACGATGTTCCATGGGTGCGATCCGCTGAAGACGAGGGGTTCATAGCGCAGCGCGCGCCCTATGCAAACCCGGCAAAACAGCGCCTAAACTCAGCGTGGGGCACTGCTTGGGGAACATCCCATAATTGGCGCGGATTGGTTCGGCGGACTGGCGCAGAACATCGTCACTTCGGCTCTTTTTCTGGCCGCAGGCTTCGTGGTCGGTCTGTACCGGGAGCGCAAGCGGCTGGAGGGGCGGGCGCTGACCGAATACGACTTCTATCCCTACACCGCGACGCCGGAGCGATTTGCCGAATTCAGTCTGAAAGACTTCCGGCTGGGGATGCACAATTTCCTGCGCAACCGTGATGCGCGCGCGGCACGGCAGCTCATCTTTATCGGCGACCAGAACGACGTCCGTAATCAGTTGAGCGAGGCCAACCGGCGAACCTACGAAAAGCTCCGTGCCAAGTACCATGCGTCCTCTACCGTGACTGACGACAGCCAGGAGTTTCTCGAAAACTACCGCAACATCGCGCGGCTGATCGGACGCACCTTCCCGAACATGGGGATCGAGGTGCTGGTCCACGATCTTTCAACCCGACGCATTCGATCACGACGATCGAAAGCGGCGATGTCACCGGCCGCGTGGTCGGCATGGGCACGACCACGCTGCTGGTCGATCTCATGCGGCGCGTGAACTTGAAACAAGACAAGCTGAACTATGAGCTCGACATCGGATCGCGCCGGTTCAAATGCACGACGATCCCCATTGTGCGGAAGGACTATGGCGTTGTCGGCGCGGTCTGCATCAACATCGACATCAACTACATCCGCGACCAGGGTGCTGCCGTCACAGGAACGGATCGCAGAGTTCTTTCAACACTATTGCCGCACCGACATGATGCTGGACGAGAACATTCTCTCCAAGGACGAGTACAGGCGCGCGGTTGCTGGGAAGAAACACTTTTCGCGATTTCGCGGTACAGGCGGGTTAGTCTTTCACGTATTTGCGCTCGCCAGTGGCATCGACCCACACGGTGACCGGCGCACCGGTCGCATCGTCGATGAAACGCTCCGATGTCCGGCTCCATCCCGAACCTGGCTGACCGTTCTCCAGCGGTTTGTAGATCACTTTCTCCCACGCCGTGCCGAGCAGAATAAGAACGCCCCACATGATCGCGACGTATGCCGGCGGGCAGAAGCCGGTCAGCATCGCGACGAGGCCGCCCACAAAGCACACCGCGCCGACGGCGATCACCGATCCGCGCAGCATCTTATGCCTCCGGCTCGACCACGACTGCGGTGCCATAGGCCACAATCTCGCTCATAGTCTGACCGATCTCAGAGGAATCGAAGCGCATCATCACCACGGCGTTCGCGCCCATGACGGTGGCGTTCTTCACCATCCGGTCCACAGCCTGACGCCGCGTCTCTTCCAGAAGCTGGGTGTATTCGTGGATTTCACCGCCGACGATGGAGCGCAAACTGGCGACGATGTTGCCGCCCAGGCCGCGCGAGCGCACCACGACGCCGAACACCTGGCCCAGCGTCTTGGCACGGCGATAGCCGGGTATATTCTCTGTTGTGGTGACGAGCATCGGAAGTCTCCTTTTTCCCGCACGTCTTAATATGGCGTGGGTTAAGGCGAGTTTTAAGAGGCGCTGTAAAAAGCGTGGCGGCTGGATCGCCCGATTCAAGGGTTTGACAGGCTTTTCGGCCTTCCCTAAACATCGCCGCCCAAGCCGTGCCCAGATGGCGGAATTGGTAGACGCACTAGTTTCAGGTACTAGCGCTGCAAGGCGTGGAGGTTCGAGTCCTCTTCTGGGCACCATTGGCTTTTGCTTCGAAAGCCTCTCGATCCAGGTGACTGTCGTTTTCCGTTAATGCGGGTCAACGCTAGGTCTCATTCGACCATCTTTGTGAGATAGCACGGGCGGCAAACGCGGCGGTCGAGAAGCAGGCTTGCAGCAGATAGCCGCCGGTTGGTGCTTCCCAGTCCAACATTTCGCCGATGGCGTAGGGTGCCTGGTATGGCTTTGAGCATCAGCGTGTCGTCGAGAGCGTCGAATAAGATGCCGCCTGCGGTGGAGATGGCGCGCGCGATGGACTGGTAGCCCGTGATCGTAAGGGCAATGGATTTGAGGCGCTCGGGCGGTGTGCTGGTCTCGCGCAGGAGGTTGGTTTCCAGCGGTGAGAGTCCGACGGATTTGCGCAAGTAATTGGCGCGCGAGTCTTTGCCTTGTGGGTGGGCGAGGCGGCTGTCGATCTGTCGCTGTGAAAGATCGGGGCGTAAATCTATGTCGAGGGTGATCGTGTTTGCAGACGCGAGAGCTTCGCGCAACACGGACGACAGCGCGTAGACCGCACCGCCTTCGATGCCGAGCGGGTGATCATGGCATCGCCGCGCGCGCTGCGGCCGCCGAAGCCGAGCATGACGTTCTTGAGCGGTTGGCCGGCGAAGCGTGTGCGGAAAAGTTCGCTCCAGCCTATGTTAAAGCCCATATTGGCGGGCCGCAGCTTCGCGATCTCCACGCCTTTGTCAGCCAGGAGCGTTGTCCAGCCGCCATCGGCGCCGAGGCGCGGCCAGCTTGCGCCGCCGAGGGCGAGACTGTGACGTCATGCGTGCCGGTGACATCGCCGGCCGGTGTATGGAAGCACAACGCGCCGTCCGACCAGCCCCGCCAGTCGTGGCGCAAGCGGAACTGAACGTTCTGGCGATTGAGGCGATCAAGCCAGGCGCGCAACAGCGGTGAGGCCTTCATTGCTTTGGGAAAGATGCGGCCGCTGGAGCCGGTGAAGGTATCGGCGCCGAGCGTGTTGGCCAGTCGATCAATGCTGACGGCGGGAAGGCTTCCAGCATCGGTCGCAAATGCGCGGACGCGGCGCTATAACGGGCAAGGAACAAGTCGAACTGTTCAGAATGCGTGAGGTTGAGGCCGCCGCGGCCCGCCATGAGGAATCTGCGGCCGACGGACGGCATGCGGTCGTACACGGTGACGGCCACGCCGCCCGCGCTTAACACCTCCGCCGCCATCAGGCCTGCCGGTCCTGCGCCGATCACCGCTGCCGTCTTTATCATCGACTGTGTATGCCCCACTCTTCCCTTCGCGGCCATCGTCGCCTAAACGCTCGCGCATGTTGCGAGTATCCGAAATCAAGCTGCCGCTGAACCACGGACCGGACGCGCTGAAAAGCACGCTGCTCAAAAAGCTGCGGGTGAGCGCGAAGGAGCTGACGAGCTTCGCCGTGTTCAAGCGCGGCGTCGATGCGCGAAAGAAATCGGCGATCCTGTATGCCTACATCGTGGATGCCGAAGTTGTGGACGAAGCAGATGTGCTGCAGCGGATGAAGAACGATCCGCATGTGACGCGCACGCCGAACATGGAATATTCCGGCGCGGCACGGGCGCCATCCGCGCCGTTCCTTCGGCCAGTGGTGATCGGCGCGGGCCCATGCGGTTGTTTGCAGGCCTGATCCTGGCGCAGGCAGGATACCGGCCGATCATCCTGGAGCGCGGCAAGGCGGTGCGCGAGCGCACTAAGGACACCTGGGGGCTTGTGGCGCAAGTCGGTGCTCAATCCGGAATCGAACGTGCAGTTCGGCGAAGGCGGCGCGGGCACGTTCAGCGACGGCAAACTCTACAGCCAGATCAAGGATCCGCGGCATCTGGGTCGCAAGGTGCTGACCGAGTTCGTGAAGGCCGGCGCGCCGGAAGACATTCTCACCGAAGCGCATCCGCATATCGGCACCTTCCGTCTGGTGACGATGGTCGAGAGCCTGCGGAAGACAATAGAGAGTCTGGGCGGCGAGTATCGCTTTGGCAGTCGCGTGGTTGATCTCGACATTGACGACGCGCGGAGTGTGCGCGGCGTTATGCTTGCGAGCGGCGAGCGGATCGCGACGAACATGTCGTGCTGGCGCCGGGACATTCGGCGCGCGACGTGTTCCAGATGCTCTACGACTGCGGCGTGGATATCGAGGCCAAGCCGTTCTCCATCGGCTTTCGCATCGAGCATCCGCAATCGATCATCGACAAGGCGCGTTACGGCAAGACGATCCCCGAGCTTGGCGCGGCGGAGTATCGGCTCGTGCATCACGCTGCGAACGGACGCGCGGTCTACAGCTTCTGCATGTGTCCCGGTGGAACGGTGGTGGCGGCGACATCGGAGGAAGGCCGCGTCGCGACCAACGGCATGAGCCAGTATTCGCGCAAGGAGCGCAACGCCAATTCGGGCATCGTGGTCGGCATCACGCCGGAAGACTATCCCGAGCATGTACTCGCCGGATCGATCTCCAGCGCAAATGGGAGAGCAAAGCATTTGAAGTTGGTGGACGGACCTACAAAGCGCCGGGACAGCGTGTGGGCGATTTCTTAAGGGAAGGCCTTCGACTGAATTGGGCGCAGTTGTGCCGTCGTACCGGCCCGGCGTGCATCTGACCGATCTGTCGGATTGTCTTCCCGGTTATGCGATCGACGCGATCCGCGAGGCTATCCTGCGTTCGCGCGGCAGATCCCGGGCTTTGCGATGGACGATGCGGTGCTGACGGCGTAGAGACGCGAACCTCATCGCCCATCCGCATCAAGCGCGGTGCCGATTTCCAAAGTCCGAACACCAAGGGACTCTACCCTGCGGGCGAAGGCGCGGGTTTTTGGCGGGCGGTATTCTTTCGGCGGCCGTCGATGGCATCAAGGTCGCGGAAGCGGTGGCGCGTTCGATTGCGGATTTAGCCATGATGGCCAGGAAGGCGGCCCGCCCGGCAGTCCGCGATAAACAGCCGCGCTATGGCAATGTGCCGTGAGGGATTGGACGGAGTTCTCTATCGCTTCGATGGCTTAGAATGCGACGTGGGAGAACTCTCTATAGAATCGCGGCGGATGTCTTCTCCGTAAGACCAAGCGTATGCCGGACGAGATGAATCGATCGACGCGCGCCCTGGCCCCCATGACATGATGCCAAGCGACATTGCGGCCCATGTGATGTGAATGGGCCAGCCATCGGGCACCGTCAGTTCCACGATGATCGTCATGAACAGCAAGCCGAGCGCGGCAAAGCGCGTCCCGAGTCCCAGGATCAGAATAACGGGTAAGCAGATTTCTGCACAACCGGAAAGAAACGCCATGGTAGCCGGCACAGGAAATGGATAGGGACCACCCGGCAAGTGGAGTTTGAACTTCGTCTGTGAAAAGTGTGACGGCGGTATCGTTGAGTCGCAGAAAGCCATCCCATTTGAGAATTCCGGAGCGCCAGAACGGAACGGCAAGGCCAACACGCAGGGCGAGTTGCTGTGAACGAGGGCTGCGCGATGGCGCGCACCAATGGCTGGCCCGGTTTTGCGAGCAGGAACATTGGGGCGGATTTTGTCCGATATAGTCGGTGCGTGCATTTCGGTCATGCGTCGTCTCCAAATCGAATGGCCGTGAAAGCGCCGGCTTCAAGCATCCCTGAGATGCTAGCGCTGAGGTCGAAGTTTGAGGCGGCGTTCGTCGCGTTTGCGGCCGCGTCACCCAGGCTTCCGCCACCTATCAGAGCCGACAGGAACACGGCTCCGCCGTCAGGAAGGCGCCGTGCCTCGACGTCCGATTCTTTGCGTGTGATCAATGTGTCTTCAGGGATCGGATGCGTCGATCTCGCCTATGGCATTTGTGCCGCGGTTTGCGGTGAAGATCGTCAGAGCTGAATATCGCGAACGAACGATCCGTGTCGCCGGATGAACGGTAAAGCCGAGCCGAGGCAATCGGTCGGCCGAAACCGGCGCGAGTTGAGCAGCGGAAAGGGGAGCCGCATCGGCGGCATGGTAAGCATCCAGCCAGGCGCGCTCGATTTGCGCCACATCCGCGAGCCAAGGCATGGACTGCGCGTGCTCAAAGCGGCCGATGAAGGCGGGGAAATCTTGGCCGTACTCGAACAGGAGCGGCGATGCCGGAGGGTATGCACCAACATGCGTGCGCGCCATCGCACGAAAGAATTCAACGCCAACGATGCGCTGGGTAGCGGGAAAGACGGCCGCCAGCGCGTCAATCAGGCTGACCGTCACATTGTTGCGATAGATGTTGTAGCGCTTGACGGCCATCTTTCCGCGCGGCCCCGAAATGCCCAACGGCGTTTGTCTGTCTGGCCGCAGCAAGGCTTCCGAAAAAGCAGCTGCGTAGCAACGGTCGGAGTCATGTTGGGTTTCAGGCTGCATGATCGCGCTCCATGCACGGGCGGGCCCGCACAACGATTCAGAACCGCTTGTGCGGCGGTAGCTTCCGCTTTGGAGTTCCGTCAGCTCGGGATGCTGCTGTCCCACTCGATCAAGGTCGGGAGCAGGACCGATCGCTTGGATGATGGACTCGTACAGTGCCCAAACGGAATCGGCGACGGGGCCGTCATGACTGTCAATCAGCAAGACATCGCCTTCGTCATCGATTTGCCGGGGCGTGACCGGCCAGATGGATCTCGCCGACACGAGACAGCGGGAACCCCGCGAGATAATCGCGGGGCGAAAATCCGAGATTTGTCGATGAGACGAACAGATTGTTGACGTCAAGCAGAAGGCCGCAGCCGGTGCGCTGCGTCACGGCACGCAGGAAATCCGTCTCCCCATAGTAGACTCACGAAAGCTGAGATAGCTCGATGGATTTTCGAGCAACAGGGAACGGCCGATTGCGTTCTGGATCTCATCGATATGATCGCAAACCCGCGCCAAGGTCGTTTCGGTGTAGGCAACGGCAGCAAGTCGTTGAAATAAGTTTGATCGTGAAGTCGACCAGGCGAGGTGCTCCGAGAGCAGCATGGCTCGTATCGCAAGACCAGATCGCGGAAACGCCGGAGATGGGCTGCGTCGAGAGGGCTTGGGCGCCGATTGACATGCACACGCCGTGCAATGAAATGGGATATTTCTCGCGCACACTTTCCAGAATGCGATGCGGCGCGCCGCCCGCGCCCATATAGTTTTCGGCGTGGATCTCGAGAAAGCCGAGAGGGTCGGCGTCGCTCAAGATCGAAGAACATGCTGATGCTTGAGGCTTGTGCCGGAGAGATGGCCTGCTGAACAGGCTCGAAAACGGGGGACGTTCCGTCATTGCGCTTGCATCGTTTGCGAACACCAAGTCCATGACGCCCCCCGCTCTCTGAGCGCTGCTTAAGCGGAGGTGTGAGCGAACCGTGCTTGCCGTTCGGCAGCACGATCTTGGCGCAGGTGCCGCCCTGAACGAATTTCCAGGAGTTGCGGAAATCGGCGGTCGATGTGCCCTGACAGGTCGTGCCCGGACCGGCGGCACAATCGTTTTGTCCCTTTAACGCAACGCCGAAGCACTTCTCCTTGTGCGCCGCCATGGCGGCTTGCTCTTCGGCCTTTGTGAGAGGGCCGGCGCTGGCAATCGTGGCGAGCGCACTGGACATGGCGCTGGCGAGAATCAACGAATTGATGACGGTCTTCGCAGACATAAACGTTCTCCAAGTTGGTTTCAGCACCCCGAGTGGGTTGCACAGCGACGTATTCGCAAGAGGGCGGATTTTCGTTACACGGCTCGCTGCTCGGATGGCGGCTTTTTATGCGACGATGGCGCCGCTGGGGCGCGCGCACTTGCCAAGCCGTGAGCGCGCCGGAGATAGAAAAAGGGTCCGTCCGAATGAAATTGCGCGAACGGGAAAATAAGAGTTCGGGAGAAATTCGCTTCAGGAGAGCGCCGTATTGCGGCGCTCTCCCGGCGAAAGGCTATGGCGTGATCTTATACACGACGCCGCCGGAATACGTGTCCGAGCTTGCGTCGTAGTATTCCGAGCTTGTGCCGAACACGGTATCGCCCAGCACACTGGGGTTGCTCGCGGGATTGTACGGTCCCGAGACGTTTTGCTGCACGGCGAACTGGTTGTTGGCCACCGCGTCCGCGCCGCTGGCGGGATCGATCGACATCAATGCGCCGAATATCGCTTTCTGCGAGTTGGTGCATGGCGCGAAATATCCGCCACCTTGCGTAAACGTCAGCAGCTGGCCGTCCTGGTTGAAGACGGTTGCCGCAAAAGGATTGTGAACGCCGTAGTCTGTGGTGGCTTCGCACGTGCCGACCGGATCGTTGAAGCTGTGGAGTTGGCGGAACGACCATGTCTTGCCGTCGGATGACGGCGTCAAAGACCACACCGTGCCGAAGGCAAAGTTCGGGCCGCCGCCGAATGTCGTGCCATAAAGCACGCCGTTCGCATCGAGAGTCGGCAAGCCGCTCGGGTTCTGCCCATCGTTGCAGTCGTCGAAGGATTGATCCGAGCAGAAGTCGTAGATGGTTCTTTCGGTCCAAGTACCGTTTTTCTTCTTGGGCGGACTGACCTCCCAGGCCGATCCCAGATTGTTCGCGCCGGCGGGATTGGTGATTCCGAAGAAGTTACCGGTCTTGTCGCGGACGAGGCCGGTTGGTTGCCCCCCGTTCACCTGCGGAAAGCTATAAAGGATTTTGACCTGTCCCTTGGGTTTGCCGCCCAGCACCTTCACGGGCACCTCGTAGATCTTGCCGCAGCTACCATCGTTGCAGCCGAGAGTTTCGAGCCCATAAAGGTTTCCGACATCGTCGAAAGCCATTTTGCCGTAGCCGGAACCGACAACACCTTCGAAGCCGATGCTTGAGGGCATCTGCAGAACGGTCCGGAACGTCCATTTCTTTCCCTTGGCCGGCTTCACCAGCTCGAACAGCGTGCCGTCGAGATTGCCCGTGCCGCACCCGGTATTGGTCATTCCCCAGACATTCCCTGCGGTGTCGGCGGTCAGGGATGCTGCCGGCTGAGACCCGTCGGTATCGCAGGCGAACTCCTTGATGATCGACGTGGTGTATTTTTTCTTGTTCGGGGTCAGGAGCAGGATCTGCCCTCGGCCGTTTTGGCCGACGTCGCTCACAACAAACACCGATCCGTCGGTGTTCGCGAACGTTCCGATCAGATGATCGCCGGCGTTGTCGATCTGGTAGATCACCTGAAGCGAGCTGGCTGTCGCGGCCGCAGGGGCCACGAGTGCCCCGAACCCGGCCATTGCGCCGATCAGGGGAAGGATGAAACGATGGGGTTTGTTCACAGATAGCCTCCGTCTTAATTTGTTGGATGGCTGCAAATGGTCACGAGCGGACGGGGCAAGTCCTAACGAAATTCTGAATCCCGAAAAAAGAATCAAAATCCAGGAAATCCGCGGCTTTCCATGAACGTCCGCCCCACCTCCAACGCCTATCTGTGGCAGTTCGGCGACGCCGTTTTCGACGAACAGGCGATGACGTTGCGCGTGGACGGCGCGGATGTGGAGCTGGCGCGCAAGCCGCTGGAACTGTTGTCCCTGCTTTTGAATCACGCCGGCGAGGTGGTGACGAAGGAGGAGATCCTCGACGCCCTTTGGCCGGATCGGGATATCTCGGAAGCCAGCCTCACGAACTGTGTCGCCAGGCTGCGCACCGCCCTGGCGGATGAGGACCATACGATCGTCCGCACGGCGCATGGTTTCGGCTATCGATTCGACGCACCGGTCTCGGTGCGCGAAGCCGATCCGCGCACCGTCTTTCTGCCACCCAAAGTCGATCTTTCGGCTGGCGACCCGGTCCCCGACCGTCCGGGCTGGAAGCTGGTGCGCAAACTTGGCGCGGGGGGCTTCGGCGATGCGTGGTTGGGAGAAGCAAAAGGTGGCGTCGAACAGCGGGTCTTCAAGTTCGCATCGCACGACACGGGACTGATTGCACTTCGCCGCGAGGTCGCGCTTGGCCGGTTGCTCTATGAGGGACTGGGTCCGCGCGACGACATCAACCGCGTGCTCGACTGGAACTTCACCGATGCGCCGTATTTCATCGAACTGGCCTATTGGCCCGAAGGCAATCTGGTTGAGTGGAGCGCGCGCCAAGGTGGCCTGAATGCGATTGCCCTTGCGGCGCGCATTGAGTTGGTTGCGCAGATTGCCGACGCATTGGCCGCGGCTCACAGCATGGGCGTGCTGCACAAGGACTTGAAGCCGGCGAACATCCTCATCCGAAAAACAGACGACGATCGCGCGGCAATCGTGCTGACGGATTTCGGTAGCGGGCGGGCGCTCGATCTCAGCCGGTTCGCAGCGCTGGGCATTACCGGGTTCGATGCGCCGACCGGACCTGAAACGACGAGCGGCACCGCGATGTATCGTGCGCCGGAATTGCTCGCCGGCGGCGCACCGACGGTGCAGGCCGATCTCTATGCACTGGGCGTGTTGCTGTTCCAGATGACGACCGGAGATTTTCGCCGCTCGCTTGCGCCGGGATGGGAGCATCTGGTCGGCGACGAACTTCTTCGCGCGGATATTGCGGCGGCCGCTGCCGGGGATCCCGCGCGCCGTATTTCCGATGCGGCAGAGTTGGCTCGGCGATTGCGAGACCTGGATCGCCGCCGTATCGATGCCGCGCGTGAAGCGGCGGCACAAGAAGAACTTGCAAGAGCCCGGCAGGCGCTGGAACGCTCACGCGCGCGCAGAATTCCTATCGCAGCCCTGATCATTATCCTGTTCGCGGGTCTGACGACGAGCACCTGGCTTTATCTGCGCGCGCAACGCATCGCCGCGCAGGAGCGCGCCGTCACAAGCTTTCTCACCGACGATCTGCTGTCATCCGCAAATCCGATGGTTGCCGGCAATCCGGATATCAAGGTGAAAGACGTCCTGAAGACTGCGTCGGCCAATCTGGACCGCCGGTTTCCAAACGGTGGATTGGATCGCGCAGCCATCGAGGCTGCATTGGGCCAAGTCTATTCGGGTTTGGCCGACCCAAAACATGCCGAAGCGCTTCTGAACGCAGCGCTGGAACGCAGACGAACAGGACTTGGAAACGCCGCTCCGGAAACCCAGGCCATTCGGATCGCACTGGCAGACTTGTACGAACGCGACATCGACAACAAGAATCTGGGACGGGTAGGGCGCGACATTCTCGCGGCGGGAGCGCCGGATGTGCAGACATCGCTTCATGCGCGATACGCTGTGCTGGTCGCCGGCTGCGACGACGAGAGCGGCACAGTTTGCATCAAGAATCTTCGGGCGATATTCGCGGACGCGCGCAATGCGCTGGGTCTTCGTGATCCTCTCACCCTGCGCATTCAATCGAATCTTGCTTTTCACTTGAGTAACAACGAGCGCGTTGACGAGGCTCTCCCCCTGGCGCGACAGACGGTTGCCTTATCGGCGCAGCTTTACGGCAAGGATCATCCTCTCGTTCAGGAACGGCGCTTTCATCTTGCCGAAATACTGAACCAGGCTGGAAAGCAGGCAGAGGCAATTGACATCCTTAAAGACGTTCGTCGCTTGCTGCTCAAGATTTCCGGCCATGAAACCGAGCTCACGATTCGCGCGACGAATCAGCTGGGGTTCGACTACGCAAACTTGAAGCGTTATGATGACTCTCTTCGAGCTTTCCAGATCGCGCTCGATTTTAACATGAAAACGCGCGGTGAAACATTTGAGGGCACATACGAAGCCTACAACAACATCGCAGGATCGCTCAGCAATATGGGCCGCACCAAAGAGGCGATCGTGGCAGGCCGGAAAGCGTGGGATCTCGAGCGCCGCGCGGCCGGCGCCGACAATCCGGACACGCTTTGGTTCGAAAACAATCTCGCCATGGATTATCGTAAGGACGGAAATCTCGCCGAAGCGCTGACACTCTGGACAGATGCCGTTCAACGCGGGCGAAAGACGTTCACGCACGGTGAATGGGATCTTGCGCATTTCCTCTACAGGCTCGGCGAGACCCAGCAGCTTTTGGGCAACGTCGAAGCCGCGCACGCGACACTCGTGGAATCCGTAAGCCGGTTCACCACGGCCTTGGGACCTCGGAACCCCCGCACGAAAGCCGCCGAAGCCGCGTTGAACAGCACCAATCGTCCCGGTTCGCACGGAAACTGACGCGTATCAATTTCGATAGTGCAAAAAAGAAGCCGGACCAACGGTCCGGCTCCAAAATGATGTTCTATGTATATCCGTTCAGTGGCCCATCTTCATGCCGCCCATCATCGATTCTTTCGAACTGAAGAACAGGAAGAAGTTGGACGGAACTTCGATGGCACGGCCGGCTTTTTCGGCTTTCTTCAGAGCGGCGACGGATGTGATGCCGCTGCTGCCGTTCTGCGGCGGCCAATCCTTCTGATTCAGGACCAGAACCGGGATGACCTGCCACCATTCGGCACCGAGGTTGATGTCGGAGTCGTCAAGCACATGGCTGTGGTTCGGCGTCGGCACGAACACGTTTGCTGTCGGCGGATTGGGGATCAGGCCGAGCGCTGCAAGAACCGGCGCCAGATCGACGCGAGAGGCATGCATGGTGCAGGTGCCGGGCGGCAGGCCGGGATCCGGGCATTGTGCGTAAACGGCCGGTTTGGCCTTGAAGGCTTCCGGCAGCGCGCCAAACAGCTGGATGAGTGTTGAACCGAGTGTGGTGCCGCAAGTCGTTCCGGGAACAACATTGTCGCAGGAAATCGCGTCACCCGGATTTTGGTCGTTGTCGGTGGAGAACATCGGAATCAAGACGTAGAGTGGATCGGTCGTTTTGCTTGCCTTGCCTGGCTGACCGGGTGGGTTGATCGTCGGGTCGGTGCCGGCCTGACAAATCGGGATCTGCAGTTCGTTCGGATCCGCTTCGGCTTTCTTCTTGTTGAAGTCGAGATCGGATTTCGGTTGATCGACACAGGAAAAAGTCTGCGTGTAGGTGAAGGTCAGAGCTTTTCCCGCGCCAAAGCCTTCTGTCTGATTTTGTTTAAGGCCCTGAGCGGGCTCGGCGGCATTGGCCATCGACGCGAATGCCATGAGGGCAACGCACATGATGCCCCCCCCCTACGAATGCTTTCATGGTCGTTTTTCTCCATCATCTTCCCTCGACATCTTCCATACGGGCCAACCAACGATGTGGATCATCGCTCTCGCGAATTATATCGGGATATTTTCGATTTGATGCTTGTGCCGGTTTTGTGAAGCGCGCCGCTACGATGTTGCGGCATTGCGGGCGTCTCGATACCGGCGCCGTCTTGTGATCCGGTTCTGCTGCGCCTGCGTATCACCGTCTGAGCGTCAATCGATGACGCGGAACAACTTGTCGACATTCGAAAAGGTTTTTTGGCCGCGGGCATTTTGCGCGCGGACAGCCGCAACATTTTGGAGAGTTCCATGAGAACGCTTGGTCATTCTCTCAGTGCGTTATTGCTGTCGGCCGCCGTTTTTGGAGCAGCCCATGCCGACGCGCTATCGACCGGTTCGGCGTACACGGTTACGCCGTTGGTGTCCGATCAGGCGGGGATGGCGCCCAACGTCGATCCGAATTTGGTCAACGCCTGGGGCCTCGCCCAGGATCCTACGGGAGCGTTGTGGGTTTCCGACGCCGGAACCGGTGTGTCCACGCTTTATGACCGCCAGAGTGGCGCGATCAATTCTCTCGTCGTCAACATACCGATGGGTGGGCCGACAGGAATCGTTGCTCCGCTGAAGGGCGGTTTCGATGTCTCGGAGAATGGAAGTTCCGGTTCAAGTATCTTCCTTTTCGATACGCTGTCCGGCGCGATCGAGGGATGGAACCCAGGCGTCGATCCGAACAACGCCATTGTCGCGGTCGACAATTCCGCGAATGGTTCCGTCTACACGGGCCTGGCACTCGATAAGAAAACCAATCTTTTGTTCGCCGCCGATAACAAGAACAATCAGGTGCAGGTCTTCGACAAGACCTTCAATCCGGTCGCCACGTTCACCGATCCCAGCCTGCCCAAAGGCTATGCGCCTCACAATGTGGCCGCTTTGAATGGCAAGATTTATGTCGCCTTCGCAAAACTTGGTGGCGGTGGTGGCTACGTGGATGTGTTCGACACCAGTGGAGCCCTGCTCACGCAACTCATCGCGAAGAAGCCGTTGAATGCGCCTTGGGGATTGACGATTGCGCCCAAGAAGTTTGGCGCGTTCGCCAGTGATCTGCTCGTCGGCAATCTGGGCGACGGCAAAATCCACGCGTTTGACCCGGTCTCGGGTGCGCTGCTCGGCACGTTGTCTGACGCGAAGGGCAAGCCGCTGAAAATCGACGGTCTCTGGGCATTGGACAACGGCCCCGGCAACGACACGGTCACATTTTCCTCGGGGCCCGGCGGATATGCCCATGGTCTGGTAGGCCTGATCAAGTCAGCAAACTGAGCTTCACGGCGAAAGAACCGCGAAGAACCCCGGTCGACTGTTCGGTAGTTTGTCTGAACCTGCGTCGCTCAAGTCGGCGCATAGATCGTGAGCTTAAGGCTGTGATCGTCATTGGCCTGAAAGCTTGAATACCGCAGATGCAAAGCGCCTTTGCGTGGGTGCGCGAGCCGCTTCAGGCCGGCCGCGTTGCCGCGAAGGTCGTGCGCGTCCCACCACCCCGCAAACTCGGGACAGCCGGAACGCAGACGTGAAAGCAGGCCGATGAACGCGGGATCCTGCGTCCAAAGATCGTGTGTGGCGCGAAACTGCGCCACCATGCGCCTGGCTTCCTTGCTCCAGTGCGCACCAAAAAGCTTGCGCGTCTTCGGCTTGGTCAGAACGAGGATAAGCGTGTTGCGGTCTTCTTCGCGAACGCGGTCGAACGCGAAGATGTCTGCGGCCGCGGCATTCCACGCCAGCACATCCCACCGGCGTCCCCGTGACGTAGGCAGGCAGGTTGAGCGCCTCGACCGTGTGCCGGAGGCTGTCGGGCACGATTTCTCGCACGAAAGGTCTGCGTTCCGCATTGCGGGTCAGCGACCGCAGATGCGCCTGCTCGACCGGGTTGAGCCGCAACGCGCGCGCAAGCGAGTCCACGGTGGCCGCTGAGGGATTGACGGTGCGGCCCTGCTCAAGCCGGATGTACCAATCGACGCCGATCCCTGCGAGTTGCGCGACCTCTTCGCGGCGCAATCCGGGCGTGCGGCGCCTGCGTCCGCCGGGCAGGCCGACCGCATCCGGTGTCAGCCGGTCGCGGCGGGGAGCGCAGAAAATCTCCGAGATCACTGCTGACAGTCGCTTCCATCGATGCTTCCTTTGCCAAACAGGCACTATTCAATCCTAGGATAATAACAGGTCTGTATACGCCGTTCCAGACGTGTCACCGTCGGCAACATTCGCAATGGAGACCGCCATGAAAGCTGCAATCTTGAAAGAGTTCGGAAAACCGCTCGCGATCGAAGAGATCGCAGATCCCGTGCTCGGAACGGGCGAGGTGATCGTGGATGTCGTTGCCACGAGCGTGCTGCCTTACATGGCGGAGGTTCTCAGCGGCCAACGCAAATACATGATGACGTTGCCGATGGCGCCGGGCGCCGGCGCCGTCGGACGCATACGCGCGGTCGGACCCGATTCAACGAGGCTGAAGATCGGCGAATGGGTGCTTTGCGATCCCACCGTGCGCTCGCGCGACGATGCGCGAACGCCCGATATCACGTTGCAAGGGTTGAGCGCGCGCGGCGAGGGCGGTTTGAAGCTGCAGGAATATTACCATCACGGAGCCTGGGCGCAGCAGATGCTGATGCCGACGGAGAACGTCTTTTCGCTGGGCGAGATCGAGCCAGCGGATGCCGTAAAATGGTGCATGCTCGCGCGCTATCTCGTTCCGTATGGCGGTCTTCTTGCCATCGATTTCAAACCCGGGGGAAACGCTTCTGGTCAGCGGTTCGACCGGCAATTTCGGAGGCGGGTGCGTGGCCGTGGCGCTGGCCATGGGCGCCGGTTGCGTGGTCGCGCCGGGGGCGCAATGAAGCGAAGATGGAATCGCTGGAACGCCGTTTCGGCGCGCGCGTGCGCACGGTGAGACTGACCGGCGAGGCGGCGGAAGACACGCGGCGCATGAAAGAAGCCGCCCCCCGGCCCCATTGACTGTGTCATGGATCTCTTGCCGCCTTCGGTCCCGACGAGTGTCGTGCGCGCGGCGGCGATGGCCGTGCGCGAATATGGCCGCATCGTTTTGATGGGCGGCGTCGGCATGCTGGGCGGTGACGATCTGGCGCTTCCCTATCCGTGGATCATGCGCAACAACATCACGCTCAAAGGGCAATGGATGTTTCCGCCCTCTGCCAACGTGCTGATGATCAATCTGGTGCGGTCAGGCCTTCTCGACATATCGGGCGGGGAGATCAGCACGTTCCCGCTGGACCAGGCCAACGAAGCCGTCGCACACGCCGCGGGGAAGGGCGGCAAGTCCAGGCGAACGGTGATTTGTCCTTGAAGCAGAATTTGCCGAATGAAATATCGACATCAGGTTTGAGGCCATCCGTCATATCATTGTGGGCGTTCTGCGCTAAAGATAGGCCGATCTGACAATGGATGGAAAAGCGATGCGTAAATTCTTGCTTCAAACCGTGGCGTGTCTGGCGGCGAGCCTCGCCGCGTTGCCCGCGGCATCGAAGGGCGTCGGTGGCGCGGGTGACGGCGCGACCGTCTGGGTGCCGGACTATTACGGCGGCTATGTCCTGATCGACAATTTCGACAGCAAAGGCAAGCTCACCAGCAAAAAGCTTTCGCTCTCCGGACATACCTGCAATCCGAATTCGGTCGCGGTACAGTCCGGACAGCTTTACATCGTCTGCAACGGCGATTTCGGCAATGCCGACCAGATCCTGGTCTACGATGCGACCGCCCTTTCTTATGTGAAGACGATCACCGGCGTCGATGCGAATGGCGCCAGCTATTTCGGTGGCGCGAGCCTTGTTGGGATAATGTTCGACAGCCATGGCAATCTCTGGACCACGGCGTACAACGCCAACACCTTGCTGCGCGTGCCGAAGGCCAATCTCGGGCAATCCAATCCACTCATCGACCGCGAAGTGATCGACTCGCCGGATACGCCTGCGGGTCTCACGATCGACAGCGACAAATCCTTCTGGATCGTGGGGCAGTATCAGGGCGGCATCGTGCTCAACTTTACCGACGATGTGCTGAACCAGTCGGGCAGTTTCCTGCAGGGCAATCCGCTCAACCCGTCGCCGCGCTATTGCATCTCCAACAACGCATCCGGCTGCCAGCAGGTCGCTGGCCTGTTCGACAATCCCGAAGGCGTGGCGGTGTTCAACAAATCGGTGTGGGTCTCGAACAATGGCGGCAACGCGCCGACCGCGACTATCGTGCAACTCAGTGTAAAGGGCGGCCAGATCAACGGCGCGACGTACGGCGGCACGTTGAATGCGCCGTTCGCGTGTCCGGGCGGGATGTTCACGGCGACAGGCCCCAAGGGCACGCAGACGTTGTGGATCAACGACGAAGGCCGCGATGTCGCGCACACCGATTGCGGCGCGTCTTCCAGTGATCAATCGGCGTCGGCCGGTCTGGTGATGGAATTTCTGAAATCCGGTTTGACGGCGAAGCATCAATCGGAACCGAAGAACGACAAATTTGCGGATTGGAAAAAGCTGAAAACCAGCAGTCCGGGCTTCGGCGGAATCTTCGTTCAGCTGAACTGAGCGTCAGGCCGTGTCCTTGAAGCGCTTGCTCAGGAATGCGCTGTCTTTCAGTCCGTAGCGGCGCATCGCATCGGCCCCTTTGGTGAGGCCGATGCGCACGCCGGTCACGATGGCGAGGCGCCCGCGCGCGGCGCGCGCGAGCAGGAACGGCGGGGCGGTCAGTGCGCGTCCGTTGTCCGCGCCGGTGATGTCGAGCGCCTGGCAAAGCCTTCCCGGTCCGGCACAGAGCAATCGCGGGTCATCTGTGCCGCGGCGCGTCTGCATGCGTGCGAGGTCTGACGTTGGTTCGAGCGCGCGGATCAACACCGCGCTGCCATCGCCGCACGTGAAGTTCAGGCACCAATACATGCCGTAGATGCGATAGACATACGCATGCCCGGCGGGTCCGAATATGATGGCGTTGCGCGGCGTGCGGCGTTCGCCATAGCTGTGCGAGGCGGGATCGGTGGGATCGTAGCTTTCGGTTTCGACGATGCGGCCACCGATGCCTTTGAATCGCAACGTGACGCCAATCAGCGCCCGCGCCACGACATCGACGTCCCGGGCGAAGAAATTTGCGGCGAGCGGCTCTTGCTTTGCGGGTCTGCGCATCGCAAGGGCATATCAAACGATGGCCACGCTCCGCTAGATCGCTTCGCGGCTGCGGCGCAGCCAGACTGCGCCCGCCAGACAGCCAACACCGAATACGAGTCCAAGCCAGAGACCGGGGGCGACCAGGAATTTTTCCGGCGTGAGCGCGAGCAAGGCAAGCGGATCGCCGATTTCGTGGCCGTGCGGGTGCGGGGGGAAATAGAATGCCTCATGCAAATAGCCGTTCAGACGATAGTCGAGAAGCGACCAGAGATAAGACGAGTCCAGCGCGATCCGTTCCGCGAGACAAAGGCCCAGCGGCGGAAGAACGGCCCACAGGATTGCCTTACTCCGCGCCCAGCTCGATACCAGCAACACCCAGCCATAGATGGGCGCATACCAGAGCGTCATGGCGACAAGGCCGTAGATAAGCACCAATGACATTTTGAACAGCGGCCAGCTGCTCCACAATATGGTTGCATCCATATGGGTGGCGGCGAGCGCCGCGCTGCCCAGCGCCAGCATGATGAGTTGTGTGGCGGTGATCGTCACAAAAAGGGCGGCCGGAAGAACGAGAAAGGGGATCGCGGCTTTGGAAAGCACGACGGTCGTGTTCGACACCGGCAGCGATTTCCAGAACAGGATGCTGCGGTCCCGGCGCTCGTTGTAGAGCGCGCCAAGGCAATAGAAAAACGCCACGATCAGTCCGGTGATGCCGATCGCGACGGCAGAGATGCCAAAGGGCATCGCCAGTGCGAGATGCAGTTCCTGCGGCTTGAGCATCCCCAGCATCTTCATCGTCTGCTGCAGGTGAATGACCCTGACGAGAAAGCCGAAAAGTACCAGACCGGCGACGACCAGCGGCGCGATGTAGATGGAGCGGTGCTCCCACAATTCGCGCCGCACCGACCAGGCGAAGGGATGCGCGGAAGACTGCGGCGCGGGCGGCGAATTTGCCGGCATCGATTCAGAGGCCATGCTCATGGCACCACTCCTTGTGTCTGGCCGGTTTTGTCGGTCATCACGGCGACGAAAAGATCGGCGATGCTGGGCGTGCGCGTATCGCCCAGCGCGGCGAGTTTTTCGCGCTCCGCACCGTCGAACAACATGACGCTGCGGCCCAGGACCTGACGCTCGCCGATAGGCTTCAGGGTCCGTGCCGTGGCGGCGTTTTCGGGACGCACGGTCAGTTCGGTGTAGCGCGCCTCAAAATCTTCCATGCTGCAATTCAGAACGATGCGGCCCCGGTTGATGAACATCATGTCGGTGAGGATCTGCTGGATCTCCTCGACCTGATGCGTCGTCACGACGATCGTGCGGCTATGGTCGAAATAATCGTTCAGCAGCGTGTCGTAGAACTGCTTGCGGAAGAGAAGGTCGAGGCCGAGCGTCGGTTCGTCCAGCACCAGCAGCTTCGCATCGATGGCCATGATGAGCGCGAGGTGCAATTGCGTGACCATGCCCTTGGACAATTCGCGGACTTTGCTTTTCTTCTTGATCTGCGTGCGGGCCAGAAAACCTTCCGCCTTCGTGCGATCGAAACGCGGATGCACGCCGGCGACGTAGTCCAGCGCCTGCCACACGCGCATCCAGCGCGGCAGCACGGCGACATCGGCGATGAAACAGACATCGCGCATCAGACGGTCGCGCGCCTGCCACGGATCCTGCCCCAGAACTTTCAGATCGCCGTCATAGGGGATAAGCCCAAGCACCGCGTTCAGCAGCGTGCTTTTGCCCGCGCCATTGGGGCCGATGAGGCCAAGAATGCGGCCGCCTTCGACCTTAAGATCGACGCCGTCCAGCGCTTTCGTGCTGCCGAACGATTTGCGAAGTCCGTGTGCTTCGATGCAGGCCATGGTGTCAGCGCTCCGTCGTGGGGCTGGGTGAAAGAAGATCGGCGGGGACGAGGCCGAGGCGTTGGATGGTCGCGTAGATCGCGGGCCATTGCTCCTTCAGGAACCGCTGGCGTTCGGCGGCCAGCAAAAGCTTTCGCGCGCCGGTGTTGATGTACATTCCCATGCCGCGCCGCTTTTCGACGATCTGCTCGTCGGCGAGTTGCTGATACGCCTTCAGCACGGTGAGCGGATTGACGCGAAATTCGGCGGCGACATTGCGCACGGAGGGCAGCGGATCGCCTTCGTTCAGCACGCCCTCCAGGATCATCGCGATCACGCGATCGCGCAGCTGGCGATAGATCGGCTGATTGTCGTTCCAGTCATTGTCCATTGCGTGTCCGGGCGGAGCCATCGTGGATTGGGAATTCGCGAGGCTCAGTGTGCGCCATGCGGAAGTTGGGGAAGCGAGGCGCGCGCCTTGGCCATGGCATGATCCAGCGGCGATTGCGCGTTTTCCCCGAATCCCGCCAAAGCGGAGGCCGCATGGACGAGGCGGCTTTCAGCCTGCGCGATGTCGGCCCAAGCCGCCGGACCCAGAGACGCACCGGCCAGCAACGCACCAAAAGCGATATTCAGCAATGTTTGCATCGAGTTACCCTCCATCGTCCAGCGGTCGCACGCGGCATCTACCGCCTTGGTGTTATATATATGTATAACACTAGAACGCGCAAGAGGTGTTTCGAGAAATTGTCCGATCTCTGTTCAGTGAAGCGTCGCCGCGCTCTTACTTCTGCGGCGGATTGGCGATCAGATAGGGATAGCCGTTGTTGAGCTTGGCGTTCTGTTTCCAGATCGAGGGATCGAAGCCGGATGGCAGGCCGGATTTGAGTTGCGCGTCGCTGAGGCCGGTGATGCCGGGATCGTTGGCGATGTTGCCTGCGCCTTGCGAGGGATCGGAGATGCCGCTCGTGTCCAAATCCCAATAGGACTGTGACGTGTTAATTTGGGCGAGGTCGCTTCCATACAACCCGCCGATTATTGCGCCGCTATCACCGATGGCTTGACCAGTTGCAAAGATGTTGGAGACCGCGGGTTGGATACGATTGTAATACGCATTTTCGCCGAAAAGCCCGCCAACTTCTGCGGTGCTTCCGCCTGAAACCGAACCGGTGGCGTAGGAATTCGAGACCATGCCGCCAAGATTTTGTCCGACCAATCCCCCAACCGTCGCGGTCTTGGGGTCCATCACAGCGCCGGTTGCGTAGCTCTGCTCGATACGCGCTCCCGAACCAAATTCCGTCTCATTTATCCCAACAAGTCCACCCAGAACATCACCACTCTGGGATCCAGTAATGGTCGCGGAAGAACTGGAATTGACGATGAGGCCTGTATTGAAGCCGATGAGACCGCCCGTGACGCCACCGATCTGTGTGCCGTTTATCGTTCCGGAAACAGTGCAGTTCTCTATCGTGCCTCCATTTTCACTAGCCAACCCACCGCCCTCGAAACCGGACATTTGAACATTTTTCAGGCGCAAATCGCGGACTTCCCCGTCAATAGAATAGAAGAAACCCATGCGATCGATTGTCTCCAGATTTGAGATTGAATTGCCTAGTCCCTCAAGCGTTCCCTGAAATGATTCTCCCGGAAGGATTGGCAGTCCGTACTGAATGTTTTTGGTTACGATGCTTTTTCGCAGGGCAAAGAACTGCCCGCTGCCGCTGCTATGTCCCAGCGCTCGCTTCAGTTCCCTGATACTGTTTACCATCAGGTACTGCTTTTTATTGATAGTAATGCCGCTGGATCCACCACGCTTGAACTCGATATGGCCGGCCTCTCCAAAGAAGTAATCGTTGCCCGCATTGATCTCGATCGACCCGCTGCGGACTTCGATGGCTCTGTTGACGATAAGGTATCGATTGGCGGTGAATATCAGCGTTGTGGAGTTCGGCCAGGCGAGCGGTGCATCGACGATGATGTCGGTTGCCATGCCGCTCTGAATTCGTCACCCAGTAGTCTTTAAGCAGTGCGTTCAAATCGCCGGCGTTCAGCACCGCGTTTTCTGCGGTGGCTGCGCAATTGCCAAGTTGGCAGTGCACATGCCGAGTCGGCTTGTCCGAAATCACCAATGCGGCTTGCGCCGGACAGACGGCAAGCAACGCCGCCGCCAACAGCGCAAGTCTGGAAATCAAAGTCATCGGAATAATCCCTGCTACCCAATTGCGCGATCTTATCTCATCGCTTCCCGCTTCGCGAGAAGTTGTCGCACGCCTCTTGATCCGGCGTGCCCCAATCGCCATCTCACGAAACCGATTTAGCCGAACGAGGGAGTTGACGCAGCGTTGTTGGATAAGCGTGAAGGGGTGTCCCTTCAGAAGATCGTGGTTCGAATAAAGAGGGTGATAGGGGAGAGGGGGGCGGGGGGGGGGGCATCGCCAAAAATGAAAAACAACTGCTCGGGCCAGTCGCGGCAAACCGCAACATCTTGTACTTTGTTGCATAAGCCGTTGGGGTATCCCCCTCGAAAACATGCGGTTCAAATGGGAGACATCTATCCCGTTCGTCATGGCCGCCCTTGAGGCGGCCATCCAGGGTCGCAAGCTCGGCTTCTGGATGGCCGGGTCAGGCCCGGCCATGACGAAAGTGGAGAATACCGGTCAGTGATTTTGTATGAGAACGCCGATTTCAAGTTTCAACCACTTGCGGTTTCATGTTGGCGTCCTCTAGCTGTTGATCCGGGCCCGCGCTGGACAATTTTCTTGTCCCTGAGTACCTCTCGCCCAATGAGCAAGCAAACCTATAACGCCCGCGCCATCCTGTCCGGCGAAGCGCCGAAAGAAACTCCCGTCACCATCAGCGGCTGGGTGCGCACGCCGGCGCGACTCCAAGGCAGGCATTTCCTTTCGTGCAGGTATCGGATGGATCGGCCTTCCACCCGGTGCAGGTCGTGGTGCCGAACACGCTGTCCAACTACGCCGATGAGGTGCTGAAACTCACGGCGGGATGCGCGGTGCGCGCCACCGGCACCATCGTGCCGTCGCCCGCGAAGGGCCAGCCGTTTGAGATGCAGGCGACAGAAGTGGAAGTGATCGGCTGGGTCGAGGACCCTGACACCTATCCGATCTCTCCGAAAGCGCATTCGTTCGAATATCTGCGCGAGGTCGCGCATCTGCGCCCGCGCACCAATTGTGATCTTCGGCCGCGACGCGCGTGCGTCATTCGCTGGCGAAGGCGATCCACCGCTTCTTCGACGAGGAATGGATTTTTCTGGGTCAACACGCCGATCATCACCTCGTCCGATGCCGAAGGCGCGGGCGCGATGTTCCGCGTCTCGACGCTCGATCTCGCGAACCTGCCGCGCACGAAAGAGGGCGCCGGTGGAATTTCTCGAAAGACTTCTTCGGCCATGAAGCGTTCCTCACCGTGTCGGGCCAGTTGAATGTCGAGGCGTATTGTCTGGCGATGTCGAAGGTCTACACGTTCGGGCCGACCTTCCGCGCCGAGAATTTCCAACACCAGCCGTCATCTCGCCGAATTCTGGATGATCGAGCCGGAGATCGCATTCGCCGATCTTTCCGATGATGCGACGCTGGCGGAACGGTTGTTGAAATATACGCTGAAAGCGCTTCTGAACGAGCGCGCAGAAGACCTCGCGTTCTTCGATGAGCGTGTCGAGAAGGGCCCTCGTCGCGAAACTCGAAGGCATCGTCAATTCCGAATTCGTGCGCATGGATTATACAGACGCTATCAAGGTGCTGGAGACGTCGTCAGAGAAGTTCGACTATCCGGTGCATTGGGGCATCGACATGCAGTCGGAGCATGAGCGCTACCTGACCGAAAAGCATGTCGGCAAGCCCGTGATCGTCATGAACTATCCCAAGGACATCAAGGCGTTCTACATGCGCGTGAACGACGACGGCAAAACTGTCGCCGCGATGGACGTTCTGGGCGCCGGGCATCGGCGAAGATCATCGGCGGGCAAGCCAGCGCGAGGAGCGTTTTGGATGTGCTCGATGCGCGCATGAAGGCGATGAACATCGATACCGAGCATTACAGTTGGGTATCGCGATCTGCGCCGCTACGGCACCGTGCCGCATGCGGGCTTCGGCCTCGGCTTCGAACGCACGATGGTCTATGTGACCGGCCTCGCCAATGTGCGCGACGCGATCCCATATCCGCGCACCTACCACGGCAACGCGCGTTACTGAGGGCCGCCAAATTGCCGCTGAAAGATTTGTTCTCAAATCTGACGAAGCGCGGAAATCGAAATCTCGCAAGCGAGCGTCAATCTGCGGTCCAGCCACCGCTTGCCGGCGCCGTCCTGTTATCCAAGACCGTCTCCGGGGCGGAAAGGGATTTTTTCGGAATCTGTCCGGCGATACGGTTGCGCCAATCTGCGCAACGCTTTCCGGCGGCATCGATGCGGTCGAGCCTGGCCAATGCACGAACTTCTTTGCCATGCTCGCAAATGCTTCGCTGTGGCAGGGCGTAATCGCCCGCAATTACCGGCTCTTCGCTGGAAGGAAAATTCGATGGCCGCCTGCTGGAGGCTCTCGTCGTTGCCGCGTCCCGCTCTGCCGGGCGTGAACTCAATATCTGGCGCATGGTGGCGGGCAAGAGTGCTACTCCGATCCTGCATGCCGCTTCCACGCTATCTCGGGAAGGCATCGCATTGGGCGAATGGCTTTCCTCACGAGATTGCGGCCCGCGGTGAGTACCATCCCGATGAAGACGCTTGTCTCGCCTGCCGATCTGGAATACTATTTTGGAAGCAGTGGGCTATCGTGCCAGCGCCCTGATCGAGATATTGCGCACGCACTACGCCGGACGCCGATTTCGCGACGTCATCGACCTCGGCGCGGGCATCGGGTTCATTTCCCTTCCTGGTCGCACAGCAAGATGAATTCGGCGTCCACCCACACCGTTCTGGTGGAGCCGCAACCTGTTCGCGTCGCGCAAGGCACGCGACTTTGGACAAGCAGCGGCAAACGGCCTGCCGGAAGATTTTCGATTTGTGCAGACGACGACTCAGAGATTTGCATTCCCGGAGGCGGTGGATCTGGCGATCGCTTGCCAATCGCTTTTCTACATTCCACCGGAAGAATTATCGGGCGTCATCGAGCGCGTGTGGAACGCGCTTCGCCCCGGAGGACTGTTCGTCGTCAATGAACATATTGAGCGATGAACCAGCCGGAGATGCCCAAAGTCGATGCGGCAATCCCATCTTGCAACGGGAAAGGTTGATTGCATTGTTGGATGCGCATGCATATCCGGTCGTTTATTCGGCGTCGTGATAAGTGGGCAATCGCCCGCGATCCTGCGAAACTTTCCGCGACAGAACTTTCCACCGATAGTTTTCTCGTCCTGGAAAAGCCGCAATATCGCTAGCGCGTGATGTTCAACGTCAGCAGTGCGCTGCGTCCCGCGCCCGGAACGACATGGTTCTCGTCGCCGGTGCTGAAATAGGAACTCACGTAATAGCGCCGGTCCGCGAGATTGTAGCCGTTGAGGCGTAGCGAGAACGTATCCGAGATTTTGTACGAGACCATCGCGTCGAGCGTGACGTAATCCGGAAATCTTCGCGATGATCACCTGGCCCGGAACGGTTTCGGTATCGAAACCCGCCGCGCGCGTGCCGGTGTAGTTCGCGCCCAAAGCCCGCGCTGATTCCATTGTCGAAGTCGTACACCGACCAGATATTCGCCTGATTGTGCGCCGTGTTGGGAAATCGGCCCGATCAATCCCGGCCCCTGCGATTGCAGGTCGCGCGTGTCGAGATAGATATAGCCGCCGATGATCTCCCACTGCGGCGTGATGCGTCCGTTGGCCGTGAATTCAAACCCGTTGACGCGCTGCGTGCCCGAGAACGTCTGCTCGCCCGGATCTTCGGGATCGGCCGTGCGCGCGTTGGTCATGCGCGTGTTGAAGACGGCGGCGGTGAGGCCCAGCAATCCGTCCAACGCCACGACCTTTCCACCGAGTTTCGAAGGTTGCGGTCGCGTTCCGGGCGCAAGGTCGTTGTTGCTGGACGCGAGCGAAAGATTGGCCGCCGGCGGATTGAACGATGTGCCGTAGGAGAAATAGACGCTCGAATTCTCGCCGGGTTTATAGACGACCGCCGCGCGCGGGCTGACGATGTTGTCGTCGTGCGAATAGCGCGCATCGTTGACCGTATCGTGGAACTCGGCGCCGAAATGATCGAAGCGCAGCGCGCCGATCACGGACCAATGCCTCGTCGATCTGAACATTGTCGGAGGCGAAGACGCCGACGGTTGTCGTCGTGGTGACAGGCCGTCCCTCCGAACCGGTCTGATGGCCTGGAAAGTCCTCGAACGGATCGGGATTGAGCAGCCGGCGTCGGCAGGATGATGTCGTCCTGGTTTTCCCAACCTGTCGAGATCGCCGACTTCGCGGTCCACTTCGAGGCCGGTCACGAGCGTGTGCTGCAACGATCCGGTCGCAAACCGCCCGTTGAGATCGAACTCGTTCATCAGCGTCGTGATGGTGCCAGCGCTCGCTGGGGGCGGTCGCGCAAGACGTAGACCTGATTGAGCGGCGTTCCCAGCACGGGATAAAGCGGATCGTGCGCCGTCACCGGATTTGGGTCTTCCGTCTGTGAACACAGCGGGCGCACCGGGATAGGGCGGCGTCGGAGTGTCGAAACAGTTGGCGTCGCCATAGGTCGCTCCGGTCTGGCGCGTGTCGAACCAGTAACTGCCGAAGCGGGCGGTGTCGCTGATCGAGAAGATGTCGTTGAACTTGTGCTCGACGCGGCCGGTCACGACTTCCACATCGGTCTTCTGCCGGTCGTCATCCGGCAAGCCGTAGAAATTCTTGAGCGAGACGGGCGCAGGCTTGTCGAACACGAACGGGATGCCGAAATCGGGAAGATTGTCCTCCTGCTGATGCAGATATTCGAGACTGAACGTCGTGTCGCTGCCGATGCCCGTGGCGAAGGGACGGCGCGATGCCCCAGCGCGCGTTATGGACGAACGGACGGTCGGCAATGCCTGTTGCGCTGGCCCATCAGATTAAACGCGCAAAGCGCTGTCATCGCCCGTGACATAGTTTCACATCGCCGGTCGCGCGGAACTCGTCATTCGTGCCGAGGCTGAACGCCGCGTCCTCGATCGGAAACCACTCAGGCTTCTTGCTGACCTGATTGACCACGCCGCCCGTCGATCCGCGGCCGAACAGGGTCGATGCTTGGTCCCTTGAAGACTTCCAGGTTCTGGTCGTTGAAGGTGTCGCGCGTGTAGAAACCTGTGTCGCGCAGCCCGTCGAGAAAGAAATCGTCGCCGGCGGAAAAGCCGCGCAGGTTCACCTGGTCGCCGTGGCTGCCACCTTCGCCGGCATTCAGCGTGATGCCCGGCACGTTCTTGAGCGCATCCTGAAGCGACGACACCCCTTGCTGGGTGATGACTTCGTGCGGCACCACATCGATGCTTTGCGGCGTGTTCAGGACTTTTGTGGTCACGATATCGAGCGTCGTGCGCTTCCCCGTAACAGTGACGGTTTTCGACATCCTTCTGGGGTTGGTCGCTCGTGGACGCTTGTTGGCCGAGGGCAGTGTCTGCCGCAGAAAGCGATGCAAGACCCAGCAAAGTCGCGGTAAAACCCCGGCGCTGGCCGGATTTGATTGATTTGCGCATCTGCCCCTGCTCATAAGACTGAAAATCAATATCAAGTTCTTCGCAAAGACATTTAAGTTTTGCAATGCGGCAAGGCATCTCTTTTCAAACTTTTTGCGCGGTAGCACTTCAAAGTTTACCTAGCGGAATTATCATGGCTGCTCCGCAAAGAGATGGCGCTGTTCGCTCTTTGGCGATCCCATCATGCGCGGCCGAGGCCTTTTTGAGACCGGCGCCTGCGATTTATCCCTTTGAAACCTGTCGCTCATAAATTGCACTTTTTGCACCGTAGGAATTCGCGGCAGGCCAACCATGCCCCTTCCAAGCAACCAGTTGCCCATAGCCCTGGAATTGAAAGGGCTTAAGAAATCCTTTGGCCGGCCAGCGGTCGATGGGTTGGATCTCAAAGTTCGTCAGGGCGAGTTTTATATGCTCCTGGGTCCGAACGGAGCCGGAAAAACCACGACTCTGCGGATGGTGAGTGGCTTGTTGCAGCCCGATGAGGGCGCCATCTCCGTGTTCGGGATCGACGCGCGAAACCCGATCCCCGTCGCTGCCAAGCGCATCATCGGCTGGCTCTCGGACGAGCCCATGATTACGACAAGCTCACACCGCTGGAATATCTCGAATTCGTATCCGGGCTTTGGGACGTCGATGCGAGTGTTGCCGAAACGCGGGGCGCGCGACCTGTTGCGATGGCTGGATCTCGAGACGTTCGCGCACGACCGTTGCGAACACTTCTCTCGCGGCATGCGCCAGAAAGTGGCGCTGGCCGGCGCGCTGGTGCATGAGCCGAGCCTGATCATCCTGGACGAACCGCTGACCGGACTGGACGCCGGCAGTGCGCGCCTTGTGAAATCTGTGTTGACGGATCGCGTCGCCAAAGGCGGCACGGTCATCATGACGACCCACATCCTGGAAATTGCCGAACGCATGGCTGACCGCATCGGCGTTATCGCCGGCGGCCGGTTGATTGCCGAGGGAACGCTCTCGGAGTTGCGCGACGGCTTCGGTGAGCGCGCGTCGAGTCTTGAGGATGTGTTCCTCAATATCGTCGGGCAGGATTCGCGCGCGGCATGAAATCCGGTTCGCTCCTCTGGTTTGCGCGGCACGAGGCCCGCCTCGCCTGGCGCGACGTCCTGTCGATGCTGACCGCTGGCCGCCGGGAACGCGAACGCCGTGTGCTGCTGGGTGTTCTGGTCTTTGCCAGCTTTATGCATTGGGTTGCATATCTCGCGCTCAGAGGCGTTTCGGTTGCTGGAATAAAAGCCGACCTGCCGACCCTGATCTCCGTGACGGCGGCCATGCTTCTGACCGGATCGGCGTTGCTGTCACAAGCGATGGAGAACGTGACCCGCGTCTTCTACACGCGATCCGATCTGGAACTGATCTTGAGTTCTCCCGGCGCGTGTGTACACGCTGTTCGCCGTGCGCATTGGCGCAATAGGACTGTCCGTCAGCGGCATGTCGCTCCTGGTTTGTGGGACCGTTTGTGGATGTCCTTGCTTGGCGTGGAGGCCTGTTCTGGTTGTCGGCCTACGGTGCGATCTTCGCGATATCGCTGTTCGCAACTGCTTTGGCCGTCATGTTGACTGTTTTTCTCTTTTTCGGACTGCCGGTCCAAAGCGCACGCGATATATAGCCCAGATCGTTGCAGCCATGATTGGCGGACTGTTCGTCGGGCTGCAACTGGCGGCTATGTTTTCGACGGGAACGGTATCGCGAACGGCCTTTCTTCAATCGCCGTTTGTACTGGCGCACGCAACCGGCGATAGCGAGCCTCTTCTGGTGGCCGGCGCGCGCTGCCATGGGCGATGGCCGCGCCTTGATCGCGCTCTTGATCGCCGCTGTGTTGGCATTGCTATTTGTCGCGAGCACCTTCGCCCCGCGCTTTGCCGATCTATGTCCTGGCCGCAGGCGCGTCTCAGCATCGATCGATCAAGCGCGGCAGAAATCGCGATTTTACGGTTCTGATCCCGGCCGCTACGCTCCGCCGAAAGGAGTTGCTGCTTCTCATGCGCGATCCTTGGCTGATCTCGCAATCGTTGATGCAGCTTCTCTATCTGCTGCCGCCGGCCGTGCTGCTTGGACGAAGTTTCACGTTTGGCGGTCATCCGGCGCTCGTTGTTGTCCCCGCGCTGATCATGGCTGCGGGGGCAGCTTGCCGGAGGACTTACCTGGCTCACCATCTCCGCGGAAGACGCTCCGGACCTGGTTTTTTACCGCGCCAATCCCTCATGCGAGCATCCTGCGCGCGAAGATTGAGGGCCGTGATGGAAATGCGTCGCCATCGTATTCGCTCCGTTTGTCGCAGGATTGATATTCGTGGCGCCCGTCTTCGCGGGTGTCGCAGTCGCGGGGATCGCGTTGTCCGCCTTGTCTGCTGCATTGATCCAGCTCTGGTTTCGTTCGCAGGCGAAAAGAAATCCAGTTTCCGGCGCCGCCCACACCTCATCGCGTATCGCCACATTTGCGGAAGCGTTTTCGTCAATCGTTTGGGCGGGCGGCCCGGTGCTGTCGCCGCGGCCGGAAGTTGGCTTGCGTTGATCGTTTGCCCTGGTCGCGATCGGTCTTCTGGCATGCGTGCGCGCCATCGCACCCGCCAAACATTTGAGCGCCGCCGTTCACAGGTTTCACCATCACATGCCGAGGGACGGTGTAGTCCTCCAGCGCATAGGTGCTGAGGTCTTTGCCGTAGCCTGAGAACTTCAAGCCACCATGCGGCATCTCGCTGGTCAGCATGAAGTGACAGTTCACCCAGGTGCAGCCATAGCGCAGCCGCGCCGCCGTCTGCATGCCGCGTCCGACATCCTTCGTCCAAACGGAGGAGGCGAGGCCGTAATCTGAATCGTTGGCCCACGCGACCGCCTGATCGACATCGCTGAAGCGCGTAAACCGAGATGACGGGGCCGAAGACTTCGCGGCGCACGATCTCGTCGTCTTGCTCTGCGCCCCGCGACGACCGTTGGCTGAAAGTAAAAGCCATTCGCGCCGGGTTTGCCGCCAGCCGTCACCTTCACATGCTTTGTGCGCCTGCGCGCGCTCGACAAACCCCCGCCACGCGCTCCTGTTGGCGAGCAGAGATCAGCGGTCCGATCTCGTTCTGTGTGTCGTCCACATTGTCGAAGACCAGTGATGATGCGGCAGACGAGAGATCGGCAACCAGATTGTCGAACACCTTGTCACTGGCATAGACGCGGCAGGCCGCCGTGCAGTCCTGTCCGGCATTGTAGAAGCCGAAGCTTCGCAGGCCTGCGACGACTTCGCCGATGTCGGCGTCGTCAAACACGATCACCGGCGCCTTGCCGCCGAGTTCGAGGTGGGTTCGCTTGAGCGTCGCCTGTGCGGCGGCGATCACCTTACGTCCCGTTCCGACATCTCCGGTGAGCGAGATCATCGACACGTGCGATTCGTTGATGAGCCGATTGCCGACGGTTGCACCCTGTCCGGTGACGATATTGGCCACACCTTCTGGAAAGACTTCGGCCAGATGATGCGCAAGCTTGAGCGCGGTCAGTGGTGTCTGTTCGCTCGGTTTCAGGACGATGGTGTTGCCGCCGGCGAGCGCGGGCGCGAGTTTCCACGCCGCCATCATCAGTGGGTAATTTCCACGGCGCGATGGACGCTACGGACGCCAACCGGATCGCACCGCACCATCGAGGTGAAGCCAGGCAGATACTCGCCTGCGACAGGTCCATGCATTGTGCGCACCGCGCCGGCGAAGAAGCGGAAACAATCCACGATGCCTGGAATCTCGTCGGCCAGAACCAGATGCCGCGGCTTGCCGCAGTTCAGCGACTCCAGATCGGCATAGGCGTCCGCATCGCGCTCAATCAGATCGGCCAATTTGAGCAGCATCGCGCTGCGTTCGCCCGGCGTCGTCCGCGACCATCCGTCAAAGGCCTTACTCGCTGCTGCGACGGCACTATCGACCTGCGCGTCGCTGGCTTCCGGAATTTCGACAATGGTTTGGCCAGTGCGCGGATTGATGATCTTCTCGGGCGCGCCTTGGCCAGCCTCAAACGCTGCACCGATACGCGAGGATGTGTCCATGACGAGACTCCGATAGCCGGGCTGGACTAAACCAAACGCGCTTAGAAATTCCCACCCTTTGGCGCGCATTTGACGCCTTTGCCGAGGTCAGGTCCAGAAATAGCGGCTAATAACCGGGGGTAGGGATGGCAGAACACGACGCCGATGCCGCGCAGCTAGCCGCGCTCGGTTACACCGCCAAGTTCGACCGCAAGATGAGCTTGTGGGAGAATTTCGCGCTCGGCTTCACCTATCTCTCGCCGGTGGTCGGCGTCTATTCGGTATTTACAGTTGGCATCACGACGGGCGGGCCGCCGATGTTCTGGTCCTATTTCCTGGCTGCGGCGGGACAATTCCTCGTCTGCCTGATCTTCTGCGAAGTGGTTTCGCAGTTTCCGATTTCCGGTGGCCTTTATCCCTGGGCGCGGCGTCTGGTCGGCAAGAAGTGGGCGTGGATGGCCGGCTGGATTTACGGCTGGGCGCTGTTCACGACCATCGCCGCCGTCGCAGTCGGCGCGGGACCGTTCGTCGCGACGCTGTTCGGTTTCGATGTGACACCGTTTGCCACGACGATCATAGCGCTGGTGCTGGTGGCGATTTCGACGCTCGTGAATCTCGCCGGCACGCAGATCCTCGCGCGTGTCGCGATGTTCGGATTTATTTTGCGAGATCATCGGTGCGATCGTTGTGGGCGGATATCTGCTGCTGTTTCCAGCGCCACCAGCCTTTCGGCGTGGTGCTAGACACTTTTGGTATTGGTGGGGGCAACATCGGTGCCCCGGGCTCCTATTGGCCCGCGTTTCTTGCGGCGGCGGTGACAGGGCTGTTCACTTGCTATGGCTTCGAAGCCTGCGGTGACGTGGCCGAGGAAACGCCGAACCCCGGTGTCGCCATTCCGCGCGCGATGCGCATGACGATTTATATCGGCATGGCGGCGGCAGCTTTCGTATGCCTCGCGCTGATCGTGGCGCAGCCGGATATGCAAGGTGCGATCTCCGGCAACGTCGCCGATCCGGTGGCTGCGGTCCTGCTCGGCGCATTCGGGCCAGTCGGATTCAAAGTCGTGATCTGCGTGGTGCTGGTGTCGTTCATGTCCTGCATCCTGTCGCTGCAGGCGGCCACCAGCCGTCTCGTCTTTGCTTATGCACGCGACAAGATGGTGGCGGCGAGCGAGGCTCTGTCGAAGATATCGGAGCATACCCATGTGCCGGTGCGCGCGCTGGTGCTGTCGGGTGTGATCGCGGCGATCATCATCTGCCTCGGCCTCATCTTCGCGAATGCCATCGCCATCATCGTGGCATCCGCGATTATTGGTATCTACGCCGCATTCCAGATGATCGTGTTAGGGCGCGCTGGCGGCACGCATGCGGGGATGGATGCCCGGCGGCAGATTCCGGCTCGGCGCGTGGGCCCTATCCGGTCAACATCGTTGCGCTGATCTATGGCATCGGCGCCATCGTCGACATGGCGTGGCCGCGCACGCCCACGCAGCCCTGGTATATCAACTGGTCGATGAGTGTGACCCTGGCTCGGCATTATCGCCATCGGCGCTCTCTATATGCTCATCGGCAGGCCATACGATCACGGCACCGCACCAGCGGGCGATGCGTGGAAACTTGGGAGGACATCATGAAGAGAATTCTGATCGCCGCGGCGGCGCTTTGCGTCGCCACAACCTTTGGCCGCGAAGCCGATGCTTCTGGTCGAACACGCGACCACGGACGCGACTGCGCATATCGGCAAGGACGCCGATAATCGCGGCGATGTGCTGACTTTCGCAAACGATGTATTCGACGCCCGCAAACAAGAATAAGGTCGGCACCGATCAGGGCTATTGCGTGCGCGTCGTCGTCGGCAAGGCGTTCGAGTGCATCTGGACGACGATGCTCGCGGGCGGGCAAATCACGGTCGAAGGTCCGTTTCTCGATGCCGGAGAACTCGGTCCTCGCCGTCACCGGCGGCACTGGCGCCTATGCGAGCGCGCGAGGCGAAATGAAGCTTCATTCCCCGCGACGCAAAGGGGCAGGCGAATACGACTTTGAATTTGAACTGAAGTAACGGTTCCGAAATAGGGCGCGATTGCGGCAATCCGGTTTTTGCGTTGGATCGCGGAACGCAAGGCTGCCAACCTGGCGTTTTATAGGACACAGGTAAGACGGAAAGGGTCGCTCCCTTCATTGTCGGTTCACCAGGTACTGGGAGGGATTGAACCTCCAGGCCGAAGTACCTGACCCGGAAGACGCGCATTCGCCAGCCCCTCCGCGATGCGCGTCTTTGTATGTGCGCTCTTGTGACAGATGCGATTGCGCAGCATCCTCGCAAAACGAGGGGCCTTCATGCGAATTCCGATTTCGATCTGCGTTGCTGCAGCGCTGACCTGCGCGACGGCATCCGCCAGACCGATCGCCGATGACGATGCTTTCAAGTGTCCGAAGGGACGCCGAATGCGGAACGATCCAGCGTCCGCTGGATCCCGAAGGGCATGTGAAAGGCACCATCCCTATTGCGTGGCGTCTCTACAAGCATCGTGACGCACTCGCGCCGTCCGTGCGCCGGTGTGATCGTTGCGCAGGAGGGCGGACCGGGCTTCTCTACCTTCGGAAGCGCCAGCGGCTATCTCACCCTGTATCGATCCGCTGCGGAAGGATCGCGACGTCCTGATGATTGATGTACGCGGCACCGGCGCTTCGCGCGCGATCTCGTGCCCGAGCGTACAGCGTTCACCCAATCGTACCGCCGCCGATATTGCCGCCTGTGGACGGCATTTGGGGCGGGCTGCGAACTACTACGGTACGCGTCTCGCCGCGCAGGATATGGCGGCGGTGCTTGACGCACTACACATCGACAAGATCGATTTTTACGGCGACAGCTACGGTACGTTCTTTGGACAGGTGTTTTTCCGCGCTTTATCCCAACCGCTTGCGCAGCGTCGTGCTGGACAGCGCCTATCCGGTGATCGGCGAGACGCCGTGGTATTTCCATGCCGGCGAGGTCGTGCGTCAGGGCTACGAGGACGCTTGCAAACGCGCGCCGGCCTGCGCGGCGCTGCCGGGCACATCGCTCGACCGCATCCGCAAACTGGTGGCGTATCTTGTGGTGCATCCCATCCACGGCAAAGCGCCGGATGGCGAGGGGCACGTGCATCCCGTGACGGTGACGCCAGCCATGATCGGGCAGATGCTGTTCGACGGCACCAACGGACCGATCAACCATCGCGAACTGGATGCTGCCGCGCGCGCGCTGTTCGACAATCGTGATGCCGCGCCTCTGATACGGCTGACCTCGGAGAACATGGCCAACGAATACCCGCAGGACCTCAAAAGCTATTCCTACGGATTATTCGCCGCCGTCAGTTGCATCGACTATCAGGATTGCGTCTTCCGCGCTGAATTCGACATCGTCGAAGAAATTGCGGGCATATTTGATGGACTGCACTGCCGCTTCCAGTACCTGATCGCGGCTCATATTGAGTTTGGCTTCACGATGGATCGGACTGGTCGCCAGGAAGATGTGCAGACGGCGACTGCGGGCGGTTTCCAGCGCGCGGGCGGCCGCGTCAATGTCTGCGATGGAAGCGCGGGCGAGGCTACAGATTATCGGCCCATCGATCTCCTGCGCCACGGCGCGGATGGCCTCTTCATCACCGGGAGAGGCGGCGGCGAAGCCGGCCTCGATGATGTCGACGCCCATGTTGCGCAGCGCCGCTGCGACGCGCAGTTTTTCGGGAACACCCATGCTGAAGCCCGGCGCTTGCTCGCCATCGCGCAGCGTGGTGTCGAAGATCAAAACGCGGTTGTCATCTACTGCATCGCGCATGACACCACCCCCTCATTGGGTACGGTGCCGTTCCGGCGCACGCCGTAGAGCTTGTCGATCTGACGGCTCAGCGCGTCAATGCGGCGCGAGGCATCATGCGGGCGCACGTGGATGGACAGCGCACGATGCGTGCCTTCACCGTCCATAGTCATGCCATCAATGTGGAAGCCCCGGCGTTCGATGAGCCCGATAATCCGTGGCAGCGAGCCTTCGGCACGGTCGAGTTCGAGGTGAATGATCTTGCTCATGACTGCGCCTCCATCATTTCGTGATTGCCTTTGCCCGGCGGTACCAGCGGCCAGACGTTTTCAAAAGGGTCGATGACGACATGGGCCAGGCATGGGCCTTCCGCGGCCAAGAGGCGCTGGATCGCGCCTTCGGTCTCGTCGCGGCGCGTGATGCGGAACGCTTCGATGCCGAACGCCTGCGCCACCTGAACGAAGTCGGGGTTATCCGACAGGTTCGTTTCGCTATAATTGCGGTCGTAGAACAGCTCCTGCCATTGGCGAACCAAGCCGAGCGAGGAATTGTCCAGCAGAAGGATTTTGAGCGCTATGCCGTAGCGTTTCAGCGTCGCCAACTCCTGAATGTTCATCATGATCGAGCCGTCGCCGGTGATCGTGACGACATGGGCGTCGGGCTTGGCGAGCTTTGCCGCCATGCCGGCGGGCAGGCCATAGCCCATCGCGCCCAGTCCACCGGAAGACAGGTGCGCGGACGGATGGGTGAAGCGGCAATGTTGCGCCACCCACATCTGATGCTGGCCAACATCGCAGGCGGCTATGAAGTTATCGCCTGCGGCCTCGGACAAATCCTTCAGAAGTTTCGGCGCATAGATGCCTTCGCCCGGCGCATCATAGCCGAAGGCAAACTCATCCTTCATCGTTCGCGTATGCGAAACCCAATCTGCGATGTTCATGCCAACCGGATGTAAAGCGGGCAGGGCGCGCTTGAGATCGGCTGTGATAGAGACCTTGGCCTCGCGCAGCTTGCCGATTTCGGCGGGGATCGATGTCGAAATGTATCACGTGGGCGTTCGGCGCAAAGGTGGAAAGCTTGCCTGTCGCCCGGTCGTCGAAACGCGCGCCAACAACGATCAGCAGATCGCATTCCTGGACTGCGTGGTTGGCGGCCTTCGTGCCGTGCATCCCCAGCATGCCCAGGAACGAAGGATCGTTTGTCGGGATAGCGCCCAGACCTTTCAGAGTTGCGACCGACGGGATGGCCAGTGCGGCGCGAGAAAGCACGCAGCTCCGCCACGGCATTCGCGATGCCTACGCCGCCACCGATGTAGAGCAGCGGCTTTCTCGCTTTCGCGATCATCATCTCTGCATGCTGCAGAGCATTGGCGTCGTCTTCGCTGCCACCGCGATTATCGAAGCTCGGCGCGTGCGTACGGACGGTTGTACCTGCGGCGATATCTTTCGGCAGATCGATCAGCACCGGACCCGGACGCCCCATTGTCGCGACGTGGAAGGCTTCTTCCACCACCGCGGGCACATCGGCAGTGTCACGCACCAGCCAGGAATGCTTCACGATCGGCAATGTCATACCGATGATGTCGACTTCTGGAATGCATCGGTGCCCATGAACGGTGTTGCGACCTGGCCTGTGATCGCGACCATCGGCACCGAATCCATCGCAGCGTTGGCGATACCGGTGATGAGGTTTGTGGCGCCGGGACCGGACGTCGCCATGCAAACGCCGGGTTTGCCGGTGACGCGTGCCCAGGCATCGGCAGCGAACGCGGCGCTTTGCTCGTGACGCACCAAAATGTGCTGGATGCTCGATCCGTCAGCGCGTCATAGACGGGCATTATCGCTCGCCCGGATAGCCAAACATGGTGTCGACGCCCATGCGCTCCAGCGCGTCGATAAGCAAGCGCGCGCCAGAGCGCGGATTGTCATCGGTTTTGGGAATGTGCACGGGACCAATACTCGACATGATACCTACTCGGCAGCGTTCGTTTGCGGATTCAGCCACGTCATGCGCGCACGCAGATCGCGGCCGACTTGTTCAATCGGATGGTCGAGGTCTTTCTTGAGAAGCGCTTCGTAGCGTGGGCGGCCGGCCTGGTTTTCCAGAATCCAGTCGCGCGCGAAGGAGCCCGACTGGATGTCGCTCAGCACATCCTTCATGCGCTTTCGTGTTTCGTCGGTGACGATGCGTGGACCGGAGACCAGATCACCGTATTTTGCGGTCTCGGAGACGAATTCGTGCATTTTCTTCAATCCGCCTTCGTGCAGCAGATCGACGATCAGCTTCAATTCATGCATGCATTCGAAGTAGGCGACCTCAGGCTGATAGCCGGCATCGACCAGCGTGTCGTAACCGGCCAGAATCAGCTCGGTGACGCCGCCGCACAACACGGACTGTTCGCCGAACAGATCGGTTTCTGTCTCTTCTGCAAACGTAGTTTCGATGCAGCCGCCGAAGGTGCCACCAATGGCACGGGCGTAACCCAACACACGTTCGCGCGCTTTGCCGCTGGCATCCTGCTGAATTGCGAACAGGCAGGGCACGCCGTGCCCGCGCACATATTCGCGCCGCACCAGATCGCCGGGGCCTTTTGGCGCGACGAGGATCACGTCAATGTCCTTGCGCGGCGCGACGCGGCCGTAATGCACAGAGAACCATGTGCGAAGAGCACCGCGGCGCCTTTTGCGATATTGGGCTCGACAGACTCGCGCCAGATCGCATCGTGCGTCATGTCTGGCGTCAGGATCGCGACGATCGTAGCGCCCTTCACCGCGTCCGCAGGCTCTGCCGTTTTCAGGCCGTCGGCTTGAGCGCGTTTCCAGCCCTTGCCGCCTTCGCGCACACCGACGACAACATCGATGCCGCTGTCGCGCATGTTCATCGCGTGCGCGCGGCCTTGGCTGCCATAGCCGATTACGGCGACCCGGACGCCATCCAGGCTCTTGGGATCTACATCGTCCGTGGTTATAAACGCGCATAATTCGATCTCTCCGGTGTTTGTCCGGCAGACCGCGCAACAAAAAACCCGCTTCTTTCGAGAGCGGGTCCGGTTAGGCGATCTGCGTTGGGTTACGCTAACTCGCTCCGATCCCGCTCAGGGTCCGAATAAGAAGAAGTACGAGGCTAAGCAGGCCGAGCGCGCGCACGTCCGCGAGGACCGTCAGGTCCAACGGGAAAGGCGCAGCAACAGTGCGGCCAGCGGCCATGGGGACACAACTCTTGAATTCGTCGGTACATCCATAGAAACATAAGATTAAGCGCGAGTGAAGAGAAAAAACAAAAAGGCTCATGAAAAAGAGATAATCGATCTCATAAGCTCAGGTGCCTGTTATTTAAGCACATATGCCCGAAGGGTCGGGCGGCCAAGAGGATATTCATGCCCCAGCTCCGATCCCGAACATCAACCCACGGCCGCAACATGGCAGGCGCGCGAGGGCTATGGCGTGCCACGGGCATGAAGGATTCCGATTTCGGCAAGCCCATCGTCGCCATCGCGAACTCCTTTACGCAGTTCGTGCCGGGGCATGTGCATCTGAAGGATTTGGGTCAGCTCGTTGCGCGCGAAGTGGAGAAGGCTGGAGCGGTCGCGAAAGAGTTCAACACCATCGCCGTCGACGACGGAATCGCGATGGGCCATGACGGCATGCTCTACAGCCTGCCGTCGCGCGAACTGATTGCCGACAGCGTCGAATATATGGTCAACGCACATTGCGCTGACGCGCTCGTATGCATCTCCAATTGCGACAAGATCACGCCGGGAATGTTGATGTCAGCGTTGCGTTTGAATATTCCAGCCGTATTCGTTTCGGGCGGCCCGATGGAAGCGGGCAAAGTGTTGATGAAGGATACGACGGTTGCGGTGGATCTCATTGACGCGATGGTCGCGGCCGCAGACGACAGACTGAGCGACGAAGACGTGCAGGTGATCGAACGCTCGGCCTGTCCGACCTGCGGCTCTGTTCCGGCATGTTCACGGCGAATTCGATGAACTGTCTCACCGAAGCATTGGGACTTTCGCTACCAGGAAACGGTTCGGTGCTTGCGACCCATGCTGATCGCAAAGCTCTGTTTCTGGAAGCAGGCCGCACGGTCGTCGCGTTGGCGAAGCGTTGGTATGAGCAGGACGATGCAAGGGCGCTCCCGCGCTCGATTGCGAGCTTCGAGGCGTTCGAGAACGCGATGTCGCTCGATATCGCCATGGGGGGATCGACCAACACTGTGTTGCATCTCCTCGCCGCCGCGCATGAGGCGGAGGTGAATTTCACTATGGCCGATATCGACCGTATCTCGCGTAAGGTGCCTGTGCTATGCAAAGTTGCACCGTCGAAATCCGATGTGCATATGGAAGACGTCCATCGCGCCGGTGGCATCATGGCGATCCTAGGCGAACTCGACCGCGCGAACCTGCTGCATCGTGCGACCCACTCGGTGCATTCGGAAAATCTCACCGAGGCGCTTGGGAAATGGGATGTCCGCCGCACGGACGATGAGAACGTGCGCCATTTCTATCGTGCCGCGCCCGGTGGCATCCCGACGCAAACTGCCTTTAGCCAGGACCGGCGCTATGACGATCTCGATGTGGATCGAGAGGATGGCGTGATCCGGTCGTTCGACAACGCTTTCAGCCGTGATGGTGGGCTTGCAGTGCTGACCGGTAATATTGCGCCTGATGGCTGCATCGTGAAAACAGCAGGCGTCGATGAGAGCATCCTGAAGTTTTCTGGCCCCGCGCGCGTGTTGAAAGCCAGGGCGCAGCGATCGCCGGCATCCTCGGTAACGCCGTAAAAGCAGGCGAGATCGTGGTGATACGCTACGAAGGACCGAAAGGCGGGCCGGGAATGCAGGAGATGCTCTATCCAACTTCCTACCTGAAATCGAAGGGCCTTGGCAAAGCTTGTGCGTTGGTGACCGATGGCCGTTTCTCCGGTGGAACCTCGGGCCTCTCCATCGGGCACGTTTCACCCGAAGCAGCCGAAGGCGGGATGATCGCGCTGGTCGAGAACGGCGATTCGATCGAAATCGACATTCCGGCTCGTTCTATCGACCTGATTGTGGACGGCGCGATACTGGAGAGACGGCGAGAGGCACTGAACGCGCGCGATGGAAGCCACTGGCGGCCCGCAAACCGCGACCGCAAAGTCTCACCGGCGCTTCAGGCTTACGCCGCCATGACGACGAGCGCCGCGCGCGGTGCCGTGAGAGATGTCACTCAGCTTAAGAAATAGGCACGAGGTTCGCAGTTGACGAATTCCTCTCCGCGCCGTTTGCTTTGACCATGAAGCAGGAGACGGCGAAGCCCAAAAATGCCGGTACGCAAGGGCGGAACATTATCCCGCTGATGCGCGGCGCGCCGTATGCGAGTTACGATCTGGGGCTCGCTTATGACGAGATGTTCGCGCGCGACGGATCGGTCCGGCCGCAGTACCGCCAATTGGACGGCCGCCTGCGCACCCTGCCGTCGGGTGAACTTGCCCGCCGTCAGAACGCCTGCGAGCAGAGCTTTCTCCACCAGGCATCACATTCACGGTTTACTCCGATGCACAGGCCACAGAGCGGATCATCCCGACAGACCTTCTGCCACGCGTGATTGCGGCCGACGAATGGGAGCGCGTTGAACGGGGGTTGAAGCAACGTATTGCGGCCTTGAACCTGTTTCTGCGCGACATCTACAGCGACGGTATGGTGTTGAAAGACGGCATCGTGCCGCGCGCGATGATTCTTGGCTCCAAGCACTATCGTCCGTGAGATGCGTGGGCTTGCCGTGCCGCATGGCGCATATGTCAACGTCTGCGGCACCGATCTTGTGCGGCGCGAGGATGGTGCTTTTGTCGTCCTTGAGGACAATCTGCGCGTTCCGTCCGGCGTGTCTTACATGCTCGCGAACCGCGAGGTGGTGCGCCGCGCGTTCCCGAACGTGTTCCGCTCCACGCGTGTGCTGCCGATTGAACACTATCCGAACGAACTGCTCGCCATGCTCAAATCGCTGGCGCCGTTTCAGGAGGATGTTTCCCATCGCGGTGCTCACGCCCGGCGTATTCAACGCCGCATTCTTTGAGCACGCGTTTCTCGCCCGCCGCATGGGCGTGGAACTGGTTGAAGGCCGCGACCTTCTGGTCAATGACAATGTCGTTTATGCGCGCACGACCAGTGGATTAAAGCGTATAGACGTCATCTATCGCCGTATCGACGATGATTTCATCGACTCGCTGATTTTTCGCGAGGATTCCGCGCTCGGCGTTCCGGGCCTGTTCAATGCCTACCGCGCGGGCAACGTGATCCTCGCCAATGCACTCGGCACGGGCGTTGCGGATGACAAAGCGGTCTATGCCTACGTGCCTAGGCTCATCAAATACTATCTCTCGGAAGAGCCTATTCTCGACAATGTCGAGACGTTCCTGTGCCGCGAGCCGAACTCGCTCGACCATGTGCTCGCCAATCTCGACAAGCTGGTTGTGAAGGCGGTCGGCGAGTCCGGCGGTTATGGGATGCTTGTCGGCCCGCATGCGAGCGCCAAGGAACGCGCGGAGTTCGCCGGCAAGCTAAAGGCTGACCCCGAAAACTATATCGCGCAGCCTACGATCCAACTATCGACCGCGCCCACTTATGTCGATGGCGATATCGAAGCGCGCCACGTCGATTTAAGGCCCTTTATCCTGCACGGAGAAGAAACGCGGATCGTTCCCGGTGGTCTCACGCGTGTGGCGCTGCGCAAGGGCAGTCTTGTCGTAAATTCGAGCCAGGGCGGCGGCTCCAAGGATACCTGGGTGCTCAGCAAATAGATGCTCGCGCGCGTGGCAGACTCTCTCTACTGGATGGGCCGCTATATAGAACGCGCCGAACACACGGCGCGCGTGATTGCTGTCAACCTGGAGTCGACACTGGAGCAGCCGCCCGAAGATGCAGAGGCGAGTTGGTGGCGCGTCGCAGCCGCTCTGACCGACGAACCCGTTTAGCGGCCTGAGCGCGCAGAAGATTACGGAAATGATGACGTTCAATCGCAGGAATTCGTCATCCTTGGTGTGCTCGCTATCCTTCGCGCGCGATAATGCACGCCAGGTGCGCGAGCAACTGTCCACGGAAGTTTGGGAGCATTTGAATCGTATCTATCTCGGAACGCAGGGCGAAGACCATGCATCGGTTTGGGTTCACGAGCCGGCGTCGTTCTTCCGCCAAGTGCTGGAGGATTTGTTCACCTTAGGCGGAGTTACCTATTCGACTCTGCGCCATGGTGAGGGGTGGCGGTTTCTTCAGCTTGGCTGTCACATCGAGCGCGCGCAGCTTTCAAGCCGTCTGCTGGATATTTATTTTGGCGTACCGGCACTCGGTATCGAGCGGCAATTGCCTGAGCCAAAATACTTCGATTGGCTCACACTCCTCAAATACTGCACGGCGTTCGAACCGTACTGCAAGGAATATACTGCGGCGTTGAACCCGGCACAGATCGCGAAGTTTCTTCTCTTCGACGCCGAGTTTCCTCACTCAGTTCGCTTCTCAGTAAACAGCGTTGTCGATGCGTTGGCGCATGTGGCGCCAGGGGCCCCTCCGTCGCGCCGTGCGATCTGCGAGCGTTTGGCGGGTCGTCTCAAGGCGACTGTGGATTTCGGCCTCGACGAAATGGCCGGTGGCGCTATCGACAATTTCCTGCTCGGCATTACCAAGCAATGCGAGCAGATTCATGATGCGGTCTACGCAGCTTATATCGCCTATGATGCGGAGGCGATGCTGTGATGTTGTCCTGCCGCTTCGCTGCTTGAGGACGGGATGCACTACTCGATTCGGCACATCACGCGATTTCGCTACAGCACGCCGGTGCGCGAGAGTGTCATGGAGCTGCGCATGCAGCCACGCTCGGAAGGCGTGCAGGCGCTGCGCTCGTTCCAGATCGTCACCAATCCACGCGCGCAGCTTTATGCCTATACCGACTACCTCGGGAACGCAGTTTATCATTTCAATGTTTTGCGTGAGCATTCCGAACTGCGGATCGAAACGCAATCGTTGATCGAGATGACGGGGTGGGCTCGCCCTCCGGCGCCGCCGATCGATTGGACACAATACGATCCAGCCAATCTGTCGGCCGAGCACTTCGATTTTCTTGAAGATTCAAAATTCGCGAAGATGACCCCGGCGCTCGCCGCGTTCATGGCTGCGCGAAATCTGAAAGCGCCGCTCGACAATCCGGCGTCTGCGCTCGAGCGTTTGAGCAGTTCTATCTACGATGCCTTCGACTACAAGACCGGCGTGACGGAGGTTCATTCGCCGATAGACGATGCGCTTAAAGCGAAAAGCGGGGTTTGCCAGGATTTCGCGCATTTGATGATCGCGATTGCCCGCAAGTGGGGCGTGCCCACACGCTATGTCTCCGGCTATCTCTATCACCGCGAGAAGGGCAAGGGACCGTTCCGGCGACGACGCCAGCCATGCCTGGGTAGAATCCTATCTGCCGGGATCGGGTTGGATAGGCTTTGACCCAACCAACAATATGCTTGCTGGCGAGCGTCACATCAGAGTCGCCGTCGGCCGTGACTATGCCGACGTGCCGCCCACGCGCGGCACGTTCAAAGGCGACGCGCAATCGGAGCTTGCGTTCTCCGTCTCCGTGCAGCCAACGCAAGCACCAGTCAGGCACGAGGATTTTTTGCGTGTTGCCCGCGCAATTAAGCCCGGCTCAGAACCACCAAAGCGTGCAGAGCAATATTATCAGCAGCAGCAGCAACAACAACAATAGTAATAATTGCAATCAAGAAATTCTTAATCTCGTGGGTTGTGCGTCATGTAAATGACGCAAACCTGCCTAAAATATGGTTTACGGCAAGAAAACCGAGATTTATCCGTATGTTGTGGAACGTTGCTGAGAAGCTGAAGTTATGCTTCAATAATGAATAAAAATAAGAATGTTCCGGACGGACGGAGTTGGGTAATGTCGATTGAGGATATTTGGCGCGTCGCGTCAGAGTTGAATCATTCCTACGGCTTGAACGCCAAGCACGTGGCGCTGGAAAATGCTGCGCGCGCTGAAACACGCAATGAAAAATATCAGATGGAAGATTGGCTCGCGATAGCGTCGAGAACTGAAGTTCTTTCGAGCTTGTGTATTTCGTAGCTGCGGCGCTTTTTTTTATTGCCTACAATTGTCATCTCACCGTTGCAAAACTGTGCGTCGGTTGGTTGATCAGTTGTGTGTCCTTTCCAATTCGAACGGCATTTCCGCCTGTGGAATCGCGGATGTTTTCGCCGCCTAGACATCTTCAAAGAGAAACACCACAGCGCATGTCGTGGTCAGCCGTGAGCTTCGTAGGAATCTCAATCCGGTCAAAGCGAAATCGCTTCGGTCAGCCCAATCGTTCGCGCACGATTTCATAGAACAGCGGCACGAAGAATATCGCGAATACCGTCGCGGTCAGCATACCCCCGATGACGCCGGTGCCAATATCGTTCTGACTGGCGGCGCCCGCGCCGTTGGAAACAGCTAACGGTATTACACCGGCGATAAATGCAAGAGATGTCATCAGGATCGGCCCGCAGTCTGAGACGCGCGCCTTCCACTGCCGCATCGCGGATAGACACGCCGCGCTTTTGCGCATCGACCGCAAACTCTACGATCAGAATGGCATTCTTGGCCGAAAGCCCCATGGTTGTGAGCAAACCGACCTGGAAATAAATGTCGTTGTAAAGACCACGCAGCGTGGGCTGCCAGAATGGCGCCGATAATGCCGAGCGGAATGACCAGCATCACCGACAATGGAATCGACCAACTCTCATACAGCGCCGCCAGCAGTAAGAACACGACCAATACCGAAATGCCGTACAGCGCGTAGGTTTGTGAGCCGGATTCACGCTCCTCATACGAAAGGCCGGTCCATTCAAGGCCAATGCCTTTGGGCAATTGTTGGAACAGCTTCTCGACCTCCGCCAATGCCGTGCCGGAGCTTTTCCCGGGCGCTGGCGTGCCCTGAAGCTCCAGTGAGCCTACGCCGTTATAGCGCTCGAGCTTCGCGGGCCCCAATGTCCAGCGATAGCTGGCGAAGGACGAGAACGGTGCCATCTCGCCCGCCGTGTTGCGCACATACCAACGATACAAATCTTCCGGCACCATGCGAAACGGCGCGTCAGCCTGGATGTAAACCTGTTTCACGCGTCCGCGGTCCACAAAGTCGTTGACGAACAGGCCGCCCCACGCCGCGTTGAGCGTGCTGTTGACGTTGGCCAACGACAAGCCAAGCGTAGACGCTTTATCCTGATCGATGTCGATATGCAGTTGCGGCGCGTCGTCGAGGCCGTTGGGACGAACGCCGGTGAGGATCGGATCCTTAGCGGCCAGAGCCAGGAACTGGTTACGCGCTTTCATAAGTTCGTCATGGCCGAGACTGCCGCGGTCTTCCATCTCCACATCGAAGCCCGATGATTGACCAAGCTCCTGAACCGCCGGTGGCACGATCGCGAATACCTGAGCGTCGCGGTACTTCATGAACGTTCCCATAGAACGCCGCACAACAGCGGGCGCATGGTCCGATGTGCTGGAGCGCTGACTCCAGGGCTTCAGGTGAACGAAACAAATGCCCGAATTCTGCCCAGAACCCGCGAAGCTGAAACCGGCGACGCAGAAGATCACTTCGGTATTCTTCTTTTCATCGACCAGATAGTGATGCTCGACCTGCTTCACGACATCGAGTGTGCGTGACTGTGTGGCACCGACGGGAAGCGTGATCAGATTGAACACGCTGCCCTGATCTTCTTCGGGCAGAAATGCGGTGGGCAGGCGTATAAACAAAAGAACCAAGACCACGATGATCCCCGCGTAGATCAGCATTGCCGGGCGCACCCATCCCAGAAACCACTCGACGCCGTGGCGGTAGCGCTCCTGGGCATAGTCGAAGGTACGGTTGAACCACGTGAAGAAGCGGCCAAACACAGAATTGGATTTCTGTTCGTGCTCGTTTTTTTCAATTGGCTTAAGCAGCGTGGCGCAGAGTGCCGGCGTCAGGACCAGAGCCACGATGATCGACAAAACCATGGCGGAGACAATCGTCACGGAGAACTGACGATAGATCACGCCAGTCGATCCCCCGAAGAATGCCATGGGCAGGAATACGGCCGATAGAACCAGAGCGATACCGATCAGCGCGCCGGTGATCTCGCTCATGGACTTCTTGGTGGCTTCTTTTGGCGGTAAACCTTCCTCGCGCATGATGCGCTCGACATTCTCCACTACGACGATCGCGTCATCGACGAGGAGACCGATAGCCAGCACGAGCGCAAACATGGTCAGCGTGTTGATCGAATAGCCGAAGGCAGATAGCACGCCGAACGTGCCCAGGAGCACGACCGGCACGGCAATGGCGGGGATCAGCGTGGTGCGCCAATGCTGCAGGAAGACGAACATCACCACGACAACGAGGATGATCGCTTCCACCAGCGTCTTGATCACGTCATTGATCGACAGGCGGATGAAGGTTGTATTGTCGACCGGAAATGCCAGTTTGACACCCGGTGGAAAAGTCGAGGCAAGCTCGGCGGCCTTGGCCTTCACCGCATCGGCAGTGGTCAGCGCATTTGCGCCGGGCGCAAGCTGAATCGCGATGCCGGAGGCCGGCCTGCCGTTCATGCGGCTGGCGATCAGATAGTTCTGGGCGCCGAGTTCGATGCGCGCGACATCGCCCAACCTGACGATCGCGCCACCCTGGCTGGCTTTGAGCACGATCTTGCGGAATTCGGCAGGCGAGGTCAGGCGCGATTGCGCGGTCACAGTGGCATCAAGCTGTTGCCCTGGAACGGTAGGCTGAGCTCCCAACTCGCCTGCGGACACCTGCACGTTCTGTGCAAGGATCGCGCTCTGCACATCGGCAGGTGTCAGGCCGTAGCTGTTGAGCTTGAAAGGATCGAGCCAAATACGCATTGCGTAAGGCGATCCAAACGTCTGCGCCTGACCGACACCCGATATACGGCTAAGCGGGTCTTGCAGCTTACTGGTGAGATAATCCGAGATATCGACGTTCGTATAGCGCCCGCTGTCGTCATAGAGCGCGACGATGAGCAGAAAGCTCGATTGCGACTTCTGGACGACGACACCCTGCTGCTGCACCTCCTGCGGCAGGGTTGGGAGCGCCTGCTGCACCTTGTTTTGCACTTGCACCTGCGCGATGTCGGGATTGGTGCCGGCCGCGAAGGTGGCGGTGATGGAAATCTGACCGCTCGAACTGGAGGATGAGGAGAAATAGAGAAGATTGTCGACGCCGGTGAGCTGCTGCTCAATGACCTGTGTGACGGAGTCCTGCACGGTTTCGGCATCTGCGCCGGTATAGGTCGCGCTGATCGTCACCGCCGGTGGCGCAATGTCGGGATATTGCGTGATGGGCAAAGTACGGATCGCAAGCACGCCCATCAGCGCGATCACGATCGCGATGACCCACGCGAAAACGGGACGCTCGATGAAGAACTGCGAAAGGCCCATCAGTGACCCTTTGCGGGCGCTGCAAAAGATGCCGGCACGGGATGCACGGGCGTGTCGGGCTGTGCCTTTTGCAACCCCTCGACAATCAGCTTGTCACCGGCTTTGAGTCCGTCGGTTACAAGCCATTTGTCGCCGATAGCACGTGACGTCTTGAGCGCGCGAAGCCGTGCCATGTTCTCGCCATCCACGACGAGAGCCGTGGGATCGCCCTTTTCGTTGTAACTGATACCCTGTTGCGGCGCGAGGATCGCGCTCTTGTCGATACCTTCCTGTATTGTGGCGCGCACGAACATGCCCGGCAGCAGGATGCCATTCGGGTTGGGGAAAATCGCGCGCAATGTGACAGCGCCCGTCGTCGGATCGACGGTGACTTCGCTGAACTGCAAGCGCCCTTTTTCGGAGTATTGCGTGCCGGTATCCAACGTCAGCGTTGCCGGGGCGTCCGGCGGCTGTTGGTTGACGTTGCCGTGCTGCACCGCGAGCTTGAGAGAAAGCAGTTCGCTGCTCGACTGCGTGATGTCCACGTAGATCGGATCGAGCGTTTGGATGGTTGCCAGCGACGTCGTCTGGTCCGCGGTGAGCAATGCGCCGGGCGTTACCGAGGAACGGCCGATGCGGCCGCTGATAGGCGCAGTGATGCGGGTATAACCGAGATTGATGCGCGCAGTCTCAACGTTCGCCACGGATTGTTTGTATGCTGCCACCGCGTCGTCATAGTCTTGCGGCGCGACGGCGTTCTGTTTCACCAGCGCCGCATAGCGTGTGGCCTTGGCTTTCGTAGACGCGAGCACCGCAACGGCGTTGTCGTAGGCCGCTTTGTAGGGAGCAGGATCAATCTGATAAAGCGGCTGGCCCTGTTTCACGAGCGCGCCTTCGGTAAACAGACGCGCTTTCAGAATGCCGTTCACCTGTGGGCGCACGTCTGACACCGCGTAGGAATCGGTCCGCCCGGGAAGGATGGCCGTGAGCTGAACCGGCTCTGTCTTGATAACGACCACGCCGACGTCCGGCGGTGGACGCTTGGGCGGCGCGCCGGGTCCGCACGCGGCCAGAGCAAGCAGCGCAAAGCACGGCGTAATGGGCAGCAGATCACGAAAGCGCATTGGGAAGGAAATCCGAGGTGAAGTTACAAACGAAGTGAAGCTGCAAATCAGACGCGCCAGAACAATCCGACACGACCTTGCTAGTCTTCGCAACTGCGATATTCCTGTGTAAAGGCGAGATTTTTGCCTACATTAAGGGAACGTTTTGACGATCCGCGAAATGGGCTGCGGCATCAGAGCGTGCAGGCTACATCGCTACTGAAAAACTGTGAAGCAACAGTCCACACAGAACTTCAGAACCGGCACAGCCGCCGCAATGATCCCGAACACGACAAGGGCCAACCCGGCCACATGCAGGTCTCGAGACCGATCCGGTTCATGATGATGAACCAGGGCCATGATTTCCTCCCGCGCGGACTCTGACAATCCGCTACCGGAAAGGATGCGCGCACTTTTGGGAAAAAGCCATAAGGAATTTTTAGCCAAGTCTGGATTTAGGAATAAAGACCACCCTCAGGCGCCGCTTGGCTAACGCCCTGCGCGCGCTTGGCGAACTTTACTGGCTGCAATAACTGTCGATTAGCGCATCTGCTGCTTCGAGCACCACGCGGGCTGGGCCGCCGGCGCCGAATATCTGACCGGACGCATAAACGCCTTCAAATAACAGAAGCAGTGCGTCGCCCAACCTGTCGGGCGTTTTGGCACCCAACGCGGTGGCCAAGGCCACGAGCTTCGTGCGGAAACGGTTTTTGATATCGCTCGCGACTTTGCGGGCGGGATGCCCGCGGTCGGGATATTCGACAGCGGCATTGGTCGTGCCGCAGCCACGATAGTCTTTTCCGTTGGCTTTCTTCTGAAGATCGCGCAGCCACACTCTCAATTGACCGCGCGGATCTGACGGGTTCGCCGCGATGATCGCGTCGAAACGCGCCAGCCCTTCTTCACCCATGTGGCGGAGATAGTCGGCGGTCAATTCATCCTTGGACGGAAAGCTTCTATAGAGACTGGGCTTCGTAACGCCCGCGTGCGTCACGATCTCATCGACGCCGACCGCACGAATTCCCTGCCTGTAAAACAAGTCACGCGCGCTTTCACGGATGCGTTCTGCCGCCCTTTTGGGCGCTTCACACGTTTGGGAACGCGCGGGGTTGGAGTTGCGTTTTGTCACAGCCTTTTGCCTTGACGGTGTTACCGGGCGGTACCTATATACCCGCGAACGACGTACCGGTCGGTAACATAGGCTGGTGTAGTGCAGGGTCAAGGGGTTGATCCTGCGGTACTTTTCTGAGGGTCGTGTAAAGAAGGTTCGGCGCCGCGAACCGCAGAAAGGAAGCCTCCGGGCGTTGTCCGGGGCTGTGTTGGTTTTGCGTTGAAGGCGAAATCTGAATGATATGGATCGTTCGTGTAGCGCTGGAGCGGCCGTTGACGTTCATTGTCATGGCCATCCTGATCGTGATCGTCGGGCCGATCGCCGCCGTGGAGACGCCGACGGACATCTTTCCCGACATCAGGATTCCGGTGATCGGTGTTGCATTCCAGTATACGGGTCTCTCGCCGGACGAGATGGCAGGCCGCATCATCACGCCCTATGAGCGGTCGCTCACCACGACCGTCAACGATATCGAACATATCGAAAGCACCTCGATCCCAGGCATGGGCATCGAGAAGATCTATTTCCAGCCCGGCGTCGATATCCGCCTTGCCAATGCGCAGGTAACTGCAATTTCGCAGACCGGCCTGAAGCAGATGCCGGCCGGTACCACACCGCCGTTGATCCTCAACTACAACGCTTCGACCGTTCCGATCCTGCAGCTCGCGTCTTCCGGCCAGCATATGTCGGAGCAGCAAGTGCTGGACATCGCGCAGAATTTCGTGCGCCCGGTGCTCTCCACCATTCCGGGCGCGGCCATTCCTTATTCCTATGGCGGCAAGGTGCGTCAGCTTCAGATTGATCTCGACAGCCAGGCGCTGCAGTCGAAAGGCCTGTCGGCGCAAGACGTCGAGAATGCCATCGCTGCGCAGAACCTGATTCTGCCCGCAGGCACGGTGAAGTTCGGTGCTACGCAATACACGATCAAGCTGAACGACGCCGCCGATACGATCCAGGAACTAAACGACCTGCCCGTGAAGTTCCAGAACGGCGCGACGATTTACATCCACGACGTCGGTCATGTCCGCGATGGCAACCCGCCGCAGCAGAGCTTGGTGCATGTCGATGGCGCGCGCGCAGTGCTGACCACCATCCTGAAGACCGGCACCGCATCGACCATCGATATCGTACAGGGCGTGAAGGATGCGCTGCCAAAGTTGCAGGCGATCTTGCCTCCGAACTTCAAGATCAACCTGCTCAACGACCAGTCGGTCTTCGTGAAGGCTGCAATCTCCGGCGTTGTGCGCGAAGGCGTAATCGCCGCGGCGCTCACCAGTATGATGATCCTTCTGTTCCTCGGAAGCTGGCGCTCCACGGTCATTATTGCGATCTCAATTCCGCTCGCCATTCTATGTGCGCTGTCGGCGCTCTATTTCAACGGCCAGACACTTAACATTATGACGCTAGGCGGTCTCGCGCTTGCGGTCGGTATTCTGGTCGATGATGCGACCGTCACCATCGAAAACATCAACTGGCATCTCGAGCATGGCAAGGATGTGAAGACGGCGATCCTCGACGGCGCACAGCAGATCGTTCAACCGGCATTCGTATCGCTACTCTGTATTTGTATCGTATTCGTGCCGATGTTCGCGCTGAAAGGCGTGGCCGGCTTTCTTTTCGTGCCGATGGCGGAGTCGGTCGTGTTCGCGATGATCGCCTCCTTCATCCTGTCGCGCACACTTGTGCCGACGATGGCGATGTATCTGCTCAAGCCGCATAAGGGTGAGGGCGCGGAACACGATGCAACGGGCCATGGCCCTCTCGCGCGTTTCCAGCGTGGCTTCGAGACGCGGTTCGGGCGTTTCCGCGAGTCTTATCGCAACCTGCTTGCGATGGCGCTCGGGCATCGGAAGCTGTTCGTCATAGGCTTTCTGGGTTTTGTGATCTGTTCTTTCGTGCTGTTTCCGTTTCTGGGCTCGAACTTTTTCCCATCCGTCGACGCGGGGCAGATCACATTGCATGTGCGCCCGCCGGTCGGTACGCGCATCGAACACGCGGCAGCGATGTTCGGCGACATAGAGGCCGATATTCGCAAAGCCATCCCGCGCCGCGAGATATCATCGATCGTCGACAACATCGGCCTGCCGACAAGTTCGATCAACACCGTCTACAACAACTCCGGGCTCATCGGTTATCAGGACGGCGATGTCTACGTAACCTTGACCAAAGATCACGGTGCGACGCCGGACTACGTCCGCAAGCTGCGCGAAATACTTCCCAAGGCGTTTCCGGGAACGACATTCTCATTTCTTCCTGCTGACATCATCAGCCAGATTCTGAATTTCGGCGCGCCTGCGCCCATCGATATCCAGATCGCCGGTCCGAAGATCGATCAAGATCGAACCTATGCGCTGGAGGTGCTCAATCGTCTGGGTAAAATACGCGGCGTCGCCGATGCGCGCATGCAGCAGTCTTTCCAGAATCCTCAGATACGCGTGGACGTGGATCGCTCGCGCATGGCGCAATTCGGACTCACGGAACGCGACGTCACCAACAGCCTGGTGACATCTCTCGCCGGCAGCTCCCAGGTGTCGCCGACATACTGGCTCAACCCGCAGACCGGCGTGTCATACCCGATCGTCGCGCAGACCCCGGAATATAAAGTGGATAATCTTGCGGCGTTGCAGAATGTGCCCGTCACCGGTTCGTCCGGCGGCCTTCAGATACTCGGTGGCCTTGGCAAGATGCATCGCGAGCAATCCAGCGCCGTGGTCTCGCATTATAATGTCATGCCCACTATCGATCTCTACGCAACCACCCAGGACCGCGATCTTGGTGGCGTCGCGAGCGACATCCGCAGCCTTTTGGCCGATACAGCAAAAGATCTGCCCAAAGGTGTGACCGTGAATATCCGCGGTCAGGTCGTGACGATGAATGCCGCCTTTACGGGCCTTTCCTATGGTCTGCTGGCCGCGATCATCCTGATCTATCTGCTGATCGTCGTGAACTTCCAGTCTTGGCTCGATCCATTTGTGATTATCACCGCGCTGCCTGCGGCGTTGGCCGGCATCGTATGGATGCTGTTCGCAACAGGCACGACACTTTCGGTGCCGGCGCTCACGGGCGCGATCATGTGCATGGGTGTGGCAACGGCGAACTCCATTCTTGTCGTAAGCTTTGCGCGCGAACGTCTCGACGCGACCGGCGATGCCGCGCTCGCAGCCGTTGAAGCAGGCGTCACCCGTTTCCGTCCAGTTCTCATGACAGCGCTCGCTATGATCATCGGCATGGCGCCGATGGCGCTGGGGTTAGGCGAGGGCGGCGAGCAGAACGCGCCGCTCGGCCGCGCGGTGATCGGTGGCCTCGTTTTTGCCACATGCGCAACGCTGTTGTTCGTGCCGGTGGTGTTCAGCATCGTCCACGGCCGCAAGGCTCAAAAGACAGACGCGGAACCGCTGAAAGTGTCCGCGACCGGAGAAGCTTATGCCTGACGAACAGCAACAAGACATGCTGCGCTATACGCCGCCACCGCGGCTGCGGCTCGCCGGGTTCATCGCCATCGGCGTAATCGCGCTCATCGTGGTTGTGGGCTTCATCACGCGTGTGACGGCGAGCCATGAGGTCAGCGAATGGACGGATGCGAATGCGCTTCCCGCCGTCAGCGTGATCACGCTCAACGCCAACAAGAACGCCGGCAATCTCACGCTGCCCGGCAACGTGCAGGCCTTCAACAGCGCGCCGATCTATGCGCGCGTTAGCGGCTATCTGAAGAAGTGGTACGTCGATATCGGGACGAAGGTGAAAGCCGGTCAACTTCTCGCCGAGATCGACGTTCCCGATCAAGACCAGCAGCTTGCGCAGGCGAAGGCCGATCTTGGCACTGCGGTCGCAAACCAGAAACTGTCGGCACAGACGGCGGTGCGCTGGAACGCGCTCGCGAAAGAGAATGCCGCCGCACAGCAAGACGTGGATGAAAAGAATGCCGACCTCGCCGCGAAGACGGCCGCTACTGCGTCCGCCAAGGCCAACGTCGACCGCCTTCTCGATCTCACGAGGTTCAAGAGCATTACTGCGCCGTTCGGAGGGGTTGTAACTAGCCGCTCGGTCGATGTCGGCGCTTTGGTGACGGTTGGTACGCCAGGCACCGCGCCCCTGTTTACCGTCGCCGATACCAGCAGGGTGCGCATCTATGTGAACGTACCGCAGAATTATTCGGCCCAAGTCACGCTCGGCATGAAGGCGACTTTTACAGTGCCGGAATATCCCGGCCAAACCTTCACCGCGACGTTGGCCGCAACCGCACAGTCCGTAGACGCGACGACCGGCACGGTTCTTATCCAGCTTCAGGCTGACAATGCGGACAATCGCCTCAACGCAGGCGATTATGCGCAAGTGCAGTTCAATCTGCCCGCAGCAGTCAACGAAATTCGCTTACCAGCCAGTGCGCTTATCTTCAACGACAACGGCACGGCAGTTGCGCTTGTCAGCAAGGATAATCATGTCGTAGTGAAGCCCGTCACCATTCTTCGCGACTACGGTACATCCATAGAGATTTCCGGGACCGTGACACGCAGCGACCGCGTCATCGACAATCCACCGGATTCGCTCAAGCAAGGCGATGCGGTGCGGGTTGAAGGTAAATCCTGAAAACCGGCGGCGCGATGTCTCTTGACAATTTATCTGCCTAGGCAGATATTGTTCTGGCAGAATATGCCGGTGCCGGGATGGCGAAACCCTTTTATCGCGTGGAAAACTTCGAGGCCCGGTGCTCGCTCGGGTATCTGATCCGGCGGCTGCACAATCTCATCGTGCCGCGTGCCGAGGCGATGTTTGCGGACGCCGATTTCACATTTTCCCAATGGGTCGTTTTGATGGCGGTTCGCGACAACATCGCGGTCACCTGTGGCGAGATCGCGCGGCATATGGATCACGATACCGGCGCCGTGACGCGTCTTGTCGATCAACTCGAAAAGCGCGGTTATCTCGTCCGCCGGCGCTCGACCTCGGATCGGCGCGTCGTGCATATCGAAATCACGCCGTCGGGCAGGGCACTGGCGAAATCGCTCATGCCTCGGCTCATCGCGTTCTGGAACGAGGTACTCGACGGCTTTTCGCATGAAGAGGTTTCACAGCTCATAACGCTCCTCACCCGATTGATGGTGCGCCTCGAGGCGCAACCGCTCGTGTTGGCCGGGGGCGCCCCATGAACAAAATATTTTGCGTCGCTCTTGTTTCAGCTTTGCTCGCGGGATGCGTGTCCGCTCCGCCGACGCAGCCCCAGCAATCCAAGATCGCGTCGTCATCGCTCGGGCTCGGTGCCGAAACGACACTGCAGATTGGCGAGGCGTGGTGGAAAGCATTCGGCGATCCCGGTCTTGACGCGCTCATCGCGCAGGCCATTGCGGGCAATCCGGATCTGGGTGCTGCGATGGCGCGGGTGCGCGCTGCGCAATCGGTGCTTGCTTCAACTACGGCATCGACGCTTCCGCAGGCATCTTTCGACGGCAATGTCGTGCGCGAGCGGCTGAGCCAGGATTACATCATACCGCCGCCCTATGGCGGGACCACGCGCTGGGTCGGAACGCTGCAGGCCAATCTGACGTATTCGCTCGATCTTTTCGGCAAGGAGAGTGACCAGATCGATCGCGCGCGCGCCACGGCTCAGGCGGCGGCTTTGGACGAAGAGTCCGCGCGGCTTCTTCTCGCTGGAAGTGTAACGCAATCCTATATCGCGCTTTCGCGCGCCTGGGCGTTGTGCGATGTCGCGGAAGAAGCCGTCCGCCAACGCGAAGGCGTGCAGAAACTTACAGCCGGGCGCGTGCGTGCCGGCCTGGATACACCTGCTTCCCAAAAGCAGGCGGAGGCGTTGCTCGCCGTTGCGCGCGAGGATTTGATACGCGCTCAAGCGGTGCGCGACATCACAGTTCATGGTATTGCGGCGCTGACTGGCCGGGGTGCGGATGCCTACGCGATAGCGCGCCCGAAATTAAATGCTGCGGCGCTCGCGCTTCCTGGCAACTTGCCCGTCGATCTTTTGGCGCGGCGCGCCGACATCGCCGCCGCGCAAGCCAGTATCGATGCCGCCGTTTCGGGACGTGAGTTCGCGCGGAAAGCCTTCTATCCGGATGTCAATTTGCTCGCGCTCGCCGGCACGGCTGCGATCGGGCTTGGCCCACTGGTGTCTTCGGAAGCGTTCCAATATGGCGGAGGTGCCGCTATTCACCTGCCGATCTTCGATGCGGGAAAGATTCGCGCAGACTATGCCGGCGCGACAGCGGCGCTCGACGAAGCGGTTGCCAAACTACGACAAAGCCGTTCTCGGCGCCGTCAAGGATGCGTCGGACAGCATCACCAACCTCCGCGCCGTGGAAGCGGAAGGGGCCGAGCAGCAGGCGGCTCTGAAGGCGTCTCAAGACAGTTTCGCCCTTGCGACCGAACGTTACCGCAGCGGTCTCAACCCGCTGCAAAACGCACTCGACGCGGAGGCCGTGCTGATCGAAGCGCGCCGCGGAGATGCAACGCTCGCCGCCGATACGGCATCCGCCCGTGTCGCCCTGTTGATGGCGTTGGGCGGTGGATTTGACATGAAAGAATTCAAGGAACGCGATCATGAGCAACGCTGACACACAGGCGCCATCCGGCCGTCGCAGACTCCTTCTGACCATTTTGGCTGTGGTCGTTGTGGTTGGTGTAGTGGGGTATGGGCTTTACTGGCTGCTCCACGCCCGGTTCTTCGAAGGCACCAATGACGCTTATGTCGGTGGTGACGTGGTCGCGATCACCAGTCGCGAAAATGCGACGGTGCTGGCGCTTCACGCCGACAACACACAAGCCGTGCGCCGCGGTCAGGTTCTGATCGAATTCGATCCTGCTACCGCCAAGATTGCCATGGATGCTGCGGAGGCGAACCTTGCGCGTGCCATCCGCAACGTGCGGACGGATTTTTCCAAAGTCACGCAGGCGCGCGCGCAACTGAACGCCGCGCATGTGTCTTTGGCACAGGCCCAAAGCGATTATCGCCGCCGTTCTTCGCGGGGGATGCTGTCTCCGGCGAAGAATTGCATCATGCGAGCGATGCCGTGGCCGGTGCGCAGGCCAACGTCGCGGCGGCCGAAAGTGCGCTGGCACAGGGCCGAAGCGTCTGTGCAGGGTACCGCGATCGCAAGCAATCCCGATGTGCTATCCGCCATCGCAAGACTGCGTCAGGCGGTGATTACACTCGGTCATATGAAACTGATCGCGCCGGTCGATGGTGTTGTCGCGCAACGCACTGTGCAGATCGGACAACAGGTTGCACCCGGCACGCCACTCATGGCGGTTGTACCGCTGCAATCGGTGTGGATCGACGCGAATTTCAAGGAAGGTCAGCTTGCGGACATGCGCATCGGTCAGCCGGTCGACGTTACGGCGGATATCTATGGTGGCGGCGTGACTTACCGTGGAAAAGTCATTGGCCTGGGCGCGGGAAGCGGGAGCGCATTTGCTTTGCTGCCGCCGCAGAATGCCTCCGGTAATTGGATTAAAATCGTCCAGCGCGTGCCTGTTCGCAGTGCGCTCGATCCGCAGGAATTGCGCGATCATCCGTTGCGGGTTGGTCTGTCGGTCGATGTCAGTGTCGATGTGCGCGACACGTCCGGTCCAGCCATGGCGTCGAACGCAATCCTGAACAGTGCGCGTGGCGAGGCCGATGACAATGGCGGTGCTGCGACCGATGCGTTGATCAAACGCATCCTGAGCGAAAACGGCGCCTGACATGAGCGCGCCCGGCGCACACGCAGCGGCCCCCCGCTCCCCTAAAAGGTCTTCCGCTTGCGATCACGGCAATCGCGCTCGCGCTCGGCACCTTTATGCAGGTGCTGGACACGACGATCGCGAACGTTTCGCTGCCGACGATTGCGGGCAATCTCGGCGCATCGACGGATCAAGGCACCTGGGTGATCACGTCCTTCGCCGTGTCGAACGGCGTTGCCGTGCCGTTGACCGGCTGGCTGATGCAGCGCTACGGCGTGGTGCGCACGTTCGTTGCCGCCGTGCTGATGTTCACGGTGGCGTCGTTTCTCTGCGGCATCGCCTGGAACCTGAATGCGCTGATAGGTTTCCGCATCCTGCAGGGCGCGGTTTCCGGGCCGATGATCCCGGGCTCACAAGCGCTTCTTATTTCGATCTTCGCGCCAAACAAGCGCGCGACAGCGCTTGGTATCTGGTCGATCACGACGCTGGGTGGCGCCGATCGTCGGCCCGATTCTCGGCGGCTATATCTCGGATAATTTTCACTGGAGCTGGATTTTCCTGATCAACGTTCCGGTCGGACTGATCGCGGCGTTTCTCTGCTGGCGCAATCTTGCAAAGCGCGAAACGCCGACGCGCAAACTGCCCATCGATACGGTGGGACTCGCAATGCTTGTGGTGTGGGTCGGATCGCTGCAGGTCATGCTGGACACCGGCAAGGACGCCGATTGGTTTTCCTCACCACTCATTGTGATTGAAGCGATTGTTGCCGTGGTGGGCTTCGCGGCATGGATCATTTGGGAAACCACAGAGACATACCCCGTGGTGGATCTTTCGCTGTTCCGCAACCGCAACTTCGCACTGGGCACTTTGGCGTTCTGTCTCGGCTATGCGGTGTTCTTCGCGAATGTGCTTTTGCTACCGCTCTGGCTGCAGACCAATGTCGGCTACACCGCGACCTGGGCAGGGCTCGTCGCCGCGCCGAGCGGCTTTGTCGCCGTGTTTCTTACCCCGATCGCGGCGCGGCTCATGGCGCGCGTCGATGCGCGCATCCTTGCGACGGTCGCGTTCGTGGCGTTCGCGGTTTCCTATTTCATGCGCGCGAACTATACGCAGGACGCGGGGTTCTGGGATTTCGTCTGGCCGCTCGCGGTGCAGGGCATCGCCATGAGCACGTTCTTCGTCGCGATGCTGACGATCTCGCTCGACGGCGTGCAGCCCGCGAGGATTCCTTCCGCTTCGGGCATCTCGAACTTCACCCGTATCACGGCCGGCGGGTTTGCGGCCTCGATCATTACGACGCTGTGGGACCGCCGCGAAGCTCTGCATCAAAGCAGGCTCGCGGATAGCTCCAGCCTGTACAGCCCGATCATGCAGCAGGCCCTCGATCATCTTCACAAGCTCGGGTTCACAGACTTGCAAGCTTATGGCGTGCTTGCGCGTTCGCTCAGCACACAGGCCTACGCAATGTCTTCAGACGACCTGTTCTGGATTTCGGGCTGGCTCAGCATCGCGATGATTGTGGTTGTGTGGCTGGCGCGCCGTGCGGTGAGTGGCGGTGGAGCGCCGGCCTCTGCGGATTAGGCGCAATGCCGCCGCTGTGTTCAACAAAAGTGGCGCATGTTTTGCGGCAGGAGACGCCAGAACCCATGATGGAATTCGCTGCCGGGATCTGCCGGGATGATAAAGTGCCAAATCTGCACAAAGCGAAGGTGGTGCTGCCTCTGCTAGCAATTGCGTGGGGCGCTCCCAAGGCGTTTCGCTCTGTCTCGAGTCGGGATAACACCCTGGAAAGAAATGGAATTTCTCTGCCGAAAAGCGCGTTAAAGATAATTTAACTTTGCTCTTCCTTTGACTGCAAAACCTTTGTAACAAATTGTCGCCGCTACTCTCAGGGATTGTTATGGCTATCTTGATTCCACAGGCTGCCGGTATCCGAAAGGGACGAGCTGGAGCAGCTCGGGCAGGTGAAAATTCCTTTGAGTTCTCCCACGGGCACGGTTGTTGGGGAAAGAAGTTCATCAACGACGAGCCCGGCATCGACAGCATGGGAATTTGGGAATGCTCCCCGGGTACCTGGCAGCGCACGATCATGGAAGAAGAGTTCGCGCATTGTCTCACCGGCATGCGCGCGTTTCATCCCGGACGTGGGTGCACACCGATCGACATTCGCGCCGGCGATACGATCTGGTTCCCCGCGAAACTCGCGCGGGATTTGGGAAATTTCGGAAGACGTCCGCAAGGTCTATGTGATCATCGACCGTCCGGGCGTCTTCAAAAGAATGAGAATCTGGCTCAGGCGCCATCTGGCAATTTGGACCATCCGCAAATACGCAAGCCTGCCCGAAGAAAAAGGATTTGCCGGGACGCCGGCAGCGCAGAGCGCTTCGCCTGTGAAGCGCTTTCGTGCGGCTTAAACGGCGCGAGCCACTTCCGCGCCGAATTGAAACGGCGTTCGTGCCGGCAAAAGGCACCGCGACTTTTGTTCATTTGCGCCGCGATGCCCGTGCCAGTCAGTTCGTGCCGCGTTTCGGCGCGCCGGTGATGCCGAGGCTGGCGCGCAGGTCGGCCGCCCTTCATCATCTTGCCGTCGCGCATGACGAGTTCGACTTGGCGCAAATCGGTGATGTCTTTCGACGGATCGCCGTCGATCAGCGCAAGCTCGGCGAGCTTGCCCTTGGCGAGCGAACCGGTCTTGTCCGCCATGCCGTAGACAATCGCCGGATTGATCGTCGCGGTCGCGAGCGCATCGGCATTCGAAAGGCCGGCCTCGGTATAAAGCTGCAACTCGCGGATCAGTTCGAAACCTACGCCGTCGGTGCCGGCCAGGACTTCGATGTGCCGCTTGTTCAGTTCCGCGACCAACTCCTTGAGCTTGGCAAAGCTCGCGCGCATATCGGCGCGCGACAGGTCTTTCGTTGGCGCCATGCCGCCCGACAGGAAGCCGCGCGAAAACTGCGACGGCAGCGTGTCGACATAGGGCGCATCCGCTTCCGGGAACGTGCCGGCGTCGGGAACGTACAGGTCCTCGAAGGTCACGAGCGTCGGATCGACAGCGATGTGACGCGCCGCGAGTTCATCGAGGTAAGCCGTCATGGCCGGCGAGTGCAGATCGACGTCCTTGGCGTATTTGCCGGTTCCGACGAAACGGCCCATCCCGTTGGAGTTGTTGACGATCTCATCCGGCAGCGCCTGCATCATTACGAAATTGATATGCGTGATCTCATCATAGCCCGCATGCACGGCATCGAGTGCGCGCATGCCATGCGGGATATGACCATGAACATGCAGGCCAAGCTTGTGCGCCTCGTCCGCCATCGGCTTGACCCACGCAGGATCGATGGAGCCGTAGATCTTGATGCCGAAATAGCCGCTGTTCTTGGCGCGATGCACGGCCGCGACCGCTTCATCGACGTTGTGTACGACGACGGCGACCTGGGCAGTGTATTGGCCAGGGCCATCGATCAAGAGTGACGGCACGATGCGCTGACCGAGAAGCTGGCGGTCGTCGATGCGCTTTTTGCGCGCCATCAATTCTTCCGGCTGGTTGCCCGGATCGCGCACGCTCGTGATGCCGGAGGCGAGCAGCAGTGGGCCGGTGGAATCGTCGCCATAGTGCTGATGATTGTCCCAAAGGCCGGGGATTAGCGTCTTGCCGGTGCCGTCGATGATTTGCGCACCAGCGGGGACCTTCACTTTAGAAGCGGGGCCTTCATCGGCGACGATGCCGTTGTTCACGACGACTGTTATGCCATCGCGAAACTGGCGCGCATCCGAGTCGTAGAGTTTGACGTTGGCGAACGCGACCGGCCCTGCCGGTGTCTTGGCAATGGCTGCGTATTGCTCGGGCGCGAGTTTGGCGAGCGCCGCATCTTGCGCTTTGCTCATCGCTTCGCCGACATTCTCCCAGCCTGCAGGGAGCAGCGATACAACACCGGGCGTGCCAAAAAACTTGTCGCCATCCATCCACACAGGGAACGGCGAGAGACCGAAACCCGTGATCGCATAGGCAGTGAGGGTCTTCTTCTCTTTGCCGTTGTTCACCTCCAATGTCGTCAGTGGTGCAATCGAACCCTGGCCGGAGGGAAGCAGATCGATGGAATGCGCGGGCGATTTCAACATCGCGTCGATCAGGAAGGTGAAGGAATCGAACGTGCCGCCGAATGCGACATAGGCGAGGTTCTGTTTGGACCTGCCTGTGCCATGATCGACTGGGCTCACATAGGTGTAGGTGCCATCCTTGACCTCATAGGTCTCGGCGGCATCGCCCTGCGGCGTATGTCCGCGAACAATCATGCTTTGCAGCGTGCCGTCCGGCGCAAAACGGTTTTGCTCATCAGTCTCAGAGACGAAGCCACGCAGGTTGAAGCTGAAGCGCGACCAGTGTGTGCCGTCCCTAGCAGTCCAGACCGCTGTCTGTCCGTGGTGCGAGACGCCATTGCTGGACGTCAGCGTCCAGATCTTGGCGTCCGCCGGCGGCTTGGCGAGTTGATCGTCCGGCGTCTGAGCCATTGCCGGCGCGACAAAGAGTATGGCGGCGAAGAATGCTGCTTTGCGGATCATGGATGTCCCCGAAATTGTGCCCAGTTAGGCTCATCACTTGGGAACGATTACCGGCCTTTGAAAGAGGCTGGTCAATGCTGCACTGCCGAAATCACGCGATTTTGGCGGGCTAAGCTGCGCGTATGGGTCATGCCGGGTCCAGCATTTTTTCAAGCGTCGATAATTCGTCGGCCTCGCGAGCCGGTTTGTCCCAACGAAGCCGGTTGATCCGGGGGAAACGCATCGCGACGCCGGATTTGTGCCGGGTCGAGCGCTGCAGGCCTTCGAAGGCGACCTCGAACACGAGCCCGAAATCCCTGTTCGCCTTCACCACGCGCACCGGACCGAAGCGGTCGACAGTGTTGTCGCGCACGAATTTGTCGATCTGCTTGAGCTCCTCGTCGGTAAAGCCGAAATAGGCTTTGCCGACCGGCGTGAGCTGACGGTCGCCATTCGAGTCCTCACGCCACACACCGAAGGTGTAATCGGAATAAAACCCCGAGCGTTTGCCGTGGCCGCGCTGCGCATACATCAGCACCGCATCGATCAGATGCGGGTCGCGCTTCCATTTGAACCACGGACCTTTCGGACGCCCGGCTTCGTAAATCGAATCCCAGCGTTTGAGCATGAGTCCTTCTGCAATGCGCGGATCGCCTTCCGGCGGGTCGGTACGAAGGGCAGCCAACTCTTCCCAACTCGAAAAGGATTGAAGCGGCGACAGGTCGATGCGCGGCGAGTTGGCTTTTCCAACAAATGCTTCCAGCCGCGATCTCCGTTCGCGAAATGGCAGGTGGCGCAGATCGGTCTCGCCCTCCAGCAGCAGATCATAGGCGCGGATCGCAGCTGGAAATTTCGCGATCAGTTTCGCGTCGGCGGTCTTGCGATTGAGTCGCTGCTGAAGATCGCCAAAGGAGGCGACCGCGCCGTCGCGCATCACCAGTAACTCGCCGTCGATCACGCCTTCAAAGTTGAGGAAGTCGATCACATCGGGAAATGAGGTGCCGATGTTGTCGCCGGTACGGCTGTAGAGCTTCTTCTGTCCGCGCTCGTTCACCGCCTGCACGCGGATACCGTCCCATTTCCATTCGGCGGCAAAGTCCTTGGCGTCAAGTTTCGCGAAGTCGGCGTCTTCGATGGCGTGTGCCAGCATCACAGGGCGAAAGCGTCCCGGCGCATCGGCGGTGGGCTTGTCGCTGCGTTTCTCCAGCCACGTGAACAGGTCTTCGAAGGGCGGGCTTTGTCCGTGCCAGACTTCCTCGATCTCGGAAACTTCGACGCCGCCCAGATCGGCCAATGCTTGTTTTGCAAGGCGCGCCGAAACGCCGACGCGCAAGCCACCAGTGAGCAGTTTCAGCAACGCCCAGCGCCCATCGGGATCGAGCGCATCGAGCCAGCTTTCAAGAAGCTTCTGCACTTCCGCGCGTGTCGCTGTGCGCAATGCGTCGACAACTTCTGCGAGTTCGGGCTCGCGATTGGCGCCGGGCTTTGCAGGCCAGACGAGGGCGACGGTCTCGGCAAGATCGCCGACATAGTCGTAGGACAACGCAAACAACGCGCTATCCATGCGCGCCTCGATGGCCTTGCGGATGAAAGCAGGTTTCGCTGCATCGAAGGAGAGCGCGCCGGTCAGCGCGGCCAACGCCCAGCCGCGCTCTGGATCAGGTTGGTCGCGCATGAAATCGCGCAGAAGTGTGAGCTTGCCGTTCCGCTGCGGCGTAAAGGCGAGGCGGTCGAGCAGATTGGCGAAGGCGCGCATCAGGCCTCGCCTTCGTCTTCGTCATAACCGACCAGCGACAGCGCGCGCGCCTTTTGCCCGCGCAACTCGCACCAGCGCAGCAGCGCTTCTTCGCCGCCATGCGTGATCCACACCTCGCCGGGCCTGATCTCTTCCAATGTCGCGGTGAGTTCGCTCCAGTCCGCGTGGTCGGAGATCACGAGCGGAAGTTCGACCTGGCGTTGGCGCGCGCGCGCACGCACACGCATCCAGCCCGAAGCAAAGGCCGGAAGTGGATCGGCAAAGCGCCGCGACCAGCGATCATCGATGGCCGACGGCGGCGCGATGACGATGGTACCTGCGAAGTCCTTCTTCTTACCCTTCTCCACGGTTGCGGGTTCGATCGGTCCTAGATCGATCCCAAAGCGCTCATAGAGTATGTTCAAATTCTGCATCGCGCCGTGGACATAGATCGGCTTGTCGTATCCGGCTTCGCGCAAGAGGCAAATGATCCGCTGCGCTTTACCGAGGGCATAGGCTCCAACCAGATGCGTGCGCTCCGGAAATTGCGCAACGGATTTCAGAAGCCGTGCAATCTCGTCGCTTGCGTCGGGAAAATTGAACACGGGAATACCGAACGTCGCCTCGGTGACGAACACATCGCATGGCACCGGCTCGAACGGTGGACAGGTCGGATCGCGGCGGCGTTTGTAATCGCCGGAAACGACAATGGTCAGGCCTTTGGCGCGCACTACAGCCTGCGCGGAACCAAGAATATGTCCTGCGGGGACAAGCGTGATCTCCACGCCATCGCGTTCGACGGTCTGGCCGTACCGCAGGGCTTCGGTGCTGCCGGCAAAATCCTCGCCGTAACGAGCCGCCATGATCGCGAGCGTTTCCGCCGTCGCCAGCACCGAACCGTGTCCCGAACGCGCGTGATCGGAGTGACCATGGGTGATGACCGCGCGCGCCACCGGCCGCACCGGGTCGATGTAGAAATCGCCCGGCGGGCAATAAAGGCCAGCCGGTGATGGACAGAGGACGCTTTCCGGTTTGGGCATGGCCCATATTAACGCGTAAGGCGCACGAAAATGTCAGCGCTATTGCACGTTCCGGATTGTGCGATGCCACAAAGAACCTGAGCCGCCAGAAAGGAAGTTGCTAAATCGGCAGCATCATGGAGAATAATTGGCCCTAAAGGTCCAATGGCAGGCAATGTTACGCTTCGTCTCTGTGCAGTCGCAATATCCGGCCAAACGGCCTGCCGGGGCGCGCAAGCACGACCATGGCGAAATCCATGACGGTTTCGCCGTGCAGGACGCAGCGAGTCAAGCTGCGCGCTGTGCGCAATGCGGCGTGCCGTTCTGTCAGGTCCATTGTCCGCTCTCCAACAACATTCCGGATTGGCTGAAGCTCGCCGCCGAAGGGCGTCTTCAGGAGGCTTATGAGCTCGCAGAGAGCACCAACAACATGCCGGAGATTTGCGGGCGCATCTGTCCGCAGGATCGGCTTTGCGAGGGAAACTGTGTCATCGAGCAGTCGACCCACGGCGCAGTCACCATCGGCTCCATCGAGAAATATCTGGCCGATACCGCGTTCGAGAAGGGCTGGGTAAAGCCGATCCGTCCGCGTGCGGCGCGCGGCGAAAGCATCGGCATCATCGGTGCCGGGCCGGCGGGGCTTGCCGCAGCGGAGCAGCTTCGCAAACAAGGCTACAGCGTCACGATTTACGATCGCCATGACCGCGCCGGTGGCTTGCTGATCTACGGCATCCCGAACTTTAAGCTCGACAAGGCGATCGTACAGCGCCGCGTCGCGCGGCTGGAGGAAGGCGGGATCGAATTCCAACTTGGCCTTGAGATCGGCCGCGATCTGACGTTGCAAGAGCTGCGCTTGCGCCATGACGCTGTTCTGCTCGCAACCGGCGCCTATCGCCCGCGCGAAATTGGCGCGAAAGGCGCAGCGCTATCCGGCGTCGTGAAGGCGCTGGACTATCTCATTGCGTCGAACCGTAAGGGGCTCGGCGATGCCGTGCCAAGCCACGATGACGGTTCGCTCCATGCGAATGGCAAGGACGTCGTCGTCATCGGCGGCGGAGACACCGCGATGGACTGTGTACGAACGGCAGTGCGGCAGGGCGCGTCGTCCGTCACCTGTCTCTATCGCCGCGACCGCGCCAACATGCCGGGCTCTGTGCGCGAAGTGCTGCATGCGGAAGAAGAAGGGGTGCGTTTCGAATGGCTGGCGTCTCCCGATATACTCGACGGCGTCGAGGCAGTAGCGCGGGTGCATGGCGCGCGCATGCGGCTGGGGATCGTGGACGCCGGTGGACGCCACAGTATTGAAAAGGACGACGCGCGCTTCGAGATTGCGGCACAGATGGTAATCGTGGCCGCGGGCTTCGATCCGGAGCCTCTGCCGCAGATGTTTGCCGAACCGGCGCTGCTTGCGGGTTCGGACGGGCGTGTGCGTATCGATCCGCGCAGCTTTATGACGAGCCTCGATGACGTGTTCGCAGCAGGGCGACATCGTGCGTGGCGCGTCGCTGGTTGTTTGGGCGATCCGTGACGGGCGGGACGCGGCGGCGGCGATCCACAAGCATTTGCTGGCGAAGCAGGACGTTGTCCATGCTGCGGAATGATGCCGAAGATTTCGTTGCGGATTACCAGCGCAACGCGGCTGCGCTGGAGGCCGCGCATGCCTATTCGCCGTCGGACGAGCATGACGCTTGCGGTGTCGGGTTTGTCGCCGCCATCGACGGCCAACCGCGGCGCGAGGTCGTTACCCGCGCCATCGACGCACTGAAATCGGTATGGCATCGCGGTGCGGTCGACGCCGACGGAAAGACCGGTGACGGCGCGGGCATTCATCTTCAGGTACCACACAAATTCTTTGCCGAGGTGGTGCGGCTCAGCGGCCATCGCACGCGCAAGGGCCATATCGCAGTCGGACAGATATTTTTGCCGCGAACCGATTTCGCCGCACAGGAAGTGTGCCGCACTATTGTCGAGTCCGAATTGCTGCGTCTCGGCTTCTACCTTTACGGCTGGCGGCAGGTGCCGATCGACCTTTCGGTTATCGGTGAGAAGGCGAACGCGACGCGGCCTGAGATCGAGCAAATTGTCTTTGGCACACCGGAATCCGGTAACATGGAGACGCTGGACCGCCAGCTCTATCTTTGCCGCCGCCGGATCGAGAAGCGCGTGCGCGATGCAAGCATCGCCGGATTCTATGTCTGTTCCCTGTCGTCACATTCGCTGATCTACAAGGGCATGTTCCTCGCGGAGCAGCTCTCGAATTTCTATCCCGATCTCCAGGACGAACGTTTCGCATCCGCGTTCGCGATCTTTCATCAGCGCTATTCGACCAACACCTTCCCGACCTGGAGCCTGGCGCAGCCCTTCCGCATGCTCGCCCACAATGGCGAGATCAACACGCTGAAGGGCAACGTCAACTGGATGAAGAACCACGAGTTCAAGATGGCGTCTGCTTTGTTCGGCGATGCGGGCGATGACATCAAGCCGATCATCCAACCCGGCTCTTCCGATTCCGGCGCGCTTGACGCGGTGTTCGAGGTGCTGGTGCGCGCAGGCCGCAGCGCGCCGCTCGCCAAGACTCTTCTCATTCCGGAATCCTGGACCAAAAAAGCTTCGACGATCCCTGAGTCGCATCAGGCATTGTACGCGTATGCCAACGCGGTGATGGAGCCGTGGGATGGGCCTGCCGCCATCGCGGCCACAGACGGCCGCTGGGTCATCGCAGGCATGGACCGCAACGGCTTGCGCCCGCAGCGTTACGCGATCACCGAAGACGGCTTGCTGGTTTCGGGATCGGAAAGCGGGATGTTTGCGCTCGATCCCTCGCAGGTTTTGCGTCGCGGGCGCCTTGGTCCAGGGCAGATGATCGCACTCGATCTGAAAGAGGGGCGTCTTTACGAAGACCGCGCGATCAAGGACGAGCTTGCGAGCGAGCATCCCTATCTCGATTGGACGCGCAAGATCGTGGAGTTGGAGCCGATCATCGGTCCCGGTCCCGAGCCACGCCTGTTCGATGACGCAGAGCTGAAGGCGCGCCAGCGTGCGGCGGGCTATTCGCTAGAAGATCTCGAACTCATCCTTCATCCGATGATCGCGGACGGAAAAGAAGCGGTCGGCTCGATGGGCGACGACACGCCGCTAGCCGTGCTGTCGCAGCATACAAGGCCGCTGTCGCATTTCTTTCGCCAGAATTTCAGTCAGGTCACCAATCCGCCGATCGACTCACTGCGCGAAGACCGCGTGATGAGCCTGAAGACCCGCTTCCGCAATCTCGGCAACGTGCTGGCGCAGGACGAGAAGCAGGCCGAGGTCTTCGTGCTGGAGACGCCGGTCATCTCCAATGGCATGTATGAACGCATCCGCGATCATCTGACCGGCAAGTTCAAGGAGATCGATTGCGTCTTTCCGATAGCGCGTGGGGCGGGGGAAGGCGAAGCGCTGGAGACGGCGATCGCGCGTATCCGCGCGGAAGCCGAACAGGCAGTGAAGAACGGCTTCAGTCATCTGATTCTGACCGACGAACGCATCGCGCCTGACCGCGCCCCAATCCCGATGATCCTCGCCACAGGTGCGGTGCATTCGCATTTGCTACGCAATGGATTGCGCAACGAAGTCTCGATCAATGTGCGGGCCGCAGACTGTTTCGATACGCACTATGCCGCCGTTCTGATCGGGGTGGGGGCCACGACGGTGAACGCCTATCTCGCGCAGGAAAGCATCGCGGACCGTCACGCGCGTGGGCTATTCGGCGAACTTACGCTCGGACAATGCGTAAAACGTTATCTTGATGCCATGAGTGCCGGGCTCCTCAAGATCATCTCGAAGATGGGCATCTCCGTGATCTCGTCCTATCGCGGCGGGTATAATTTCGAGGCGCTCGGCCTGTCGCGCTCAATGGTAGTGGATATCTTCCCCGGCATGCCGAGTCGTATTTCGGGTATCGGGTTTTCCGGCATTGCGGCGCGCGCAGCCAAGCTGCACGGCGAAGCACTGGAAGATGATGTGTTGCCGGTCGGTGGTTTCTACCGCGCGCGCGCCTCTGGCGAAGCACACGGCGACAGCGCGATGCTGATTCATCTGCTGCAAAGCGCGGTGCAGAAGAATTCCTACGGTCTTTACAAGAAATATTCCGAAGGCGTGGATGCGCAGGCGCCCGTGTCGCTCCGGCATCTGATGAACTTCCGTCTGCCATCCGAACCTGCGTCGCTCGAAGAAGTCGAACCGGCAGAGAATATCTTCGCGCGCTTCGTCACGCCGGGCATGTCGCTGGGTGCGCTGTCGCCCGAGGCGCACAAGACGCTCAATATCGCGATGAACCGGATCGGTGCGCGTTCGAATTCCGGCGAGGGCGGCGAGGAGCCGCAACATTTCGGCACCGAAGCCAATTCGCAGGTGAAACAGATCGCGTCGGGCCGCTTTGGCGTCACGGCGGAATATCTGAATGCCTGCCGCGAGATCGAGATCAAGGTCGCGCAGGGCGCAAAGCCGGGCGAGGGCGGGCAGCTTCCGGGCTTCAAGGTGACGGAGATGATCGGTCGCTTGCGCCACGCGGTGCCAGGCACAACGCTGATCTCACCACCGCCGCACCACGATATTTATTCGATCGAGGATCTGGCGCAACTCATCTACGACCTCAAGCAGACCAATCCCGATGCGCGTGTGTGCGTGAAACTGGTTTCGGCCAGCGGCGTCGGCACGATTGCCTCCGGTGTCGCAAAGGCGAAGGCCGACATCATCCATATCGCGGGCCACAGCGGGGGAACCGGTGCCTCGCCGCAAAGCTCCATCAAATTCGCGGGTCTGCCGTGGGAAGCAGGCTTGAGCGAAGCGAACCAAATCCTCACGCTCAACGGACTACGCGAGCGCGTGACGCTGCGCACCGATGGCGGCCTGCGCACCGGGCGCGATATCGTGATGGCGGCGCTTTTGGGCGCGGAGGAATATGCCATCGGCACCGCCTCGCTGGTCGCGATGGGATGTCTGCTGGTGCGTCAGTGTCACTCTAACACCTGCCCTGTCGGCGTGTGTACGCAGGACGAAAAACTGCGCGAGAAATTCACAGGCACACCCGAGAAGGTCATCAACCTGTTCCACTTCATCGCGGAAGAAGTGCGCGAGGTGCTGTCTTCGCTCGGCGCGCGTTCGCTGGGCGAAGTGATCGGGCGCGCCGATCTACTTTATCAGAAAAGCCGCGGGTCTGCGGACCTCGATGAACTCGATCTCAATTCGCTACTCTGCCGCGCCGACACGCGAGGCTCGCGCGTTTCCACGCGCAAGCAACGCAATGAAGTGTTGCCCACGCTGGATACAGACATCGTGCAGAGCGCGATTGCGGCGCTCAAACGCGGCGAAAAGGCTGAAATGGCGTTCGATGTGCAGAACACGCAACGTTCCATCGGCACGCGCCTGTCATCGGCCATCGTGCGGCAATGGGGGCTGACCGGACTTGCCCCGGACAGCCTGACACTCAAACTCACTGGTTCCTGCGGCCAGTCGCTTGGGGCGTTCGGTGTGCAGGGGCTCCGCATCGAAGTTGAAGGCGATGCCAACGACTACGTCGGCAAGGGGCTCTCCGGCGCGACGATCGTGCTGAGGCCATCGCGTGCTGCGCGCTTCGTCGCGAGCGACAATACGATCATCGGCAACACGGTGCTCTATGGCGCGACGTCCGGTTTCTTGTTCGCGGCAGGGCAGGCGGGCGAGCGCTTCGCGGTGCGCAATTCGGGTGCTGTCTGCGTGGTAGAAGGCTGCGGCTCCAACGGTTGTGAATACATGACCGGCGGCACTGCGGTGATCCTGGGCACGCCCGGCGACAATTTCGCGGCCGGCATGACCGGCGGCGTCGCTTATGTCTACGATGCGGATGGCACGCTTGAGCGGCATATCAATTCGGACAGCGTGGCCTGGCGCAGGCTCGGCGATGCGCGCGATACGGACGGATTGCTGCAACTGATCCGCCGGCACCGTAGCGAAACGCGCTCGGAGCTAGCCAAATTCCTGCTCAGCGACTGGCCGCAGCAGGCGAAGAAGTTCTGGATTGTCGCGCCGAAGGCCTCCACTATCGCGCAACCCATGCCGGCCGCCGGCGCCGCGGCGCGCAAGCGTGTGGTGGCTTAAGAGACTTCAATTTCCGCCCGTAGCATCTCCAATTCGATCCAGCGGTCTTCACCGTCGGAAAGAGACGTTTGTGCGTCGGTAAGTTTTGCGCTCAGCGCCGCAAACTTTTTGGGATCGCGTGCATAGAGGCTGGGATCGGCAAGATCGTTCTGCAGTTGCGCGATTTGCATCTCCAGCTTCGCGATCTCGCCAGGTAACGTCTCCAGCGCATGTTTGTCCTTGAAGCTGAGCTTGCGTTTTTGTTGCGCGGGTTCCTTGGCTATGCGCTCGCGGTCCCGTGGCGCGCCTTTGACGACGGCCTTTGCCGCGACGCCGGCACCGCGCTGCGCAAGCATGTCGCTATAGCCGCCCGCATATTCGACAAACCCGCCGCCGCCTTCCGCCATCAGGACAGATGTGACGGTGCGATCCAGGAAATCGCGGTCGTGGCTCACCAGCAAAACAGTGCCGGGATAATCGGCGATCATTTCCTGCAACAGGTCGAGGGTCTCCAGATCGAGATCGTTGGTCGGTTCGTCCAGCACCAGAAGATTGGATTCCGCCGCCAGCGCGCGCGCGAGCAGAAGCCGCGCACGCTCCCCGCCGGACAGTACGCGCACCGGCTGTCGCGCCTGTTCAGGCGTGAACAGGAAGTCCTGCATATAGCTCATCACATGGCGCGGTCTGCCCGCGACGGTCACCGTGGTGCCGTGGCCGCCCGTCAGCACGTCGGCGAGTGTGGTGTCCGGCATCAGCCTGCGACGATCCTGTTCGAGCGATGCCATATGCACATTCGCGCCCACGGCCACTGTGCCGCTATCGGGTTCGAGACGCCCGGTAAGAAGATTGAGCAGCGTCGTCTTGCCCGAACCGTTCGCACCGACAATTCCGGCGCGGTCGCCGCGCAATACGCGGGCGGAGAAATCCGTGACGATAGGTTTGTTGTCGTAAGATTTCGACGCATGTTTGGCCTCGATCACCAGCGTGCCGGAAAGATCGGCTTCGCTCGTTGCCATCTTCACGCCGCCGGAAACGCGGCGATGCTCGCGCTTCTGTTTGCGCAGGTCGCCGAGACCCGCGAGACGTTTGACGTTGCGCTTGCGCCGCGCGGTCACGCCGTAGCGCAGCCAGTGTTCTTCCTGCGCTATTTTGCGGTCGAGCTTGTGGCGCTCGAGGTCTTCCTGCTTCAGAACTTCGTCGCGCCACGCCTCGAACTGCGCGAAGCCGCGGTTCAGTGGCCGCGTCGTGCCACGGTCAAGCCACAGCGTGCTGCGCGACAGGTTGGAGAGGAAGCGGCGGTCGTGGCTGATCAGAACCAGCGCCGAGCGCATCGAGGCGAGTTCGCTTTCCAGCCATTCGATTGCCGGCAGATCGAGATGGTTGGTCGGTTCGTCGAGCAGAAGAATGTCGGGCGAGGGAGCAAGAACACGCGCCAGCGCAGCACGCCGTGCTTCGCCGCCGGAAACCTGTCCGGTTTTTTCGTCGCCGGTAAGACCGAGCGAATTCAGGAGGTAGGTGACGCGGTGGGGATCGTCGCCGGGGCCGAGACCGGCGCGCGCGTATTCCCCCAGCGTTTCGACGCCGGAGAAATCCGGTTCCTGCGGGAGATGGCGGATCGTCACGCCGGGCTGCACGAAGCGCTCGCCAGAATCCGGTTCGACCAAACCGGCCGCGATTTTCAGAAGTGTCGATTTGCCTGAGCCGTTGCGGCCGACAAGGCAAAGCCGCGCGCCTTCATCGACGGCAAGCTCTGCGCCATCGAGCAACGGCGTGCGGCCATAGGTGACGTGGATATCTTTCAGGAATAGACGTGGCGCCATCGCGGGATGGCAATAGCTATCTGTTCTGCCTGACGCAAAGAAAAAGCGCCGGACATGACCGTCCGGCGCTGCTTCACTTATCCCCGGCGTTAGTGGTGATGATGGTTGTTACCGCCGCCGCTGCTGGAACTGCTTCCTCCACTGCTGTGTCCGAAGGAGGGCGTGCCGCCTGAGTGCCCGAACATGCCACCTCCGGAAGAGCCGCTGTGGCCGAACGCCCCGCCGCTGTGTCCGAACATACTACCGCCGGACGAGCCGGTGTGCCCAAATGCGCTACCGCCCGAGCTGCCGTGTCCGAACATGCTGCTGCCGCTATGCGAATAGCCGCTGGAATGGCCAAAGGCACTGGTGTGACCATATGTGCTGCCGTGGAACGTGTGGCTGCCGGCGGCGCCAAAGCCCGCATGGACCCCGGTCCCCACATGGCCGAAGTTTTCATGCACGCCCACATGCGTACCGCCGATATTCGCATGAACGGCATCATTGATGCGTTCGTGTTCGGCGATATGCTCGCCTTCCACTACGGAATGCGCATGTACGGCGGAAAAGTCATGCAGTGTCGCCGGAAGCGGATGGTGGAATTGCGCGGAGAAACGCGCACGGTCGAAGGCGCGATTGACGATATGTCCACGTTCTACGCCCAGACGACCCCAGCCGCGCGAGCGCCCGATGAAGCGGCCATAGCCGCCGCGGTCGACGATGCGGCCACGGATGTTGCCGGCGAAGATGTCCACCGCCGGAACGAACGACCATAGTCCGTAGAACGCTGCGGCACCGAGCACGCCTTCGTAGCCGTACCAGCTCGACCAGCGATCCTGATATACGCCGTAGCCGTCCCACTCCCTCGGGGGAATCGGAAACCAGCCGAGATTGTCGTCGCTGGTGCGCCACGTCACCCAGGCCGGTCCCCAGGTGTAATCGGGCACCCACAGCCAGCCGCCGTAGCTCTGATCGTAGCCCCAACGCCCGTAATGATATGGCGTGTCGCCCCACGGATCGGCGGAGACCCACACCGAACCGTACTCGTCATTGTCTTCCCAGTGGCCGTTTTCGTAGGGACGGAAATTCGATGCGTAGGGGTGCCACGCCCGGCCCCAGCGCGGGTGATCGACCCACTTGCCGTAGGGCTGCAGCTTGTCGTGGAAAGACTGAAAACTGATGACGTCGACATCGCCACCGCCGCTTGCCGTCACGACGCCAGAGTTCGCGGGCTGGCCCGTTGCTGTATCGGCGAGCTTGCCGTTCAGCAGCGCATAGGCGGTACGCGAAAGCTGCGGCGGATTACCCTGGTTCTGCTCCACGATGATCGTGCTGTTCGCGATGTCGTAGGACTGGACAAGGCCCTTGCCGTTGCCCGTGAGGTCCGCGGCGCCAAGCCGTTTGCCGTCGGAACCGTAGACGAAAAGAACCTGCGACGTCTGTCCGTTATTCGCGCAATTGCCGACGAACACCGCGTCATTCGTGTCGGTAGAGGTCGTATGGCCGGATACGTCGCCTGTCTTGGTATCGCCGAACATTTCGAACTGATAATTGGCGAGGTAGAATTTTCCTTCTTTCAGGATCAGCGTCGAAAACTTTCCGTCGGCGGAGCAGGGCGTGCCGGACACATCGACCTGCGCGTTGCGGAAATCCGTGGATCCTCCGGCGCCCATCATGCCTTTCATTTTGTCGCAAGAGGCGAGACCGCCGGCGAGCGCGACAATCGTGGTAAGCGAAATCCAATTTCGAAGCATGTCTTCCCCCTTGAGGACCGGCGTCAATCGCGGCCTTCGGCGACAGTGGACAGACTGTCGCGTGCAGCGGTTCGTTCGCCAGACTTTTGTGCGATGATCCCCACCCCGGCCGCGCAAAATTGTGCGTTAACGGGATGTAACGACAACCTTCAGGCGACCGCAAGATGGTGTGTCTCTCAAAATGTCTCAAAAAGCCAATCGCCACAGCGCTTTTGCTTAATTTCCTTTTCGGGAACCCGGCTGCGGCCAGCGCGGTAGCCGGTCCCTGGGACGATTTCGAGCGGCACGATTTCTTTTCTTTGCGCGATGCGCTCCCCTCGGAAAGGACAGGGGAACCGGCAGAGATCGGTTTCCTGCGTGCCGCGAGCCTTTCGGCTTTCGGGAAGACGGAGGCGTCTGCGCGTGCGCTAACGCAGCTTCTGGCGCGGCCTTTGGAAAGGGCCCTGGAAATGAGGGGCCGTGAACTGTTGATGCTCGACCGCCGCGCGCAATATCGCTACGGCGATGCGCTCGACGCCGTCGCACCGCTTCTGCAAAACGCGCGCGCGAAGACGCCGCAACTCGACGACATCCGCAATCGCGCGCAGTTGTTGCGCGTCATTGCCGATGTGCCGCCCCAACGCGTCAGTCCCGGCGAACGCGCGCCGGTCGCGATAGATGCCGGTGGGCGCGTGCCGATTGCGATAAACGGCAGAGTTCTGGGCATGCAACTCGATACCGGCGCCAACTTTTCCGCCATGCCTCGCCGCACCGCGCTGATGCTGGGACTGCCTATACGCCGCACCGGTTACATCATCGGATCGTCGATGGGCGGCCGCGTCACCGCCGACGTGGCTGTCGCAGACCTGTCGTTTCCGGACGGAACGCGCGTGCAGAACGCGATCTTTCTCGTCCTGCCGGACTCCGCATTGCCTGTTCAGGGGCTGATCGGATTCCCCGTGCTCGCCGCTCTCGGCAGCGTGTCATATTCGGGGCGCGATGTGACGTTCGGCGAAAGCGGGCAGGGCTCTTCGCAAGAGCCGTTGGCGCTTTCCGGGAACGATTTGCTGCTGCGTGTATCGTATGACGGCAAAAATCTCCTGTGCCGGTTGGACACCGGGGCGGATCGCACGATTTTCTATGAGCCTTTCTATCGCCGCTATGGGCAACAGATCGCCGCGGCGCGGGGGCCGTCTGTGAGGATCGGAAGCGCGACCGGCAGCCATAGGCTCGGCACGCTACCGGTCTCCTCGTTCCGCATCGCGATTGCGGGAAAGTCCTTCGTGCTCGGCAATGCGGCGATGCTCACAAAACCCGTCAGCAATGCGCCGAACCGCGGGCTGTTCTGCAATATCGGGCGTGACGTGCTGCGCAACGCGCGCGACTATCGCATCGACTTCGCGAAGATGACGCTCAGCTTCGGGCCTTAAGGGTTCACCTTCAGGAATGGCACAGAGCTGCCTGGCACCATCGTCGTCGGCAGGTGTCCATCCCATTTTTCGGCCGTGACGAGGGCAGGCAGTCCCGGATTGTCGCGCAAGGCATCGCCGCGATTGCGGATGGCGGAGGCTTCGGCTTCGCCTTGTGCCTTTACCGAATACGCGGCGGCGTCGGCGCGGGTGCGTGTTGCGGCGGCTTCTGCTTCGGCTTGCTGCTGACGCACCGTCGCTTCCATGCGCGCCTCGACCGCTTCTTCATACTTGCCAGAGAAGTCGATGTTTTCGATCTGCACAGATTCGATGGTCAGCGGGCCGTGAACGACCTTGCGCAGCGCGATGGCGAGTTCGGTGTTGAGCTGCGCGCGATCCTGCACCGCGCTGACCGCATTGAATTGTCCGAAGATGTTTTCGGACCAGGTATAGACCTGTGGCGTCACCAGCCTGTCGATCATGTTCTGGATTGTCTTGTAGTCCGTATAAACGGCGCGTGCGTCGGTGACGTGATAATTCACCGATACCCGCAACGTCGCCGGCTGCTGATCGCGTGAATAGGTTTTCACGTCGTCGAAGCGGCTATTCTGCGACTGAATCGAGATGTGCTCGACGCTTTCAAACAAAGGTATCTTGAAACCCAAACCGGGTTCTGCTTCGCCAACCACGGCGCCGTTGCGCAGGATGACGCCGCGTTCGCCCTGATCGACCGTGTACCAGGACGACGACAGGACGCTCAGGACAACGAGCACGATCACCACCAGAAACGCCAGCGACCCGACACGCTGGACGGTGCCGTGCGGCGGTATGCGGTTTCCGAACTTGTCTTGAATGCTCATTGGTCCCTCCCAGGCGGAATCTCCTGCCCATCAAATATGGGAAGGATTGAAAAATCGCCAAGAGGCCTGCACGGTCAGTGTTTCCGCAGAAAACGCAGGATATCGCGGTTAAACTGCTCCGGATCCTGCAGGAAAGCGAAGTGGCTGACCTCCAGTTCGATGAGCAGGCCGGCCCCTGGCGTCCAATCCGCCATGGTGCGCGGCTGATCGTGATTGATGGCTTCGTCGTGGTCGCCATCGACGATCCAGGTCGGCACGGTGATCCTGGCAAAGTCGGCCCGTGTCCAATGCGGTTGCGTGTTCCACATCTTGGTGATCTGCGCGACGAACTGGCTGTACTGCTTCGGCGTGGGCGAAAGCTTTTCGTATTCCTTGCCTGCGCGTGCGATGAAGGCAGTGAAGGTCGGGCTGCGCTGGATATCGCTCACACCTGAGGGATCGATGTTGGCCGCGAAGGCGAACAGTTTTCTCAAACGATCCGGATGATGCATCGCGATGTCGAGGCCTATGATCGCGCCGTCGCTCCAGCCGATCAAGGCGACCTTCCTGATCTTGAGATAGTCGAGCAGGCCGACGACATCCTCCGACATGAGGTCGTAGCCATAGGGTTGTGTGTTGCGGGTGGTGCGGCCGTGTCCGCGGCTGTCCATGACGATGACGCGATAATGCGCGGCGATGAGTGCGCGCACCTGATTGCCCCAATAGTCGGAATTGCCGAGACCGCCGTGCACGAGCAGCACCGGCTCACCCTGTCCGAACGTCGCGTACCAGACGCGGATGCCGTTCACCGGCGCGTATCCGCTCACGTCCGTTTTGGGAAGCGTTGGTGTCGGCGGCAATGTCATCCATTGCGGGGATGCGGCGCGAACCGTTGTGGCCGCGAATATCGCGAGCGCGAAAATCCATACCCGCATGGCAGCTCTCGTTAGATTGTATCGCCGCCGATCAGTATCACGCCAGCCACGATCAATGTCACGGCGATACCCTTCTGAATCAGGTTGCGGCGGGACAGGTTCTCGCGGCCAAGGCTCGGGTAGAACAATGACAGGAGCACGCCGAACAGGAAAACGAAGAACGATGTCGTTCCGCCAATCGCCTGCACGAGGCTTACCGGCCCCAGCAGCGAGGCATACCGCGCTGCCAACCCGCCGCCGAGATTGATAAGCTCGTTCGCCGCGTTGATGCCGAGCACGGCGCCGGGATGTTTCCGGAACATGCCGAAGAACTGATTCCTGATGTGCGGGATCGCGAGAAGCACCGCGCCGAACACCGCCTGTCCTGCGAAACTCCAGAACGTCACCGGCCAGAACGCATCCTTGATCGCAAAATATTTGAACAGCACCGATGACCCCGCAAGAACGGCTGTGCAGACAAGAATGGGCCCGACAACGCTCCATTTGAATCTGTGCGTGCTGTGCGGGTCGTAAGAAGAAACAACCGCGCTCCCCATCACCAGCACGCCGCCGACGATGCGCCACCCCGTCAACACTTCATGGAGGGTGAAATAGGCGAAGATATAGGTGAAGAGCGTGGAGGTCTGAAACAGCGGCGCGATCACACTCGCCTCTTCCTGCTGCAACGCGCGCAGATAGAAGTAGATTGCGGTAAGATAGAGCAGGCCGGATACCGACGTGACGATGATCCCGGTGCTTCCAAGGCTCATCACGTCGGTGAGCGCCGCGATCAGCGGCATGCCGGGCACGCCGACGAGCGCCGTGAAGATCAGCAGCGCCCCGACGTCGCTGTCCTTGAAGAACCGCTCGACCAGATATTTGTCGATATGGGTGGAGATCGCCCACAGAACCGGGCCGCAGAAGGCGAGGGCAATCCAGCTCATTGCCGGTGTTCGCGGATGGCCCGCAGAAAGATTGCCGCGAAATCCTTCAGCTTCGCAGTGCCGACGCCGTGGACTATGCCGAACTCGCTTTCGTCGCGCGGCCGCAAGCGCGCCATATCGATCAGCGTCTTGTCGGAGAAGATGACATAGGGCGGCACGCGCCGCTCTTTCGCGAGCCGCATGCGCAGTGATTTAAGCGCCGCAATCAGCCCCTGATCGTCGGTGGATTGTTCGGCGATCACGTCCGAGCGCGCCTGCTTTTTGCTGCGCGCTTGCGGCTTGAACGGCCTACTCTCGAATTTGCCGTCGCCACGCAGAAGGGCGCGGCCTTTCTCCGTCGTTTCCAGCCCGCCATAGCCCTGCATGTCGTGGCGCAGCAGACCGTCGCCGACCATCTGGCGGATCAGCGACTGCCAGTCTTCTTTCTTGCGCGATGTCTCGCCGAGCGTCTCGATGATTTTGATCGCGCCAAAACGCTCGCCGGTTTCGCGCACGGCGGTCAGAATTTCGCGCGCGTCCTCTGTACTGTCGACACGTTCGGAAGGCTCGCGGCAAAGATCGCAGTTGCCGCACGGCTCGGACGTCTCGCCGAAATAGTGAAGCAGCATCTGGCGGCGGCAGCTGGACGCCTCGCAATAGGCGAGCAGCATGTTGAGCCGCGCGTGCTCGCGGCGCTTGCGGTCTTCGCCGGCGTCTTCCTGGTCGATGAAGACGCGGCGCATGCGGATGTCTTCCAGGCCGAACAGCATATGCGCTTCGGCGGGGCCGCCATCGCGGCCTGCGCGGCCGATCTCCTGATAATAGGCTTCGAGACTTCCCGGCAGGTCGGTGTGAAACACGAACCGCACGTCCGACTTGTCGATACCCATGCCGAAGGCGATGGTCGCAACCATGACCACGGCAGGCTCGGTCATGAAGGTGTTCTGGTTCGCTTCGCGCGCGTCTTTCTCCATACCGGCGTGATAGGCGAGCGCACGCACGCCATTCTCGGTGAGCAAGCTTGCGATCTTCTCTGTCTTCTTGCGTGACAGGCAATAAACGATACCGCTCTTGCCTTTGTGTCGCGCGATGAAGTCGAGAAGCTGCCGGTTGGTGTTCTGCTTGCTGTCGACCGTCAGGCTGATGTTGGGGCGGTCGAAGCCCTGCACCATCGTCTGGGCGCGATTATCGAAAAGCTGGAGCGCGATGTCGGCGCGCGTCACTTCATCTGCGGTGGCCGTCAGTGCGATGATCGGTGTCTTGGGGAAACGGCCCGCCAGTTGTGACAATGCACGGTATTCGGGACGGAAGGCTGGGCCCCATTGCGATACACAATGTGCTTCATCGATAGCGATGAGCTTCACAGCGAGCTTCGCCAGCGCCGCAAGCATGGGCTCGGTCATCAGCCGTTCCGGCGCCATATAGAGAACACGCAGATCACCGGATGCTGCACGGCGCCACGCTGCGACATTGTCTTCGCGCGAACGGGACGAATTGATCGACTCAGCCGCAACACCGGCCAGCCGTAGCGCCGCCACCTGATCCTGCATCAGCGCCACCAGCGGCGACACGACAATGGTCAGTCCTCCGAGAATGAGCGCCGGAATCTGATAACACAGCGATTTGCCCGAACCCGTAGGCATCACGGTCAGCACATGGCCGCCGGACAACAACGCGTCGATGGCCTCTTCCTGTCCAGGGCGGAAATCGTCGAAGCCGAAGACATCTTTCAGGATGTCACGCTTGGCATCGTGCTTACGCTGGGGCAGGGCCACGGGGTCTCGATTCCAGAGAGCGATATTGTCGGGCACCGTAACTGTGCCTAACCTGTCATAGCCGACGCCGCAGAGCGACGGGAAGGGGAGCGTTCCATGAAGATTCGTCTGGCTGCGATTGCAGCACTTGCCGCCGCTATAAGCGGTCTGTCGTTCGCCAACACGGCAGCGCCGAATGCCGGCATCGATGGCGCGCGAATCACGAAAGCCGATCCGGCCGAATGGCTTTCCAACGGACGCACCTATTCGGAACAACGCTTCTCACCCTCGAAGCAGATCGACACGTCGAACGTCGGAAAGCTCGGCGTCGCGTGGGAATACCGCACCTATTCCGTGCGCGGCCTCGAAGCGACGCCTATCGTCGCCGATGGCGTGATGTACATCACCGAAAGCTGGAGCAAGGTCGCGGCACTCGATGCGAAGACCGGCAAGGAGCTTTGGACTTTCGACCCCAAAGTGCCGGGCGCAACCGGGCGATATGCGTGCTGCGACGTCGTCAATCGCGGCGTGGCGCTCTGGAAGGGCGCGGTCTATGTGGGCACGCTCGATGGCCGCCTCATAAAGCTCGATGCCAAAACCGGCAAAGTGTTGTGGTCGAAGAACACGGTCGAGAACAACGGGCACACCTATACGATTACCGGTGCGCCTCGTGCATTCGATGGTCTCATCGTCATCGGCAATGGCGGGGCGGAATATGACTCGCGCGGTTATGTCACCGCTTACGATGCCGACACCGGCAAACAGGTCTGGCGCTTTCATGTTGTGCCGGGCGATCCCGCGAAGCCGCAGGAGAACGCGGCGCTGTCGATGGCGCTTAAGACCTGGGATACAACGGGAAAGTATAAGTTCTGGGATATTGGCGGCGGCGGCGCGCCGTGGAACTCGTTTGCCTACGATCCGAAGCTCGATCTCGTTTATTTCGGCACTGGCAACGGCAATCCCTGGAACCGCGAACTGCGCTCGCCCAAAGGCGGCGACAATCTCTTCTTGTCGTCGGTTGTGGCGCTGCATGCCAAGACCGGACAATATGCGTGGCACTATCAGACGACGCCGGGCGATACGTGGGACTTCGACTCCACCGCCGATGTCGTGCTCGCCGATCTCAAGATCGACGGCAAGATGCGTCCCGTGCTTCTGCATGCGCCGAAGAACGGCTTCTTCTATGTGCTCGACCGCACCAACGGAAAGCTGATCAGCGCGCAGAAATTCGCAACTGTCACCTGGGCGGATCACATCGATCTCAAAACGGGCCGCCCCGTCGAAAATCCCGAGGCGCGCTATGTAAAGAAGATGGCGGTGGTCTATCCCGCCGCGACCGGCGCGCACAACTGGCAGCCGATGGCGTTCAATCCCGAAACCGGTCTGGTCTATATCCCGGCGATGGACAGTGCGGGCATCTATGTCGGCGAGAAGACTCTCGACTACCATCACGGCTCGTGGAATCTCGGGGTCGACTTCGCCGCGGTGAGCCAAGCGGTTCTTGATGCGATCAAGGCGGGGCACGCGCCTGCGTCGCCCGCCGGCTACATCAAGGCCTGGAATCCGGTCACGCAAAAGGAAGCCTGGCAGGTTTCGATGGGTGGGGCATGGAATTCGGGTCTGCTGACGACCGCGGGCAATCTCGTCTTCGGCGGCGATGCTTACGGCATGTTCAGTGGCTATGACGCGACGAGCGGCAAGAAGCTTTGGGCCATCGATCTCAAGACGGGAATCCTTGCGCCGGCGATGAGCTATGAGATCGGCGGCGAGCAATATATCGCGCTGCTTGCCGGTTGGGGCGGCGCGGGCGGATTGTCGGCGTTCAAGGACCCGAACACGGCGTTGTCCAAATACCAGACCGATCAGGGCCGCCTGTTCGTTTTCAAGCTCGGCGGCAAGCAGCAAGTCGCGGCACTCGAACCGGAAGGCACGCCGCCGACGGAGCCGCCGCCGCAAACGGCCGATGCCTCCACGATCGCAAAAGGTTTCACGCTCTATCACCGCAACTGCCTTGTATGTCACGGCTTCTACGCGCAGTCGGAAGGCGAGGTTCCCGATCTGCGCCTGATCGACAAGGCGGTTTTCGACCAGTTCGACGATATCGTGCGCGGCGGCATTCTGGCCGATAGCGGCATGGCGTCGTTCAAGGATGTGCTGTCGAAAGAAGACGTGGCGGCGATCAAGGCCTATGTTCTTGACCAGTCGCATCTGGCATGGAATCAGGCGCATTCAAAAGCAACCGGATCCGCGCCAAAGGGCCATTGAGGAGTTTGTATGCGTTATCGTGTGTCGCCGCTCGCCATCGTGTTCTGTCTTCTTTCATCCGTTGCGATTGCGGTTGATGCGCCCGCGGCGAAGCAGGCTGCGAAACCTGACGCACCCGCCGGCCCGTGGGTGACGGACAAGGTGATGGTCGATGGTGTCGCGCGCGAGGTGCGCAAAGCGGGCATTCAGGCTGTGGCTCCGCATGTCGCCGATCTCGAAACGGCGCTTGCCGGTGCCAAGCACAGCTTCGAACGCGCGGCTTCCGGCGACGGTGGCACGATCACCGTACTCGTCGACGACCGCAAAATGAATGAAGCCCCGCCGCCCGCAGCCGACAAGACGAAGAAGGTCGTGGTTGCGGTCAATCCTTATCTGGAGATCGGCTATTTTCTCGCGACCTATTACGACCAGAGCGGAAAGCCGGATGCGGCGCTGCGCACGATAGACACCGCGCTTGCGTTGCCCGGATCGGACCAGAACTCGCATCGCTCGGAGTTGGTGGTGGAGCGTGCCGCAGCACTTCGTGCGCTCAAGCGTTGGCCGGAAGCGCTCTCGGCCTATGACGAAGCGTTGAAAGCGGAAGGCACAGTGGCCTCGATCCACGCTTATATGCTGCGGAGCCGCGCCATGGTGCTCTACGAACTTGGCCGCAAGCAGGAGGCCACAGAGGATTTCCGGGAGGCCGCAAAGCTCGTTGCCGACGATCAGCACGCACAGATAGAACTGCAATATATCGAGCGCACCCGCGATGGCGGAATCAAAGTGCCGCCGGACATCGAGGAGAAGCTCAAGGAAGCGCCGCCGGGGACGAAGCCTGCGAATGCGAAGCCTGCCGACGCGCAGCCGGCTGACCCAACCACGCCGCCGAAGTCCTGATCGCGGTTGCAATAAAATCTACGGCTGCCGGTCTTGACGATAGCGGACTTCGTTCCTATTTCGCTTGGTGATGAAACTGTTCGAGACAGCGCCTCACAAAAGAAAAAGGGGGGAGGGGGCGGGGGGGACGTGGCCGAAATTGAAAACAACTGTTCAGTGTAGAATAGGACCACAAGATGTTGTGGTGTGTTGCATAGGCCCCGAGTGATCCCTTGCCGGATTGCTGCGCTGCGGCTAAGGAACTAACCCATTATGAGCGACCCTGCCCATCATGAGCACCGCCAAACCACAGCGCCCAAAGGCGCGGCTTCCCCGCGGCTTTCGTGACCGCACCGCCGCAGAGATCGCGGCGGAGCGCAAGGCCCTCGATACCATCCGCAATGTCTATCAGTCCTACGGCTTCGAGCCGCTGGAGACACCGGCGTTCGAGTTCACCGACGCGCTCGGAAAGTTTTTGCCCGACGTAGACCGCCCGAACGAAGGCGTGTTTTCGCTGCGCGACGACGACGAACAATGGCTGTCGCTGCGCTATGACCTGACCGCGCCGCTCGCGCGCTATGTGGCGGAGAATTTTCAGGAACTGCCCAAACCCTTCCGCCGCTATCAGGTGGGGCAAGTGTGGCGCAACGAAAAGCCGGGACCGGGCCGCTATCGCGAGTTCACGCAGTTCGATGCCGACACGGTGGGCTCGAACTCTCCCGCAGCCGACGCCGAATTGCTGATGATGGTCTGTGACGCGCTCGAAGCCGTCGGCCTCAAGCGCGGCGAGTATTTGGTGAAGTATAACAATCGGAAAAAATTGGATGGCCTGCTCGAAGGAGCAAAAATTGAAGCGTCAAAACGCGGCGTGGTGCTCCGCGCAATAGATAAACTTGATCGACTGGGTCCATCCGGAGTGCGGTTGCTTCTCGGTGATGGGCGCAAGGATGAGTCAGGCGACTTCACGAACGGAGCTAAGCTCTCGCCTGAACAAATTGATCTCGTGATGGCTTTTGTTCAGCCGAGCGTTTCAATGATGTCATCCGGTGCTCCGGCAACCATTGCTTCAAGTAGTACTGCTGCGAGCACCAAATTGTTTGAAGAAGGTTCACTCGAAATTCAAAATATGAGTCAGATACTCGCGGCAAGCGATTATCGAATGGACCGCGTGCTTTACGATCCCGGCGTTATCCGTGGTCTCGACTACTACACGGGTATGGTATTCGAGGCGCAGCTGACGTTCCCTGTAAAGAACGAAGACGGCGAAGAGGTCGTGTTTGGCTCGGTCGCGGGCGGTGGGCGCTATGACGATCTCGTTGCACGCTTCACGGGGCAGCAGGTGCCTGCGACCGGCATCTCCATCGGCGTAAGCCGCTTGATGACGGCGCTGCGTTCGCGCGGACTGACGGGCGACATGAAGCCGTTGATTGTCGTGCTCTCGCTCGATGAAGCGTCGCGTGCCTTTGCGACGGCGCGCGAGCTGCGCAACGCAGGCTTCCGCGCCGAAGCCTATGTCGGCACCAAGAAATTCGGCGATCAGCTCAAATATGCCGACAAGCGCGGTGCGGCGCTGGCCATCATCGAAGGTGGTGACGAGATCGCGAATGGCCAGGTTACGATCAAGAACCTTGCCGCTGGCGCGGAGATGTCGAAATCGATCGAGAGTCGCACGGAATACCTTGGCGCGCGTCAGGCGCAGGAAACAGTGAGCCGCACCGATCTGGTGGCGACTGTCGCGAAGATGCTGGGCGGATGAGATGGCGGCGTTTCCGACTCTCGGCCCGGAGCAACTGGAGGCGCTGAAAGTGCAAGCCGAGGCGATCCTCGGCGTGTTTGAGAAGGCCGGTTACACGCGCCATGAGCCTTCGGTATTGCAGCCCGCCGACATCTTTCTCGACCGGTCGGGCGAGGAAATCCGTAGACGGACGTTCGAACTGACCGATCCATCGGGCCGCGAGCTTTGTCTGCGCCCCGACCTCACCATCCCGACCTGCAAGTGGCAGGTGGAGAGCGGCAATCCTTATCCCGCACGGCTTTGCTATCACGGGCTCGCGTTCCGCCATCAGCCGTCGGAGCCGCATCGCCCGACGCAGTTCTATCAGGCGGGCATCGAGTTGCTCGGTCTTGAAGATCGCGCGGCCGCCGATGCCGAAGCGATGCGGCTGACCGTCGAGGCCGTGCGCGCCGCGGGACTTGAGAACTTCACGTTGAAGATCGGCGATCTCGGTCTCTTTTCCGCACTGATCGATGCGCTCGATGTGCCTGAGCAATGGCGCGGACGGTTGAAGCGACATTTCTGGCGCAAGGGCTATTTCGAGGCGTTGTTGCAGCGTTTGACGTCGGGCGCCGCGAACGATTCCCAGCGCCTGCTCGCACATCTGGGAGGGCTCGCGCCGGATGAAGCGCGTGTCGCCGTCGAGGGATTGCTGGACATGGTCGGCGAAGCGCCGCTCGGCGCGCGCACGCGTGAGGAGATCGTGGATCGCCTGATCGAGCAGGCGGCAGATGCGGCCGCGCTGCGTCTCGATCCCAAAGTCGCGCATGTCATCACGTCTATGCTGGAGATTTCCGGTCCTGCGCCGGCAGCGCTTGCCGAAATCCGTACACTGACGAAAACTGCCGGCATCGCTCTCGAAGGACCGCTCGCCGCGATGACGGCGCGGCTCGCTGCGCTGGAGTCGTTGCACATCGACCCTGAGGACGTGGCGTTCGCGGCGCATTTCGGCCGCAACATGGAATACTACACGGGCTTCGTGTTCGAGCTGTGGTCGCGCGATGCCGAAGGCGCAGTGCAGGTTGCGGGCGGCGGCCGCTATGACGGATTGCTCGAAGCGCTCGGCGCTGGACGCTCCATTCCCGCTATCGGCTGCGCCATCCGCACCGAACGCGTTCTCGCCGCGCGCCGCGCTCAGGGGAGGGAATGATGCGGCTCACACTCGCCATCCCTTCCAAGGGCCGGTTGCAGGAACAGGCCAATGATTTCTTTGCCGACGCGGGATTGCCGTTGAAGCAGGCGGCGGGAGCGCGCGGTTATCGCGCCACGATGCGCGGGCTGGATGTCGATGTGATGTTGCTGTCGGCATCGGAGATCGCAGCCGCGCTCGTCGTTGGAGATGTGCATCTGGGCATCACGGGCGAAGATTTGTTGCGCGAGACCGCGCCGGAAATGGGTTCACGCATTGTGCTGCTGCATCCGCTCGGTTTCGGTTTTGCCAATGTTGTTGTCGCCGTGCCGCAGGCGTGGATCGATGTTTCCACGATGGCCGATCTGGACGATGTCTGCGCGGCGTTCGCACATCGCCATCGCCGCCGCCTTCGTGTCGCGACCAAGTACACGCATCTCACGCGCGCGTTCTTTGCCCATGCCGGCATTTCGGATTATCGCATCGTCGAAAGCGCCGGTGCGACCGAAGGCGCGCCCACCGCTGGCACTGCTGAAGCCATCGTCGATATCACCACCACCGGAGCGACGCTGGCCGCGAACGGTCTGAAAATCTTGGACGACGGAACCATCCTGGAAAGTCAGGCGAACCTAGCCGCGAGCCTCGCCGCCGATTGGGATGCAGCCGCGCGCGCAACCGCCGAAACGCTTCTCACGCGGATCGGCGCGCGCGAACGCGCGAAAGCGAGCCACGTGTTGCGCGTCCGACTGAACGCCGATGCCGGGAAGACCGTCACGGCGTTGGGACTGAAAGTCCTCTCAAGTCCGCCGGGAGCGACAGGCGAATACACATTGCTCTGCCCGCGCGAAAAACTGATGGGCGCGATGGCCGCCATCGGTGGGCACGGCGCAACGGTGCAGGACGTCGAGTACGTCTTCGATGGCGCGGAGCCGCTGGCGGAAAAACTCCTCAGCGCGCTGCCGAGAAGCTGATCCCGTTTATTGCGGCGACACCGGCCCGGCGATGATGTCCGCATCCTTCAGGTGCTCTTTCTTCCATACCATCATCATATGGATGCGGTTGCGTCCCGACGGGTGATCGAAAAACACGAACTCTTCCAGCGGCGAAGGATCGAGCTTGCGGTATTCGCTCAAATGCAATGCCGCCTGCGCAAAGCCGTCCGGCTGACGCGCGGCATTAACGCCGAAGATATCCGCCTGCGCTTCCATAGTCCGCGTAATGGTGTTGTCGATCGGCGTGGTAATTAAGAAGAAGAACGTGACCAGCGCTATGAGGACGGGCAGTCCTGCCGGATCATCCACGCTTCGCACGTCCCACACGCCCCCGAACATGTCAGTAAAAAAGCCAAAGCCCCAAGCGATAAACGCAAAGGCGAACAGAATCACGATGCCATTCTCGATGATCCCGATGACCACGTGGCTGAGAACGTAATGCCCCATTTCATGTCCGAGAACGGCGAGTATTTCGCGGTCGCTGCCACGGTTGAGCAGATTGTCGTTCATCGAGATGCGCGTCGTTCCAAACAGGCCGGAGACATTCGCGGACATGCGCTTGGATTGTTTCGACGCGTCGAACTCATAGACATTCGTGACCGGAATGCCCTCGGAGCGCGCGAGCGAGAGAATGTTCTGCTTGAGCGTACCCTCGCGTAACGGAGTGTACTTGTTGATCAGCGGCGCAATGAAGACAGGCGCGATGGCGACGGCAATGACGAGGAACACCAT
>JBBCHP010000006.1:0-36075 GCA_037201525.1 Rhizomicrobium sp. | reverse complement strand
GAGATTCTCTTTCAGCCCGCAGCGACCGGGCTTTGCCCGGTCATGGCGTGGAGCAATACGAGTGCGTATTCCGACGCGGATTGCTGGTTTTGGCCGGTCACCAGTTTGCCGTCGCGGATGACATAGGGATCATTGGGCGCGACCTGCGAATATACTGATCCGGCCTCTTCCAGCACTGTCTGCGGAAAATGTGGGATCAGGAAGCTGCTACCGAACATACGCTGGAGCTCCTTGTCGCCTTCCAGCGTGTACCCGGTCGTGCGGCGTCCACGAATGCGTTCGGGGATGTTGCCCAACGCGATCGCGCCATGGCAGATGGCGCCGACGACTTTGTCCTTCGCCCAAAAATATTCGAGCGCCTTCGCCACATCGTTGTTGGGATAAAGATCGAAGGTCGCGCCACGTCCGCCGGCCACATGAACCGCATCATAACCGCTTAGATCGACGTCTCTGAGCTTCAGGGTCGTCTCCAGCTTGGTAACCAGCGCCTTGTCCGACAGAAACCCTTTGCTCACGAGGTCGTCCGCTTCCGTGGATTGTTCGAAATAAGGATCGCTGTAGCGGTCGTAAACGACCTTACCGCCTTCCGGGCTAGCGAAGTCGACCTCGACGCCTCGTTCTGTTAGGTGCCAGTAGGATGCGTGACTTCCGACAACCAGAACGCTGTGTCCGAATTGGAAATGATGAAAAGAACTTTCATGGCCTGCCTCGCTCTATGTGTTTCGAACTGCGACCAAGGCTAGTCGCACCATCAGTGGCGGGCGATCAGACAGGTGGTTGAATTGCTTATACGTTAGGATTACGCCCTGCGAGCCAAAACGCAGCATTGCGCATATATCGATGCGTGTCCGCCAAGGCCTGCGGCGTGCGCATGATGGCATCACCGGGCGGTTCATCGACAAAGCTCGGGCTACCGGCGCTTGTGTCCCAATTATAGTCCGCAAAATGATGGAAGGTGCTTTGCGCAATAGCAGGTCCACCTTTCGCGTCCGGCTCGAACGTCACCGCGATGTTGAATTTGCCGTCCTGTCACCTTGCTTACACCGGTTGCGATCACGCGGGCCGGTTCGTTTTCGGGAGCGCTGACGCGCCCCTCGTGCGGATGGCTGGGCAGAAAGCGGATGGTGCGGGTCGGCGATGCCGGATCGGCCATTACAGGATGAATTGGTCCCACGACTTCGACCTCCTGAAAGTCCCCGTTGGCCCCCGAATGGAAGTTCGGCCAGGAGATATTCGTCGAATAAGATCGTCGATCTCGTGGTTGGCCACGTCAGGATCCAAATGCGCGAGTGGAAATGATGTGCCTTGCCAACCCCGCCCAATGTGCAGATCGAAGAACCGAGATCCATGTGATCTCGCGTCACCAGCAATCCGCCGCCGTTCCGGCGAAAGCGGGTGATCGCCTCGCAATCCTCCGGCGTCAGGCCATCCCCCACATCTACAGCAAAAAGCCACATCTCATCGAAACCGCTGTTGTCGAGCGCTGACAGCACTGAGTCCGGCGCGCCCAGCGGATCGCGGTCCGCGCATCGTGACGGCGAAGACCGGTCGCCCATCGGGATGGCGCTCGCCGGCGAGGAAGGCGCCAAGCCGGCCAAAGCGGGCAATAGACCAATCGTCTTCCGTAGTTGGAATGGTCGTTTGAAGAAGAATTTTTATCGGGTCGCTGGTCATCGCTGTTTCCATCCCTGGGCGGCGTCGTTCAAGCACAATGGCTGTCGAACGTCTTTACCGAAAAAAGAGCCCCCCGCAATCCTACGAAGGTATGAGGCGGGCAGCCCTACGTCCGATGGCCGGAACAGGCGGTCAAGCCGATGCTGCGGCTCGTTGAAGCGGTTCGTGAACCCGCGAGCCGGCGGCCGAGCCCCACGGTGGCCGGCTTCAAACTTGGAGACCCGGAATGACAAACGACGAGAAACAGCAACTGGCTCGTAAATTCCTGTCGGTGCTTGGCAAGCCGGACGAAGCCGTCGTGAAAAGCGTGGCGGTCGATGACGTGATCTGGACCTTTCCGGGCTCAACCGCGATCTCCGGTGAGGCGCGGGGCGCCGCCGCGATCATTAGGGCGCGCGACGGCCATCGCCGCACACGAGGTGAAGGTGGAGATACTGCGCGCCGTCTATGGCTATGAAGGTGTCGCCATGTTCCTGCACAACACCAGCAACGCCGGTGGCCGCGTGCTGGATGAGTGTCTCGCGGCCGTTTTCGCGTTCCGCGGCGACAAGATCAGCCGACTGGACACCTATCTCTCCGATGTGGCGATGGCCGAAGCCTTTTTCGCCTGACATCCAAGCGATCGAAGGATTGCCATGACCATCGATAAGAACAAGACGATCGTGCAGGCTTTCTATCAGAAGGCCTTGAACGATCGCGACGCCGACGCCGCGCGGTCCTCTATTGGCACCACCTATCACCAGCATAATCCGTTAATCGGTGATGGTCTCGAAGGCTTGCACAAATATCAGGAATGGATTTCCGCGCACTACCCCAAATCACACAATGAAGTTCTGCGCGTATTCGCCGAAGGCGATTACGTCATTCTGCACGTCCATCGCAAGCGCACGCCGGAAGCACGCGGCGACGCCATAGTCGATATTTTCCGGCTGGAGAACGGCAAGATCGTCGAACATTGGGACGTTATCCAGCCGGTTCCCAAAACTTCCGCCAATCCCAACACCATGTTCTGAACCTAAGGAGAAAAGCCATGTCCACAGACCAATAAGGAAATCGCATCGAACTTCTACAAGATGGCCCTGCTCGAAGGCCATATCGACGAAGCCTTCAAACTTTACGCCGGCCCATACTATCGCCAGCACAATCCGCTGATCGCCGATGGAATAGACGGGGTAAAGGGTTTTGTCGCCTGGATCGTGAAGAACCATCCCGACGCACATGGCGAGATCGTGCGATCCTTTGCGGAGGGCGACTATGTCATTCTCCACTGCAAGTGGTTCGGTTTATCTGGCAATCCGGGCGGCGAAGCCGTAGTCGACATCTTCCGGCTGGAGAACGGCAAGGTGGTGGAGCACTGGGACGTAATCCAGCCTGTTCCGGAAAAATCGGCAAACGCCAATACGATGTTCTGATGCGAACCGCTCGCATGACGAGAAGCAGTCCAACCCTTGCGAGACAGGAACGATCGGTTTTAGGGTTTCGCATGGGTGAAGCTGCAGTCGTTCACATAATCGACGATGACGAATCCATGCGTGCGGTGCTGGATAGCCTCTTGCGCTCGGTCGACTACAGCACCTGCACACATGCATCAGTGAGCGAATTTCTCGCCGCGCAAAGGCCGGACCTCGCGGGCTGCTTGATCTTGGACGTACGCATGCCGGGGATCAGCGGCCTCGATTTTCAGGGCCAGTTGGCGGATCTTGGCATTCGGCTGCCGGTCATATTGATGACGGGGCATGGCGACGTTCCGATGTCGGTTCGCGGCATGAAGGCTGGCGCCGTCGATTTTCCTGATCAAGCCATTCCGCGACCAGGACATGCTCGATGCCGTCGCCACCGCGATTGCCCGGGACGCAGCGCGGCGCAAGACCGATGACGAGCAAACGGCATTGCGTGGGAAATTCGCGACGCTCTCTCCTCGCGAGCAGCAGGTAATGCAGCTTGTCGCCGCCGGAAAGATGAACAAGCAAGTGGCAGGCGATCTGAGTCTTTCCGAAATCACTGTGAAAATCCATCGCGGCGCGCGATGCGCAAGATGGTGTGCGCGCACGCTCGCGGATCTCGTGCGAATGGCCGAGGCGCTTGGGCTTTGAGGTAACACGATTGTCTGCTTCTCTGATTTCCATCATAGACGACGACGAGTCCATGCGACTTTCCTTGGCTGGCCTAGTCCGCTCCTTCGGATTTGACGCCAAGACCTATGACTCAGCCGAGGAATTCCTCGCGACCGGTGCCTCGGAGCCGTCGAGTTGCATCATCACCGATATCCAGATGCCCGGCCTCTCTGGCCTGCAGCTTAAGCGATGGCTCGACGATCACGCGAGCACGGCTCCCGTCATCCTCATCACTGCCCGGTCTGAGCCGCATATCCATGCCCAAGCGCGCATGAGTGGCGCCGTCTGCCTTTTGAAAAAGCCGTTCGGTGCCGACACCCTGCTTGCCTGCCTTAAAAAGGCGCGGTGGCCTAAGCACAGATCGCTGTTGTCTACGTCCCGGAACGCAGGTTCAATCCCACGCAATGACCCCGGATATCCTCGACCTAGTGCAGGAAAGCGTGGTCCTTCGCGACCGCGACGGCCGTATCACCGGGTGGAATGCCGCTTCCGAGTTGCTCTATGGCTGGCGCCATGCCGACGCGGTGGGGCGGTCGGTTCACGAACTCCTCAAAACACGGCGCGAGGCTGTCCCGAATATCGAGGCCGCGCTGACCGAAAGCGGTGTCTGGGAGGGTGACGTCACGCGCCGCACGGCGAGCGGCATGCTCGTCACCGTGCGGCTGAAATGCTCGGCGCGGGGCGCTACCGATATCGTGGAGACCGCCATCGACGTCAGCGCCCAGCGGCACGCCGAAGAGGCGCTCAAACGCGCTGAGCATCGCTATTACAATGTGTTTCAGGCCATGGCGGTGTCGTTCTGGGAGCTAGACTTCACGGCAGTGGGCGCGATGGTGCAGCGTCTCATGCGTTCCGGCGTCGCCGATCTCGCAGAATATCTCGCGCAGAACCCCGAGGTCGTGCGCGAGATGATCCGCGCCACACGCGTCATCGACGTGAATGATCAGAGCGTTCAGCTTCTCGGCCGCGGCAACAAACAGGAAATGCTGGCTGGCCTAGAACCCTATTGGCCTCCGGCAAGCCAGCATGTCTACGCTGAAAGCGTCGTGGCGGCGATCGGTGGCAAGCCGCACTACGCAACCGAAACTCGCCTCTGCTCTATCGACGGGCGCGAATTTGACGTGTGGTTCACAGCCTGCTTTCCGCCGGAAATGCTGGCGCGCGGCAAGCTTCTCATCGGCATCATTGATATTTCTGCGGACAAAAAAGCGAAGACCGCACTGGAGACAAGCGAGCAGCGCTATCGCACACTCTTTCATTTCCTGCCGGTCGCCATGGTGCAGCTCGACCGCACCGAACTCGCAGGCGTGTTCGCGCAAATGCATGCCGATGGCGTTCGTGACCTGCAGGACTATTTCGACGCGCATCCTGGATTCTATGAGTACGCTGCAAACTCTATCCAGGTTGTCGAGGTCAATCGGCGCGCCGTCGAACTTTTTCCGTGCGCGCGACGAAGGTCAATTGCTCGGGCCCGTCGCGCGATTATGGAGCGAGGCCCCGGAACTCATACAGCGATCCATGGCCGCGCGCTTCAGCGGCGCCTCGCGTTTTGAAGCAGAAATGAAGATCCGCACGTTCGACGACCAAATCTGCGAAGTCCTCTATGTGGCTTATTTCCCGGAGGCCTTTAATCAGAATGCATTAGGCCTAAGTTGCCTCGTAGATATCAGTGATCGGGTAAAGGCGCAGGCGATGTTGGCACAGGTACAGGCCGAGTTTGCACATGCCGCGCGCGTATCGATGCTGGGTGAGCTCACGGCCTCCATCGCGCATGAAGTCAACCAACCCCTCGGCGCGATCCTCACCAACGGAGAGGCGGCGCTGCGCTGGTTAGATCGGCCCACGCCAGATCTGAAGGAGCTGCGTGCGCTCTCTGCGCGCACCATCGCGGATGCAAGGCGCGCCGCAGACGTTATCCGCCGCATTCGTGGCATGGCAACACATAGTGGTCCGGAGCAGTCGCCACTCACACTCAACAGCGTGATCGAGGATGTGATGCTCTTCCTTCGGCCCGAACTTGCGCGACACCAAGTGGACGCAGAACTGGATCTGGCGGCGGACTTGCCCGAAGTGATCGCTGACCGCGTGCAGCTTCAGCAGGTGTTCGCAAATCTGGCGGTGAACGCGATGCACGCGATGGCCAACGGCACGCAGAAGAAGCTCGTGATCCGGACAACACAATTGGAAAGCCAAGCCGTTTGTGCAGAAATCGAAGACACGGGCCCTGGCATCGCCGTTGAAAATCTGGACCGGCTGTTCCAGAGCTTTTTCACGACGAAGGAAGGCGGTATGGGAATTGGTTTGGCCATCTGCCGCTCGATCATCGAAGCGCACGGCGGCAGGATCGAAGCCGCAAACTTGGCTTCGGGGGGGCGCGCGCTTCCGCTTTATACTGCCCACGACCGACAACCATACCGACGTATGAGTGTTTTCCTCATATGTATAATTGGTCCGTTGACCTCGATGCCTAAGATCGTCTCGTCAATGAACGAGAGATTTTTGCCATGCCGGGAAGTTGGACCACCACAGACAACGCCGTGGCTCCGATCCACACGTTCACGGCGCCCGAAGAAGGCTGGCTGGTAACGTCGCATATTATCGAGCTACCGTCGCAGCTCTTCGTGGTAGACGCCCAATACACCCTTCCCTTCGCACGCGAGGTAGCGCGCCGTGCAGCGGAACTGAAAAAACCACTCACCCGACTCTACGTCACGCACTATCATCCCGATCACCTTCTGGGCGCTGCGGCATTCGACGCGCCGCTTTACGCGCTGGAAAGCGTCGCAGAGAAAATCGGCAAGGCTGGCGACCGCGTGGCGCGCGAGGAGCACGAGAAGGTCGGCGATGACGTTCCGGCCACCGCGCGCCAACCGGACAAGCGTATCCACGAAGGATTGGAATTTGTCGACGGCGTGCGTATCGAACACCGCCGCCTGCGCGAGGCCGAAACAGAGGACGCGCTAGTCGTGGCACTCCCCGACGCAAATGCCGTTATCGTTCAGGATCTCGTCTATGATCGCTCGCACCTCTTTCTCGGCGAACGCGACTTCGACGGCTGGCGCGCGGCGCTGCACGAATACCGAGCGCTTCCTTACGACGTCGTTCTGCCGGGACACGGCCGGCCCGGCGGAAAGCCGCTCTACGACGCTATGATCGAATATCTCGACTTTGCGGAAGACGCGCTTCGGACATCTTCATCGGCGGACGAGTTCCGGCAGCGCATCCTTGACCAGTATCCCAATTACGGATGTCGCAAGGTTCTCGACCATCAGCTTCGTTTTCTCTTTCCGCAGAAAGAGGCGCAGGCCCATGCGTAGGTTCTCATCGATTGCCGTCCTGTTGGCGATAGTCTTGTCGCAGCCCGCAAACGCGGCACCACTTGCACCTAATGCTGCGCTGGATCAAGCAACGCTGGATCATATCGGCGCGCTTTATCACGCGCTGATCGACGCCGAAAACCGCCACGACCTCGCTGCCGTGCGGACAATGGTGTGGGAATCCCCAATCACGCTCTTCGTCGCCAAAACAGCGACGCCGGCCGAAGGCAACTGGGCCGGCTTCTGGGGCACCGACATTGTTATGCAGCATTTTGCCGATCTTTATGCCGGCACGTTCGTGATGGATCCCGACTACGCGCGTATGAAGACGGTAGGCCTCACTGCCGATGTTGCAGAAACCTACGCACCGCTCCGTATCTCTGTCGCCTATGCAGGCCAGACACCGATCCCCAAGCCGTTCCTGATGATAGCGACCTGGGTTCGCACAAAGGCCGGCTGGAAGATGGCGACCGACATCGCGCTGCCAATTCCACCAGCACCCACCGTTCACCCCTGAATCTCATTGAAGGAAACTTTCCATGCATCCCATCCGTGCGCTTCGCGAGTCCGGACATGCCACGCCGGAACTGTTCGCCGCCCTCCTGGCGGAGGACGTCGTCATGCACAGCCCTCTGCTTACCAAAGCGATTTTGGGTCGCGATGCTGTCGCCAAAACCATGGCCGCGTCGGCGAGCAATCGCGACAATCCCGGCACCTATGTACTGGAACGCAAGCTCGACGAAAACACTACCTTCCTTCACTGGAAAGGTACGATCGAAGGCCATGAGTTCGAGAGTATGGAGCTTCTGACCGACGGGCTTGACGGCAAGCTCAAGGAACGCACGGTCGCCTACCGTCCTTTCCCGGCGCTCAAAATCTTCCGCGACAAGCAGCGGGCTGCCGTGGGCGACAGCATTCCGCCCGACGCGTGGGACTATCCCGCAGCCTAACGGCAAATCTTGTTCAATTCCGAAATGCAGCATCCCATGGCCAAACATCCGTTCCGAGTCGCGATCGAATCCGGCGCCAGCAACGAAGACTTCGCCAAACTGTTTTCACTGAACGCAGAGATTCTAGCGCCGATGTTGACTAAGGCGGTCACAGGTAGAAGCGCGGTGATGGATATCATCGGCCACGCCGCAAAGATTGCCGGGCCAATTGAATACATCTACGAGGTCCGCGATGCGAAGCAGACCTTCCTGATCTGGAGGGGTCATGTCGGGGGCTTCACGCTTGAGGCGGTGACCATCCTAGTGGATGGCGACGACGGACTGATTCATCAGGTTCGCGTTCTGATGCGCCCGTGGCCGGTCGTGACTCTCTTCCGAAATGCGATGTATGAAGAACTGTCCGGCACGATTCCGCAGGATCATTGGGAATTGGGACCGAAACCCACGGACGCTGGCATCCCCCGCAAATTCACGCCCATCGCCTTGAAACCGATCGAAAAAAGCCCAAGACATGGTTCTGCACAGCCCGATGCTGGCAAAATCGGTCAAGGGCAAGAAGGAGGTCGCCGACGCCGTCGGCGCAGCACATGAGGTGCAAAGTGCCTCGTCCTATACGTCCATCGTCGCTACACCGGATCTGATCATCGAGCTGTTCGACTGTGATGCCGATGCCTATCCGATGGAGGGCATATGGATTCAGAAGTTGAACAATCAGGGACAGATCAACGACTTAACTGTGATGCTAAGACCCTATCCCGCGGTCACCGTGCTCCGGAATAGAACCAAAGCCTTGGCGGAAGAAAAAGGTATCCTTGTCGGGCAAGACTACTGGGAGCTGCCGGTCTAGTGCCATTCGGCCGTTGTGGAAATGTCTTTGAGTTGAGCCCGCGGTTTTTGTCGCGACGGCCCTCAAGCTACCTACAGACAGGGCTTTGAAAACACGCTGCGTGCTTGCCGGACGCTTGCTCCTGACAGAATGTGTCAGCGCCACTTGGTAGACATCAGGCTTGGAATAAGGGCTCTCATGTCGCGATCCGCCCGTTTGCTGTCCATGTTGCAGGAACTGCGCGGCCGGCGTCGCCCGGTCACGGCGGCTCAACTTGCCCAAGCGCTGGAGGTGTCCGAGCGCACAATCTACCGAGATTTGGCAGAGCTCAGCGCCCAAGGCGCACCGATCGAAGGGGCGGCCGGTGTCGGATACATCCTAAGGCCCGGCCTATTCCTGCCACCACTCATGTTGAACGAAGACGAGACCGAGGCGGTGCTTCTCGGCTTGCGCTATGTCGATCAACGCGGCGACGAAGTCCTGACCAAGGCTGCCAGTGGCGCGCTGGCCAAGATCACATCCGTCCTTCCGCCGGAAGCGCAGACAGCACTGGGCAATTCCTTTTGTCATGCCGGGGCCTCCGGGCCCAGGCTTCCCGGCCAATGTGGTGCCGCTGTCGCGGTTGCGCGCGGCGATCCGGTCCCAGACTCGGCTCGCTATCACCTATGGCGATGAGAAGAAGAAGATTTCGGAACGCGTCGTCTGGCCGGTCGTGTTGGGCTTCATGGACAGTGCACGCGTGCTGGGTGCGTGGTGCGAGTTGCGGCAGGACTTTCGAACCTTTCGGACGGATCGCATCCTTTCGGCCACTGACGGTGATCGCTTCCCTGGAAGGCATGCCGACCTGTTGCGCCGGTTTCGCGCGCATTTGAACTCTGACGAAGTCTCCTGACGGAATCTGTCAGGGGTACTGGCTACATCTTTCAGGCCATCACCTTAAAAGGCCCGTCATGAAAGACATCCGTAACGCCCTGCCCCGTGTCATTGCTGATCATATCGCGGCTCACGACGAGTCAGACCCAGAAGCCTTCATGGCGACCTTCACTCCACAAGCCCTGGTCAACGACGCCAAACGCGAATTCTTGGGGACTGCGGCGATCCGCGCCTGGGCGGACAAGGAACTCTTCGGTGACCACGTCAAGCTCGACATGCAGCAAGCCTTCGACAATCGCGGCGACATCATCCTGCGTGCGCGCATCACCGGCGACTTCGACAAGACCAACCTGCCCGACCCGGTGATGCTCACTTACTATTTCAGCCTGAGAGATGGGTTGATCAATCAGTTGATCATCATCCTGAACCAGACCAACGCGTAAGTGTCGGACGCCTGTCTCGACTTACCGAGCACCAAAATCCACGCGAAGAAAACGGAGACGCCCGATGAGTGTAGAACTGACAGGAAAGGTCGCGCTTGTCACAGGCGCGTCAAAAGGGATCGGCGCAGGTATCGCCAAGGGGCTTGCGGCAGCTGGCGCTATGGTCGCGGTCAATTTCAACAGCGATCGCCGCGGCGCGGAACGGGTTGTTGAGGAGATCGAGCGAGGCGGCGGACGCGCGATCGCTATCCGGGCAAACATCGCCCATCTCTCTGAAGTCGAGGCCATGGTGTCGGAAACGGTGAAGGCGTTCGGCCGCCTCGACATCCTAGTGAACAACGCAAGCATCTTTGAGTTCATGCCGATGGCTGACGTCAGCGAAAGCGCGTTCCGCAAGCAATTCGATATCAACGTCGTCGGTACGCTCTTGGTGACCCAGCAGTCGGTGAAACATTTCCCGCCCGACGGCGGAAGCGTCATCAACATCAGTTCGCTGGCCAGCAGCGGCAATACGCCCGGGAGCACGGTCTATGCCGCGACCAAGGCGGCCGTGAATGCAATGACGTCCGTGTTGGCGATCGAACTCGCGGCACGCAGAATTCGGGTGAATGGCATCATGCCCGGATATACCGACACCGAGGGCGCGGCGCTCCTTGGCGTAAAGGGCACGGCCTGGGAGACGAAGCTGCTAGCCGACACACCGCTAGGGAGGCCAGGCCTGCCTTCCGATTTTGGTCCCGTTGCCGTGTTCTTGGCCTCGGAAGCGTCGGGCTGGATTACCGGTCAGATGATCAGCGTTTCAGGCGGGCTCCGCTAGCCATAACGTTCCAAACATTGACGCTGGAAGTCGTGTTCGTTTGCGTGCTGTTGCCGCTTGCTGGCGAAAATTCGTCGCTATCTAACCAGCAGGGTCAGCGCGCCAACGATATCTGCTACAAATTGTGGGCGCCTCCTGCGGCCCAACCTAGCTCATGCTTTTCAATTGGCCCTTCACCTTGATCGCCATCTTGCCGACCAACAAAAGGCTCGACGCAACGCCGAACGAGAACGCGGGGCCCAAAACGCGGTCGTTGATCACAAAGTGGGGATGGCTGCACGCCGTAAGGACCCTGCTTGGCCTGGTCGGCACAGCAACCTTTCTCATGGCGTCGGGATAATCGCCTATTCGTAGTAGGCCATCCGTCGTGCGCTAGGGGTTTGCTGCCTGCTTTGCGCCGGTCCTGGACCGCTTTGGGGCGATCGCGTCGATCTGTGCGTCCAGGCTTGAACGAATTAGCGTAACTTCTGCGGGGCCGATATTCGACCACTTCAGTGCGCGCATGGAGATGTTGCGCCCAGATTGAAAGGCGAGGAAGGCTCGAAATCAGCAGCAGAGCGCGGATGCGGTCGTCATCATTGGGTGCGACGCGGCCGCATATGCGGCCGATAAGACGAGAGGTCAGTTCCGTGCCAGGGCGCCAGAGGTGTTCATAGAGGATTTCGAACGCCGGACCGGGGTCTCGAAGCTCCCATCCAACGAACTGAACCCAGTCTTCTGCCTCGCTCGATTCCACCAGCAGTCCCGCGAGAGCCCCGATGACTGCCTTCAGATGAGTCCGCGCCTCCTCGGGCGAGCGAGGCTCGCTCAGGATTCGCGTCGCATTGGCAGCGGCGCCGGATGTGTGACCTCGATAGCGCTCGACGACGGCTTCGGCGCAGGCCCGATACAGCCCTTCCTTGTCGCCAAAATAGTACGTCAAAGTCGGGAGACTGACGTCGGCCGCCGCACAAATCCGCCGCGTCGTGACCGCCTTGAATGACGCTTCTCCGAATGCCTGAAGCGCCGCGTCGAGAATTCTCTGCCTGGTTTCCTCCGCCTTTTTGTAGCCGACACTCGTCGGTGAGCGAGTCCTCAACAGCTTGGCTGGCTTCTTTTTCGGCTTCTTTTTGGTGTCAGACATTCCTTGCAGTCTCACTGAACATTGCGGCTGGTCCCGGCTGTAGCTGCTCATTGTCGATCATCGCGAAATCGGCGCTCCTCATCCCTCAATTGCCCCTTCGTGCAGCGATCACGAATCGGTCTTGACAGAAATACTATCAGTCGATAGAAAATGCAAGAAACCTATCAACTGATAGGTCCCGGAGATCTTAGGGAGCCAGACCATGAATGCCTCGATCACAAAGCTGACCCAGGAAATGTCCCGTCAAGCCGGCGAGATCCCCGCGATGTACGGTCACGTGGACTTTTCTCTGACGCCGGAACGATTCACAACGGAAGCCGGAGAGCACACGCAACTCGGTCCGAAGCTCCTGGGCCGGCGACCGGCGTTGCTCGCCAACAAAGACCGAGTGGCACTCACCAAGATCTTCACGATGCACGGAGACCCGGTGGCCGACGCCTATGCGGCTCTCATTCCGAAGTACGGCTTTCATCGCCTCGCGGCCATGCTCGGCGAGGCGTGCGATCGAGGCCTGTCCAAGATTGAGGACGCCCCCGCAGAACTCACGCGCTTTGTCAGCGCGATGGAAGTCTTCCCGGCATGGCTCGACGCAAAACTGATCGACGAGGGCGCGCGTCTCGAAACGCAGTATATACGCGCACATAGCTCCCTTCGTAATTCGTGGGGGCTTCATCGGAACCTTCATGAACAAGTACTCCGCATTGCCGATGGCCCTAACCGGAGCGCTCTCGAACAAGGCGGCGGCGCGGCGGGTGAAGGAGACGGCGACTTTTTTTACGACGAGCGTCCTGCCGGGAGCGCTTGAACGATACGGTGCAGGCTTCAAAGCTGCAGCGATGGTTCGGCTTATGCATTCGATGGTGCGCTTCAATGTTCTGAGGCGGCCTGAACAGTGGGACACCACCATTTACGGCATCCCGATTCCCCAAGTTGACCAGATGCCGGTCGCGCTCATGCCTGCTTTCTCGCTTGCCAAGGAAGCGCTCCGGCAAGGGCGTGCGACGTTCACCCCGACTGAGCGTGCGCGTGTCGAATTGGCTCGCTACCGCGGCTTCCTGCTGGGCCTTCCTGAGGAGCTGCTCCCCAGCCAACCCCAGGACATTGTCGACATTCTGCTGACGCGGCACGCCACTCTCCGCCAGCGCTTCGACGAGACCTGCAGTGCGCTCGTTCGCGCGACGATGACCGCCGATCTCGCGCCCGACCACGCTTTCCGCGGTCGTGTGCACGCATGGCTCGAGCAAGGTTTCTCTAAGCTGTTCTTTGTCAAAAACACCATGCGTGGAGACCGGCATGCAGCCGCACAAGTCGGCGTGCGGCTCAGCACGATCGACTGGCTGGGCGCCGGGACGACAGCAGTACTGATTGCGTCACGCATGTCGGCCTATGCCATCGCCGCGCGCATTCCGGGGCTTCGAGACGCGGCGGATCGTTCGCTAGTGCGTAAACTGCGCAAGCAGCTAGCCCGCTATGGGCATGCCGAGTTCACGACGGACGCCGCGGCGTACCGCAGTGTCCACGCCTAGCACTCCTGCTGCTGAGTTTGCTCAGCCAACATGCCGGTACCGCTTTCGCAACCCAAAGCTACTGGCGACCGAGCCTTCCGCGATGGCAACCCATCTGCCCGGAGACAATCTGCACTTGGAGACTGCCATGAACGCCGAAGAGAACAACACGCGCGCCATCAAAGCCCTCGCCAAATTGATTGAGCCTCTCGGCCTGTCCCTCGATGATATCGGCGGCAGCGTGAATTTCTTAGGAGCCGACCCGCTCTTCCCTAGCTGTGTCCGGCTGGGCGAGGCTTTTTCCGTCTCGGCAATGGCTGCTGCGGCGGGCGCGGCCGCGATCTGGCGGGAAAGAACAGGCAAGGGTCAGAACCTCAGCATAGACATCCGGCAGGCGGCCCACGGCATCAATCCGGAATTCACCTTCCATCCGACGGTGGTGGGCATCCCTATCCAAATCCGATCGGAAGCTCCCACCCCTTCACGATCTTTCCGTTCAAAACAAAAGACGGACGCTGGGTATATCCCTCGGGCGTCTATCCTCGTCAGCACGCTGCCTGGAGCAATTTCTTCAATTGCGGCATCAGTCACGCGAACGTCGTGGCTGCGATCGCCAAATGGAACGCGGATGAACTGGAGGAGGCCGCAAACGCCAAAGGCCTCACGCTCTGCATTGCGCGCTCGGCGCAGGAATGGCTCGCCCACCCGCAGGGACTCTATCTGTCGCAGGAGCCGGTGATCGCGGTCAGGAAGATCGGCGAGAGCGAACCGGAACCGTTCCGGCCCGCCGACCGGCCGCTCGGGAACATCAGGGTGTTGAGCCTCACCCACGCGGTAGCGGGGCCGGTCGTCGGTCGCACGCTCGCCGAACAGGGTGCAGAGGTGCTCTCCGTCAATCACCACAACGACTTCGAGCACGATTGGGTCTACGACGACGCCAATGTCGGACACCGGTCGACGTTTCTTGACTTGGAAAATGAGCGCGACAATCAGACATGCAAGGATTTGGCGAGCGTCGCCGACATTGTGGTCGACAATTTCCGCGGTTGGAAGCTTGCCCGCTTCGGCTTGTCGCCGGAAGATCTGGCCGAACGCCGTCCAGGAATCATTGTCGTGAGCGTTCGCTGCTACGGCTGGGGAGGTCCTTGGTTCAACCGCGGTGGCTTCGACATGCTGGGATCCGCCGCCTCGGGCTTGGCGATACTCGAAGGCGCGAAGGGAGCGCCTTCGATGCCGCCAACCGCTCTAATCAACGACTACATTACCGGTTACTTGGGGGCGGCGGGAGCCACGGCAGCTTTATTGAAGCGTGCTAGGGAAGGTGGAAGCTACCACGTCACCGTAAGCCTCACGCGTTGCGCGATGTGGATACAAAGCCTGGGCTTGGTGCCAGAAGCCGAGCGCGCATTCGCGCGAAACCACATTCAGGACATCTGGACCTCGTCGCACGCAGACCTTGCGAAAGCCACGCGGGAGCTCAAGTTGCGGCTGCTCGAGCCGGCGGTTCTTATCCGCGACACGCCCCTCGGCAAGGTCCGACGTCTCGCGCCAGCCGTAACCTACTCGACGACGCCTGCCGGCTGGGACGATCCGATCATAGTCCCGCGAGGTTCTTCCGCGCCTGAGTGGCGAAAGACTTGGCATGCCGCCCACCCCTAGGCGCCATATCAAAATCCTGCCGGCGGCGATTGCGGGTCGGCAGCTTGTGGGCGCCGCCGGAGGGCGTATCGAATTTCAAATGGGCTCATAGGCGCGCCGCTGGTCGCGGTCAGACTTTGTCATACGCTCTGCTGGTCCGCGGCCATTTGACGAAATAGCTCGCGAGCAAAGCTAGGGCGCCAACCGTATAGGCCGTCGTCGTTGGGTTGAGGCCGAAGAAAATCAACATGGCGATCGCACAGCAAACAAATGACAATTCGAATGCGAGGCCAAATGGGGCCTTGAAGGCTTGCAGGGCGAGCAGGATCACCAGCCGTCCCGTCTTGCGTAATATGCATCCTGCCCGATGCGCAATGCATCTTCCGATGTGGTCGCGATCTGATACTTCGACCAGATGTTATGCTCCGGTGTAGCGTGACCGACGAAGAAGACCATCTGGATTTTGATATTCACAAAGATATAGCCTGCGACGACGACAAAGATAACGATTCTGCGGAGACACCGCCTAAGATGGCGAAGCGAACGCATGGCTGAACATCAAGTAGGCGGAAAGCCCCTTTAGATCATGGACACACCAGACTTCACCGCAGTATTCGAGAAGCTCCCCCGCCCTTATCTGGTCATCGATGCGCACTTCGTCATCGTCGCACAAAACGATGCGCACGCTGCAGTGACAATGATGAAGAAGGGCAGCGCGATCGGGCGGCAACTATTCGAAGTGTACCCGGACAACCCCGAACACTACAGTGCTGATGGCGTATCTTATCTGCGGGCGTCAATTCTCAGCGTAATCAAGACGCGGCATGCCGATGAGATGGCCATGCAAAAATATGATGTGCAACGGTCATGGGCCCAGGGCGGTGGATTTGAGACCCGCTATTGGCGCGTTGTGAATATCCCGATCCTCGACGACAAGGGATTCGTAAAGTGGATATTGAATTGCCCGGAAGATGTCACCGCATCCAAGGCTTAGTCTGGATGCGGCCCATAGGTCGGCGGTCGCGCGCTGATTGTCTGGCCCTTGAACCGGCTCATTCCATCGATAATTTGCAGTTATCGACAGCGACATGGCCGTCAACCGCTGCCGTCTAAATCAGCGAACGACCGCCGCAATTTCTCTCCGGCATTGGGATGGTCTGCTTTTCGCCATGAGCGCCATACAAATTTGAAGAATTTCTGTATTGTTGCGTTGCTTCTGGAGCCGGGATCGCTTGAGCCTGCCACTACTGTTTCTCGCGATCGAGATCGCGGCGATTGTTTGCAACGCGCTCTTCTGCGTGCGCGTGCTCGCGAGCAATCCGCGGCTTCCAAGCGCTCAGCTGATCGCCCTGATCTTGTTCAACAGCATCTGCTATATCGTGCTCGGCCGGTATGACTATCGCTATTGGATTCCTGCGCCGTACCACATCGAGGTCGGTAGCTGGGAGGTCTTCCTAAATTTTGCCCGCAACCTGACACCGGGCCTGTTCATGATGTTGTGTTTCATCATGTTCTCGGACCGGCGCCGGTTTCCGAGATGGCTGCTCGTCCTCTTTGCCGTGCAGATGTTTCTCGAAGTGCCGGTGCATTGGTTGCTACCGGGAGGATGGCGATTTGAGTTCCTGGTCACTCAGACAATACCAACCGTTCTGCAAACCGTTTTTGGTGGATTCGCGATTTATTGGATCCTGACCGATTGGCGTGCCGACCTGATCGAAACACGGCGCTTCACGCGGGCATTTGTTCTCTTCGTCATTGCACTGAACATCGTCGCATCGAGCCTTTTGTTGCGGGTGGTGATCAGCCCGGACATTGTGGCCAACTACTACACACATATGGTGTTGATCGCGTTTAATCTCGCAATAATGTTCTTCGTTCTGTTTCATACGAGCGGCGGCGATTTGACCCCTTATCTCGATCCTGCCCACGCACGCTTACTGCCGACAATACCGTCTAGGGCCGTCCGTCTGGAAACGGAGGCCACTTTGTCGAAGCTGAGCGCGCTGTTAAATGGAGAGCGTGTCTACCGGCGCCCTAGCCTGTCGTTGAAAGACCTCGCGAATCTGGTGGGACTACCGGAGTACCGCCTGCGCAAGATCATCCACGAGGAGCTGGGCTACCAGAACTTCAACGCCTTCCTCCATGACTATCGCATCAATGAAGCCTGCCGACAGCTGCGCGATCCCAGCATGCGCCGAATCCCCATCCTCACCATCGCGCTCTCGGTCGGGTACCAGTCGGTCAACACGTTCAACAGGGGATTTCGGGACATAATGGGCATGACGCCGTCCGCATATCGGTCGCTCGAGACCGCCCCGGCTCCGCCGACCCTTCGAAAAATCATCCCAAAAACCGAATAACAGTCCCGTTTTCAGAAAATGGTGAGGGTTGGATGGATTCGTTGTGCTCGCCCAGCGTGGGCGGCGGCTGCACTTCGCTCATACGCTGCCCATCGAAATTGGCGGGGAAGCGCACGGTGCGAAACCTCCCCATCGTGGGATGTTGTGCTTCGATAGCAATGCCGAGGTGCTTGGCCTGGCGATCTTCCAACGCCTCGGTTGAGTCATAGACCGGTGCGTAAGGCACGCCGCATTCTTCCAAAACGGCGCACCATGCGACACGCGGCTTCTGTCTAAAGATCGGCCCCATTAGCGCGATCAGGTCTTCCTGATGCGCGATGCGCGCGGCCTGTCGGCAAAACGCGGGTCTCCGAACAGATCCGGCTTGCCGATGGCACCCGCCAAGCCTTCCAGAATTTCGGCGGCGACGACATGTGCAATGCGATCCATTTTCCGTCTGCGCATTCGAAGACATAGGACTGCGACACGCTGGGCCGACTGTAGGGGCCCATCACCTCATCCGCCTGGAAGTAGTGCGTGAAGTCGTCGAGGTTGAAATGGCACATCGCCTCCAGCATCGATATATCAATTCGGCGGCCGCGGCCCGTCCTCTGCCGCTCATGCAGCGCACCCAGCGCGCGAACGCAGTGTAAAATCCGGTCACGGAGTCGGCGATCGCCGGTCCTACGACGCGTGGGTTTTCCGGGGTTGATCAGCAAACGCAACCATCCGCTCGCTGCCTGTGCGACTGTGTCATAGGCGGGACGCTCAGCATCGGGACTTCGTTGCCAAATCCAGAGATGCCGCAATAAATTAGTCCGGGATTGAGCGTTTGCAGGCGATCCGCGCCGATACCGATATCTTCCGCGACACCGGGCCTGAAATTCTGAATGAAAATATCAGCGCCCGAAATGATCTGGTCGAATTGCTTGAGATCGGCCGCGTCGCGCGTATCCAGGGTTATGCTGCGCTTGTGCGATTGTAGGTCTGGAAATGCGGGCTATATAGCCCACCATTGAAGGCACGGAACGGATCGCCTGTCTCGGGACGCTCTACCTTGACGACGTCTGCGCCCATGTCGGCAAGATACATGGCGGCGGCGGGCCCAGTGATGAACGTGCCCATCTCGACAACGCGCACGTCGCAAGAACCTTGATCATCGCCTTTTCGTGCTTCCAAGTTCAGACTAGATTTTTCCGCATGTCGAAGTCAATTTCGATATTTGGTGAGTTAGCCTCATGCCCAAACAGGAGAGTTGAGCAATGCGCATCGGCAAGCAGGACACGCCTTTTACCGCAATTTCGACATCGGACGCGGCATCAATCACGTGCGGGATATGATCTTTGCAGTCAACTAATCGGCAAGATCGATTTCTCCGACTACTTTTTCCTGCTGCTCATGGGCGAGATGCCCACAGAGAACCAGCGCTTCTTCGTGAACGCGCTGCTCGTGGCAATCGCGGAACACGGCTGGTGCCGAGCGTGCAGGCCGCGCGCATGACCTATGCCGCAGGGACCCGAAGCGATTCAGGGCGCGGTCGCGGCAGGATTGCTCGGCTCCGGCTCCGTCGTTCTGGGCAGCGCAGAAGCCGGCGGAATATTCCTGCATCTGCTCGTGCAAACTTCCAAAGACGGCGATGCGAACCAGATCGCGATCGAACACATTCGTCAGATGCGGGCAAATAAAGCAGCGATTCCCGGCTTCGGTCATCCGCAGCATTCTGGCGGTGATCGCGGGCGAACGTTTTGTTGAAACTGGCCGAAGAGCATGGACTCAATGGGCCCTATATCCAGATGCTTCACACCGTAGAGCGCGTGTTGCCCGAAGCGATTGGCCGCTCTCTGCCCATCAATATCAACGGCGCAATCCCGGCCATCCTCCTTGAGATCGGTTTCCCATTGAGCGCGCTCAAAAAGCATTTCCATTCTCGCGCGCACCGCAGGCCTGCTTGCACATCTTCGTGAAGAGGCGGAGCGTCCGATCGGTTTCGTCCTGTCCCACAACGCAGCGGAAGCGATCACCTATGATGGCAATACAGCCAACAGCTAACGCGTTCTTTACAAAAAGAGTGCGCAACGGATATCCTACTATGCGAATATTTCTTCGATAATCGAAGCCGCATGATGCAACGCAGCACGGACCGTTTTCTGACGACGCATACGGGCAGCCTACCGCGGCCCGACGATCTCATTCGCATGATGTTCGCGAAGGAAGACGGCGTCCCGGTCGATCGCGCGGCGCTTGATGCCCGTATTGTTGAGGCCGTCGGCGAGATGGTGCGTAAACAGGTCGAAGCCGGCGTCGATATCGTCAACGATGGCGAAATGCCGAAACCGAGCTATGCGACCTATGTGAAGGATCGCCTGAGCGGCTTCGGCGGCAGCGGCAACACGTACGTGTTTCAGGACCTTGCGGACTATCCGCGCAGCGCGGCGCGCGTGTTCGGCGATCCGGGCCGCAAGGCGCGCAAGGCGCGGCCTGCAACGGCCCTATCGCGCTTGCCGACCGCCGCTCGCCGAAGCTCGACATGGAGAACCTCATTGCCGCCGCGAAGGGCAAGAACGTTACCGGACTGTTCTCCAGTGCAGCGTCACCGGGCGTGATCTCCCTGTTCTTTCGCAATGACTATTACAAAAGCCAAGAAGCCTATCTCGAATCTATCGCCGAAGCGATGCGCTATGAATACGAGACGGTTGCGGAAAGCGGCGCAGTGCTGCAACTCGACTGCCCCGATCTGGCCATGGGGCGCCATGTGCAGTACGCCGATCTCAGCCTCGACGAATTCAGGAAGCACATGCGCCTGCACATCGAAGCGCTCAATCACGCGGTGCGCAATATTCCGGCTGAACAGCTGCGCCTACATATGTGCTGGGGCAACTATCCGGGGCCACATCATTGCGACGTGCCGTTCGCCGATATCATCGATGTGCTATCTCACGCGAAGCCGATGGCGATCCTGTTTGAGTCCGCCAATCCGCGCCACGGGCACGAATGGTCGATGTTCGAAACCATCAAGGCGCCGGAAGGCAAAATTTTCGTGCCCGGCGTGATCGAATGCCAATCGAATTATATTGAGCATCCGGAACTTGTTGCACAACGAATCGAACGCTACGCCAATCTTCTGGGACGCGAGAACGTGATGGCGGGTGTCGATTGCGGATTCTCGATTCATGTCGGACAGGGCGGTGTCGATCCGATGTCGTCTGGGCCAAACTCGCCGCACTTGCCGAAGGTGCGCGCATCGCATCGAAAAAATTCTGGCGCGCGAAGGCCGCCTAAACCAAGGAACCAGGGAAACCAGCATGGGCACCGAAAAGAAACTCCCCAGCCGTCTGCACCACACCGCCTATGTTACCCGCGATATGGAAACGACGCGCAGATTCTATGAAGATGTGATCGGCCTACCCCTTGATCGCGACCTGGAGCGAGACCGACGAGTTGTTCGGCGCCATGCGCACTTATTGCCACTGCTTCTTCGGGCTCGGGGACGGCGGCGCACTGGCATTCTTCCAGTTCGTAACGGCGGAAGACCAGGAAGAGTTCGGACCCAAGATGCCGTTCTCGCCGTTCCATCACATCGCGCTGAACGTCGATGCAGAGACACAAAAAGGCATCGAAGATCGTCTCAAGAAGGCAGGCTACAAGGAGCCGGAGCATTTTGTTCTGGAGCACGGCTATTGCCGCTCCGTCTATGCGACCGATCCGAACGGCATGATTGCGAATTCACGCTCGACGCGCCGAAAGCCAACGAGATCAACGCAGCGCGCCGCGCGACGGCGCATGCCGATCTCATCAAATGGCTCGCGGCGATCACACTTCCAACAACGCCTATCGCGAGGACCACTGATGACGGCGATCCCCAAGAAAATCTGGCCTGCGATCGACGGCGCGTTTCCGACGCACACCTGTCTGATCGGCACAGTTCTCAAAAATGGTTTCGCGCAGATCACGCCGCGCGGCTCGACACAGGTCTATGACGACGAGCATATTTCCATCTGGGAACGCGGGCGTGGCACTACAACGGCGCTGATGAGCGACGGCACGAATGTAACGATTTTCTATTTCAATCTTGGCGCCAAAGACGTACTGCCGATCGGGGCATTGCGCGTCTCTATGGCACCGCGACGGTGCATAAATCAGGCCCGGTCTACGACAAGGTTTGGAACGCCTGATCGAGCCGGAAAAGAAAGCCGATTCTGAAAAGAAGGATGGGCAGTCCTTATCAAGATTGACAGGACAGAAGATCTACTCGGCAACCGCTCACTGATTGAACGAGGGAGAATTTACCTTTCGCAAGTCCCTGATTGTCCCCGGCGAATTCGCAGCCATCTTCGTAGCGCGCGCTCGCCGACACCTGATCCGGCGCCTATGACAGTCCACCTACATAGACGGCCGCTGATCAAAGTCTACGTAAATGCCGACCACAGCTACTCGATCGGATTGCCAAGCGATCAGACTCCGAAAGGAATGTGGGCGGATGCAGACGGACAGACAATGCCTGAATACTTGGTCCTCGATGTTTGCACCGATGTTTCAGCCACGGCGGCGTCACAGCTTGCGTGAATAAAGCTGCTCAAACTGTCATGGCCGCTGCGAACGGTCGCGCGGGGTTTTCGTTTTCAGTCGGGCTTAAGAAGCAGCGATGATCGACCGCAACAACGCGCCGAATTTGGCCGCCGATACATCGCACGTCCGCGAAAAGCTCGATCGGCCATCAAATGCGGGTGCTGAAAACTTCATCCGAATACGCCTTCCTGCGTCACCACGTCGGGCAAATTCGGGACGCCGCCCGGATGTAGCGAGGCCCGGCGACCCGAGAAGCGGCTTATGGTGGAGATCAAAGCTGCCCCAGAGAAGAGAACAAAGCTGACTTTAAAACCCGTGAGAAAAATCTTGAACATCCGACCGGGTTGAACGATCAGCGCCCCAATTTCTCGCCCAATCGAAAAACTTCCCTGATCCGGGAGTCTTGTGGCCAGAGCGAGACCGAACTCGCGTGAAATACCGCGGGAACTTCGGTGCGAAGCTCTTGGGGTGGGAGTTGGCGGAAAATGGAGTGGTACAGCGGAAAAACGAGGCGCCACTTTGCTCTCTTTGCCGGGCAAATTCGGAGCACGAGGCGTCAGCAATGTCCGGGGAATCGTCCACGATGATCAGGTCGCCGCCGAAGCCGGTAGAGTTTCCCGAGATTGAAGACGCCCCGAACGGTTACTGCGCTCGTCGTTGAGAGATCAGTCTTGTTCGGGGAGCCTGCAAGACGCGTGCGAAATACTCTTCCGTACCAAGCAGCGGACATCAATTGACGCAGCTGAGCACTTTTGCACACCCGGTATTTGCGCGAGAATAAACTCTGGGCGCATTGGTACTTTTGGACCCACGTGAGGCACTCGTTTTGAACAATCCTCTGATCCTTGTCTGCTGATTTGTATTCAATCCGTGTCCACTAATTTCGAGCAGATGTACCCGCCGACGGAGTCGGGCTCCAAAGAGAACCCTGGCTTCTCAAAAGCACCTTAAGACCTTCGGTTTTCCCAACCCTTCGATCTGTCAAAAGTTCCGCTCTATGGCGCCGAGCTACACCGGTGACACTCTCAATCAGAATCGGAGCGACCGTGAAAATTGATACGCCGGCTAGGATCGCCCAATACCAGTGAAATTCCCACGGAAATACATCAGCGCGGTCCCCGCCAGACCGAGAACCATCGCAATAGCACGAACAGGGAAACTCACTTTTGTGTCCGTCTGTGAGAGAGCTATTACGGTGTTGCGTTCTATATCGCGCTGACGGCAGCTGTTGCGCCGGCTGATTGAACGGCCGCGATTTGCGTATGTGCGATGGACACAATGGTCCCGGGGTTGGCGTCGGATATTTTGACGTGCGCCTGCAGCTGGCTGGTCAGCGCTTGGACGATGTTCGTGCCCAGCCCCGGCTTGGCTCTCGCGTTATCCGCTGGCATTCCAACGCCATTGTCGGTTACCGACAGCGTCCAATTGGGGCCATGTGACTGGTAATCGACCTTGATCTTGCCGTTGCGATCTTCCGGAAATGCGTGCTTGAGAGCGTTGATCACCAACTCGGTGACGATCAGTCCCAGGCTCACGGAGACATCCGCAGTTGTCACGCTGTCATCGACGCGCACATCCAGCGACAGTTGATTGTGGTCGCGGATCATCGACGCGCCGATGCTGTTGCACAGCGTCGTGAAGTAGGGCCGCAACTGGACATCAGATAAGCTGGAAGCAGAGAGCTGTTGCTGCAGCGCCGCGACCGACATGACCCGCTTGTGGGCATCGTGCAGGTGGCCTCTGGTCTCTTCTGATTGCACCTTGCGCGCGCTTTGCAGCAGCACGCTAGCAATAATCTGAAGGCTGTTGGCGACCCGGTGCTGAAGCTCCTGTAGAAGAACCGCCTTCTCCTTCAGCATATCGTCTTTGAGTCTCTCGGCGATACGCGCTTCAGTGACATCGGACACCGACACGAGAGCCGGATGCTTTCGCCGTTTCCGTATTCAAGCTTCTGGGCGTTCACAACGAGACGGCGTGCTTCGCGGCCTTTGCGCGTCAGGTCGATCTCGTAGCTTTCGACTGCGGCATACCCCGTTGCCGTCGCCTCGAGAAGCGCGGTCAGCTGCGGTATATCCCACTCGCCTGATCCGAGCACACGGAGCTGGAGACCTGCCACTTTGGCGGGGTCGACCTGAAACGCATTACAGAACGACTTGCTTGCGGCGACCAGCGTGAGATCTTGGTTGAGCAGAAGCAGCGGTGCCGTCGAGGAGGCGACGACCGCCAGCGCGAGATTAAGTGTTACATCGGCATGTGTCGTCGGTTGGGGAGCCATGGCTGCCCCTTTCTGGAAATCGGAGGCTCGCGAAGCGAAAGCCGTACCCGAATAGAACTTTTTGAAATCGACTGAACGTTGCTTAAGAACAACTGTCCATCGTCACGCTACTCTAGCACAGTTACGGTTGGTGTTCTGCATGATCGGACCGGATGCTGGATCGTGGTTGAAAAGTTCATAAAGCGCCGCTGTACCTGTTCAGCGGTGTAGGGCTTGCGAATAAACAGCCGTTTGCTGGTAATTCGCTTAATTCCGGAACGAGCGCCGAAGCCAAAATCAGGTGGATCGGCGGCCAGCGGCCCCTTATTGCACGCGCCAATTTCCATCCATCCATCGAGCCCGGCATCTTGATATCGGTAAAAACAGCGCGGATATCGGCGCGATTTTGCAATATTCCGATCGCTTCGTCCGCGTGACTCGCTTCTACGACCGCGAACCCAGCATCCTCGATCATATGGAGTGCGCTAATCGAATAAGCGCTTCGTCCTCGACAACGAGAACAACTGGCTTTTCCATGTGCTTTCCGTGTGTTGTCACGCTTTGACGACGCGCAGCATCCAAAACCTGCCGTTCCCCACACAGGGAACGCACGAGACGCCTATTCGGCTTGCAGCGCGTGCATCGGGCTGGCGAGCGGACGGTTCTGAGAGTGGAACATCCGAACGTGCCAGTCGTTACCCCACGGACCTCCACAAGCTGATCTGGATGCTTTCAGCGCGCAACGCGCGAGCACATGTTCAGCAATCGGGCATTCCCAGCAGCTTCCAGCAAGAGACGCCGACAATGAAAGCCCTCATCTATTCGGCCGTTGGTAAGAGGGCGTTGGAAGATCGTCCAAAGCCGGAAATCAACGCACCGATGGACGCGATCGTCAGGATCACAAAGACAACGATCTGCAGCACCGATCTGCATATCCTCAAAGGCGATCTTCCGAGCTGCAAAACCCGGCCGCATACTTGGTCATGAGGGCGTTGGCATCGTCGAAACAGTGGATCATCGAAGCCTGACGCTTCACACCCAACAACAAAGGAAAACCCCATGTCTAACGACGCTCATTTGCAGCTCGAAGTGATCGCCGAATTGAATTGGGATCCCAGTGTAACTGCTGCACATATCGGCGTCGCAGCAAACGCGGGCGTGATCACTCTCACGGGAGAAGTCGAGAGTTACGCTGAAAAGAGTGCGGCTGAACAGGCTGCTCGACGCGTAAAGGGCGTTGTCGGCGTGGCCCAAGAGATCAAAGTTCAGCTGCCGTTCGAGCGCGAGCGTGGCGATGACCAGATTGTGGAGGCCGTTCTCGACCGCCTCGCATGGGATGTCTCCGTGCCTTCCGATTCCGTTCAGGTGCAAGTCGAGCAGGGCTGGGTCACGCTAAGCGGAATCGTCGATCACCACTATCAACGACAGGCGGCAGAGCAGGACGTTCTTCGGCTGCATGGTGTTGTTGGCATCTCCAATCACATCTCGATCAAGCCGCACGTCAATACCGCGAGTATCAGCAACGACATCAGCTATGCGCTACACCGCTCGTGGTATTCCGATCCGGATGCCATCATTGTAACGGCCGAAGGCGGTAAAGTTCTACTGAGCGGAACCGTGCATTCCTGGCACGCGCGCGAAGTGGCATCGGAAACAGCATGGGGCGCCCCGGGCGCCACCCATGTCGAGAATCTCCTTTCTGTCGTTTGAATGAACAAGTCGCACCCACCGAGACGCACCTCAGTCGAAAGACGAATGTGACATACGCGACTCTGATGGTTCATCTGCAACCCGGGCGATCAAACGCCAGCATACTTGCGATCGCATGCGATCTGGCGGAGCGCCTTCATGCCGGCGTCATCGGTATTGCAACCTGCCAACCGGTCCAGATCATTGAAGGGGACGGCCGCCTTCCGACCGAACTCCTGCAGGCCGATCGCGATGAGATAGAGAGGGAAATCAAGAAAGTCGAGGCCGAATTCCGCGACGTCTTCCAGAACCGTGGCCAGCCGGCCCAATGGCGCTCGGCGGTGACGTTCGGTTCGCCCTCAGACTACATCGCAGGCGAAGCCCGCTGCGCCGACCTCGTCGTCACCAGTGCTACCTGGCGACAGGGGAAGATAAGCGATCTCGTGATGCACCTCGGAAGACCTGCGCTCATCGTGCCGGCTGAGGCGGACGCGCTGAACCTGAATCATGTGCTCGTCGCATGGAAGGATACGCGTGAGGCGCGACGTGCGACTTTGGACGCACTTCCCCTGCTCAAAAAGGCGGCGCGCGTAACCCTTGTCGAGATCGCCAAGGAGAAGGACTTGTCCGCCGGCCGTACGCATCTCGAAGACGTTGCGAACTGGCTCAAGAGCCACGGCATTTCCGCGGAACAGCTTGTTTCGTCTTCGACCGGAAACGATGCGATGCGGTTGAAGGCCGTTGCCCAGGAACAGAACGCTGATCTCATCGTCGCCGGCGCCTATGGGCATAGCCGTCGGCGCGAGTTCGTCCTGGGCGGTGTAACGCATGACGTATTGCTCTGCGCTGACCGCTGCTCGCTCGTGTCGCACTGACGATATTGCGCTCAGAATATTCCACGCTTGAAAGGAACGAACATGCCTCACCATTTCCATGCCGTCGTTTGCATAGATCACGCCGAAGCCCTTGTTTACGAGTTCGGCGAAAACGACGTGACGGAACACAGGATTCGTCCAAAGGACCGGGACGGAAACATTCATCATAAGGCGGGATCGATTGGCTCCGGCCACGCACATGACAGCAAGGCTTATCTCACTGAGGTGGCTGACGCATTGCAGCCTTCGCATGAGATTCTGATCGTGGGTCACGGCACCGCAAAAAACGAGTTCGCGAGCTTCATTCGCGACCACGTGCCCGCGCTTGCGCCGCGTATCATGGGCGTCGAAACGGTCGACCATCCGACGAAGGGCGAAATCCTGGCGCTTGCACGAAAGTTTTTCGAAGCCAAGGATCGCACGACGCCGCAACTCAATACCACTTCTTGAGGAGATCTTGTCTGGCGGTCGCATATGAAAAAGGTCGAGACATCTCGCGCTGCTTCGCCTGCCCCCGGCGCGATTTACACCTGTCCGATGCACCCCCAGATACGCCACGACGGACCAGGCAATTGTCCCATCTGCGGCATGACGCTGGAGCCACTGGTGGAAACCGCGGTCGGCCAGCCGAATGCTGAACTCACGGACATCTCAAGGCGCTTTTGGATTGGGCTGATCCTGACGATCCCGGTGTTCGTCCTGGAAATGGGCAGCCATATTCCGGCGCTTGGGCTCGACTATCTCGTGGCGCCGCGACTTTCCACCTGGATTCAATTCGCGTTGTCCACTCCGGTCGTTCTGTGGGCCGGATTTCCGTTCTTTCAACGTGGCTGGGCATCGGTCGTGAACCGAAGGTTCAATATGTTCAGCTTGATCGCCCTCGGGACCGGCACTGCGTATGTCTACAGCGTGTTCGCCACGTTGGCGCCCGGCCTTTTTCCCGAAGGTTTTCGCGATATGGGCGGCTCGGTGCCGGTTTACTTCGAGGCCGCCGCGGTCATTACAGTGCTGGTCCTGCTTGGCCAAGTTCTGGAACTTCGCGCGCGCGAACAGACCGGCGGCGCCATCCGCGCCCTGCTCAATCTTACGCCCAAGACAGCGCGTCGCTTCAAAGACGGCACTGCAGATGAAGAAGTGACGCTCGACCATGTGCAGAGTGGCGACAAACTCCGTGTCCGGCCGGGCGATAGCATTCCGGTCGATGGCGAAGTGCTGGAGGGCAAAAGCGCAGTCGATGAATCCATGGTCACGGGCGAATCTTTGCCCGTTGCAAAGATCATCGGCGACCGTGTTGTTGGAGGGACTGTGAACGGTACCGGCTCGCTGGTTATGCAGGCCGACAAGGTGGGTGCCGATACCGTTCTGTCTCGCATCGTCGCCATGGTGTCGGAGGCGCAACGCAGCAGAGCGACGATTCAACGCCTGGCCGACAGAATCGCGGCCTATTTCGTTCCGGCCGTGCTGGTCGTCGCCGCCCTTGCATTCGCTGGTTGGGCGATCTGGGGACCGCCGCCGGCGCTGACCAATGCTCTTATCGCGGCAGTCTCCGTCGTCATCATCGCATGTCCATGTGCGCTTGGGCTTGCGACGCCGATGTCGATCGGCGTGGGGATCGGCAAAGGCGCCGGTGCCGGTGTGCTGATAAAAGATGCTGACGCGCTGGAGCGGCTCGAAAAGGTGGACACGCTCGTCGTGGACAAGACCGGCACGCTCACCGAAGGCAAGCCGAAGGTGACTGCGCTCGTGCCCGCCCCTCCTTTCTCGCAAGTCGATCTATTGACGTTGGCCGCCGCCCTGGAACGACCCAGCGAGCATCCTTTGGCGGGTGCCGTTCTCGGGGCAGCGGAAGTGGCCGGCATCTCGGTCCCGAACGTCGCCGAATTCGCCTCGATCACCGGAAAAGGCGTGACCGGACAGATCGCCAATCGCCGCGTCGCTTTGGGCAATGCCAAGCTGATGGCGGACGTGGGCGTTGCGTTGGGAGATCTTGAAACCAAGGCAGACCAACTTCGCGCCAGCGGTGCGACCGCTCTGTTTCTTGGTATCGACGGCAAACCCGGCGGCGTCATTGCGATTGCCGATCCAATAAAGTCATCCACGCGAGCCGCACTCGACGATCTGCGAGGTGCCGGAATCCGGATTGTCATGCTGACAGGCGACAACAACACAACCGCACAAGCCGTCGCCCTTATGCTCGGTATCGACGAAGTGGAAGCTGATGTCCTGCCGCAGGACAAAAACCGCATCGTGAAGAAGCTCAGATCCGAAGGCCGCATCGTCGCGATGGCTGGCGATGGCGTGAACGACGCCCCGGCATTGGCCGAAGCGGATGTCGGCATCGCCATGGGTGAAGGAACCGATGTCGCCATTCAAAGCGCCGGTATCACGCTCCTGAAAGGCGACCTCTCAGGCATCGTGCGCGCGCGCATCTTAAGCCGGGCCACAATGCGCAACATTCGGCAAAATCTCGTGTTCGCGTTTGCCTACAACGCTATTGGAATTCCGATTGCGGGCGGTGTTCTCTATCCGGCGTTTGGCATCTTGCTCAGTCCCATGGTCGCCGCATTGGCGATGTCACTGAGTTCGGTCTCTGTGATCGTGAACGCTCTTCGGCTTCGCACGCTGCGTTTGATGCCGGACCTGCCTAGCCATGCATTCCCCGCCGCAAATCGCGCTGCGGCAATCGCTTATGGAGGTCCCGATGCCCGGCACCCTGTCTCCTGATCTCGTTGGGAAAATGCACGCCTATTGGCGCGCGGCAAACTACCTCTCCGTCGGCCAAGTTTACCTGAAGGACAATCCGCTGCTCGATGTCCCTCTTACACTCGAGCACATCAAGCCGCGATTGCTGGGGCATTGGGGAACTACGCCAGGGTTGAATTTCCTGTATGTCCACCTGAATCGGCTAATCAAGCAATACGACCTGAACATGATGTATGTCATCGGTCCCGGCCATGGCGGGCCCGGCATCGTGGCGAACACTTATCTTGAAGGCTCCTATACCGAGCGTTATCCCGCGATCGAGCGCAGCCGCAACGGACTGCACCGCCTCTTTCGCCAGTTCTCCTGGCCATACGGCATTCCTAGCCATGTCTCGCCGGAGACGCCCGGGTCGATCCACGAAGGCGGCGAACTGGGCTATTCTCTCACCCACGCCTACGGCGCCGCGTTCGACAATCCCGATCTGATCGTCGCCTGCGTCGTCGGCGACGGCGAAGCCGAAACGGGCGCTTTGGCGGCCAGCTGGCATTCCAACAAATTCCTGAACCCGGCACGCGACGGCGCCGTGCTGCCGATCCTTCATCTCAACGGCTTCAAGATCGCCAACCCGACGGTGCTGGCGCGCATCAGCCGCGAAGAGCTCACACAGCTGTTCCAGGGCTATGGTTACGAGCCCTACTTCGTGGAGGGCAGCGATCCTGCCATGATGCACCAGGCGCTTGCCAGCGTGCTCGACCGGACGCTGCTGCGGATTCGCGAAATTCAGAAGGCCGCGCGGTCAGCCGGCAAAGACGCGAAGCTGGAGCGCCCGCACTGGCCAATGATCATCCTTTGCACGCCGAAGGGCTGGACAGGTCCAAAATTCGTCGACGGCAAATCCGTGGAAGGCACGTGGCGCGCGCATCAGGTACCGATCGCGGATTTCAAGAACCCGGAGCATCTCAAACAGCTCGAAGACTGGATGCTGAGCTACAAGCCGCGCGAACTGTTCGACGAAAATGGGAAGTTTCGCGAAGAACTCGCAGACCTCGCGCCAACCGGCCATCACCGCATGGGCTCCAACCCGCATGCCAATGGCGGCGAACTTCTGCGGCCCTTGTCGATGCCGCATTTCCACGAATATGCGGTCGCCGTATCCGAACCGGGTTGTGTCCTAGCGGAAGCGACACGCGTGCTCGGCACGTTCCTGCGCGATGTCATGAAGCTCAATCTCGGCTCGAAGAATTTCCGTCTGTTCGGACCGGACGAGACGGCATCGAACAGGCTGGAGGCGGTCTATGAAGTCTCAGGCAAGGAATGGATGGCGGCGGTCGAAGACGTGGACACCGATCTCAGCGTCGATGGCCGCGTCATGGAGGTTCTGAGCGAGCATCTGTGCGAAGGCTGGCTCGAAGGCTATCTGCTCACAGGCCGCCACGGCCTCTTCTCCTGCTACGAAGCCTTCGTTCATGTCGTCGACTCGATGTTCAACCAGCACGCCAAATGGCTGAAAGTCAGCAGGGACATTCCCTGGCGCAGGCCGATCGCGTCCCCTGAACTACCTGCTCACTTCGCATGTCTGGCGGCAGGACCATAATGGCTTCTCGCATCAGGATCCCGGCTTCATCGATCACGTCGCGAACAAGAAGTCCGATGTCGTGCGCATCTACCTTCCGCCCGACGCCAACTGCCTTCTTTCCGTCGCCGACCACTGCCTGCGCAGCCGCAACTACATCAACCTGATCGTGGCGGGGAAGCAGCCGGAATGGCAATGGCTCGATATCGAGTCGGCCACGCGCCACTGCGCCATTGGCGCCGGCATCTGGCACTGGGCGAGCAACGACGACGGCGATCCCGACGTGGTCATGGCCTGCGCCGGCGACATCCCGACTTTGGAGACGCTCGCCGCCGTCACGCTGCTGCGCACGCATTATCCCGATATCCGAATCCGCGTGGTCAACGTCGTGGATCTGATGGTCTTGCAGCCGCAATCGGAGCATCCGCACGGTATGGAAGACCAGGACTTCGACGAACTGTTCACGCGCGACAAGCCGGTGATCTTCGCGTTCCACGGTTACTCAGCGATGATCCACAAGCTCACCTACCGGCGGCATAATCACCACAACATTCATGTCCGCGGCTACAGGGAGGAAGGTACCACCACGACGCCCTTCGACATGGTCGTGCTGAACAATTTGGATCGTTTCCAGCTCGCGCTCGATGCAACCAGCCGCATCCCCCGATTCAGCCATCGGGTCGCAAAGGCGACGGCGTTCTATTGGGCGGCCATGGAACGCCACAAGCTCTATATCAGCGAACATGGCGACGACATGCCGGAGGTCCGCGACTGGCGGTGGAAGGTCTAGCGCGATGGCAATGCCTCGCGGTGAAACGATCATCCTCACACTCAACAGCGGCTCATCCTCGCTCAAATTCGGCTTGTACCGTGCCGAGGCATCGCAAACCGAGAGGCTGCTCACGGGCGAAGCCGATTCAATCGGCGAAGAAGCCGGACAATTCTACGCTCGAGATGCGCATGGCGATGCTCTGGCGGTCGGCATGACGTCCATTCGCGACCAGCGCGACGCGGTCCGCCAAATCGAATGGCTTCTGGCCGATTCCGGGATGCCGCCTCCAGCGGCTATCGGGCACCGGATCGTGCACGGCGGACCGAAGCTCCGTCGCCATTGCATCATCGATGATGAAGTGCTGCAGCAGCTCAAAGCGGCGATTCCGTTCGCGCCGCTTCATCTACCGCCCGCGCTGACGCTCATACAAGCGGCGCGCGAGCATTTTCCGCGTATTCCCCAGGTGGCGTGTTTCGATACGACCTTTCACGCCGATATACCGGACGTCACACGTATCCTACCGCTTCCTAAAGATCTGCGTGCCGAAGGCATCCAACGTTACGGCTTCCATGGCCTTTCCTGCGAGTCACTCCTCCACCAGCTTGGCATCGACGTGCCGGAGCGTGTCGTGATTGCGCATCTGGGCAACGGGGCCAGCGTGACCGCTGTCAAAGGCGGAAAATCCATCGATACCAGCATGGGATTGACCCCGACCGGCGGCGTGATCATGGGAACGCGCAGCGGCGATCTCGATCCCGGCGTGCTGGTCTACCTGGCGCGAGAGAAGAAAATGGACGCCGCAATGCTGGAGAATTTGGTCAACCGCCATTCCGGGCTTCTAGGCGTATCCGCAGCCAGTAGCGACATGCGCCATCTGCACCAAAGTGCTCCGACAAACCCGGATGCTCAACTCGCGATCGAGATGTTTTGCTATTCCGTACGCAAGCAGATAGCGGCAATGATCGCTGTTCTGGAAGGTATCGACCTGATCGTGTTTGCCGGCGGTATCGGCGAAAACGACGAGAAAGTCCGCGCTGCGATCTGTAGCGGCTTTGCCTGGGCCGGGATCGGTCTCGACGAGGCGCGAAACCGCGCCGCCGACAATCCCATCAGCGATCCGAGATTGCCCTGCAAGGTGCTTGTTCTTCCTTCCCAGGAAGACGAGCAGATCGCTCGTCACAGCTGGGGCCTGTTTGCAAAAGGCACCTCGTGATGGCCGATCCACCGATTGGTCTAACAACTGACGAGGCGCATCGACGCCTCGCCAAGGATGGCCCGAACGCGATCGTCGATGTGACACAGCATCCTGTGTTGCGCGCCGCACAAAAACTTTGGGCTCCCGTGCCGTGGATGCTCGAAGCCGCTATCCTGTTGCAGCTCGTGCTTGGGGACTATGTCGAGGCCGGCGTGGTCGCGCTGCTGCTCGTCTTCAATGCCGGTTTAGGATTCTTCCAGGAAGGCCGTGCGCAGGCGACTCTGAATGCCCTCAAGTCGCGCCTGGCGCTCATCGCAGCGGTCCGGCGCGACGGGAATTGGACGACCGTGCCGGCGGCCGGTCTGGTGGCGGGCGACATCGTGAAACTGTCGCTTGGCACAGTGGTGGTTGCGGATGTCCATCTTCTGGATGGTTCGATCCTTCTCGACCAATCCATGCTCACAGGCGAGTCCATTCCGGTAGAAACAGGAGCAGGTGCTCCGGCCTATGCAGGCGCACTTGTGCGGCGCGGCGAGGCCGTCGCGGAAGTGACCGCGACCGGCGAGCGCACAAAATTCGGCCGCACCGCAGAACTCGTCCGCACGGCAAAAGTTGAAAGCTCGCAGCAGAAGATCGTGATGGGGGTGGTCCGCAACCTTGCCCTGTTCAACGGCGCTGCCACGATCCTGCTTGCCGTCTATGCGTATTCTCTGTCGCTGCCGGACGCGGAAATCATGGCGCTGGTCCTGGTGGGACTTCTCTCGTCGATCCCAGTCGCGCTGCCGTCGATGTTCACGCTGGCAGCGGCGGTGGGCGCACGCTCGCTGGCGGCCCAAGGCGTCCTGCCGACGAGTCTTTCGGCGGTCGATGAAGCGGCCGGCGTTGATATCCTGTGCTCGGACAAGACGGGCACGCTGACGCGCAACGAACTTGCCGTGATGACCATCCGCCCCGATGGTTGGCTTCGACGAGGCGCATGTTCTCGCGTTTGCGGCCCTGACAAGCTCCGACGGCGGTCAAGATCCAGTCGATGCCGCCATCCGCGGCGCTGCCACGCACAAGCCGATCGCCGATGCACCCAAGCTGGTGACATTCGTACCCTTCGATCCCTCGCTGAAACGCTCCGAGGCGACAGTTCTCCAGGCAGACGGCGCCGCGATGAAAATCGCCAAAGGCGCATTCGCGGTCATCTCGGGCCTGTCGCATCCACCGGCGAACGCATCGGCGGTTGCGGACGAATTGCAGGCGAAGGGATACAGAGTTCTGGCCGTTGCCGCGGGACCGTCGGACAATTTGGCGCTGGCCGGCTTTATCGCGCTGAGCGATCCGCCGCGCGAAGACTCGGCGGCGCTTGTTTCTGAATTGTCCGGCCTCGGCGTGCGCACCATCATGGTGACGGGGGATGCCGGAACAACGGCGCAAGTCGTGGCCGGACTGGTCGGTATCACGGGACCTGTCTGGGCAACAACGCCGCTGTCGCCAGACATCAAAGCAGAGGCCTATTCGATCTTCGCAAACGTGCTGCCCGAGGACAAATTCAGCCTTGTCAAAGCGCTGCAGAAAGACGGACATATCGTTGGCATGTGCGGCGATGGCGCGAACGACGCGCCCGCGTTGCGTCAGGCACAGATGGGGATCGCGGTTTCCACCGCGACCGATGTCGCGAAATCTGCTGCCGGTATCGTGCTAACGAAGCCGGGACTTGCCGGCATCGTCGCCGCGATCAAGGAAGGGCGCACGACCTTCCAGCGCATCCTGACCTACACGCTGCGATCGGTTACGCACAAAGTGGTCCAAGTGCTGTTCCTAGGCGCCGGCCTCGTCATCACGGGCCATGCCATCCTCACGCCGATGCTCATGGTGCTGATGATGATCACGGGTGATTTTCTTTCGATGACCTCGTCGACTGACAACGTACGCCCGTCTCCCAAGCCAAATATCTGGCATATCCGCAATCTGACCGTCGTCGGCATTGTCATGGGGCTCGCCGATCTGACGTTCTGCGTCGCCTGTCTCGCGGTCGGAAAATTCGCGATCGGACTCGATACCGAGGCCCTTCGCACGATGGCCGTAGTCACGCTGGTGTTCAGCGGTCAGGCCGTATTCTACGTCTCGCGCGAGAGGCAGCATATCTGGAGCTCGCGCCCGGGCCGATGGCTCATCGTATCCTCGATCATCGATCTTTCGATTTTCGGTGTCTTATCCTCAAATGGCATTCTGATGGCGACCCTGCCCGTCGCAATCGTGGCAGGTCTGTTCGTTGCCGCGGCTGTCCTTGCCTTTGTCCTAGATGCCGTAAAGCTGACCCTGTTTCGTCGATTGGAAGTCTCGTGATGAGCCTGTGCCGATAACTGCGACGAATGAAATCGGCCCGAAGAGCTGTGGAAGGAGCTCTAAACAACGGCACTAAAAGGCTGGTGGCGAGCTCGTCCGATTTACCGCATGGAAGAAGTCGCGTTTTTCGACTTCGGGAACATGCTCGCCAATGATAATTGCTAGTTATGAGCAGACATCCGCTTTGTGCCAAAAGCGGATGTCGATGCTTCAATCAGCCGCCAACGCCCCAGGGTGACGACACAGCGCATTGACGTCTGTCTTTATAAAGGGCCGAAGAGGGAGCGACTCTAGGATCTCGTGCAGCTCGGCCGGGCTCTCGACATCGAACACGCTCACATTTACATATTTTCCCGCCACGCGCCACAGGTGCAACCATTTACCTTGGCGTTGCAGCTCTGCAGCGCGTTGGTGTTCCTGTTCGGAAAGGCACCTGATCTTGTCTGGATCCGCATCATGCGGAATCCGGACTGTCATCATCACATGAAACAGCAT
>JBBCHP010000005.1:0-121297 GCA_037201525.1 Rhizomicrobium sp. | reverse complement strand
GGCTACTCCGCCGCCTTCGGCGCATCGTCGTATTGATCGTGGCGCTTGACCCAGTTGGTCAGGTTGCCTCCCTCGCCTTCGTTGCGGCCCTTTGGCGAGATGTCGAGCCACATATAAGTGCCAAGGCTGCGCTCATCGCCACGCGCATAGGCGCTGTAGGTGTGATAGATCGCGCCGTCCGCATCCTTGAAGAACACGCTGGTGCCATGGAGGTCTTCCATCTCGCCCGTGTAGGGTTCGAAATTGTATGTCGCCTCGCCCTTCGCGACCTGGTCTTTCGTGAACGAGACGTGGAAGTCGTAATTGAAATCGCTTCCCTCCGACGACACCCACGGGAATTTCCAGCCCATGCGTTTCCTGTAAGCGGTGAGTTTCTCCAGCGGCGCGCGCGACACCGCGACATAGGTCACGTCGTGGTGTTTCAGATGCTGGTTCGCGCCATCGACATGATCCGACAGGAACGAGCAGCCGACACAGCCCTCTTTCCAGTCCGGCCCGAACATAAAGTGATAGACGATGAGCTGGCTGTTTCCCGCGAACAGATCGGCGAGCGATTTCTTTCCGTCTGGCGTATCGAAGACATAGTTTTTCGTCACCTTCACCCAGGGCAGAGCGCGGCGCTCTTTCGCGATTTCTTCCTGAAGGTCGGTCAGTTCCTTTTCGCGGTCGAGCAGCTTTCTGCGCGCGTCGGTCCATTCTTTTTCGGATACGATCTTGTGGCCGGTCATCGTGTTCCTCCTATCCACCAATGTAAGCGTATTTCCAGAAACTGTGTCGGCGATTTCATCCTTTGGCGATAAATTTCGGGTGTAGCCTCGATCCGACACGATCAAGGAGAGCTTGTATGCGTTTCCACATGATCTGCGTGGCCGCCCTTCTGGCGCTCTCCAGCGCCGCCGCCATCGCCCAGGTTCCTTCGTCGGCGCAAATGACCTGCACAAGGCAACCGCGCATGGCCGGGCAGCCGGTCCCGCCGCAACTCGTCGCCGCGCGGCAAGCAGCACGGCAGGCCTGCGCGGCTGATATGGAAAAATACTGCGCCAACGTTCCGAAAAGCTGCGGCGCCCCCCAAAGGTGCCTCAATCAGCACGCACAGGAGCTTTCCGCCTCCTGTACGAGCGCGCGGCAGAACGTGCGCGCCATGAACGGACACCGCGTTTAGGCGTCAGTCGAGATCGGGACCACCGGTGGCGAGTTCCTCGACCTCTTCACCCTCGATATAGGGATCTTCGTCCGGGCCGAGCTGATCGGTCGGGCTGGGGATATCGAGACCCGATGGCGGCATTGCCTCCAGGAATCCGGCAGCCTTGAGTTCATCCTGACCCGGCAAATGGCCGACGCTTTCCAGCCCGAACTGGACAAGAAAGGCTTCCGTTGTGCCGTAGGTCACAGGACGGCCCGGCGTGCGCTTGCGCCCGCGGATTTTCACCCAGCCCACTTCCATCAGCGCGTCGATGGTGCCCTTGGAAAGCGCCACGCCACGGATGTCTTCGATCTCGGCGCGGGTCACCGGCTGGTGATAGGCGACGATGGCCAGCGTCTCCAGCGCCGCACGCGACAGGCGCTTCTGCTCCGGCTTCTCCTTGCGCAGCAGGAACGCCAGATCTGGCGCAGTCCGGAATTGCCATTTTTCCGCGACACAGAAAAGGTTTACGCCCCGCTTCTCATACTGGGACTGAAGCTCTCCCAGCAGTCCGCAAACATCCGCGCCATCCGGCAACTGACCAGCCAAAGCCTTCTCGTCGAGCGGTTCTTCTGCCGCAAACAGCAGCGCTTCCACCATGCGCAGATGCTCCATGTTGACAGCCGTCACGTCGCTTTTTTCTGTGCTCATCTCGTCTTCAATTTTTTCAATCAATCGGGCGACGTTTCTCATGCTGTGGCCTCTTGGGCGGGGATTCGATCTTTCACGAAGATCTCATCAAAGGGGGCTAACTGCCTGATTTCGACCCGTCCGTCGCGGGCCAGTTCCAGGCAGGCGAGCAAGGTGCTCGCAAGGGCGGACCGCCGCCTCGTTCCGGCGGACCATTCAAAGGGGGATCAGGCGGCTCAGCGCGCTCCAGTCCGAAATGCGGCCGAGCATCCGCTCCAGCCGTTCGCGCGCTTCCTCGATCTGGAGGACGATGATTTCTTTGGGGCGATACGCCTTGCCGCCCATCTTGCGCACGCGTTCGGTCGCATTACGCCGTCAGCAGGTCATAGAGCGTATCGGTATGGGTGCGGAGCTTCACGACCTTCACAGGCTCCGGCATGCCACGGCCGAAGACGTCGCGGCCCAGCCCGCTCGCGGCCCATCAGGCGTGTCGATGCCCGGCGCATGGCCTCCAGCCGCTGCAGGCGCCAACGCAGGCGCGCGGCGAGTTCGTCGGCCGTGGGTTCGCCGTTCTCGCTCGGCGGCTGCGGCAGGATCAGCTTCGACTTCAGGAAAGCGAGCCACGCCGCCATCACCAGATAGTCGGCCGACAGTTCCAGATTCCGGCCGCGCGCGGATTCGACGAACAGCAGATATTGGTCCGCAAGATCGAGGACCGAAATCTTCGCGATATCGACCTTCTGATTGCGCGCGAGGCTTAGCAGAAGATCGAGTGGTCCTTCAAACCCATCGACAGCCACCAGCAGCGCATCATCGGGCGCGGTGATGGCTTCGAAATTCTCGAACGGCTCCACGATCTCGTTCATTGCCGCCGCTTTCATCAGGTCCGCCAGATGCGCGCTGGCCGCATCCGGATCGAAGGATTCCGGTGTGACGAGAAGCGCGAGCGCGTGTTCCGCGCGTCTCAGGGCAACACCGTCCAGAGGCTTCGCTTCTTCAGCCACGTCGCGCATTTCCGTCATGTTTCCGTTGCAATGAAGCACGACATCGCAGCCCGCGAACAGAGCGGCTTTTGCGCGCGCGGAAATCGGCCCGGAAAGCGCACTCATCGAGACATCGTCGCTCATCAACAGCCCATCAAAACCCATTTCGCCGCGAATCACGTCGCGAATCATTTTGGGGCTCGTCGTCGCCGGACGTTGTGGATCGATCGCGTCGTAGACGACATGCGCCGTCATCGCCATCGGGCACTGGTCGAGACTACGGAAGGTCACGAAGTCCGTTGCGCTCAATTCGTCCGCATCGGTTGTCGCAGAGCGCCAAATGACTGTCGGCGTTAGCGCGGCCATGACCGGGAATGTGTTTCATCACCGGAAGCACGCCACCCTCCATCAGCCCTTCGATGACCGCACGGCCCAGATCGATGATGATCGATGGGTCTTGAGAAAACGCACGGTCTCCGATGATCGCGTCGGCGCCTGCGACCGGCAGGTCGAGCACGGGCAGGCAATCCACGTTGATCCCAACTTCGCGCAAATCGTGCGCGATCAGCCTTGCGTTCAGATAACAGGCCTCGCGAGCCGTTTCTGGATCGCTCACGTAGAGATCGCCAAAGCGCGCCATCGGCGGCCGCTCGTTCCATTGCGGCGGCTTTAGCCGTGCAACGCGCCCGCCTTCCTGATCGATCAGGACCGGCGCTTTCGGATCGTTCACAGTTTCCCGCAGGCTTGCTGTGAGCGCGCGCAGTTGATCTCGGTCGATGATATTGCGGCCAAAGACAATGAAGCCCCAGGGCTGTGCGCCGCGGAAGAAGGCAACCTCCTCCGCGCTCAACACCGGCCCCGCGCAGCCATAGATCGTACGCGTGCGCATCGCTTCCCCAATCCAGCTTCCGCGCAAATTATTTCGCCGGGAAGCACGCCCCGCCTTCAGCCGTCAGCTTGGTACAAAGCGCAGCTGCAGCGCTCTTGTCTGCGAACGATCCGACGCGCAGGCGATACCATGTACCCTTCGCGCCAAGATCGACCTGCTTTACGTCTTTCGAATAACCCGAAAGCGCGCCCGCGTGCTTGGACGAATAGGTCTTCCACGCCGTGTCCGCTTCGGCTTCCGATTTGTAAGCGCCGATCTGCAGGAAATATCCGCTGCCAGTCGCGACAGGCACCTTGTGCTCTGCGGGCGGTGGCTCCGTGCTGGTCGCGACTTTGGCGCCCAATTGCTTGGGCGCAGATGACGCTTCCGCAGTGGGCGAGGCTGGAGGCGGCGCTGCCTTTTCCACAGGAGGTGGCGTCACTTTCGGCGCAGCCACGACCTTTTGCTGTGGAGGTGGCGGCGGTGTCGCCACCGTTTTCGGCGGAGTGATCGATTTCGCCACCGACAAAGGTGGCTCCGTCGAGGCCTTGTTATCGGCAGGCGGCACAGCGTTTTTATTTGTGCTGGGCGGTGCCTCATGCGGGACGACCGCAGTTTCCGGCTCGGCAGGCGCCTGCGTATTCACATCGGGATTGGCCGGCGGCGGCGCGCTTTGATGGTCCGCAGCGTCGTCAGCAGGGCGCGGGCTGTTGGAAAATCTTGAGTCCTTTATAGGGCGTTCCCCCAGCCTGATCGCCGGTTGCAGCGACTTTCGCTGGTCCCGATTGCGCGACGATCGTCCGCGGAGCGTCCCCGCGCCCTCGCGCGACGCCCTGCGTGTAGGCCATCCACACCACGCCGCCAAAAGCGGCGAGCACGAACAGCGCAATGACGATCAGGAGCGGAAGGCGCGAGCCCTCGACATCATCATCTTCTTCGGAACCGTCGAAGATATGAATGTCGTCGGGCGGTTCATAGGTGCCACGGGCACTGGGCATCGGCAGGCTCCACGAATCTCATAGGCATTTTAGCATCTCTTGCGCACAAATCACGGCGCGGCCAAGGCAATTTCCTTGTGGAAGACCCGGCCATATTCCGACAAGGCGAAATTGTCGGTCATCCCGGCGATATAGTCCCGGACCACTCCCCCTGTGACAGGATCGTCCGGCGAACCGCAACGCGCAGCCCAGTCCTCCGGCAAAAGGGACGGATTGCGGCTGAACACCTCGAACAGTCCGGTCACGACATTCTTGGCCTCAGTCATGGGTCGCCATGACGCGTGGGTGGCGATACATGCGTTCGAGCAGAAACTTTTTGAGCGCCTTCACTTGCACGTCCATAGCGGCCGAATAGCCCACCATCGGTCCGGCATGCCCGCGAACCCGATCCACCGACGATGGCTCGGCCGTCGCGATACGCGCGCGCGTCTCCGTCAAAAGATCGTCGACCAGGGAGCCGATCAGTGTACGGACGAGTTCACCGATAAACCGGCTGGACTCCAGACCCGGCCAGCGTTTCTCGATGTCGCGCGCCTGCTCCCCCGCCAGAGGCGCTTCGATGAGATCGGCGACGGTAAACAGCCCTGCTCTCAGCCCATCATCGATGTCGTGGTTCACATAGGCGATGTCGTCCGAAAGCGCCGCGACTTGCGCTTCCATGCTTGGCCAGGTTTGCAGGTCGAGCGGCCAGCGTGCATCGAAACTTGCAATCGGCGCCGCAAGCGGAGCTCTAAGCGGCCCGTTGTGCTTCACCAGCCCTTCGAGCGTCTCCCATGTGAGATTGAGCCCGTCGAACGCGGCGTAACGGTGCTCGAGCTTCGTCACTAGGCGCAGCGCGTGCGCGTTGTGATCGAAACCGCCAATGGACGCGGTCGCCGCGCTGAGCGCGTCTTCCCCCGCATGACCGAACGGCGTGTGTCCAAGATCGTGCGCCAACGCCACCGTCTCCGCGAGATCTTCGTCCAGCGCCAGCACGCGCGCGAGCGAGCGCGCAATCTGCGCCACCTCCAGCGAATGCGTCAGGCGCGTGCGATAATAGTCCCCCTCATGCTGCACGAAGACCTGGGTCTTGTGCTTCAACCTGCGGAACGCCGTGGAATGGATGATCCTGTCCCGATCGCGCTGATATGGCGTGCGCGTCGCGCTCTCACGCTCGCCATAGAACCTGCCCCTGCTCCCGGCTGCCCGTACCGCAAAGGGCGCGTGGGATTTCGGCGGCTCGTAGAGCGCGCCGATCAGATGCCCGGGCTTTTCTTCAAATTGCTGCGCCATAGATGGCCGTAGCTTACCACAGCGCCGGTTCCCACAAGAGATTTGGAGTCGGCGCTTCGGCCCCCTATATTCGTGTTGTTACTCGTTGAGCGTTAGTCCGAAGGATAGCATGACAGTCGATACCGCCCTGCCCGTCACAGTTTCCGCGCGCGCCGCAAAGCGCATTGCGACGATCCTGAAAGGCGAGCCGCAGCCAGCGATGCTGCGCATCGCGGTGACCGGCGGCGGATGCTCCGGTTTTCAGTACAATTTCACAATCGAAGGCGCCTCCGCGGACGACGATCTGGTTGTCGAGCGCGACGACGCCACCGTGCTCATCGACTCCGTCTCACTCGATTTTCTCAAGGGTGCCGAGATCGACTTTGTGGACGACCTCATCGGCCAGTCCTTCAAGATCAACAATCCGAACGCCACATCATCCTGCGGCTGCGGGACGAGTTTTTCGGTTTAATCCAGGGTCGCTTCCGAAGTCCTTTTGTGCAACAACCCGCACCCAGTTTTGTCCAAAACTTTGGAGGGAAATAATGCGCTTTCTGAGTCTAGCGGCGCTTGCCGTTGCCGCGACCTTGGCGTCCACCGCCGTCATCGCCGATGCGAATGCCGACTTTTTAACTGCCAACGCAAAGAAGTCCGGCGTGAAGACCGCGCCCGGCGGCATGCAATACAAGGTCCTGAAATCCGGCACGGGAAAGAAGCCGGGCTCCAGCGATTGCGTGACGGTGAACTACAAGGGCTCGTTCATCGACGGCCGCGTATTCGATCAGTCGCAGCCAGGCCAGCCGATCTCGTTTCCGGTCCAGGGCGTGATCAAGGGTTGGACCGTGGCGCTGCAGATGATGCACACGGGCGATCAATGGGAACTCTATATCCCGTCTGACATGGCTTATGGCGACAGTGGCACGCCGGACGGCACGATTCCCGGCGGCTCAACGCTGGTCTTCGATGTCAGCCTGTTGAAAGTATCGCCTTCGTCGATGGGCCACTGCGCCGCATAGTCGAAGTATTTATGCCCTGCGCGGCATCGCGCCGCGCAGGCGCGCTTTCATCTGCTCCAATTCGCCGAGCAGTGCCTCAAGTCTCGTGTGCTCTTCGGCCGCGAGAGAATGGGGCTTTTCCGCCTCTTCCGCTGCGCTGGTTTCGGAAGGGGACGAGTCCTCGACGGCCTGTTCCGGCTCAGGCGGAATGGCGTGCGCCAGTTCTACCACGGCCAGTACCGCACGCGCATGACGGGGCCGGGGAGATTCGGGTTCGATGAAAACCGGCGCGATGTTAACGGGCTTTGCGTTCGCCGCCCGGCCAAGGTCGGCCACATGGCGAAGACCGTTGTCACGGATGACTTTCTGCGCACCCTTGATCGTGTACCCTTCGCGATATAGCAGCGCTCGAATACCCCTCAGCAGATCGACATCTTCCGGCCGGTAATAGCGGCGCCCCACCCGCACGCTTGATCGGACGAATCTGCGAGAAGCGGGTTTCCCAAAACCGAAGAACGTGTTGTGAAATGTCGAGTTCGACGGCGACCTCACTGATGGTCCGGAATGCTTCGGGCGATTTCTCACGCGTTACGGCGCCGGAGAGTATCGCCATCAGTCTTCGCCGTTCAGAACAGGTGTCTGTCCGTTGATCACCGCTTTGAGCACATGGCTTGGACGGAACACCAGAACGCGGCGCGGCGCGATCGGCACTTCGTCGCCGGTTTTCGGATTACGCCCCATGCGCTGCGACTTCTGACGCACAGCAAATGTACCGAAAGAAGACAGCTTCACCGTCTCACCGCGCGAAAGCGCCGAACACAGTTCTTCGAGAATGTCTTCGACCATCTGCGCGGATTCGTTGCGCGAAAGACCGACGGTCTGAAAGACCGCCTCGGTCAGGTCTGCGCGGGTGAGCGTTTGGTCCGACATGTTGACAGCCGACTCCCTCTTCCGACTCAACGTTAGGCGGACCGGAATTTCCCGTCAACGTCAAAGGGATAGGCGCGGCGCTTAAGTATTCTTACCAGCGCACAAGGGCGGCACCCCAGGTAAACCCGCCGCCCATGGCTTCCATCAAAATCAGGTCGCCCCCGCTTGATCCGCCCGTCCTCTATCGCCGTCATGGCGGCCAAAGGAACCGAGGCTGAAGACGTGTTGCCGTGGATGGCGACCGTCGAAACCATGCGATCCGGCGCCACGCCAAGTTTTTTGGCGGGTCGCATCCAGAATGCGCTGGTTGGCCTGATGCGGCACGAACCAGTCGATATCGGAAACCTTCACCCCGGCTTTCTCAGCCGATTGCTCGATAGCGGCAGAGAGGTTCGTCACCGCGTGACGGAAGACTTCCTTGCCTTTCATCCGCAGATAGCCAGTCGTGCGCGTCGAGGACGGCCCGCCATCGACGTATAGCAGGTCATGGAGCCGACCGTCGGAATACAGCATCGTATTCAGAACACCCCGGTCCGCGCTCGTGCCCTCGCCTTCATACCCTTGAAGAACGACAGCCCCGGCGCCATCGCCGAACAGCACACAGGTTGTACGGTCCGTCCAATCCATCAACCGCGACATCGTCTCTGCGCCAATCAGAAGTACGGTTTTTGCCTGCCCCGCCTTGATGAAGTTGTCCGCCACGGCGAGGCCGTAGATAAAACCGGAACACACCGCCTGCACATCGAACGCCGCGCCGCCCATCATACCGAGGCGCGACTGGACCACGGTGGCGGTCGCCGGAAAGGTTTCGTCCGGCGTTGTCGTCGCGCAAACGATAAGATCGAGTTCGCCAGCATCGATGGCCGCATCCGCAAGCGCGCGGCGAGACGCTTCGACGGCCAGATGCGACGTCATCTCGCCTTCACGCACGATACGGCGTTCACGAATGCCTGTGCGCTCACGAATCCATTCGTCGCTGGTGTCGATGCGCTTCGACAACTCTTCGTTTGTGACGATATTTTCCGGCAGATACGCGCCGCATCCGATGATCTTGGAGCGAATCACGAAGCCGCCGCTCCGGGCGCCATCGGGCGCATGTTGGCGCGATCCGCAACGATGCGCGCGATGATGCCTGCGTCTGCCATGTCAATCGCCATATCGAGCGCGCCTGCAAATCCCATTGCGTCGGCACCACCATGGCTTTTTACAATGACGCCATTAAGGCCCAAAAATATTCCTCCGGTGGATGAACTCGGATCGAGCTTGCGGCGCAGCGACCGCAAAGCGCCGCTCGCGATCAGGCCACCGATACGGCCAAGCACGGAACCACGCAAGGCCGAGCGCAGAAAGCCGATCACCAGCCTTGCGGTTCCCTCGGCCGTTTTCAGCGCAACATTGCCCGTGAAGCCGTCCGTCACGACGACATCGACGGTGCCTTCGGAAATATCGTCGCCTTCGACAAAGCCCGCATATTCCATCGACAGCGCGGTGTTGCGCAGAATTTGCGCCGCGTCTTTCACGGCATCGTGGCCTTTGGCATCCTCGGATCCGACATTGAGAAGACCGACACTGGGCCGGTCGAGTCCGAACACGGCGCGCGCGAAGGCCTCGCCCATCACCGCGAAATCGACGAGCTGTTCAGCGTCACAGGAAATGTTCGCGCCGACATCGAGAACGACGCTCTGTCCGCGCTTGGTAGGCCAGATCGCCGCAATGGCAGGACGCGAAATACCTTCGAGCACACCAAGCTGAAACATCGACATCGCCATGAGCGCGCGGTTGTTGCCGGCGGAGATCGCAACCTCCGCTTCCTTGTTCTTCACGGACTCGATCGCGCGCCACATGCTGCTGTTGCGGCCGCGGCGCAATGCCAAGGACGGCTTTTCTTCCATGCGCACCTGATCGGCCGAATGCCGGATCGTGACGCGGTCCAGAAGTTTGGCGCGCTTGGCGAACAGCGCCTTCAGCGCCGTCTCGTCGCCGTGTAAAATGAATTTCGCAGCGGGATGACGAACGACCGAACGCGCAAGCGCAGCCACGACCATACCGGGTCCGGCATCGCTGCCCATCGCGTCGATCGAAACTGTCAGTTCGCGGGCCAATTCGCTCGAGCCTTGTCTAAGACCGCAGGCCGCCGATTATGTCACAGCGCTCAGGCTTTGGCCTTGGTCACTTCGCGTTCGTTGTAGTGACCGCAGGAAGCGCAAACGTGATGCGGGCGCTTCTGCTCGCCGCAGTTCGGACACTCGGCATAAGAGGCCGGTACGAGCGCATGGTGCGAACGGCGGCATATTCCGCTTCGACGGAGAGGTTTTTCGTTTAGGGACCGCCATGGCGGAAACACTCCAAATTGCCCCTTGGCCGAATCCGAACGGCGCGCGTTTCAGGCGCGCTAATCCACTGGCGGGGGCGGGCAAAACAAGGCGCGGAGTGAACAGGAAAGCGCCGCGGGATTCAAGCAGCAAAAACCCAGCTTTTCCCGAGTTTAGGACGGTTTTTTTGAGGCTTTTCAGCGCAGCGAAGGGATTGAACGGCCGAATCCTCCTCGGGAGGCGGCTCGAATTCCACTCCGGGCGCGCGGGGATAAGGGTCTATAGAGAGCGCGAATTCTTCCAGAACCGGTATCGCGAGGTCGTAACGAAGGCTCTCGATCTCTTCGCGTCCGTCATCGTCAACAGGCGTCAATTCAATCTCTTTCACGGCGTGCTGCGGAGCATGGGTCAGGAGCAACTCTCGAATGAATTTGTGAGCGATATGCGCGCGAACAGGCGCCAGCGTCACCACACAGGCCTGTGTAATGTCCGCGTCAAGCGTCACATCCAGCTTGAAGTGCGTCGGGGATATCTTTTTCAGTTCGATCTTTGCCACGAATGCTTCGACCGATTGAATGTCTGCCCAGTCCGCGATTTGCGCGCGATCTTCAGCAGACGGAGCAATCGTCACCTCATCGCCCACCACGGAAAGCCTGCCCAGCTCATATGACCTCGCAATCGGCAATGCAGCATCGCTCATGGCAGCGGCCCAAAATCAAGGTTGCCTGCGGCAATATCGGAACGCGCGACATGGGCGCGCGCCGATTGGACATAGTGCGCAACGGCCTCTGCATGTACCGCCTCACCTTCACCACGATAAAGATTGCGTTGCAGAGCGTGGCTCAGCGCGATCTCGTCGCGGCTCGCCTCGTAAGAACTCAGCCTGCCGTAAAATGCGTCGGCGATTTTCTTCATGCGGCGTCCCATCCCCATGTCGCCGGTGCCAAGATCGCGAAGCCCCTCGTCGAACCCAATGAAAAGCGTATCCATGAACCTCTGTGCGAGATCATTCATCTTCTCCTCGCGGAGTCGCTCAAGAACCATCCAGGCATGCAGCGTCAGCAGATCAAAACGGCCGTCGATCGTGTCGGGAACGCCGAACCTGGTGAAAAAGACCGGCGCACGGGCGCGCTCCACGGCGGCGGCATGCAGCAGCCGCACGATCTGTTTTCGCACCACAGACTTGCTGAGAACCTTCAACATTAAGAAAATCCCATGACTCGAATGGCTTGCAACGCTTCGCCCCTAAGGTTAGCACAATGCGCCGGCCGGGGTCGGCAGAGGCTTGGAACCTGACACATGAAACGGACCGCTTTTCTCGTTGCCTCGGCGCTGCTCTGCGCATGCACCCCGGTGGTCAGCCAGCGCGGCTATCTCCAGGATCTCGATGTCGAGGCCAGTATAGATGGCGCAACCGATACGAAAACCACGATTCAGCAACGGCTGGGCTATCCCTCGATAGAGGCGACCTTTACCGCAGACGCCTGGTACTACATTTCCAGCGTCGAGAAGCAGATAGCCTTCTTTTCGCCGACGGTGGAATCTCGAGCAATCCTCGCCGTCTATTTCGACAAGAACGGCAAGGTTACGGAGTTGAAGCACTTCACCTTGCAGGATGGCCATGTGGTCGCCTTTGAGACCCGGGAAACGCCCACGCCGGGACGCGAACTGACATTCCTGCAGCAATTGTTCAACGCCACGCCGGGCGTACCGCTTAACCAGAACAACGGCGAAGTCACCCCCCGGCGGTCAGGGGCCGCCGCATTAACGGCATAAAAAACCAAAGGCGCGCCGGTTTCCCGTCGCGCCTTCTTCATTTCAAATCCTTCGAGATCAGAACGCGTGCGCGAGCGTTGCGAGCAGCAACAGCGCGACGATGTTCGTGATCTTGATCATCGGATTGACGGCCGGACCGGCAGTGTCCTTGTAAGGATCGCCGACGGTATCGCCCGTCACCGCCGCCTTATGCGCGTCGGAGCCCTTGCCGCCGAAGTGGCCGTCTTCGATGTACTTCTTCGCATTGTCCCATGCGCCGCCGCCCGACGTCATCGAGATAGCAACGTACAGGACGGTCACAATCACGCCGAGCAGCATCGCGCCCCAGCGCATTGAACGCTTCGATCTTGCCGTCGATGAACAGCACGATGACGAACAGGACGATCGGCGAAAGCACCGGAAGCAAAGAAGGAACGACCATCTCGCGAATCGCGGCCTTGGTGAGCATGTCCACGGCGCGGCCATAATCCGGCTTCTGGGTTTCCGGTCATGATGCCTGGCATCTCCTTGAACTGGCGGCGGACTTCTTCGACCACCGCGCTTGCCGCGCGGCCGACGGCCGTCATGGCGATACCGCCAAACAGGAACGGCAGCAGGCCGCCGAACAGAAGTCCGACAACCACCCACGGATCGGCAAGCGAGAATGTGGGCACTTCAAGGCCGGAGAAGTAGTGGTACGTATCGCTGTTCGCGATGAAGTACTTCAGATCCTCCGTATACGCCGCGAACAGCACAAGCGCGCCGAGACCGGCGGACCCGATAGCATAGCCCTTCGTCACGGCCTTCGTCGTGTTACCGACCGCATCCAGCGCGTCCGTCGTCTTGCGCACGTCGCCTTCGAGGCCCGCCATTTCCGCGATGCCGCCGGCGTTGTCCGTCACGGGACCGAACGCATCGAGCGCTACGATCATGCCCGCCAGCGAAAGCATGGTCGACACCGCGATTGCGATGCCGAACAGGCCGGCCAGTTTATAGGTCACGACGATGCCGGCGCAGATCACAAGTGCCGGAAGCGCAGTCGATTCCATCGAGACCGCAAGACCCTGGATAACGTTGGTGCCGTGCCCAGTCACCGACGCCTTTGCCACCGACTGCACCGGACGATAATTCGTGCCGGTGTAATATTCGGTGATCCAGATCAGGAGGCCTGTGACTGCGAGGCCGACGATCCCGCACTCGAACAGCGTCATGCCAGTGAACTCAAGGCCGCTGCTGGTCGTGATGGCGCCATGAATACCGCCTGGAAGGATCCACTCGGTCAGCGGCCACAGGCCGATGAGCGAGAGAACGCCGGTGGCGATTACACCCTTGTAAAGCGCGCCCATGATGTTGTTGGACTTGCCGAGTTGCACGAAGAACGTGCCGATGATCGAGGTGATGATGCACATGCCTGAGATTGCGAGTGGATAGAGCATCAGCGCGCTCTTGAGCGAGCCCACGAAATAGATCGACGCCAGAACCATCGTGGCAACGGTCGTCACCGCGAAGGTCTCGAACAGGTCGGCGGCCATGCCTGCGCAGTCACCGACGTTGTCGCCGACGTTGTCGGCGATCGTGGCCGGGTTGCGCGGGTCATCTTCGGGAATACCGGCTTCGACCTTGCCGACCATGTCGCCGCCAACGTCCGCACCCTTGGTGAAGATGCCGCCGCCGAGACGGGCAAAGATAGAGATGAGCGAAGCGCCGAAGCCAAGGGAAACGAGCGAGTCGACGATCACGCGGCCTTGCGCCGGATCATTGGCATCGAGATGCATCGGCCCGATCAGGATGGCGTAGTAACCGGCAACACCGATCAGGCCTAGGCCGACGACCAGCATGCCTGTCACCGCACCGGAGCGGAACGCCACCGAAAGTCCCTGCGCCAGACCATGACGCGATGCTTCGGCGGTGCGCACATTGGCGCGTACCGAAACGTTCATGCCGATGTAACCGGCAGCGCCTGAGAGCGTGGCACCGATCAGGTAGCCAACAGCCTCTTGCCAGCCGAGGAAGTACCAAGCCAGTGCGAAGATCACGACGCCAGCGATGGCGATGGTCGTGTACTGGCGATTGAGATAAGCGCGCGCGCCTTCCTGAATGGCGGCTGCGATTTCCTGCATGCGCGCATTGCCGGCGCTCATGGAAAGAACGGAGCGGATGGTCCACGCCCCGTATAGGAGCGCGAGTACCGCCGCGCCTAGAACGAGTTTCAAGCTCGAAGCTTCATCGGATAGATTCCTTATGCGGTTTGCCCGTCGGCGCTTAAAAGCCGCCGATCCCCATGGCCGGCCGGACTAGACCTACCGCTTCAAGGGCGCGGGACGTATGCCAAAACCCGGCGCGGGAGGCAATAATTGGTTTTGTGCCGTCTGATCTGAGGAATCGCGGGAAACCGGCAAATTCAGGCTGTGACGTGCGCCTTTGCCCCAGACGCAAGCGCAATACGCACGGCCATACCGAGCGTGCCGTAATCATAGGGCTTGCGGATGATCGGAAACTCCGCTCCAGCACGCTCGACGGCGCTGCTGTAGCCGGTTGCCAGTAGAATCGGCAGCGCTGGGTAGCGGTCGCGAATGGCACGGGCAAGCGTCAGGCCATCCATATCGCCTGGCATCACGATATCACTGAAAACGAGATCAACGCCTCTGTCGCGAGACAGCCATTCCAGGGCCGCGGCGGGACGATCTACCTGCCTTACCGTGTAACCGAGTTGCTCCAAGAGCATTGCGCTCACTTCGCCCACGGCAACGTTGTCTTCGACCACCAGGATCGTAGCACCACCACCCACGCGCCCCGCGACCTGAATATGAGACGGGTCTTCTGTCACCGCCCCATGCGAGCGCGGAAGATAGAGCGTGACAGTCGTGCCGATTCCCGGCTCGCTCGTAATCCGGACATCGCCGCCCGACTGCTGCACAAAACCGTAGACTTGAGACAACCCCAAGCCGGTTCCTTTCCCAACTTCTTTGGTCGTGAAGAAGGGTTCAAACACCTTGGCCAGTATCTCGGGTGGGATGCCGCAGCCGCTGTCGCGCGTCGACAGCGCAACAAACTCACCTTCTAATCCGACCGTGCCGCTCGCATCGGCGTCCACGTTCTGCGCCTGAATATGAATAGCACCGCCATTCGGCATGGCGTCGCGGGCATTCACCGCAATGTTGACCAGCGCCAGTTCCAGTTCGCCGGTATCCGTTTCGACATTCCAGATATCTTCATCGATATCGATCTGCAGAGTGATCGCGCCTCCCACCGAGCTCGCGAGAAGATCGCGGAAAGTGTCCAGACGTCCCTTCAGGTCGATCGTCTGCCGGTTCAGTCTTTGACGCCGCGCAAAGGTCAGCAATTGACGGGTCAGATTGGCACCACTCGCCGCGGCCTGCTCTATGGTGTCGAGCGCACGCAGATCTTTCGGATTGGTGGCGCGCAAACGCATAAGCTGCGCTTGCCCGCTCACGATCATCAGAAGGTTGTTGAAATCGTGCGCGATACCGCCGGTAAGATGCCCGATGGCTTCCATCTTCTGCGACTGCGCAATTGTTCTTGAGCGCGCTGTAGCTGAATCTGCGCATCGCGCCGTTCCGTCATGTCGCGGTAATTTTGGCGAACCCCACAAGCTCGCCGCTTTCGTCCCTGACGGCATCGATGACGGCGAGCGCCCAGAATCGGCTGCCGTCCTTGCGGACGCGCCAACCCTCGCTTTCATAGCGTCCCCGTCTCGCGCGCGATATTGAGCGCCATGTCGGGTACGCCCGCTTCGCGGTCCGGCGCAGTGAAGAATTCCGAAAATCGCTTGCCGATGATTTCCGGCGCGCTGTAGCCCTTGATGCGCTCCGCGCCGGCGTTCCAGCTCGCGACAGTGCCGTTCGAGTCGAGCATATAAATGGCGTAATCCGTTACGGACTGCACCAAAAGACGGAAGTTGTGCTCGCTATCTGTAAGTTGCGTAAGCGACACGTTCACTGGCTCATCGCCACACGGCGCACCAACGATTTCTTCCCCGGCAGACGTGCCTTCGGACATCAACGATACCTTGGGCTAATCCCCGTAGCGCTTAACTGACACGGAATCAAAAGGTTCCGCAAAATCAGACCAATCGGCTTTGTTGCACTGCGGCGGCGATGAACGAGGTAAACAGCGGATGCGGCTCCAGCGGGCGTGACTTCAACTCTGGATGGAATTGCACGCCAATGAACCAGGGATGATCGGGAATTTCCATGATCTCGGGGAGCTTTCCGTCCGGCGACCAGCCTGAAACCTCAAGTCCGTGTTTCGCCAGTTCCTTCGCGTAATCGGTATTCACTTCATAGCGGTGGCGGTGACGCTCGGAAATCTCCGTCGCACCGCCATAGGCGTCCGAAACACGACTCCCCTTCGTGAGGACAGCCTTATAAGCGCCAAGGCGCATCGTCCCGCCGAGATCGCCGTCGGCGATGCGCGTTTCCTTTTGATTGCCCTTCGTCCATTCGGTCATCAATCCGATCACCGCATGTTTCGGCTTTCCGATTTCGGATGTGCCCGCGCCATCGAGTCCGGCGAGGTCGCGCGCGGCTTCGATCACGGCCATGTGCAGCCCATAACAGATACCGAAGAACGGCACTCTGCGTTCGCGCGCAAACTTGACCGCTTCAATCTTGCCTTCGACGCCGCGTTCGCCAAACCCGCCCGGCACGAGGATGCCATCAACATCCTCCAGAAAAGATGCCGCGTCGTCGCGTTCGAATATCTCGCTGTCGATCCACTCCATATGGACGCGCACATTGTTGGCAATACCGCCATGGGTCAGCGCCTCGCTGAGCGATTTGTACGAGTCCTTGACCTGCATGTATTTTCCGACGACGGCGATGCGCACCTCGCCTTCCGGGTTTTTCACGCGCTCCAGCACGGCTTTCCAGCGTGACAGGTCGGGCGGCGGCGCGTTCTCGATGCCGAAAACTTTCAGCATCTGCGTATCCAGCCCCGCCTCATGGTACGCCATCGGCACGCGATAGATCGTGTCGAGGTCCAGCGCTGGAATCACGCGCTCGGTCGGCACGTTGCAGAACTGTCCGATTTTGCGGCACTCATCTTCGGGAATTGGATGCGACGCACGGCACAGCAGGATATCGGGCTGTATCCCGATTGCGCGCAACTCCTTCACGGAGTGCTGCGTCGGTTTTGTCTTCAGCTCCCCCGCTGCTTCGATGTACGGCACCAACGTCAAATGCACGAACGCGGTCTGGCCGCGCGGCAGGTCGTTGTGCAACTGACGAATAGCTTCGAAAAACGGCAGGCCCTCGATGTCGCCGACCGTGCCGCCGATCTCGACGAGAAGGAAATCCAGATCCTCCGCGCCCGTCATGACAAATTCCTTGATCATGTCGGTAACGTGCGGGATCACTTGCACGGTGCGGCCGAGATAGCCGCCTTTGCGTTCGCGCTCGATCACACGGCTATAGATGCGCCCGGATGTGACGTTGTCCGACTGCGCCGCGGCGACGCCCGTAAATCGCTCGTAGTGGCCGAGGTCGAGATCGGTTTCGGCGCCGTCATCGGTGACATAGACTTCGCCGTGCTGGAACGGCGACATCGTGCCGGGATCGACGTTGAGATACGGATCGAGTTTCCGCAAACGGACTTTATACCCGCGAGCTTGAAGCAAAGCTCCGAGTGCAGCGGACGCAAGACCTTTTCCGAGGGAAGAGACCACGCCGCCGGTTATGAAGATCAACCGCGCCATGGAAGGCCGTTATGGCGAAGTGCGTGTGTCTACTCAAGCGCAAAGATTCGTTTTTATTGGAGCGTTCCCGGATTGACTTGAGCGCCGAGAATCAGGCCCGGCAAGATCGAACTTCCACGACGAGTCAGGAAAGATGTACTGGTCGCTGAACCACGGCATTGTCTTGCGTTGAAACACGGTATCTCGCAGGAAATCGACAACCGCGCGCACTGCCCATTTCTTTGCGACGGCGCGCTGGAAGCTCATGAACACAGGCGCCGGCAGATGAAGCCCGACATCCAGCGGAACGAAATTGTCGTCGAGCATCGCGACGTAAGTGGGAAGCAGCGCGATCCCGATGCCCTGTCGCACAGCCTCGGCCAGCGGCGCGCTCTGGTTGGTGAGTAGGGGAGCCGTATTCAGCTCCGTGTTTTTCATCAAATCCGACCAGGGGCCTTTGTCGATGCGATAGGCCGCCATTTCCATCATGCGATGATTGGCAAGATCGGCCATCTTTCTCGGTGCAGGGTGTTTTGCCAGATAAGCGCGCGACGCGAAGGGCACAAAATGCAGGGTGGCAATGCGCATCGTCACCGGATCGACCTCGACAGGCTCGTAGTAGTGGAGCTGCACGTCGAACGCTTCGTTCTTTCCGGCGGTTGAGTCCTGCGCCACGAACATCTTCAACTCGATATTGGGATGCTGCGCGTAAAACTGCCCGAGGAATTGCGGCATCCAATAGGTCGCAAGCCCGTCACCCATCACCAAGCGGCAATCGCCCTCGATCCTGCCTTGCGCTGAGCTTGCCGCCCGTGACGCGCGGCTGAGTGAGTATGCCGCCGCCGAGACATCATTCAGAATCCGCTTGCCGTGGTGGGTAAGCCGCGGACCGGTCCGGTCGCGGTCGAACAAGCGCGCACCCAGAGACTGCTCCAACCGAGATAACCGGCGGCTTGTGGTCGGCTGGCTCAGGCCAAGCTGGACAGCAGCACGGTTGACGCTGCCGGTCTGAACCACAGCGAGAAATATACGAAAATCATCCCAGGCCAGCCCCCTCGGAATATCGTCTGCCAAAGAAAATGGATAACGCAATCCATTTTCTTCCAGTTCAAGCCCGTCGTCCATGATGCAACCCTTTGTCGTGGTCGATTGCAATGATACACGCTGTGAGGGAATATAGTTCTTGGCAGCCAGCCTCGTGATTAGCTCTGAAAGAGCCTAAATGACAGAAACTTCCTTTATAAACAAGGATGTTAGGATACTTCGCGGTGACCGCGAAGTTTCTACCCGCCATGCCGATGGCGACCTGATCGTCGTCCGATTCACATTGCCGGATGAGATAACCGCTCTCCATCAAATGACAATTTCCGAGATCGGCCCATCGGTCGCGAGCCTGGAAACCATGCGACGGGTGTATAAGCACAATCCGGAAAGCTTTCTCACGATCCTTCGGCGGCCCCTGTCAGGCGAACCGGACCGGCTGTCTGGCTACTTTGGTTTTCTGCATCTGAATGCGGCCGGCTTGGCGGCTCTCGACGCCCGAACTCTATCCGGGCGCTCGCCGGACTTTGCGCTTCTCGCACAGGAAGGGGAGCGCCCTGCAGCGCTTTACGTCTGGGCCGCCATCGCACGAAAAATGCGCGCGATCGCCGAAGGCCTCGTAGCCGAGGCGTTGGGGGGCGATTTGTATGGCGGCCTCCCGGTTTACGCCACCGCCGGAACCCTTGGTGGATTGAAGTGGCTCAACCATCTGGGTGAAGCTGACCGCGGCCCGCAGGAAAACGCGCTCGGAAAAGTCTTTCGCGTCGATCTCGCCAAATCCGTCGCATCTCGCGCGACCACACCCCAACAGAGCGGCGCCGTTCATCGTCTTAAATGAGGTTCCACATGTCTGACAAAAATGCAGAACTCGAGAACGCATCCAGTGAAGAAGAACTGTCGGACTACCGCGAGGTCCTCTCCTGCATGCGCAAACGATTTGAAGGCTATGGCCTGCTGAAGGCTCTGGAGCGCCTCGAGAGGCTGGATGCAGCCATATTCGAGGCAATCCTGGAGGGTCTGCCGCCGGTCTCGACGCGAACGATCAACTGACCTTACGAGTGTGGCGCCGGAACAGCCGGACCTTTGGGCGCAGTTGGCTTCGGCAACGGCGCATTCTGCGTTGTCAGGGGCGACGGGGCGTCGAGGAGCGACTTCTCATTGCGGCCGCGCAACGCGAACAGATTCAGGCCCAGACAGGTAAGAAAAAATAGAATCGCCAAAATACTGGTCGTTCGCGTCAGCGTGTCGGCCGCTCCGCGCGGGGAGAACAGGCCGCCCAGCCCTGAGCCGCCGCCGCCCATACCGAGGGCACCGCCCTCCGAACGTTGCAGCAAAATAACGGCAATCAGTGCGGCAGAAACAAACAACTCAACGACGACTAGTAAGGCTTGCATGACAGGCTCCGCTTTCGTGGGCGGGGTTTAGAGGAAATAGGCCGATAAGGAAAGCGGTCCCAAAAGCCTCAGGAGGCCAACCTTTGGGCATCGCGAGCGTGAATGATCGCGACCGTCGCGTCGATTTCGGCGAGCAGTTCACCTTCCGACCGCTCACGATGAAACATCTGGGCAAGGCTGAGCGCAGCATTTCCCAGCAAGTGCATCGAGACGTTTCGGTCTACGCCGAGACGAAGACCTTCAACAGCGGCAAGGATGGCCTCGCACCATGCGAGGGCCTGCTCAAAGTCACCATCCCGGCACCGCTTGGCGATAGCGCGCGCCAGATTCTCGATATTGGCGAGCGCGCCATCATAAGCGATGTGACCCGGGATTTGATCCTGAAGCAGACGCCACTGTATGCAGGTCTGAAACGCATCGCGCCGCAGCTTCTCGCTCGTCAGAACGTTCTGCGCGACCTTCAATTCGAGTTGGAGGCGCTGTGTGACTTCTTCCGGGGTCAATCGCTCCTTAACTTTCATTTTGAGCGAGTTCGGCGGCTCAAAAAGCTCGGCATTGGAGGGCCGCGTGCTGTCCGAGCGACGGTCGGGACCGACATAGTCCGTGGTGACGACGAAACCTTTTCTGTGTTGGATATGCGTTTCTATTCTCGATCGCAGCAATGCTGTCGAAAACGGCCTCAGCAGCAAATCGTCGGCGCCGGAGTTGATCACACGGCCGATCAGACTGGCGTTATTTTCCCAAGCGGTTGCGATGATGACGACGAACGGATTGTAGCCGTGTCCACCCTGCCGCACCGATTGAATCACGTTGCAAAGATCGCCGCGGGCATTCTGCATTTCGCAGAGCGCAAGGTCAGGTGGACGTTTGCGCAGACAGTCGGCGAACGCCTTTACGCTCTGGACAGTTTCGATGCTGCGAAAGCCAAGCGCATAGAGCGCCGAACGCGTCGCCATCCGGTTGGCGGAGACGGGGTCATAAACCAGCGCTTCGGCCGTATCGTAAAGAAGCCTGTTCATCGCCCGGGGAACAAAGTTTCCAGCCAATAAGAAGTGCCATGCCTAGCGTTAATGAATGGTGGCGGAATTTGGTTAAGGCTTTCCGACTGCATGGATGATCGCCATTAAATCTGCGCTTTTCAGGCTCGCGCCCCCAACCAGCGCGCCATTGACATTGTCGAGACCAAGAATCTCTGCAGCGTTGGCCGGCTTCACCGATCCGCCGTAGAGAATCCGCATTTCGCTCGCCGCATCGCCAAATCGTTCCAGCAGACGCCCGCGTACATGGCCATGCATCTCGACGATATCGGCGGACGTTGCAGTCTTTCCTGTTCCGATAGCCCAGACCGGCTCGTAGGCGATAACAGTGTTCTGGTGCGTTGCGCCATCCGGAACACTGTTCTGAAGCTGTTCGCTGATCACATTCAGCGCTTCGCCTTGCGTTCGCTGCGCCTCGGTTTCACCCATGCAGATGACCGCCGTCAGCCCTCCCGCCAGGCCGCGCGCGCTTTCGCCGCTACATCGGCATCGGTTTCCCGGTGGTACTGGCGGCGTTCGGAATGGCCGACGATGACCGCGCTGGCGCCGGCGTCCTTTAGCATCTCCGCGCTGATATCGCCGGTGTAAGCGCCAATCATTTCCGCGTGGCAATCCTGTCCGCCGAGAGCGACAATATTTCCCGCGACTTCGTGCGCGCGAGACAACAGAGACGCCGGTGGACAGATCAGCACATCGGCATGCGCCAGCGTCGCGGCAAGCGCTACGCACACCGCTTCGATTTCGCCAAGCGAAGATCCAAGCCCGTGCATTTTCCAATTGCCGGCGATCAATGAGCGCATTTCCATTTCCTGTTAGCGGACGATTTCGACGAGCAGAACCCAGGCATTGATCACGGTCGCTATCAAAGAAGCGATCACACCGGGCACGATCCATCCCCAGGGGTCTTTGTCTCCGAGCCACAAAAGCACGCCTGTCCCAATGACCGGCAGACTGGAAATCTGGGTGAGCAGGAACCGCGTGATCAAGGATCGGCGGGGCACTTCGTGCTGCCGCCCCAGAACACGAAGCTGGATGATAGTCGGCATCAGCCACATCGCTGCGCCCGTGACCGTCAATTCGAAGGCCAAAGCGGCGGCCGGCGGGTGAGGCACCAACATGAAGCTCGACAGAATCAAAACGCCTGTCGGCGCTACCAGAGTCTCGGCGGCCCGTCCGGGCAACCAGGGAAAGGAGACAATCCGGTTAAGATTGATCGATATCGCTACAATAACGAAGCCGGCCAGGGCCGCTGACGCCCCAACCTCCGCGACGAAAAAGTCTGTCCAGCCGGCCATCGCTTGCCCCCGTTGAGCCCCATCCCTATCATCCGCGGCCTTTCACAGCCAACACCGCCGAGTTCTCCATGCTTCAGAAAATGCGTTCCTTCTCCAAGTCCATCTTTGCCTCGATTTTTATGGGCGCGTTGGCGCTGAGCTTTGTCGTCTGGGGTATCGCGGACGTCTTTCGCACCCGTTCAGACACCGACGTCGCGACAGTTGGCTCATCTGTCGTTTCTTACGACCAGTTCAGTCGCGACTATCGAAACTTCATTCAAAATCGAAGCGCGGAGGAGAAACAGCAAATTACGCCCGACATGGCGCGCAAGATGGGGCTGGGCAATATCGCGCTGGATCAAGTGATCACGCGGGCGGCGCTCGACAATGCCGTCAACAAAATGGGGCTTAAGATCAGCGACGCCGACATCCGTTCGCGGATACAGGGCATCAGCGCATTTTATGGCCCGTTGGGCACTTTTGACAAAGCGACATTCGACAGAGCGCTCGCGCAACGCAACTTCACCGAAGAGTCCTTTGAAGATGGATTGCGCGGCGATATGGCGCGAGAGCAACTCCTTGAGCCGGTCGAAAACGGTTTCCAGATTCCGCGCGGTTATGCCCATGCATTGTTCTCCTTCGCAACGGAACTGCGCACTACGGAATATGTTGTGCTGGCGGCCCAGACGGTCGGCCCGATTCCGCCTCCAAGCGATACGGTGCTTGCCTCGTTTGTGAAATCGCAGCCCGCGCGCTTCAGTACGCCGGACTATCGCAATGTAACTGTCGCGGTCGCAGGTCCGGAAGACGTATCGGCCAGCATCAAGATCACGGACGATCAAATCAAAGCCGCGTATGAAGCTAAAAAAGCAGTTTATGTCGTCCCGGAAAAACGCACGGTGGAACAAGTTTCATTCTCCGACGAAGCCAGCGCAAAAGCCGCGCGATCGAAAATCGATGGCGGCCTGAAATTCGAAGACATGGCAAAGGCGGTTGGAAAGCCCGTCGACAGCCGCGGAGACGTGTCGCAAGACGATTTGGCCGCCAACGGCGCGGCAGTGTTCGCGCTGCCCTTGGAGGGCGTGTCGCAACCGCTCAAGAATTTCTCGACCTGGATTCTGATGCACGTTTCCAAGATCACGCCGGGCAAAACGACGACGCTGGATGAGGCGAAGCCGGACATCGTGAAGGAACTGACCGATCAGCTTGCACAGAACAAGCTGATCGACGTGTCGAACGCTTATACCGATGCGACAAGCAGCGGCGCAGAATTCGCGCAGGCCGCAAAGAAGGCCGGCATGCGCATTGTCCATGTGCCTGCAATCGATGCTCAAGGGCTGGCGTCCGATGGCAGCAAAGTGGCGTTGCCCGCCGATCCCGAGTTAGTGGCACAGATATTTGCGGCGGAGGTCGGCGAATCCGGCGATCCGTTTCAGACCAAAACGGGTCACACCTATGTCATCTCTGTGGAAGGCGACACGCCGCCAAAGCCGAAGTCATTGGATGCTGTGCGCGTGGAGGCCACTCGCCTCTGGACCGCGGAACAGACGGCGAAAATGCTCCAGCAGCGCGCGGCGGAGTTCGCCGCAGAAGCTTCTAAATCTGGAGACCTGAAAGGCGTCGCCGCGAAAGCCGGTTCGCCGGTTCTGACCGGGCCGGCAATTACACGCCGGCAGTCCGACAATATTTTCTCACCGGATCTGGTCAGAAATATCTTCGCAGCGAAATCGGGCGGGATCGCATCCGGCCCGAATTCCAGCCGGAACGCCTACATCATCGCGCACGTTACTGGCATCGTTCATCCCCCACTCCCTGAAACAAGCCCGCAATTTGTACAAGGCATGCGTCAGGTGGCCGGGCAGATCGCCGGAGATATCACGCTCTCTTTCGCGAAAGCCGAGCGTGATAAGCAGGGCGTGACCATCAATCACGCTTTGGCCGATCGGATCATGGGTGGCGACAGCGGATCATGAGCGGCCGATGGCCATCCTTCCGGATTTCCCCGCGTTCGCGCGCGCGTACGACGCTGGGCAGCCGCAGGCGCTTTACACGCGCCTGATCGCCGATCTGGAAACGCCGGTCTCGGCATTCCTGAAACTCGGTGAAGGACGCGACAACGCGTTCCTGTTCGAGAGCGTCCAGGGTGGCGAGTCGCGGGGGCGCTATTCGATCATCGGTCTCAAGCCGGATCTGATCTGGCGTTGCCGGAATGGCAAAGCCGAAATCAATCGCAATGCGCGCTCCGCGCCATCGACGTTCATTCCGGATGCCGTCGCCGACAAGCCGCTGCAATCGCTGCGCGCGTTGATACACGAGATGCGCATGGAACTGCCCGCCGGGCTTCCGCCGATGGCGGTCGCGCTATTCGGCTATCTCGGTTACGACACGGTGCGCCTGATCGAGCGCCTGCCCGATCCACCACCGGACACGCTCGGCCTCCCCGACGCGATCCTGATGCGGCCGACGATCACGGCGATCTTCGACAATGTGCGCGACGAAATCCTGATCGTGACGCCCGTCTGGCCGGAAAACGGTCTCGATGCCCGCGCCGCCTACGCCCGCGCTTGCGAACGGTTGATCGACACGACGGGCGACCTTGAACGACCGGCGCCCGCGACGCCGCAGATTTACGATTTGCCTGCGACGTCAAATGTCGAGTCCAACATGACGCACGACGAATATCTGGCCATCGTCGAGCGCGCGAAGGAATACGTCCGCGCCGGGGACGTGTTTCAGGTCGTGCCGAGCCAGCGCTTTCGCCGCCCCTTTGCACTGCCGCCTTTCTCACTCTATCGAGCGCTCAGGCGTCTCAATCCATCGCCGTTCCTCTACAATCTGGCCTTTCCCGGATTCAACATCGTCCGGATCGAGTCCGGAAATTCTGGTGCGTCTGCGCGATGGTGTCGTGACCATCCGGCCCATCGCCGGAACGCGCAAGCGCGGTGCCACGCCCGAAGAAGACAAGGCACTCGCTGAAGAACTGATGAGCGACCCGAAAGAGCGCGCAGAGCATCTGATGCTCGTCGATCTCGGCCGCAACGATGTAGGGCGCGTTGCCAAAACGGGCGACGTGAACGTCACCGCCAGCTTCTTCATCGAGCGCTATAGTCACGTCATGCATCTGGTCTCGAATGTCGAAGGCCATATCCGCGACGGGCTCGACGCCGTTGACGCACTGGCAGCGGGACTTCCGGCGGGAACCCTGACGGGTGCGCCCAAAATCCGCGCCATGGAACTGATCGACGAATTCGAAAGGGAAAAGCGTGGCGCGGTTTATGCCGGTGCAGTCGGCTATTTCGCTGCCGACGGTTCGATGGACACCTGCATCGTGCTGCGTACTGCGGTCGTGAAGGATGGCACAATGTATGTACAGGCGGGCGGCGGCGTTGTCGCCGACAGCGACCCGGAAGCCGAGTATCAGGAAACGGTCAACAAGGCGAAAGCGCTGATGTCCGCTGCCGACGAGGCCGTGCGCTTTGCTTCAGCGGCCAAGAAAGGCCAGTGAAGTTCGCGCCTCGGATTTGAGGCGGATCGCTTCGCTCAGCCTGACAAGTCTGAATTCCGATTGATGTGCAGTCCAGTAAGCCACGGCATCCAGCGTGATCTCGCGCGGGTGTCCAATGGCGATGGCGATGCCCTGCTCTCTCGCGCGTTTTTCCAGCATGTGAAGCTGCGCGTCCACCGCGTCGATATCATTGATGTCGTCAAGGAATATGTCGCGCGCTGCGCTCGCCACGCCATAGCGGCTCGCCACAAGAGCAACCTGCGTGTCCGCCGTCGTTTTCGAGTCAAAGAAAAAGACGTGTCGTTCACCCAGCCGCTGCATGACCGGCACAAGAGCCTCCTCATCCGCTGTGAACCGGCTGCCTTCGTGATTGTTGATCCCTACATAGCCGGGCACACGCGCCAGTGCCCATTCGAACCGGCGCAGGTTCTCCTCCGCCGGCAGCCCGGTCATGAGCGCCCTTGGTCCCGGGTTGTGCGCGCCGAGCGCTTCCATCGGCACATGGGCGAGGATCTCGTGGCCGGCATGCGCGGCGTTCCGCACCAATCCCGGCGTGCCCTCCGGATAGGGCAAAAACGACAGGGTCACGGCAGACGGCAACGCGATTGCGCGGCGCGTGTGGGCAACGTCGCCACCGAGGTCGTCGATCACAATTGCGATGAAAGGCTTGCCCTGAAGATGCAGCGGCCGTTCGACAACATCATCCGTCGCGATCGTCATCCGGATATTGGGGCTATCTGGCGGTTGCGGCACCGGCAGAGACACGCGGATGGCCGACTCAGATACGCTGGCTTGCGCGGCAATTGCGCCCGGCGCTACGAACAATCCCAGCAGAGCTGGAAACCCAGTCGCGAGACTGCTTGCGCCAAAGGATGTTGCGAATACCAGAACGATCCAGAACGCTCCGTCCGCGATACGAAGCATCGCGCCAGAGGGTCCGCGACGCTTTTCTTTTCGAATCGGCTTCAACCGGAGCATGGACACGTAGTGCCCCCCGGCACCCCCGCCTGTCAACGTGCAATCCAGGCAAACATGCTATAGAGCCGCTCAACCTGGACCCCCTCATGCTGCTTCTGATCGATAACTACGACAGCTTCACCTACAACCTGTTCCATTATCTGGGGCAGCTAGGCGCCGATGTGGTCGTCAGGCGTAACGACGAACTGAGCGCAGACGAAGCGTTGGCCATGCGCCCGGAGGCTGTCGTCCTATCGCCTGGCCCGTGCACGCCGAACGAAGCCGGAATCTGCCTTTCGCTGATCGAAAAGGCGAACGGGCGAGTTCCAATCCTCGGTGTCTGCCTCGGCCATCAGGCCATCGGACAAATCTACGGCGGCGAGATCGTGCGCGCACCGGAGCCGATGCACGGCAAGGTTTCGCGCATTCACCACACAGGCAAAAGTGTGTTCCGCGGACTGAACAATGACTTTCTGGCGACGCGTTATCATTCGCTGACCATCGCGCCGGAGAGCATGCCAGCTTCGCTTGAAGTGACGGCAACCAGCGGCGATGGCGTGATTCAGGGCGTGATGCACAAGACGCATCCTGTGCACGGCGTCCAATTCCATCCCGAAAGTATTGCCTCAGAGAACGGTCATGCGCTGCTGCAGAATTTCCTGACCATCGCCAAAGAGTTCTCCCCGCGTGCCGGCATGACGAGCGTTGCGACATTTGCCGCGCTTGCAAAGGTGTCGGGCGGCGCCGCGTTGAGCGAGCGTGAATCGATGGACGCGTTCGACACGATCTTCGCCGGGCATGTGGGCGAAGAAGAACTCGCGGAATTCCTGCTCGCCATAGCGAAGCGTGGACCAACGGTCACAGAGATCACCGGCGCGGCTAAATCGATGCGCGCCAACATGCGCTCCATCGAGGCGCCTCCGGGCGCTATCGATCTGTGCGGAACAGGCGGCGACGGTCACAACACGCTCAATATCTCGACTGCGGTATCGTTCGTCGTGGCGGGTGCAGGTGTGCCAGTCGCGAAACATGGCAACCGTAGCGCCACGTCGCGGGCCGGTGCAGCGGACGTGCTCGAAGCGCTCGGCGTGAAGATAGAGTTGTCGCCGGAACGGGCGCAGCGCTGCCTCGAAGACGCCGGTTCGTGTTTCCTGTTCGCCCGCATCTATCACCCCGCGATGCGTCACGTTGCGGCGGTGCGCAGCAAGCTCGGCGTGCGCACGATTTTCAATCTGCTCGGCCCCCTTTCCAATCCCGCGGGTGTGAAGCGACAACTTCTCGGCGTCTACGCGCGCGAATGGTTGGAGCCCATGGCTGAAGTGCTCGCCGCGCTCGGGTCGGAAAGCGCATGGGTTGTGCATGGCTCCGATGGACTCGATGAAATGACGACAGCGGGCGAAACGCACATCGCCGCGCTCGACAAAGGCAATGTCCAGTTACTCGATTTCAACGCGGTTCCGCGCAAGGCGACGCTAGCTGATCTCAAGGGCGGCGATGCGCAGCACAACGCAGCGGCAATCAAAAACCTGCTTGATGGCGAGGAAGGCCCGTTCCGCGATATCGTGCTGTTAAACGTCGCCGCAGCTTTGATCGTCGCGGGCAAAGCGCAGAGCATCGCCGGCGGCGTTGCGATGGCCGAAATGTCCATCGACTCCGGTGCAGCCCTCGTCCGTCTCGAACGGTTAATCGAAGTCTCGAACGCATGAGCATCCTGGACGACATTGCCAAGTACAAACGCGAAGAAGTCGCGGCCGCGAAAGCACGCCTCTCCGATAAGGCGCTTGACGAAAAAGCTTGGGCGCAATCGCCGCCGCGCGGGATTTCGTACCGCGCTGATGCGCGCGCAATCCGCGGACCGTTATGGCCTGATCGCTGAAATCAAGAAGGCAAGTCCCTCCAAGGGGCTCATCCGCGCGGATTTCGATCCCCCATTGCTTGCCCTCGCTTATGAGGCCGGTGGTGCATCGTGCCTCTCAGTGCTGACCGATGCGCCGTCGTTTCAGGGCGCGCCGGAATTCCTCACCGCGGCACGCGAGGTAACTGCCCTTCCTGCGCTACGCAAAGACTTCATGCTCGATCCGTACCAGGTGACCGAAGCACGCGCCTGGGGCGCAGATTGCATTCTGCTCATCATGGCCATGCTCGACGACGAGACCGCGAAAGACCTGTTTTCGCTGGCGCGAGATTACCACGCGATGGACGTTCTGGTCGAAGTGCACAACGAAGCGGAATTGAAGCGCGCCATTGCGCTGGAGGCCGATATGATCGGCATCAACAACCGCGATCTGAACACGTTTGCCACCGATACGGCCGTCACGCTCAAGCTCGCGCCAAAAATCCCGGAAGAAGTTGTGGTGGTCGCTGAAAGCGGGCTATCCACGCCCGATGATCTCAAGCGTCTGGCAGACATAGGCGTCACAACATTCCTGATTGGCGAGAGCCTGATGCGTCAGGCCGATGTCGCCGCCGCGACGCGCGCCTTGATTGGCGCTAAGCTCCATTCATGAAAAAGCTCAGCCACCTCGACGCCAAAGGCGCCGCGCGCATGGTGGATGTGTCTGGTAAGGCTGTCACAGATCGCGAAGCGACGGCGGAAGCCGTCATTGTGCTTTCAGCCCGATGCCTATGCGGCAGCGAAGAGGGCAATGCCCCCTAAAGGCGAAGTGCTTGGGCCCGCGCGTATCGCGGGGATCATGGCGGCAAAGAAGACGCCAGAGCTCATACCGCTCTGCCATACGCTCGCGCTCACCAAGGTCGATATCGAATTCGAGTGGCTGGATGAGCGCAATGCTTTGCGTATCGAAGCCTTGGTCAAGACTACGGCGCAAACCGGCGTCGAGATGGAAGCGTTGACTGCCGCATCCGTTGCCGCGCTCACGGTCTACGACATGACAAAAGCGATCGACAAAGGCGCGGTCATTGAGAGCGTGAAGCTGCTCGCCAAATCGGGTGGCAAGAGCGGCGACTATGTTTCGCCGTTGCAGAAAGCATTCAAAGCGCCATCGGCGCCTGCGCGCGCCAAACCGAAAACAATTATGAACGAAGTCTCAGCGCCGCGTCCGGGCCCTCATGCACAACGTGATGCCTTCCGCGAGTTCATGGCCTCCAATCGCTTGCGTCCGACGACATGGGCAAAGGATGCCGGCGTACCCGCTGCGCTGGTCCTCGCCTATCTCACGGGACAGTCGCGCGCCCTGTCTCCGGACACCGCCAAGAAACTTGCCCGCGCAGCAAATGTCCGTGTCGAGGACATGTTCCAATGATTTCCGTCGATGAAGCCATCGCGCGCATAGTCGCACTTCTCGAGCCGGTCGATAGCGAAACAGTGTCCATTGATCGAGCTTTTGGCCGCGTCCTTGTTGAGGATGCACTCGCGCGTACAACACAGCCGCCTGCGCCGGTATCGGCAATGGACGGTTATGCCGTGCGCTGCATCGATACGGTAACGCCACCCGCGACATTGCGTGTGGTTGGGTCGTCGCCTGCGGGCCATCCTTTTCGCGGCGCTATTACCGAAGGTGAAACCGTTCGCATCTTCACTGGCGGCGTTGTGCCGGATGGCGCGGATGGCATTGTGATTCAGGAAGACGCTACGGCGGATAGCGCTGGCGTGACGGTCAATGTCGCGGCTCAGCCTAGCAGATATATCCGCGCAGCAGGTCTCGATTTTATCCAGGACGATGTGCTGGTTGGCGCGGGCAAGCGGCTCACGGCGCGTGACGTTTCGCTGTTGGCGGCGGGCGACCTGACGCAAGTTGAAGTCCGCCGCAGACCGCGGATCGCGATCGCAGCGACGGGAGATGAACTTTCACGTCCCGGCGAGACGCGCAGCGCAGGCGGCATTGTCGCGTCTTCCGGATATGCGTTGCACCCGATGATCGAAGCATGGGGCGGCGAGCCGTTCGATCTCGGTATTTTTCCTGACGACATCGATGCCATCGCGACGATTGCGGAGAAAGCTGCGGAGGCGGATCTGATCGTGACGCTGGGCGGTGCATCTGTGGGTGACCACGATCTGATCCAACAAGCGCTGGTCCGAAAGGTTTTCGCGCTCGATTTCTGGAAGATCGCGATGCGTCCCCGGCAAGCCGCTGATCTTTGGCCACCTTAAGGAAACGCCGCTGCTCGGCCTGCCGGGCAATCCTGTGTCGACCTTTGTGTGCGCAATTTGTTCGTTCGTGCGGCTATCGCGCGGCTGCTCGACACCGAAGCGAAAATGCCGCGAACCACGGCGCGTCTGACGCACAGCATTCGCGCCAATGACGCGCGTGAGGATTATCTGCGTACGAAACTCATTCAGCATGACGGCGACTATTGGGCGGATATCTTTGAGACCCAGGATTCCTCGATGCTGAGCACCCTTGCGGCAGCCGATGGCCTCGTTGTTCGAAAGCCAGGCGCCCCGGCGCTTAACGGGGGCGAGGCCGTCGATGTTCTGCTCCTCGAACGCCCTCTGACAGGACCCACATTTTGTGCGTTGACGGACTCTGAGAACTAAACTAGAACGATTCTCCATGTTTCGGATTTGTTCGCCACATGGCGCCAAGGGAGATATGGAACCGTGCTAACCAAAAAGCAGTACGAGCTTCTCATGTTCATTCATGAGCGAGTCCGTGAAACCGGCGTTCCGCCTTCCTTCGACGAAATGAAGGACGCTCTTGATCTCAAATCGAAATCCGGCATCCACCGCCTGATCACGGGCGCTTGAGGAGCGCGGATTCCTGCGCCGCATCGAAAAACGTGCGCGCGCACTTGAGATCATCAAGCTTCCAGAGAATGTTTCGGACACCCTGCGCCCCCGCCACGACTCGGAGCCAGGTCCAACGCATGAACCCCGCAGGCGCCCGTCATGGGCGGGCCGAGGCGCGCGGGTCATCGGACGCACGCGTCGCCGGGAGCCCGCGGCGCGCGGGCGGCGAAAGCGAAGGCTCCGTCAATGTGCCGATGGTAGGCCGGATCGCTGCCCGGCACCCCGATCGAGGCGCTGCAGAACAAAGTGACCGACGTGCCGGTTCCCATGGGTATGTTGGGGCGCGGCGATCATTACGCGCTCGAAGTCACCGGTGACCTCCATGATCAATGCCGGAATTCTCGATGGCGACACCGTCATCATCCAGGAATCCGACACCGCAAACACCGGCGAAATCGTTGTGGCTTTGGTCGACGAGACCGAAGCAACGTTGAAGCGGTTGCGGCGGCGCGGCGACTCCATCGCGCTGGAAGCTGCAAATCCTGCTTACGAAACGCGCCTCTACGGCGCGGATCGCGTGCGCGTTCAGGGTAAGCTTGTTGGTTTGATCCGCCGGTATTGAGAATATTGACGCGGCGTGCGCGGTTGCCGGCTCCAGGGCCTTAGGCCGCGCTCGCCCTCGACCGTCTCCACGCGCATCTCGTTGCCTAGCCAAATCGCATAGCCGCCGGCGCGCGCAACATCGAATTTGTCGATGACGAGCTTGGGCTGAGTGCAGTTGCGCCCGGACGGCACAGCGCTCAAGACAATCGTGGCATTGGCACAATCTTCCTCCAGAGCATCCACGCGTTGAACAGCGGCAATCGTCGTTCCGTCCCTGCCCTTTGCGATGCAGCTATAGGCATCGCAGCTAACACCGTCTTTGTGCGTCGCGATGGCATCGCCGGCATCGCGGGCGTCACCGTCGCGCTTCAGCCATTCGCTGGCCGAGTATTCGTCGGATGCCTTTCGTACGAGCCGCAGCGCACCGTCCGCGCCGCGGACGGCCAGCGTTGATCCGTCTCGCGCGACCAAAATGTCTGGTCCTCTGGTCAGAACCGCAATCGCGATGCCGAGCACGGCGGGTACTACTCCCAGCCAACGCCATGTCTTGCGCCATAACACGATCCACAATCCGCCCAGTGACAGAAGAACGAGCGAAATGACCGGCCAAGCTGATACCGTCGGAGATCGCACCAGGCAGACCTGAGACGAACCGACCGACTGAGAGCATGATTTCGATGCCCCCGCCCATGATCTTGAGCGGCCAGGCTTCGAGATGAAATGGCATCGCGATCACCGAAATCGCAGCCGCGGGCATGGTTACAAAACCCATCACCGGCATGGCGAGCAGATTGCCGAGCACAGCGTAATGCGTCGCGCGATCAAAATGAAAAATTGCATAAGGCGCGGTCGCGATGCTCCCGACGAGACTCGTGACCGCGATTTTCCGCGTAGATAGCGCCGAAGCCCTGCAAACGCTCGCGGTCCGTCGTGAATACGGCGTGCCGCCTCCCACTCCGCCACCGCGACGAGACTGGCGACGGCTGCAAAAGACATCTGAAAGCCGGGCTCCAAGAGACTTTCGGGACGAAGCAGAAGAATGATGAAAGCCGCCAACGCCACGGAACGCATTGAGAGTGCCGGGCGGTCCATCAGAATCGCAAACAACATGGTCGCCAGCATGATGTAGGCGCGCGTGGCCGGCGTGGCAGCGCCACTGATGATCAAATAAAAGGTCGAGCCGCCGAGCGCGGCCACTGCCGCCCATTTTTTGATCGGATAATTCAGCGCGATGACGGGGATAGCTGCCAGGGCCGCGCGCACGATCCAGAACAATCCCAGTCCCACCAGCGCCATGTGCAGACCGGCAATCGCCAGCACATGCGCAAGCCCGGCGTCACGCAATGCAGCTTCGTCATCCTCGGAGATAGAGCCACGATCTCCCGTGATAAGGGCGGATGCAATTCCGCCTGTACTGCCCGGAAGTGCTGCTTGAATGCGCTGTGTCATTCGCCAACGCAATTGCGCAATTGCCGTTGCGGCCTGCTCGCCAAAAGTACCGGCGCGTAGCGGTGCGATCGGAGTCGCCCGTCCGTACGCATAGCCCACGCCGCCGATGCCATCGAAAAATGCGGCGCGGCCGAAATCGTATCCATCCGGCACAGCAGGTGCCGGTGGCGGCATCAGTATCGCCCTGACGTGGATCCAGTTTCCCGGCACGAGGTCCGGGGTCACTGCACGGATCGATATGCGCACACGCGCTGGAACGGTATCGCCTCTGAATCGCGGCGACTGGATCGCGCTCAAGACAACACGCACGCCTTTGCCATGCACCTGCACGCTTTCGATGCGACCATCGAGCGCAACCCAGGCCCACATTGTGCTGAAGTACAGGTGCGGCGACCGACGCCTCGCGCCATTTGGCGTACCCGAAACCCAACGAGGTTGCCGCCAAAGCCGCTAAGAACAACGGAACGCGACGTGTATCTGTCGCGTGGAAAGAATAGCGCTGGTAAGCCCCAAAACGCCTGTCGCAATCGCGGCAACAACAAACGGCTCGACCGGCAACCAGAAATAGAGCCCGATACCGGCACCGAAACCAACCGGCAGCCAAAGCGGCCAACGTTCGCGCTCGGACAGCAAGTGATCGCGGCAGGCACGCAGCAACGCCATTGGCCACGCGCCAACGTCAACTGCCTCCGGCGACCTGCGCCGAAAGCCCGAAAGCGGCCCTACCACCATGGAAAACGGCCTGCTAGAAGCCTCGCCTGCAACAACAAACCGCCCAACACCAATACCGCCCCCTATCATGTCAGAAAACAAGAAACCTGTCCTTCGTTTCGCGCCCTCGCCTACGGGCATGCTGCATATCGGCGGCGCGCGCACGGCGCTGTTCAACTGGCTTTACGCGCGACACACCGGCGGCACATTCCTTTTGCGCATTGAGGACACAGACCGCGAGCGCTCGACGCCCGAAGCCGTGGCAGCGATCCTGAACGGCCTGGAATGGCTCGGGTTGGATTGGGACGGACAGACCGTTTATCAGTTCGCGCGCGCCGGTAGGCATCGCGAGGTCGCGGAGCAACTGCTTGCAGAAGGCAACGCCTATCGCTGCTTTGCTACCGCCCAAGAGCTTGACGACATGCGCGCGCAGCAACGCGCCGAGGGAAAATCGATGCGCTATGACGGGCGCTGGCGTGACCGCGATCCATCAGAAGCGCCTACTGGAGCGCCGTTCGTCGTTCGCCTGAAACCGCCGCAAACCGGCGAAACAGTGGTGCATGATGTCGTCCCAAGGCGACGTGCGCTTCAAGAACGAACAACTTGACGACATGGTCCTGCTGCGCAGCGACGGGACGCCGACTTATATGCTCGCCGTGGTCGTAGACGATTTCGACATGGCCGTCACTCACGTCATTCGCGGCGACGATCATCTGAACAACGCCGCCCGCCAGCTTCAGATCATTCATGCAATGGATTGGCCTGAGCCAATCTATGGCCATGTGCCGCTGATCCACGGCCCGGATGGCGCCAAGCTTTCGAAGCGTCATGGCGCTCTTGCGGTCGAGGCTTATCGCGACATGGGCTATCTCGCCGAGACGATGCGCAATTATTTGCTGCGTCTCGGCTGGAGTCATGGCGACGACGAGATCATTCCAACGGAAAAAGCGATTGCTTGGTTCAATCTTGAAAACATCGGCCGTAGCCCTGCCCGGCTCGATTTCAAGAAGCTGGACAACCTGAATGCCCACTACATCCGTGCAATGGACGATGCGGCGCTGACGACGGAAGTAGAGGGTGTTCTCGCGCGCGAGACGCCGCCACGTGTGCTCGACAACAAGGGAAAATCACGCCTTGTTGCCGCAATGCCCGGATTGAAAGAGCGGGCCAAGACTCTCATAGAACTCACGCAGTCTGCCGAGTTCCTGTTCAGCGACGGTCCGCGCACACTGGATGACACCGCGCAAAAAAAACTTCTCGTCCGAAGCGCAGGCCCGTAATCGGGGCGGGTGTTACCCAAATTCGAGGAGGCAGACTGGACCGGCAAAGCGCTCGAAGCCGTGGCACGCTCCTTCGCAGATGCGGAAGGACTCAAAACTTGGGCAGGTTGCTCAGCCCCTTCGCGCAGCCCTTACGGGGAAGGCGTCGTCACCGCCGCTTTTCGAGATGATGGAAGTTCTAGGAAAGGCAGAAATCCGTAGTCCGATTAAAGGCTTATGCAACATAGTAAAGTCGTCACAAAACGTCTCAATCAATAGGATTGTGATGACGAAATTAACCGAACTGGCCTATAGTTGTGCAGTGCAAGATATCGAACCGGGCGCTCCCGGAAGGGAGCCTGACAGGAGCTTAACGCGATGAAGGCAAGCAAGCTTGTTCCGGCCGGCAAGGCCACTCTGACGTATGACAACAAATCTTTCGAACTGCCCGCCTTCTCCGGCACCGAAGGCCCCCCACGTCGTCGATATCCGGAAGCTGTACGGCGATGCCGACATCTTCACCTACGATCCCGGCTTCACCTCGACCGCCTCTTGCGAAAGCGACATCACCTTCATCGACGGGGACAAGGGCATCCTGCTCTATCGTGGCTATCCCATCGATCAGTTGGCAGAGCATTCGACCTTCCTGGAGGTCTGCTACCTGCTGCTGCACGGCGAGTTGCCCAACACGGGTCAGTTCAAGCAGTTCGAACACTCGATCACCATGCACACCATGGTGCACGATCAGATGTCGACCTTCTATCGCGGGTTCCGTCGCGACGCGCATCCCATGGCCATCATGTGCGGTGTCGTCGGCGCGCTGTCGGCGTTCTATCACGACTCCACCGACATCAACCATCCGCGCCAGCGCGAGATCGCCAGCCATCGCCTGATCGCCAAAATGCCGACGATTGCGGCAATGGCGTACAAATATGCCGTGGGACAGCCGTTCGTGTATCCGCTCAACCATCTGAGCTATACCGACAACTTCATGCGCATGACGTTCTCGGTTCCGGCCGAGGAGTACAAGATCAATCCGATCCTTTCGAAAGCGCTGGATACGATTTTCATCCTGCATGCCGATCACGAGCAGAACGCGTCAACCTCGACTGTGCGCCTCGCCGGTTCGTCCGGCGCCAATCCGTTTGCCTGCATCGCGGCGGGCATCGCTTGCCTCTGGGGACCCGCGCATGGCGGCGCCAACGAAGCAGCGCTCAAGATGCTCGAGGAGATCGGTAGTGTCGATCGCATACCCGAATTCATCAAACGCGCGAAGGACAAGGACGATAACTTCCGCCTTTCCGGTTTTGGCCACCGCGTCTACAAAAGCTACGACCCCGCGTGCAAAGGCCATGCAAGCGCAAACACACGCTGTTCTTGAAGAAGTCGGACACAAAGACGACCCCATTCTGAGGTCGCGATGGAATTGGAGCGCATCGCGCTTCAGGACGAATATTTCATCGAGAAGAAACTCTATCCGAACATCGACTTCTATTCAGGCATCACATTAAAGGCTCTAGGCTTTCCCACTTCGATGTTCACCGCGCTGTTCGCACTGGCCCGCACCGTCGGCTGGATCGCGCAATGGAGCGAGATGATCGAGGACCCGGCGCAGAAGATCGGCCGCCCAAGGCAGATTTATACCGGTGCGAAGACGCGCAACTACGTCCCGCTGGGCAATCGCTAGGGACCGCGTACGAAGTCGATAATGGCGCGCGCCGCGCGAATGCTCGGCGCCTCGCCACCGCGGCCGAGCATCGCTGTTGCCGTGTCCAGATCGTGAAGTTCGCTACCGGCAAGCTTCCTTGTCGGTTAAGAGCCTCGTGACGGCGTCAGCAAGATTGTGGGGATTGCAGCGGCCCTGAAGGAATTCCGGTACTGCTTCGCGGCCGAGCAGGATATTGATGAGCGTGATGTATTCGACGTTCATCAGCGGCTTCGCAAGCACATAGGTCAGCCACCCGGCCTTGTAACCGACGACCATAGGCTTGCGGGCAAGCGCCAATTCGGTCGTCACCGTTCCCGATGCCGCAAGCGCGCCGCGTCGGCGGCGTCAAAGGCTGCGAATTTGTCTTCCTCGCTTTCGACGACGTGCAGAGGCGTCGGCCAATTCTCCGTTGCGGCTTTCACGCGCGCCGCCACATGGGGAATGGTGGGCAATACCGTCACCAGTCCTGGCACGCGCGCGGCAATCTGCGCCACGGCACCGCGAAACTCCGGAAGAATAAACCGTATTTCGTTCGTACGGCTTCCCGGCAACACAGCCAGAAGTGGCGCGTCTGAATGGATGCCGTGCCGGGCGCGAAATTCGGAACCGCCCTTAATCTCGGCCGCGCGCTCAATGACGGGATGTCCGACGAACACGGAGCGCAGGCCATATTTCTCGAAAAACGGCGCCTCGAATGGAAGCAGTGCGAGCACGAGATCGAAATAGTGCGCCATCTTCCGCGCGCGATAGGCGCGGCTCGCCCCAGACCTGCGGCGCGACGTAGTTGATGGTGCGGATTGAAGGATCGCGGCGCTTCAGCTGTTGCGCAATGCGGTGGGTGAAATCCGGGCTGTCGATCAGGACGACGGCATCGGGGCGCGTGGCAATCGCGAAATCGCAAGCCTCACGCACACGGCGAAGAATGGCGGGGATTTTGGGCACGACTTCGCGCAATCCCATAACGGCGGTTGCATCGAGAGGATAAAGACTTTTTAGCCCCTGCGCGTCCATGGCTGCACCGCCCACCCCGCTGAATCTCAGCGAGGTCACCCGCGACAGCCTTGAGCCCGGCCATCAACTGCCCGCCGAGCAAGTCGCCGGAGGGCTCGCCGCACACCAGCATCAGGCTCACGGGTTTTGCATGCAACGGCGGCATCGATCAGGCCGGAACGCCGATAAGAAAGAGACCGAGCTTGTCGGCTTCTGCCACGACAGCATTCCGGTCGACAACCAATGCGCCGCCGCTTCAATCGCGATTTCCAGCCAGACAGACCTTTGCCGCGTTGCGGATCGTTTCCACGCCGACGACCGGCAAATCGGTCTTGCGGTCCTGGATCGGTTTTCGTGGCTTTAACGAGAACGCCGCGCAGCTTGCCTGGCGCGCCACGGATGTGCTCCGGAAGAGCAGCCACACGCGCGACCGTCGCGTCCGTTCCTTCCGCCGCCTCAACAGACAACGTCAGTCCGGCACAGACAATCGCCGCTTGCCCCACATCGAATTGCCCCATGGCGCGGGCAACCTTGAACGCCAACGCGATGTCAGATTCGTTCTCGGTATTCGGTTTAAACACGGCCCATGACACCCGCGTTGGCAATCAGATCCGGCGCCGCTTCGACGGCGCCAACCACGCGCATCCCTTCGCGCTCGAACATATCGACCAGCGAGCGTAGCAAAGCATCGTCGCCTTTGAGCGCAGCCGCGATCACACGCGGGGGCCGCGAGCATTGCTTTCGTATCGAGCTTGATTTCGGAAAACTTCGGCCTTTCAAACCTTTCCGGCAAGCGTCACATCGCTGCAGTCGTGCGCCTTAAACGCCTTCATCGCCTTGCCGAGTTCACCCAAAGCAACGGTCTCGTTCGGGTAGTCCGTCGCCCATTCCCCAGTAAGGTTCGTGAGCCGAAGCACAAACACGCTGCGTCCCGATGCGCGCGCACTTTCGGCGATAGCGCGTGGCAGATCGCCGCCGCCGGCAATAATGCCCAGCGCGCCGCTCATCCTTCGCCGCCCCGGCCTGCACCGCCGGCGCGCCAGACAAATCGGCCGCTTTGCCGGCGCGAGAATGAACTCAACGACCTCCCTGACCTCCGAGACAGCGTTCCATTTGTCCCGCCGCGCGCCGCGCACGATCCGCCAGCGAACCGCCGGAATTCCAGAAAAACCAGTCTAAAGGTTGCGCGCAATGCGTCGATATTCTCCCGCGAAATGCCGCGCCGCTTTAGCCCAACGAGATTCAAATTTCCTAGCTCAGCGTGTAGGCCAGTCGCGATGCCATACGGGAATGATGTCTGTGTTGGCGCCACTGAGACCACCCAGCATCGCACCACGGCCGATACGGCCGAACTGCTGTATTGCCGACAAGCCGCCGGTAATGACGCCGTCGCCAATCTCACAATGACCGCGAGCTGTGTTCCGTTTGCAAACGTCACATCTTCACCGACCTGACAATCGTGACCCACATGACTATAGGCCATGAAATATCCGCGCGCACCGATTGTGGTGATGCCTTTGTCCTTCGAGCTACCGCAGTTTATCGTCACGCATTCGCGGATGACGCAAATCTTCGCCGATGACGAGCTTCGCATCGACCGTTTTGTCACCGCGTATCTGTGCGCTGCCGCCAAGCATTGCGCCCGGGAACACAACGGAGCGCGCGCCTACCGATGTTTGTCCGGCTATAGAGACATGCGAGACGACACGCACGCCCTCTCCAAGGCGCGCATGAGGGCCAATGCTGCAAAACGGCCCGATCTCGACGCCAGCGCCGAGGATCGCGCCGTCTTCAACCAGCGACGTTGGATGGATTTTCATCTTTATCGTCGAAGATCATGGCGCTGAACTCGGCCTCCGCGCAAATCTCGTCACCCACATAGGGCTTCCTCCCGGAGAACCGAAAAACGGGGCCTCGCTTCTGGATCGCCGTAACAGGAATGCGCAACATATCGCCAGGCCGCACAGGTCTGCGGAACCGCGCCTTGTCGATGGTCATGAAATAGACTTTGCGGCCCGGATTGTCGCGACCTAACGAGTAGACCACCAACGCGCCGGCGGTCTGCGCCATCGCTTCGACAATCAAAACGCCCGGCATGACCGCAAAATCTGGAAAGTGGCCTTGGAAATACGGTTCGTTGTAGCTGACGGCCTTGTGTCCAACGGCGCTTTCGTTGGAAATAATGTCCGTCAGGCGCTCCACGAAGAGAAAAGGGGCGCGGTGCGGCAACAGTTTTTTGATCTGCTCCACGTCCAGCGAAATGTCTGCAGTTGTCTTGTCCATCAGGATTTCTTCGTACCTTTTCTGACCAGCATCTTAATCGCTGCAATTTCTCTTGCGTACTCCCGAAGCGGCTTCGCCGGCATGCCGCCGTAGTCCAGCCCACCCTGAAGGGTTCCCGGGACCACACCCGTGCGCGCGGCGAGCCGTGCGCCGTCGCCGATATGAACGTGATCCGCGATACCGACCTGACCGCCAATAACGACGAAATCGCCGATCTCACAGCTTCCAGAAATTCCGACATGACCAACAATAACCGTATGCCGACCAATATGGGTGTTGTGTCCGATCTGAACCAGATTGTCGATTTTAGTGCCCCTCACCGATCACGGTGTCGCCTAGCGCGCCGCGATCTACCGCCGTGCAGGATCCGATCTCCACGTTATCCTGAAGAATGACGCGGCCGAGTTGCGGAATTTTATCGTGACCGGCCTGTGACGACGCCCGGATTACCCACCTGCGCGCCGGACAAGATCAACACATTGTCGCCGATATAGGCGTGGCTGATACTAATATTGCCGCCGATTTCGCCATTGCGCCCAATGGCGACGCCGCGGGCAAATCGTCGTATTGGGTCCGATACGCGTGTTGTCGCCGATCTCGACGTGCGGACCGATGACAACACCAGGGGCCAGAACCACTCCCTTTCCTATTTTCGCAGTCGGATGCACGGCAACGGTCTGATCCCAGAGCGCCAGTGCGGAATCCGGATAGAAAAGTTTCGCTGTTGCCGCGAACGCGTGCTGCACCGAATCACATAGGATCACGGTGCAGGATTGCGGCGCAGCGAACTCGCCTTTTGCCGGCACAAAGCAAAAACCAGCCTGCGTTTGCGCGAACTGTTTTGCGGGTTCACCAGCACCGCCGGCGAAGAAGGTGAGATGTGCTTGACCTGCTCCCGTCAGACTCGCGACGTGTCGTCGATCCGCGCGTTGCAATCCGCGTTCTGCGGCATGACTGCGCCAGCAGCCTCACAGATATCTGCAAGGCTGAACGGACCGCGATTGTCGTAGAACCTCGGATCAGCCATGGAGCCATTCCAGGATCATGTGACCCAACCTATTGCGGCGGTGGGGAGCCCTGTTGCTGCTGCTGCAAAACGCCCGGCGGCGGAGCGACCAACTCAACCTTTATCGAAGGCATTTTTTGATCGAGGCGCTGGATAGCAAGCGGGGTGACATCCAGATCGCGTGCGCCAAGCATGACGGCGTTGCGATCCAGAAGAATGTTCGCACCTTTCTCGACCATGATGCCTTGTACGATCGGGCCCAAGGCAGTCAGCACCTGCTCCCTCGCCTTTAGGAAACCACCCTGGATCAGGGTTTGCCTTTTCTGAACCTGCGCCTGCAACCCTGCCCGCCTGGCTTCAAGGTCCCTCATCTTTTTGGCCTTGAGATCGGCGGAAAGGATCGCGGACTGCTGCTGGAAGGCCTTCACATCGTTTTGCAGTGCCGCACCCTGGCCACGAAGCTCGTTCTCGGCCTGCGAGGTATAGGCATTAACCTGCCGGACGATGTCCTGGCCGACCTTCGATCCGCGCAGCACCATCATGCGATCGATCATGATGATCTTGGGCTGCGGCGTGTTCGCAGCCTGAGAGGGGGCCACAAAAGCAGTCAGAAAAATCGCTGCAACAGCGAACAGGCTCGAAGCCCGGAATGTGTAAGTCATGGTTCTAGAATCCTGTGCCAGCGGTAAAGTGGAGAATCTGCGGACGGTCATACGATGTTTTCAGGAAAGGCATCCCCAAATCGACCTGGATGGGACCGAACGGGGATTTCCAACCGATCGAGACACCTGCCGATGCACGGATAGCGAGATTGTCTTTGATGTCGCAAGCTCCGTAGATCGTGCAGAGTTGTTGCTTGTTGTCGATTTCGCCCCAACGTACCGAAATCGCTGAACAACGAGAAATTCACGCCATAATCTTCAGGCAAAAAGCTCGGCAACCGGACTTGCGCAGTACCGATGACGTAAACATCGCCGCCGAGCGCGCTGAGATCTTTAGCCACGCTAAGATCGCGCGGACCGATGCCGGCAATGTTGAAGCCCCGGAACGTGTCACCGCCCTTGAAAAAGCGATCATTGATCGGAAGAAGCGAACCGCCATAGCCGGAAATGTAACCGGAGTTGATGGCAAGCGAACCTACAAACTGATCCCACAAGATCTTCTTGTAAGCGGTAAACTGCTCCTCGGTTCGTAGATATTTCAGCGATCCGCCGAAGCCCGCAAGGTCTTGCGAGAGACTGAACGCGATACCGCGCGTCGGCTTTATGTAGTCGTCCAGAGTATTGTAGGAGAACGTGTATCCAAAACTCGAAGTCGTGTCGTCCTGCGCGAGAATTTCCGGCGGGCGCCGGAATAAGGCGAGATGGTTTCATAGCGAAAGACGTATCTGAGCGCGACGGTTCCGTATTCTGAGGTGGGAAAGCCCACGCGCAACTGCGCGGCAGACACATCCGAGGCGTAAGCCGCTTGCTGATAGTCGGTATAGACCTTGTACAGGTCAAAACCTGACGCCAGAGGCCGGTCGAGGAAATACGGCTCGGTGAAACTGAACTGGAACTGCTTGCTGATCTGCGAGACCGACACACTGGCGCGCATATACTGGCCGCGGCCGAACAAGTTGCGCTCGGTATAGCTGAATTCGCCGACCAGCTGACTGGTGGATGAATAGCCGGCGCCCACCGAGACCTCACCGGTCGACTGTTCCGTCAATTTGACATCCAGATTCACGCGATCCGGCTGAGATCCGGGCGACTGCTTGACATCAACATCCTTGAAAATACCCAGGCTGCGAATGCGTGTTCGCGAGCGATCCACAAGGACACGGTTGAACGCATCGCCTTCCACGAGGCGAAACTCGCGGCGCACAACCTTGTCCAGCGTGCGATTGTTGCCCGTGATATTGATCTTTTCGACGTAAACACGCGGCCCTTGATCGATCTTGAGAAGCACGTCGATCAGGCGGTGATCGTGATCGCGGCGAATACGCGGATGAACTTCTGCGAACGCATAACCGCGCGTGCCCGCCGCGTTCGTCAACGCGTCGATCGCTTTCTGGATCAACTCGCCATTGTAGATATCGCCTGATTGGATTTTCACGAGCGGACGCAATGCAAGCGGATCCAGCTCCTTGATGCTTGAGTCGATTTCGACCTTGCCGAATCTGTAGAGATCGCCCTCGCTGATCGTGAAGGTCACATAAAAAGCATCGCGTGACGGCGTCAGTTCGGCTACCGCCGACACGACGCGAAAATCCGCGTAGCCGTGGCTGACATAGAACCGGCGCAGCTGTTCACGGTCGAACGTCAGTCGATCCGGATCGTAGTTGTCGTTGCTCGCCAGGATGCGCCACCAGGAACTTTCCTCGGTCGCGATCTGCTCGCGCAGCGTGTCGTCATCATAGGTCTTGTTGCCGATGAAGTTGATGCGGGCCACGCCCGTGGTAGGGCCTTCATGGATCGAGAAGATCAAATCCACACGGTTCTGCGGACGCGAGATAATCTGCGGATCGACGGTGGCCGCGAATTTGCCGTTCCGGCGATAGACTTCGACGATGCGCTGGACGTCCGACTGCACTTTCGTCCGTGTGAAGACCATGCGCGGCTTCAGCTGCACTTCTTTCTCGATGTCCTTGGTCGAGGACCTTGCTGTTACCTTCGTAGTCGATCTGATTGATGATCGGATTTTCGGCAACGGACACCGTCAGCGTAGAGGCTGCTGCGTCCCAGTTCACTTTCACGTTTGAGAACAAACCCGTGGCGAACAGCGCCTTCAACGCGCGGTCCGCAGACTGCGCCTGATAGGGATCGCCTTCATGCAATGAGATATAGGACAGAACGGTGGCAGGCTCGATGCGTTGCGTGCCCTTCACGACGATCTTCTGAATGATCGGCGCAGCGCCGCCGGCGTCGCGGCGGACGCCGGCGAAGGCGGCGCGGAGGGGCCCGAAGCCAGCTGCGCGGACGCCGGAATTGAAACAGCACACACGGTAAACGTTACCGCGGCCAAAGCCGTGCGCAACACTCGGGCGAACAGGGAGTCAGCACTCATCCACACGTCTCTAAGGGCACGGTTACGCGTGCGATTGCCGGGTCAGAAAAGATTCAGGTGGTGGACCATGTCGTTCCAGACCGAAAAAATCATCAATCCGATAACCAACACCAGCCCAAACCGGAATCCGGCCTCTTGGACCCGCTCACCCAGCGGCCGCCCCAAGACTGCTTCGCATGCATAGTACAGAAGATGGCCCCCGTCGAGGACCGGAATCGGAAAAAGGTTGACCAAGCCGAGGCTTACAGAAATTAAAGCTACCAGACCGACTAGGGCAAGGAAGCCCTGTTCGGCCACCTTTTGGGACACTTTAGCCATGCCCAGCGTGCCGGTCAGCTGGCTGGAGTCTGTCCGTCCCAGGATCATTTGCTTAAAGCCGCTAAGGCTGGTGGCGGCGATGTCCCAGGTCTCCTGACACGCCATGCCAAGCGCCTGAAGGGGATTTAAGCTGATGTGGACGAGCTTGACCTTGGGCGAAGACTTGACGCCAAGAGCTGGCGCGTTCGACGTCCCTCCCAGCCCATCGTCAAGCTTTGTGATCCGCGGCGTCGCATGAACGGTAAGCTGGGACTTGCCGCGCAGCAGAGTGATAGCAAGGTCCTCGCCTGCGCTCACCCTGATGATCTGCGGCAACTGTTGATAATCGTAGATCGCCTTACCGTTGATGGACTGTACGAGGTCGCCTGGCTTGATACCGGCCGCCTGTGCGGCGCTGCCCGGCACGACTTCGCCCACGACAGGCGGAACGACGATGCGCCCGAACGTCGCAAAGAACGCGGTGAAGATCACGATGGCGAGAATGAAGTTCGCAAACGGGCCCGCGGCGGAAATCGCCATGCGCTGGAAGACCGGCTTGGATTGTAGAGTCAGGGAGCGCTCTTCGGGGCTCAGCGTACTCTCGCTCTCGCGGTCGGGCCTGCTCGCTGCGTCGAGATCGCCGAAAAACTTCACATAGCCGCCGAGCGGTATCCACGAGAACTTCCAACGCGTGCCCTTCTTATCGGTCCAACCGAAAATCTCAGGGCCAAAGCCGATCGAAAACGTCTCCACCTTCACGCCGAAATAGCGCGCGACGGAAAAGTGTCCAAGCTCGTGGAAAAACACGACAACTGTGATGAGGAACAGGAACGATGGCAGGCCAAGCGGCGCCCACGCAACCAAACCCTGCAAAGCACCCAGCATGATCGTCTCCGTTCAATTCACGCCGCGACGCGACGGCATATGTCGCCAGCCGTGGATCTTGCTCTTTCGTCTGCCGCGAGCACGCCATCGAGTATCGCGGCCTGCGAATTTGAATGGTGCGCAGCAGTAAGTGTTTCTTCGACGACACGCGGAATGTCGAGGAACCCGATGCGGTTATCGAGAAAGGCCGCAACAGCGGTTTCATTGGCCGCATTCAGGATCGTTGGTGCGAGACCGCCGGCACGCATGGATTCGAGCGCCAAACCAAGGCAGCGAAATCTTTGATGATCCGGCTCCTGGAATGTGAGTTGCCCGATAGCCGCCAGATCGAGCCGCTTTGAGGGCGAGGCAATGCGACGTGGCCATGCGAGCGCATGGGCAATCGGCGTGCGCATGTCGGGCGAGGACATATGCGCCAGCGTGGTGCCGTCACCATAGGACACCAGACAATGGATCACGGACTGCGGATGCACAATTACGCCGAGCCGTTCCGGCGGCAGCGCGAACAGGAAATGCGCTTCGATCAGTTCGAGGCCTTTGTTCATCAGCGAGGCGCTATCGACCGATATCTTCGCTCCCATGGACCAGTTCGGATGGGCAACAGCCTGCGCCGGCGTCGCCGCGCGCATGCGGTCTATCGACCATTCACGGAATGGACCGCCGGAGGCCGTCAGCGTCACGCGCTCGACTTCGGAAGCGTTGCCATCGCCCAAAACCTGAAAGACAGCGTTGTGCTCCGAGTCCACGGGGATCACCGACGCGCCACTGCGCTGGATGGCGTCGTGGAACACAGCACCGGCCGCGACGACACACTCCTTGTTGGCAAGCGCAACCGTTACGCCGCGCGCGATGGCAGCAAGAGCTGGCTCGATGGCTGCGGCGCCGACAATGGCGACCATCACAATGTCAGAGGGGCGGCTGGCGGCTTCGATCACGGCATCGCGCCCGGCGGCGATTTCAACCCCGGTTCCGGCAAGACCGTCTTTCAGCTTTCCCAGCAGCTTCGTATCGCCGATGACGGCAAGCCTAGGATGGATCGCCCTCGCTTGCTCTATCAGAACATCGACGTTCGATTGCGCCGTCAGTGCCTCGACCGGCAGTGCATCCGGTCCATAGATTTCTCGCGCGTGCGCTATCACGCTCAACGTGCTGACGCCAATGGAGCCCGTTGAGCCGAGCACAGTCACACGCCGTGCCAGAATCGCGGACAGATCGGGAAGCTCGAAATGCGTGCGTTGTGCCGCGAGCGCCCTCATGGATGCGCACCGAATAGCGGATCAAGTTTGACAACAAGGACCAGCGTCGCGAGCGCGCTGACTGCGAACAGCGTACTATCGATGCGATCGAGAATTCCACCATGGCCGGGGATCAGAGAACCACTGTCCTTGCGCTTGAATGAGCGTTTGACCCAGGACTCGAACAGGTCGCCGGCGTGGGCGATGACCGAAATACCTGCGCCGTAGGAAGCCGCCAATAAGATATTACCGCCGAGAACGCCGACAAAGATCGCTTCAACAACCGCCGCCACGACGATCCCGCCGAGCGTCCCCGCCCAAGTCTTGTTCGGCGACAACACCGGAACAAGTTTGGGTCCGCCGATGAGGTTTCCCACAATCAGCGCGCCGGTGTCGGTTGCCCAGACGATCAACAGCAATCCGATAATCAACCATGCGCCGTTGGAAGGAATCGCGCGTGCCGCAATCATGGCAACCGAGGGCACGCCGATATAAATAATTCCGCTTGCCTGCCAGAACGGATTTTCACCCCGGATAGCCGCGATAACGAACGCAACCAATGTCCCGCACGCCAGGATTGCCCAGGCAGCAGGGCCGCGCGGCCAAAACGTCATCACCCCCAGCGCCAACAATATTGCAGTCGCGCTCAGCGTCATCTCAATGAGGTAAGATTCTGCCAAACGCCAAACCATGCGGTGCCATTCGCGCGCTGCGAAAACAACTCCGATCCCCACGAACACGGCAAGATACGCCGCACCTTTGAAGTCTGCCGCGATGATCAACGCCGCGAGCAGAACCCCCAAACAGCGGACGTGTGATCCAGTCCGGCGAGAAAGAAAGTCCCCCTGTCACAATATGGCGGGTATCCGTCACGCGACAGCTTCCGGCACCGAACCGAAGCGGCGCTCACGCTGCGCGAACAGGTCGATGGCTTGGAGGAACTTCTCAGGCGTGAAATCGGGCCAGAGCGTGTCGACGAACAGCAACTCGGCATAGGCCGATTGCCAAAGGAGGAAATTGCTCAAGCGCCGCTCGCCGCTGGTGCGGATCACGAGATCGGGTTCGGGCAATGCGCTGGTGAACAGGCGCGTCGCAAATAATTCCGGCGTAATGGTTTCGGGATCGAGACGGCCCTCCTTCGCGGCACGCGCCAATTCACGCGCAGGCCGCAGCAATCTCTTCCTGACCGCCATAGTCGAACGCGAAGGTCAGGTTTAGCCCGGTGTTATCGACCGTGCGCTTCTCCATCTCTTCGATCATCGAGTGGATGTCGCCGGCGACGCGCGCGCGATTGCCGATGACCCGCACGCGAACACCGCGCGCGATGAGATCTTCGAGATCGTTGCGGAAATAAAGGCGAAACAGTCCCATTAACGCGCCGACCTCGGTCGCCGGGCGTTTCCAGTTCTCGGATGAGAACGCATAGAGCGTGAGATTCTGCAGACCGATATCCGTCGCGGCCTTCACGACCTCACGCACGGCAGCGACCCCGGCCACATGCCCCGCCTGCCGCGGCAGATAGCGCTTGTTCGCCCAGCGTCCATTGCCGTCCATGATAATGGCGACGTGGCGCGGAAGAGTTTGGGCGTCGAGCGGCGCGGCAACCATCTTAGCCAATCTCTAAAACGTTCCTCATACCTGCATGATCTCCTGCTCCTTGCTGTGGAGCACCTGATCGATGTCTTTTATGTGCGCGTCCGTGAGCTTCTGCAATTCGTCGCCGAGTTTATGGTGCTCGTCCTGGCCGATCTTGTGGTCCTTTTCGAGCTTTTTCAGGACTTCCATGCCGTCGCGGCGGACATTGCGAACCGCCACGGCGGGCGGCTTCCGCATATTTGGACGCAAGCTTTGCCAATTCCCTACGACGCTCCTCGTTCAGCTCCGGGATTGGAATGCGCAGCAGCTGCCCATCCATCTGCGGGTTGAGGCCAAGTCCCGCATCGCGGATCGCTTTATCGACCGCTTTGGCGAGGCCCTTGTCCCATACCTGAACGGTCAAGAGGCGCGGTTCCGGCGTCGAGATATTGCCGACCTGGTTGAGCGGCAGCTGGCTGCCATAGGCATCCACAGTGACCGGATCGAGCAGCGCCGGGCTGGCGCGGCCAGTCCTTAGGCCCGAGAATTCCGTCTTCAAGGTCGCGACCGCCCCCTTCATGCGGCGGCCCCATTTCGTCTTTGTTGAATGTATCGCTCATGTCGTCCTCTGCGCCATTCAGCGCTCTTCGATAACCGTGGCGCGACCCTCGCCGCGAAGAACGGCGGCCAACGCGCCCTTGTCGTGAATGGAGAATACCAAAATTGGGATCTTGTTTTCCCGGGACAGGCTGACGGCTGACGCATCCATCACCTGAAGATCACGGGCCAACACCTCGTGGTAACTCAAGGATTCATATCGCTGTGCATCGGGAACCTTTTTTGGATCGGCGCTGTAGACGCCGTCAACTTGGGTTCCTTTGAGCATCGCGTTGCAGTTCATCTCCGCTGCCCTAAGAGCCGCCGCAGTATCGGTCGTGAAGAACGGGTTTCCGGTGCCGGCAGCGAAGATCACGACCCGGCCCTTCTCCATGTGGCGAATAGCGACGCGCCGGATATAGGGCTCACAAACCGACGCCATAGGAATGGCGGATTGCACGCGGCACGGCACGCCGATCCGTTCCAAAGCTGCCTGAACCGCCAGCGCGTTCATCACGGTCGCGAGCAATACCCATATAGTCGGCGGTCGCGCGCTCGATACCCTTCGCTGCCGCCGATAGGCCGCGGAATATGTTTCCGCCGCCGATTACCATGCAGATCTGGGTGCCAGCCTCAAACGCCTGGCGGACGTCTTCGGCGATACGCTCGACGGTTTCGAGGTCGATCCCGTAAGGCGCCGAACCCATCAACGCCTCGCCTGAGACCTTCAAGAGGACTCTGGCGTATTTCGGCGCTGATGGCATGAGCCGCTCCGTGGAATCAGTTCCCGGCCATTTTGCTGACTTCGTCGGCGAAGTCGCTCTCGATCTTCTCGATGCCCTCACCCACCTGGAAGCGGACATAGGCGTCGATCGCCACCGGAGCGCCGAGGTCCTTCGACGCTTTCTCCAGCAACTTGGATATCGGCGTCTCGCCGTCGATGACGAAGACCTGCGACATGAGGACGGACTCCTCATAGAACTTGCGCATACGGCCCTCCATCATCTTCTCGATGACGTTCTCGGGCTTACCGGACTGGCGCGCGATATCGGCCTGGATGGCGCGTTCGCGCTCCACGATGTCTTTTGAGAGGTGCTCTGCCGTCAGCGCGAGCGGCGCCGCGGCGGCGACATGCATTGCAATCTGCTTGCCGAGCGCCATGAGCTTTTCCCTGTCGGCGGTCGATTTCAGCGCGACGAGCACGCCGATCTTGCCGAGTTCGGGCGATGCCGCATTGTGGATGTAGGAGGCCACTATGCCTTTCCGATACCGCAAGCATGACTGTGCGGCGCACGCTCATGTTCTCGCCGATCTTGGCGACGAGCGCGGTCAGACGATCCTTCATCGAACCTTCCGGTGCGGGATGCGCAAGAATCTTCTCGAGATCGCCTTCGGCCTTGAGCGCGGCGTTGGCAGCATCCTTCACAAAAGTCTTGAACTCGTCGTTGCGCGCAACGAAGTCGGTCTCGGCATTCACCTCGACCAGTGCGCCGACATTGCCTTGCGAGACGACGCCGATCAGGCCTTCCGCCGCAACGCGGCCAGCCTTTTTCGCGGCCTTCGACAAGCCCTTCTTGCGCAACCAGTCGATGGCGGTTTCCATATCGCCGTTCGTCTCGCCAAGCGCCGCCTTGCAGTCCATCATGCCTGCGCCGGTCTTGTCGCGCAGTCCTTCACCATCGATGCGGTGATGTTCGACATATCTCTCAACTCCAAAATCAGGCGCTGGCGTGTACTTCCGCGGCTTCGGCTTGTGGACGAGTGTCCTCAAGGACGACGTCCTCCGCTGCACCGACGTCGATGCCAGACTCGACCTGGCCCTGACCGATGCCGTCGATGATCGCGCGCGCAACGAGGTCGCAATACAGCACCAACGCACGCGCGGCGTCGTCATTGCCCGGAATCGGGTAGGCGATGCCGTCCGGATCGCAGTTGGAGTCGAGGATCGCCGTGACCGGGATGCCGAGCTTCTTGGCTTCGGAGATCGCGATCGCTTCCTTGTTCGTGTCGATCACGAACAGCATGTTCGGCAACCCACCCATCTCCTTGATGCCGCCGAGCGAGCGATCGAGCTTGTCGCGCTCGCGCAGAAGCCCGAGCAATTCTTTCTTCTTCAGGCCCGAACTTTGCGCGGATCCAGCGTCTCCTCGATGGTGCGCATGCGCTTGATCGAGTTCGAGATCGTCTGCCAGTTGGTCAGCGTGCCGCCGAGGCCAGCGCTGGTTCATGTAGTATTGCGCGCAACGCTTCGCGGCGTTGGCGATCGGCTCCTGCGCCTGGCGCTTGGTGCCCACGAACAGGATACGGCCACCGCCAGCCGCCACGTCGCGCAGCGCGACAAGCGCCTGGTGCAACAGCGGAACAGTCTGCGTCAGGTCGAGAATGTGAATGTCGTTGCGCGAGCCGTAGATGTAGGGCGCCATCTTCGGGTTCCAGCGCTGTGTGCGGTGGCCGAAATGCGCGCCTGCTTCCAAAAGCTGACGCATGGTGAAATCTGGCAATGCCATGACAAAAGTCTCCTTTACCGGTTGGCCAGACGCGCGGGTTATCCCTACAAAAGAGACACGGACGGGGACGAAAGAACACCCTTCGAAACCCACCCGCGCGTGCGAGATGGCCGGGCTTATAGGGGGTGGAAGCGCGATTGACAACCCGCGCAAGCCAGCTCTGCGTTTGCCGGGTTCCTCCGGCCTAAAGGACTGTGCTACCTGCCCTTTATGAGCCCCATCCGCCCCGCCATCCGAAATCTCGCTTCCAACGGCATCGCACAGGTTTCGGGGCTTGGCCTCGGCAGTCCCGACATCGTGCCCTTGTGGTTCGGCGAGAGCGATCTCGTGACGCCACAGTTCATCCGCGACGCGGCGAAACAGGCACTCGACGAAGGCAAAACGTTCTATAGCGGCCAGCGCGGCATCCTGCCTCTTCGCGAGGCGCTGCGCGGTTTCCACAAGCGTATTCAGGGCGTGGACATCGCGGGTGGAGCGCATTTCGCTTCCCGGCGCCGCGACATTGGCGATGGTGACGGCGCTGCAATGCTTGATCGATCATGGCGACAACATCGTCATCGTCTCGCCGATCTGGCCGAGCATCTTCGAAGCCGCGATCATGGTGGGCGCCGAGGTGCGCTATGCGCGCCTCGAAGAAGACTGGAATGCCGGGCGCTGGCGCCTCGATCTCGAAAAACTGTTCACGCAATGCGACGCGCGCACCAAGGCGATATTCGTCTGCTCGCCAGGCAATCCGACCGGGTGGGTGATGACGCGCAAAGAGCAGAAGGCGATGCTCGACTTCGCGCGCAAGCGCGATATCGCGATCATCAGCGACGAGGTCTATGGCACGCTGATTTTCGACGGCAGCATATGCGCCCCCTCTTCTTGGAGATCGCGACGCCGGAGGACAATCTGTTCGTCGTGAATTCCTTCTCCAAGCCGTGGGCGATGACGGGCTGGCGCATTGGCTGGCTGATCCATCCGGTCACGCTCGACGCGCAGATGAAGGTGATCGCCATCGCCAACAACACCGGCCCGACGAGCTTCGCGCAGTACGGCGCGCTCGCCGCGCTGTCGCCTGAGGGCGATGCGTTCCGCGCCGAGATGCTGGAGCGCTGCCGCAAAGGCCGCGATGTCGTGCAGAACTTCATCGACGGCCAGAACCGCATCCGCTGGATGAAGCCCGAAGGCGCGTTCTACGGCTTTCTCAAGATCGATGGACATGACCGACAGCCTTGCCTTCGCCGAAGACCTCGTCCGCCGCGCATGTCGGTGTCGCGCCGGGATCGGCATTCGCGCCGGATGACAAGGAAATGGATTCCTATGTGCGCGTCTGCTTTGCGCAGGATACGAAGCTGTTGGCCGAAGGTCTCAACCGAATTGCGGCAGCCATCTAGCTCATCCGATCGATCCAAACTCCACAAACTTGTCATGGCCCGCGAATGCGGGCCATGACATTGGAGGGGATTAAACTCTTCCCATCGACAACAACGGCGTAAAGCAGCCGAGGATCAGGCGTTTGGCGTCGAAGGGCGGATCACCGGCAGAGTCCATGCGCGGGTCGTGGTGCATTTTTTTCTTCGGTGACTTGGAAGCTCTCTTTGTCGGGCCAGATCTGCCAGGAGAACACGATCTTCTCGCCTTCCTTCGCGGCGACAGCTTTACGGAAATCGGTCTCCTTGCCGTCAGGCACGAAATCTTCCCAGCACTCGACGATCTCCAAACAGCCATATTCCTTGAAGAACGCCGCGCTGTTTTCAGCCCATTTGCGATAGGCTTCCATCTTGTCCGCAGGAACTGGGATGACAAATCCGGCGACGTACATGGCTCAGGCTCCTTCAGATGTTCTAGCCGACCATTGTGAAATAATATTGCGTTTTTGAATTGCGATTTTTGATGGTTTCCTAGACCGCCTCCACCGTCATGACGCCCGGCATCATCTTGATCGCGTTGCGCAGGGCGGCAGTCACGACCTGACGCTTGGGAAGCGCGATTTCCACTTCCTCACCCGCATGGCCCGGAACGACCAGCGTGACGATGCCTTTTCCCGGCTGTTTGAGCTGAGACGCGATCGGGCCGAGCGCGGCCTCATTATCGACATAGATGCGCATGCCCTCGCCCGCCTGTGCCGAGGCCGCATCGAGATCGGCGATGGAAGCGGCGCGGAGTTTGAGATCGTCGCCATCCCAGTCCGCGCTCGCGGTAACCAGCACCGATTTTCCAGCTTCGAGAAGCGGACGCGCGGCTTGCAGCACTTCGGGAAACAGCATCACCTCGAACATGCCGGTCGGATCGGAGAACGACACGAACGCATAGGTCTGGTCGTTGCGGCCGCGGCGTTCGGATTTACGGATCATCGTGCCGGCGAGAACCGCCTTGAACGACGAACGCCGACGATCTTCCTGCAACGACGCGATAGTCGCCCGCCCCAAGCCGCTTGAGCGCCGCCGCATAGGAGTCGAGCGGGTGGCCGGAGAGATAGAAACCCATCGCGCCGAACTCTTCGCTCAGCCGTTCATGCGCCATCCAATCGGCGACGGAAGCCAGCCGGACGTCCTCTGTCGCCTCCGCCGGTCCACCGAACAACGTCGTCTGTCCGACTTCGCGTTCGCGCGCGTTGCGTTGCGCGCTGGAGAGAAGAACGTCCGACGATTCGACCATCTGGCGGCGATTGGGATTGAGCGTGTCGAACGCACCGGCACGCGCAAGACTTTCAAACGCGCGCTTGTTGACCAGCTTGGGATCGACGCGGCGCGCGAAATCTGCCGGTGAGCGAAACGGACCGTTCGCCGTGCGGTTGGCTATCACCACATCCATCGCCTGTTTGCCGACGCCTTTGACAGCGGCGAGTGCATAATAGATTTCGCCCTTCTCCGCGCTGCACGAGAACACAGAGTCGGAACGATTGATGTCTGGCTGCAGCACCTTCACGTTCAGACGCTGCGCTTCCTGGCGGAAGATATTCAGGCGATCGGTGTTGCCGATGTCGAGCGTCATCGACGCGGCGAGGAATTCGACCGGATAGTTCGCTTTCAGATAGGCCGTCTGATAGGCGACCTGCGCATAGGCTGCGGCGTGTCCTTTGTTGAAGCCGTAGCCCGCGAACTTCGCCGCCTGTTCGAAGATCTGCTCGGCGATGGACGGGAGAATGCCTTTTCTCACCTGCGCCCCTGATGAAACGGTCGCGGTGGACCGCCATCTCGCTCGCAATCTTTTTGCCCATGGCGCGGCGCAGGAGATCGGCTTCGCCAAGCGAATATCCCGCGAGCTCGCGCGCGATATTCATGACGTCTTCCTGGTAAGTCATCACGCCGAACGTCTCCTTCAGGATCGGTTCGAGCGTGGGATGCAGATATTCCGGCGGCTCTTTCCCGTTCTTGACCGCGATGTACTTCGGAATCGAATCCATCGGGCCGGGGGCGATAAAGCGCCACAAGCGCGATGAGGTCCTGGATGCGGTCGGGCTTCATGCGGCGCAGCAGATCGCGCATACCCTGGCCTTCAAGCTGGAACACGCCGACACTGTCGCCACGCGCAAGCATTTCGTAGGCCGGCTTGTCGTCGAAATCGATATTTTGTGTGTCGATGTCGATGCCACGCTTCTTGAGAAGCTCTTCCGTTTTCGCGATGACGGTGAGCGTCTTTAGACCGAGAAAGTCGAACTTCACCAGGCCGGCTTTTTCCGCGTCTTCATAGTCGAACTGAGTCACCGGCATTTCGGAGCGCGGATCGCGATAGAGCGGAAGAATCTCGTCCAGCGGCTTGTCGCCGATCACCACGCCGGCTGGGTGGGTCGAAGCATGGCGGGTAAAGGCCCTCGATCTTCTCGACGATGGAGAACAGCTTCTGCGCCGCCGTTCCTGTTCGGCGATGGTCTGAAGACGCGGCTCGCCCGCGATGGCGTCTGACATCGACACGGGCTTGCCCGGCGGATTGGGCACGAGCTTTGCGATGCGATCGACGAGGCCTAGCGGCATTTGCAGCACGCGGCCGGTGTCGCGCACCGCCGCGCGCGCCTGTAGCGAACCCAGCGCGATGATATGCGCCACGCGATCCGCGCCGTATTTGTCGCGCACATAGCGCACGACCTCATCGCGCCGCTCCTGACAGAAATCGATATCGAAGTCCGGCATGGAGATACGTTCGGGATTGAGGAAGCGCTCGAACAGCAAAACCGAACCGAAGCGGATCGAGATTGGTGATGTCGAGCGACCACGCGACCAGTGACGTCGCGCCGGAGCCGCGCACACCGACGGGGATGCTCTGGCTGCGCGTCCATTTCATGAAGTCCGAGACGATCAGGAAGTAACCGGGGAAGCCCATCCAGTTGATGACACCCATCTCGAATTCGAGACGCTTTTTGTAAGTCTCTTCATCCGCGTAGAGACCATGCTGCGCGAGCTTGGCGGCGAGCCCCTCTTCCGCCATCGCACGCATCTCGTCCTCCGGCGTGCGGCCGGACTCAGGTACAAATTTCGGCAGGATGGGATCACGCTTCTTCGGACGGAACGCACAGCGCCGCGCGATCTCGATCGTGTTGTCGAGCGCTTCGGGAAGATCGGCGAATTGCGCCGCCATTTCCGCGGCCGATTTGAAGCGATGTTCGCGCGTCAGCCGGCGGCGATCCTCCTGTCCTACGAACGTTGCGTCCGCGATGCAGAGCAGCGCATCATGCGCCTCATACATATCCTCACCGCCGAAATGCACGTCGTTCGTGGCCACAAGTGGCAGCCTCTTCTCGTACGCGAAATCGACCAGCCGGTCTTCCGCGGCGCGCTCTTCCGCCAGACCGTGACGTTGGAGTTCGACATAGAGGCGATCCGGGAACATCGCCGCAAGGCGATCAAGTTGCGCCGATGCGGCATCGGCTGGCCTTCCACGATCAAGCGATTGACCGCCCCGCCGGGGCCTCCTGTCAGAACAATCAGACCTTCCGAATGTTTGGCGAGTATCGCGCCTTTGACATGCGGGAAGTCGCCGGGCTCGGCTTCGAGATACGCGGCGCTGAGCAGTTTGGTGAGATTGCGATAGCCAACATCGTTCTGCACCAGGATCGCAATATGCGGCGGCTTTCGCTGCACGCCGATGGAACCGATCCTGGGCGTCTCATCCAACTCGACAGACAAAAGGCAACCGACGATTGGCTGCACCCCCGCCTTGGCGAGCATGTCGGAAATCTCATAGACGCCGAACAGATTATTGACGTCGGTGACCGCGACGGCAGGCATTCCCGCTGCGCGCGCCAGTTGCGGCAGTTCATAGGGCCGAATCGCACCTTCCAGCAATGAATAGGCGCTCTTCACCCGAAGATGAACAAAACTCGCCCGTTTGCGCTCCTGCGCCATCGACGCCTCGACTCAGATCATCCGGTTATCCAGGAAGTATCGGCAAGCGCAGCGCCCTTGCGAGCGCAACCAAGCCTTCATCCACAGACACAGGTCAGCCGCCCGATCATTGCCTGCACAGCGTTGGCGAGCGCAAAAGACGAAACAATGAACAAAACCAGACTTGCGCCGGCGGCGGCATCCTTGAACCACATGATCGCAATCTCCCGTTTCCGGGCAGCATGTTCTTTCTTTGTTCTATAAAAGTCAAGAACAAAAGGTGATCGAATATTTGCGATTGATTCCATAGGGGTGGTAACAGCAACCCCACCGATCCGTTCCGGCTAAGACCGGTTAAGCGGCCACCACGAGGGCGATTGCCAGCCCGTCATGGCCTTTGACGCCAACGGTCTGGATAGCCGTCGCCGACACGCGTTGCTCTCCAGCCATGATCGTGTTCAAGCGGCGAATGCCCTCAACATTGGCGTCGCCGCTGTTGGCTTCGATCACCTGTCCCTCACGAACGACATTGTCGACAACGATGACGCTGCCACGCCGCGACAGCTTCAAGGCCCATTGGAAATAGTCCGGGTTGGACTTCTTGTCGGCGTCGATGAACGAGAAATCGAACGGACCGGTCAGCGTTGGCAGCGTGTCGATGGCCGCGCCGGTGATGACCGTCACGCGATCGCAAGAGCCGCATTCCTGATATTGGCGCGCGCCACATCGGCATGCTTCGGATCGTATTCCAGCGTGATGAGTTCGCCGCCTACAGGCAACGCGCGCGCCATCCAGATCGCGCTGTAACCGCCGAGCGTGCCGACCTCGAGAATCCGTTTCGCGCCGATCATGCGCGCCATCAGATGCAGCAGCTTTTCCCTGGGTCGCCGAGACCGCAATGTCGGGCAATCCTGCAGCGAGGCTCGCCTTGCGCGTGGCCTCGAGCACGGGATCGTCGCCGATGAGGATGCCTTCGAGATAGCTGTCGACGTCAGACCAAAGTTTCTCGCTCATGCGTTTCCTTCCCAATTTGCCGCCATCAAGGAGTTTACCATCGTCTACACGAGCGCGCGGGTCCATCTTGGCGGCGAGTTCGAGGTTATGGGGTCGCGATCAGCGCGGCGGAGCCTTCTTTGCGCACGACCGAGACCAGAAGATCGAATACGGCGGATGCCGTGCGCGGATCGAGGTTACCTGTCGGCTCGTCGGCCAGAAGCACGCGTGGATGATTGGCGAGCCCGCGGGCGATAGCCACGCGTTGCTGCTCGCCGCCGGAAAGCTGTGCCGGGCGGTGCGTGAGACGCTGGCCCAGCCCCATCAGATCAAGCAAGCGCCGCGCTTCGGCTTCTGCCTCGGCCTTCGATTTGCCGGCAATGAGTTGCGGCAGCATGACGTTTTCGAGCGCACTGAACTCCGGCAACAGATGATGCGCCTGATAGACAAATCCAATGGTGTCGCGACGGATTCGCGTGCGCTCGCCTTCGGAAAGCGATGACGCTGCCGCGCCATCGATCAGCACCTCGCCGCCGGAAGGCGCTTCCAGAAGACCCGCCATGTGCAGCAACGAAGATTTGCCCGTGCCGGATTGCCCGACCAACGCGACGATCTCGCCCTGTCTGAGCGACAGGCTCACATCCTTGAAAACCTGGAGCGTGCCGGTTCCTTCGGCGTAAATGCGCGCCACCTTATCGAGCCTAAGCGTGGCGGCGGGTGCGTCACTCATAACGCAGCGCCTCCACCGGATCGAGCCGGGCCGCGCGCCATGCCGGATACAGGGGTGGCGAGGAACGACAGTACCAACGCCATGATTACCACCGCCGCCACTTCGTCGGTCTCCATGCGCGCAGGCATGCGTTCGAGGAAATAGATCGTGGGATCGAACAAGGTCGTGCCCGTGAGCTTCGACAAGCCCTGACGGATAGTCTCGATGTTGGCACAGAATGCAACGCCGACCGCGAAGCCGGCGGCCGTTCCGACCACACCGATGCCTTGCGCCGGCGATCATGAAGACGCGCATCATCGCGCCACGCGTGGCGCCCATCGTGCGCAGGATGGCAATGTCCTGGCTCTTGTCTTTCACCAGCATGATGAGGCCGGAGATGATGTTGAGCGACGCCACCGCCACGATCAGCGATAAAATCAGGAACATCACGTTGCGCTCGACCTGAATCGCATCGAAGAAAGAGGAATTGATATCTTCCCATGTGTAGATGCGCGCATACGGACCCGCCGCCCTGCCAACCGGATTGACGAACGAGGCCACCTTGTCGGGATCGTCGACCATCACCTTCAATACCGCTGACGGTCGCGCCCATGTTGAAGTAGAGCTGCGCCTCATCCAGCGGCATGAAGAGATAACTGGAATCGTAAGACCGACATGCCGATCTTGAACGTTCCGGCGATGCGGTAGGTTTTGATCCGCGGCGTGACGCCGAACGGGGGGTGACGTTGCCGCGCGGCGCGATCAGCGTGATCGTCATGCCGGTCGCGAGCCGCAGCTTCTCGGCCAGTCCTTCACCGATGATGACCGTGTCTGCCTCATTTTTGTAAGCATTGAGCGCGTTGGGTGTCAGCGAACTGGACACGACCTTCATGTTTTTCAGGTCGGCCGCGCGCATCCCTTGCACCAGTACGCCCAGCGACAGGCCGCTGGACGTCGCCATGACCTGCCCTTCGATCAGGGGTGCGGCGCGCGTCACGCCGGAGACGCCGCGAACCTGCTTTACGATCTGATCGAAATCAGGCAACGAACCGCTCACGCCCTGCACCATGAGGTGGCCTTTGAGGCCTAAAATGCGGCCGAGAAGGTCGTGGCGGAAGCCGTTCATCACCGCCATGACGATGATCAGCGCGGCCACGCCTAGCGCAATGCCGACCAGCGACAGGATCGAGATGATCGAGACGAATCCTTCCTTCGCGTCGGACGCAGATACCGCCCGGCTAGCATCCACTCAAAACGGGGAGAATGGGCGCGTGGCGGACGCCATCAGCGCGCGAACCTGTTGGGTCGCGGCGTCGAGGCTCACTTCCTCTTTCGCGCCGCTGGCACGGGACTTCACCTCGACCAAGCCTTTCTCAAGGCCTCGCGGGCCAACCACGACCTGCCAAGGAATGCCGATCAGATCCATGCTGGCGAATTTGCCGCCGGGGCGTTCGTTAGTGTCGTCATAAAGGACGTCTTTGCCCGCAGACGTGAGCTTTGCGTAAAGATCGTTGCAGGCTGCATCGGTCTTCGCGTCGCCGCTTTTCAGATTGATCAGGGCGATGTCGAACGGAGCCACCGGCTCAGGCCAGATGATGCCTGCATCGTCGTGGCTCGCCTCAATGATCGCGCCCAAAAGACGCGACACGCCGACGCCGTAGGAGCCGCCATGGATCGGCGTCCTCCTTGCCATCGGGACCGTTCACGGTCGCTTTCATCGGCACGGAATATTTTGTGCCGAAATAGGACGGCTGGAAGCATTTATTTCACGGGTCAGGCCGGGCCGCGCGCGTTAAGCGACTTGCCGGGCAAACCAAAAAGGCTAGCTTCGACAAGGAGACGGGATAATGCGCAAGACATGCAAAAACGTGCCAGGTCGGCACGGGCCGACAGAAGCCGCGCAGCGCGGGTTCTAGCCGGGTTGTCTTTGGCGATTGGAGCGGCGGCGGTCGGGATATCCGAAGCGCCAAGGTTTCAATGCGACGGCGAGGCGATGGCGCAAGTCAAGACCGCGACCGTACAGATCGGGCCGAAAGGTACCTCTGCAAGGAACAGCACACCGTCGGACGGGTTTGAGTGCGCCAACAGGGCCCGAAGGACTTATGACATCGAAGCTAGTAAAGCAGGTCCAACGTATCCGAAGCCTTGAGCGCGCGTGGAAAGCGATCAAAGCAAACGCACGCGGATCAAAATCAGACGATGTAAAGCGCGAAGTCGAAGAATTCGCTGAAGACGCCAGCAGACGTATTCACTCGATATCGTTCCGGCTTTCTCGCAAGAGATTCAAGTTTTTGCCTGCCAAAGGCCATCCCCGCTCCCAAAAAAGATCAGTCCGGAAAAAAGAGTAGGACGAAGTTTCGTCCTATTGTCTTGGCTCCGCTTGAATCTCGCATTGTGCAGCGATGCATCTTGGAGACTTTAACCGTCCATCCCGCAATGCAGATGTATACCGTAACGCCGTACAGCTTCGGAGGAATTAGGAGACAAAAGGGTCAGGATCTTGCCGCTGTTCCCGCAGCGGTTACAGCAGTGCTTGAAGCAATTAAAGGCGGCGCAAAATATGTAGCAACTGCAGACATAAGCAGCTTTTTCACAAAGATTTCGAAGCCAGCGGTTCGTGCAATCGTATCAGATGCCATAAAAGACGACGAGTTCATTGGCCTCTTCGACGAGGCAATCAAAGTCGAGCTTGAAAACCTCGCGGAACTCCGCGAACGCGCCACCGCTTTTCCGATAGAAGATATAGGCGTGGCGCAAGGCAATTCATTGTCGCCGCTCCTAGGAAACATCGTGCTCAATGATTTCGACCGTTTGATGAACGAAGGCGATTGCAGGTGTATCAGATACATCGATGACTTTATTATCTTGGCTCCAACGAAAGCCGCCGCGGCTGCTCGCCTGCGAAAAGCAATCAAAATTCTTGGCGGCCTCGGAATGAAACTGTCGCCTGAGAAGTCATCCAAATTGCCACAATCGATTTCTGAGGCGTTCGAATTTCTCGGCATAGAGTTCAACAACGGGTTGATTCGCCCAAATAAGAAATCTCGTACGCGCTTCTTGGCGCAGGTTAAGGAAAAGCTCGATGTGAGTGCGAGAGAATTTCGGAAACACGGCGACTTAAGTGAATTTCCGAAGCATCTATCGTTTATCGACACGCTTCGGCGTGTGGATGGTGTCGTGCAAGGCTGGGGAAAGCATTATCTCTTCTGCAATGATGGAGCTCTGTTCCAGCAGTTAGCAGAAACTATCGAGGATTATGTTGCTACATATATCGGAGAATATTCCAGCGCCCGTTCGGGCGTAGATAAAAGTCAGTGGTTCGCTCTTCTCGGAGTTCAAAAATTGTCTTGGATCGTTCGTCAGCCGTTTGTCTGGCCTTCGGTCAAAAGTATTTGATCTGACATAGGGGGTGTCTTCTGCGGCAAATCGCTTAGCAGCCATTCCAGCAACGTGGTTGATCCCGCACGAAATCAGGCGCAAACCGCCCCCATGAGTCAGTCCGAAGTTCAGGACGGTGCTCCTCAGCCCGTCGCGCCCTCTCCCGCCGCAGTCGTTCAGCAGACCGTCTATCCGATCATCTTCGCGATTGCGTTCTGTCACATGCTCAACGACATGATGCAGTCGTTGTTGCCGGCGATCTATCCGAACCTGAAGAAGACGTTTGATCTCGACTTCGTGCATATCGGCCTCGTCACGCTGACGTTTCAGCTCACCTCGTCGCTGTTGCAGCCCTTCGTGGGCCTGATGACGGACAAGCGCGCGGTGCCGTTCGCGCTGCCCACCGCGATGATCGCGACGTTCTGCGGATTGCTGCTGCTCGCCTTCGCCAATTCCTATGCGCTGCTGCTGGTCGCGGCGGCGACGGTCGGCATCGGCTCTTCGGTTTTCCATCCCGAAAGCTCGCGCGTGGCGCACATGGCGGCGGGGCCGCGCCGCGGCTTTGCGCAATCCATGTTCCAGTCCGGCGGCAATATCGGCCAGGCGCTGGGCGCGCTCGGCGCCGCCGCCATCGTGGCGGAGGAAGGCCAGCGCGCGGTCGCGTGGTTCTGCGTCATGGCTGCGATTGCGATTGCGGTGCTGTTCTGGGTCGGGCGCTGGTACAAGGCGCACGGCCTGGCGCGCGCAAAAAAAGCGCACAGCGTGCAGGCGCGCGATCCATTGCCCACGGGCGTCGTCAGGCGTTCGCTCGCGATCCTGGTGATGCTGATCTTCTCGAAATTCGTCTATCTGGCGAGCCTGTCGAGCTATCTCACGTTTTACCTGATCGAGAAATTCCACGTCTCGGTGCAGAACGCCCAGCTTCATTTGTTCCTGTTTCTGGCGGCGGTGGCGGCGGGCACGATCATCGGCGGCCCGCTTGGCGACCGCTTCGGACGCAAGCGTCTGATCTGGTTCTCCATTCTCGGTGCGCTGCCGTTCACGCTCGCGCTGCCCTACGCCAATCTGTTCTGGACGAGTGTGCTCAGCGCCGGCGCGGGTCTTTCGCTGGCGAGCGCCTTCCCCCGCCATCGTCGTCTATGGACAGGAGCTTGTGCCCGCGAAGGTCGGCACGATCAGCGGCTTGTTCTTCGGCCTGTCGTTCGGGATGGGTGGATTGGGCGCGGCCGCGCTCGGCTGGCTCGCGGACCTCAAGGGCATCGAGTTCGTCTATGCCGTGTGCGCGTTCCTGCCCGCGATCGGATTGCTGGCCGCGTTCCTGCCCGATCTCTCACGACGACAGCACGCGTGATCTACTGCCGCCTGCGCCACGCCCTGCTCCGTGCACATATTGCCGCCATCGGACGGGAACACGGCCTGGAACGCGATATAGCCCGCAACGCCCTTCTTGTTCACCTGGGCATACATCGCATTGAACACCTGGCCGCCGATCGTGAATGTCGTGTCGGTGTTCGCGTAAGAGGACTTCGCCGCGTTTGGCGACTGCGCGATCTGGTTGCCCATGGTTTCGCTGATGCTGCCCGTAAGCTGAAAGATCTCGATGTCTCCGGCATCATCGAAGCCGTTGATCGTGGCGTTGCCCTTCGCGGGACTGAACGTGGCCGCGTACAGCGATTGCTTGTAGCTGCTGCCGCTGGTGTCGATGCCGTCGAGGTAGTTGCCGATGTTCTGTCCGGAGGCAAAGGCATAGGTGTTCACCATCTGGCAGAACTTGGTGATGGTGACGACATACTTGCCGGAGATCACAGGCGTTGCAGCGGATAACGGCGTGCCCGCCAACAGCGCGGCGGTCAGCGCGCATGCGAAAATCGATTTCATGAGACGCTCCTGTGGTTCAAAATTGGGCGTACGATAAATCCGCCATACGCAGCCGAACACCTGTTCCATCTCTATGCCGCATGACATCGCGGAAAGGTTTTACCGGCCGGAATGACTACAATATTCCAAAGCGCTTGAGCCCCGCCCAACAACCCGCGACGACGACCGCGCACAGACCGACAGCCCACCAGAAACCGCCATGATCGTTCGCCCACGGGATCGCGGGCACGTTCATGCCGAATGCGCCGGCGATGAACGTCGGCGGCAACAGCAAGGTCGACAGGATCGTCAGCGTCTGCAGCGAGCGGTTGGTGTTCGCGGCGATGCGTGTGTCCATCTCCTCATAGAGCAGACGCGCGCGATCGCTCAGCGCCGCAGCATCGCGGTCCACGTCTTCCGCCGCTTGCAGCAGCGTGGACAGATGCGGCGCGACCGGCCCTTCGACATGCGCGGACCTGCCCGCTATCGCGCGATGATAGGCGGTGCGCAGGCTCGCGAACTCGCGGTGATAGCGCGCAAGCTCGCGCCGCACGGGGCCGAGCCGCGCCAGATCGAGATCGGTGCGGTCGCTGAGCACCGTGTCCTCCAGAATATCCAGCTCCTGGCCGAGCGCGCCAAGCCGTTGCTCCACGATGTCGACGTAACGCTCGTTGATGTGCAGAAACGTCAGCGCGGGCGACGCACACGGCTTGCCGGCGCGCGCCTCGTCATGCACCTCCGACGTCACGCGCAGCGGATGATGCCGCGCGGTGATGAGATGCGTCCGCATCCAGCCAGAAGAACAGCCGCTCCGTCCCCATCGACTGGCCGTCGAAATCCTGTTCGATGTCGGGGATTACGCCATAGGCGCATGTCGTGGCGAGATGGATCTGCGGCCGCGTCTCGCCCGAGAGCAGCAATTTGCGCGCGGCCCTCCGGCGCCGCATCGAGCGTCTCAAGGAACCGGCGCCCGCGATGATCGCTGAGCGCGAAGTGCATCCACGCCCAGTCATGAGGCTGTGCGAACACATCCGCTGCAGTATCGTCGGTGACATGCGCGGCCTTGCCGTCTTTCACGGCAAGGCCCCACAGCAGGCCGGGATTTTTGGTCAGCGTTACGGGCATGGCGAAAAGCTATGCGGAGATTCCGCGAAACTTTCTACCGTGCCGGCCGTGGCCGACTATTTCGATTTGCCTTTCAGGGTGAACATCAGGTCGCCGGAGCCGATGGCGGTCCAGCCTGAACTGCCGTTCTGATACACCGCGTCGTCGCCTTCGTGGGTTGTCTGGAGCTCCCAGCCCCACTCGCCGCCGTCGTTGAAATCCAGGTTTGCGACCACCGACACCCAATAGTGACCGGGTTTGAGCTTCACGCCTTTGGGGAATGCGATCGCGAGCGAGCCACCATCATCGGCGCCCGAGAGATTGACGAGCGTGCCGTTCTTGACAGTCTTGCCGGGCTTGCCGTTGTCGTCCGCATAGAACGTTACGTTCTCGGACTTATTCGGCCCATATCCGTCGTAGTACTTTCCGATGACATCGACTTCCTTGACGCTCCAGGTATGCCCCTTCGGCACGACGAAATCGTCCGCCGCCGCCGTCACGTTGCTGCCCGAGTTTGCGACACGTAGGCATTGCCGGAGTCGTTCGAACGTCTGATCGTAAAGCACGCTGAGTTTGCGGTCAGTGCCGCGCGGTGCGCCATGGTGTATCTTGTCGGAATGAAATTGGAGGACCGGGGATGCCAAAGCGATGCCCGATACCGACGCGGCCAATGCCGCAACGAATGCGATGCGAGATGCGGAGATCATGACATTTCCCTCTTGATTTCTACCCTTGCGGTTACATTGGCACATTGGCGCGCGGCCCGCACGTCCTAATTCGGGGAGCTATATACGAGCTTGACCTAAAACCGAAAATAGCCTATATTTATCAGGCTAAAACGGGTCCGAAAAATGCGCGAATTTAAGAGCCTTTCTGAGCTAACTTCCAAGATTAGAAGCGAGCAAATGCGATAGATTATTTCACGTCTATACGCTGGCGGAACGGCGCTTTCTGCCCCTATTGCGGATCGGTAAAGGTCTATCATTTCGGCGATAAGAAGACCCACAAATGCGGCGATTGCCTTCAGCGCTTCTCGATCAAGGTCGGAACGGTTTTTGAAGGTTCAAAAATCCCGCTTCGCAAATGGCTGATGGCGATCTGGCTTCTTACGTCGCACAAGAAGGGCATCGCCAGCACGCAGCTTGCGAAGGATATTGGCGTGACGCAGAAAACCGCTTGGTTCATCGCGCATCGCATCCGTCATGCGAAGGACACGAAATCCTACAACAAGCCCTTAGAAGGCGAGGTTGAAGTGGACGAAACATTCGTCGGCGGCAAAGCTAAGAACCGTCACAAGGATAAGCGCGGCAACAGCGGCGTTACGGGCGGCACTGGCAAGGCAATCGTGGTCGGCGCGGTCGAGCGCAAGGGGCGCGTGATCGCCCGCGTGGTCGAGAATGTACGGGCTGATACGCTGACCCAGTTTGTTCGCGATACCGTTTCCCCAAATGTCGATCTCGTCTCGACTGACAAGTGGGTCGGCTACAAACATTTGGGCAAGGAATTTCCGCATGTCGCCGTCGATCACGCGGCTGGAGAATATGTGCGCGGTCGCGCCCATACCAACACCATTGAGGGATACTGGTCGCAACTGAAGCGTCAAATTTTCGGTGTCCATCATTGGGTTAGCGGAAAACACCTATGCCGCTATGTCTCTGAAAGTTCTTGGCGCTATAATCGCCGCGATATGGATGAAGGCGAGCGCCTGAATGCCTTGATCGCCGGTTCTGACGGTCGCTTAACATATCAAGGGTTAATCGCATGACCGCGCGGAAAAAGAAGAGAGTTGCGTTAATAGAAACAGAGTTCGATGAAGCCGTCGCGCGCCTCATTCAGACCAACCCAACTGAGTTGGCAGAGGCAATGACGACCGAAATAGTGAAACAACGTGAAATCGCGAATAAGCGAATTACAGAAGCTCGAAGGGAAATTGAAGATGGCGCCCGCCCCCGCAAAGGCCGATTCCGTTTATGATTTTCTTTACATAGACCTTCCGCGTATCCAGATATTCAACTCGCAATTCAGTCAATATGGCCATATCACCGAGTTAACACGCTCAACTTCGACTTCTAGTTCAGTTGGAGGCGGATTGATCTGAAGATTGTAAAGGGCGACAGCTCTGAGGGCGAGCAAACCGAACTCGCCAAGAAATATGACCCTCAGTTTGTTGCGCCGCTCTTGTTTCTCGACAACGCGAAGGACATGATCCTGCGCGATTTAACAAAGGCTGGAATTGGTCAGTTCGTATTGGCGTCAGGAAATGTAAGCATTCTCGATTTAGTGATGCTGAAAAAAGCTTGGGATTTGAAGAGTGTAAAGAAGCTCGCGACGATGGGCGCGGAGCAATCTCAGGCCCATACTAGCAATCGCCAGCAACGAAGGGCATCGCAATCCAACCCCGCCAGCACCCCAGCTGGAACGATAGATTTCATGTTCGATTTGCTTGGCATCATGCCGCATGGAATTCAGGCGCAAGTGCTAAGTGGCGAAAGCAAGATTTGGTCGGCACTGAACGCCGATTTCTTTATTACCCCGCCAGCCGATCTCTCTCTGAACCACGGGAGCCATCTGCCCGGCATATGGAATTTAGTGGGCATTTTAGACGCTGTTCCTGACAACGCCGCCGGACCTTCTGGGCCAGCCGACACTGAGCACAGCTTGGTTGGAAACCTAACTACGACGATACAGCCGTTAATGCGCCAAATGCTCGGACGGCCCACAAGCTCTTACGGGCTCACGCCGCTTCTGGTTTTCCGTGAAGTAAATGGCTAGGTCACTCTCGTATATAGCTCCCCTAATTCGCCCGCCCTTTCAAAACGAACATCTCGTCGCCGGGCGCGCCCACGCATTCGGTTTCTTCTGTCCAGTGCGCGCAGCCATTGTAGCCATCGCCCGGATTCTCCCACATGGCGGGATCGTTTTCCTGTGTGGTCTGGTTCTCCCAGGCCCATTCACCGTTCGGGTCCAACGGCATATTGATCACGACCGATAACCAGTAGTGGCCGCTCCTCAGCCTGACGCCTTTGCCGAGCGGGATTGCGAAGCTCCCGCCATCGTCGGCGCCAACGATATTGTTGAAGATCGCAACGACATGGCTGGAGCCGGGACTGTTCCCCTTTCCCCTCCAGACGGTCACGCTTTCGGACAACGCGGGACCCGGCCCGTTGAAATACGCGCCCACGACATCGATTTCCTTGACCACCCAGACCGCCTTCTTTGGAATAAAGAAATCGTCCGCCGCCGCGGCATCGTTATCTCCGAAATCGCCGCCGAAGTTCTGCGACACGGTCCCAAAACCGAATCGTTCGCGGTCTGGTCGTAGAGCACGTCGAGCGCGCGGTCCAAACCATGGCGCGAAACACGGTGCGGCCTTGCATGAAGATTCCGCATCGCGGGCCACTGGCCGTCCGCGAAACCGGGAACAGCAGACATCGCGAGAACCGAAACAGTGGCAAGAAGAACTGTGCGAGCAAAGGAACGCATGACCTTTCCTCACCTGGATTTGCGGCAATCAGCTTAAGTCATATTCCGGCTTTCGGCTATCGATTTTGCAAGAAGGTGCTTTAACTAACGATCTTGCACTCTACACATGCTGCCCGCCGTTAATGTGCAGTTCGGCGCCGGTGACGTAGCTCGACTGATCCGTACACAGATAATAGATTGCCTTGGCGACTTCTTCGGTGCGGCCGAGGCGGCGCAGTGGCAGGTGCTCGACAATCGCCTCGGTGCCCGGTGAGAGGATCGCGGTGTCGATCTCGCCGGGCGCAATCGCGTTGACGCGCACGCCGAGCGGGCCGAAATCCGCCGCCATCTCGCGCGTCAGCGCCGCGAGCGCGGCCTTGCTCGTCGCATAGGCGCTTCCCGCAAAGGGATGCACGCGCGAGCCCGCGATGGAGGTCACGTTGACGATGGCGCCATGCGCTGCGGCAAGTTCGTCCACCAATCCGCGCGCGAGCCAGATGATCGAGAAGAAATTCACCTCGAACACCTTGTGCCAGACCTCCATGCTGCTGGTCAGCGTGGAGAGGCGCGCGCCTTCATTGCCTTTGGGCGAGACGCCGGCGTTGTTCACCAGGGCGTGGAGCTTGCCGCCTTTGAGCCGACCGCGCATTTCTTCCACCGCGCGCAGCGTGTCGCTGGGATCGGAGAGATCGACCTGGATGTGATCCTCCGGTCCCGCCGCCCACGGGCAATTCTCCGGAAATGCGTGGCGCGAACAGGTGATCACGCGCAGCCTGCGCTCGAAAAGCGCTTCACGGTCGCGTGCCCGATGCCGCGGCTCGCGCCGGTCAGGATCAGCGTGCGCGGTTCTTCGGTCTGCGTCTGCGGCGTTGCCATGCGGATAGTCTAGCCCGAATTTGAGAAACGGTCTCAAGGCCTGTCGCGCCTGCGCGACTAGGACGCCAAGCGCAACGGCGGCGTGCCAACGCCTTCCGCATCCTGATGGAGGATGACTTCCGCCTTGGGAAACGCCGCGCAAAGGTCGCGTTCGATCTCGTCGCTGATCTGATGCGCGCGGATAAGGCTCATCTCCGGGTCGAGTTCGATGTGGCACTGGATGAACGTGTTGACGCCAGCATTGCGCGTGCGCAGATCGTGAAGGTTGCGCACTTCGGGATGGCTGCGGATGATCGTGTTGATCCTGTCGCGTTCCGCATCGGGCAATTCGCGGTCCATAAGCTGGTCATAGCTCTGGCGGAACACACCCCACGCGCTCCAGATCAACACCAAGGCCACAAAAATCGCGATGATCGGGTCGGCTTCCTGCCATCCCCAGTAGCGTACCAGCAGCAGCGCGATGATCACGCCGGCATTGGTGGCGACATCGCCCATGTAGTGAATCTTGTCCGCGCCGATGGCGACGGAGCCCGTGCGTGCGACGACCGAGCGCTGATAGGTGACGAGGCCGATGGCGAATATGATCGACACGATCATCACCAGCAGCGCCCCTTCGCCATGCTCGACCGGCTCGGGATCGAGGAAACGCGAGATCGCCTGCACGATGAGGAAGGTAGCCGAGCCTGCGATGAACGCGCCCTGGGCCAGGCCCGCCAACGGCTCGGCCTTGCCATGCCCGAAGCGGTGCTCGTCATCGGCGGGCGTCAGCGCGGAGCGGATGGCGATCAGATTGAGCGTCGAGGTGAAAAGGTCGAGCGCGGAATCCGCCAGCGCAGCCAGCACGGACACGGAGTCGCTGCGAAAATAGGCCAGCGCCTTGATCACGACCAGAAACGCCGAGACCGACAGCGACGCCACCGCCGCGCGGCGCATCAGCTTGGCGTTTTCGTCCTCGCCCGCGTGGAGAGCACTCATGGAAACAGCCGCTCCGTTCGCCACGGCGTTGTCGTGGTGTCGCGACGATAAACCAGACGGTCATGCAGGCGGAACGGACGATCGCGCCAGAACTCGATCTCCAGCGGCGCGATGCGATAACCGGACCAATAAGGCGGACGTGGCACGGTCTGCAGTGCATATTTCGCGGCGTATTTTGCGATCTCTTTCTCGAATACGAACCGGCCCTCCATCGGCCGCGATTGCGCGCTCGCCCAGGCGCCGATCTGGCTGTCCTTGGGCCGTGTTGCGAAATAGGTATCGGCTTCGGCGTCGCCAACCGGCGTCACCGGCCCGCGCACGCGCACCTGCTTGCGCAGCGATTTCCAGTGCAGGCAGATCGCAGCATGTGCGTTGGCTGCCAGTTCATGGCCTTTCGCGCTTTCGGTGTTGGTGAAGAACACAAAGCCGTTGGCATCGAACCCCTTGAGCAGAACCATGCGCACGTCGGGATGGCCGTTCGCGTCGGCGGTCGCCAGCGACATCGCGTTGGCGTCGTTCGGCTCCGATTTTTTTGCGTCGTCCATCCAGCGCGCGAATAGTGCAAAGGGATCGTCCCGCTCGCCGATGCCGCCGTCGTCCACAGGTCCGCCGATGTCGCTCATGGACCCGGCTTAGCACCTTCAATTTGCGCGCGGAAGCGTGGCGGATAGACTGTCGCTGCACCCCGGAAATCGCCCTATGAGACCTGTAAATTTTTCCATTGTGATCCTGTTCTGCTGCGCTGTGGTGACAGCTTGCGCCTCTTCTGCCGATCCGAACGAGACCAAAGCGATCTTCGACAAGGGAGTCGTCGCGTATGACGCCAGGAATTACGAAGAGGCGTTCAAGATTTTCTCATCCATCGACGACACGGACCTCGCCGCGATGCGCAATGTGGCGCTGATGCTGCGCAAAGGCGAAGGCACCGCAAAAGACCCCAAAGCCGCTGAGGAGATGTATGCCCGCGCTGCGCATGGCGGTCTCGCCACGGCCGCGGCCGATCTGGGCGAGATGCTGCTTCGTGGCGAGGCGGATGCGCCCGATCCGAAGGCGGCACTGCCCTGGCTGTTGGCGGCCGCGAACGCCGGTCATCCCATCGCGGCGCTGGAGGCCGGAGAAATCCTTGAAGCAGGCACGGCCTTCCCAAAAGATATCGAAGGCGCGCGGACGCTTTATAAGGAGGCAGCCGCCGCGGGACTTGCGGAAGCCAAGAAACGCCTCGACGCCCTGCCCCCCGAACCGGCAAAGCCGAACCCACCGCCGTCCAGACACTCCTAACGTTCGGCGGCTCTAATCCCTATATTGGCGGCGGGCGAGTCACGGCCCGGCAAGAGAGACAATGCGCGATCCTTACGAAATTCTTGGCGTTGCCAAAACCGCGAGCGAAGCCGACATCAAAAAGGCATTCCGCTCGCTTGCGAAGAAATATCATCCCGACAAACACGCGGGTGACGAAGCTGCACAGAAAAAGTTTCAGGAGATCAGCGGCGCCTACGACATCGTCGGCGACAAGGACAAACGCGTGAAATTCGATGCTGGCGAAATCGATGCGGCCGGCAATCCGCGCGGCTTCGATCCCGGTGCACAGGGCTTTCGCGGCGGCGGCAGGCCGGGCGGTCAAGAGTATCATTTCTCCTGGGGCGATCAGGAAGCGCAGCAAGCAGGCTTCAGCGCCGAAGATCTGTTCAGCGATCTTCTGGGAGGGCTAGGCGGACGCGGCGGCCGCGGGGGACGGCAACAGCCGCGGGCGGGGGAAGACTTTTCCGTCTCGATGACGGTGAGTTTCGACGAAGCCGCGCGCGGCGGGTCGCGCCGGGTGATGCTGCCGAATGGCGAGCAGATCGATGTGAAAATCCCCGTCGGCCTTCGCGACGGACAACAAATTCGCCTCAAAGGACGCGGTGGCGCCGGACGGCGCGGCGGCCCGGCGGGCGACGTACTTATTCAGGTTTCTGTCGCGCTCCACCCCTATTACACACGCGATGGCAACGACTTACGGATGGAACTTCCCATCGCACTTCAGGAAGCGGTGCTCGGTGGCAAGGTGCCGGTCCCGACCTTGAGCGGCACTGTTTCGTTGTCTGTGCCCGCAAACTCGAACACCGGAAGCACGCTGCGCCTCAAAGGCAAAGGCATCCCCGCACACGGCTCCGAGGCAGCGGGCGATCTCTATGTGAAGCTCGTCGTGACGCTACCCGACAAACCCGACGAAGCGCTCCGCGACTTCGCCGAAAGTTGGAAGAGCGACTACGACCCGCGCGCGAAGCTGAGGTAGGCTACGCCAACGCTCCGTATACGGCCTTTTGGAACATCGGGCAGGCGAGCCGCGCGCCCATGCGTGCGCCGGTGACGGCCTGCCCAGCCATGTCGGCCGTCAGCGGCGTGTAGTTCTGGATCAGGAAGATTATGATCAAGTTCTTCTCCGGATCGGCCTGCCACCAGGTGCCGAACGCGCCCGGCCAGCTGAACGTGCCGTGCGAGGCCGCACCGATCCAGTCATGCTTCTGGGCATCCAGAACCACCGAAAGCCCGAGACCGAAGCCCATGCTCAGCCAGTAAGGCAGGCCAAGGAACGGCACTTCGCGCTGCGTTTCGGTCAGGCGGTTCAAGCGCATCAACTCCACGGTGGCAGGCCTCAGATACCGGTTGCCATTTAACTCTCCGCCGTTGAGCAGCATCCGCGCGAACTGCAGATAATCGTCCGCCGTCGAGATCAGGCCGCCGCCACCACCGGTATAGGCCGGCGGCTCGTCGTACTCTTTCATCACAAAACGCTTGAGCGCGCCCGTCGCCTGATCCTGCTGATACACCGAAGCTTCGCGGGCTCGCTTCGCCGGCGGGATGTAGAAATCGGTGTCCTTCATCCCGAGCGGTCCGAAAATCCGCTGCATCAGAAAATCGCGGAAGCTCATTCCCGCGACGCGCCCGACAAGAAAGCCGAGCACATCGGTCGAATGGCTGTAGTGGAATTGCGTGCCGGGCACGAAGGTGAGCGGCAAACTCCCAAGCCGCTTCAGCCATTCGTCCGGCGCCAGCGGATTGTCGAACGCCGACCCGAGCGCCTCGTCATGCGCCTTCCCGATTGGGCCAGACGACGAGAACGCATACGCCAAACCGCTCCGATGCGTGAACAGGTCTTCAACCGTGATGTCGCGCGGGCTCGGGTCGGTCTCGTCGAGCGGCCCATCGGGACGGCGAAGCACGCGCATGTTTGCGAATTCCGGCATCCATTTGGTGATGGGGTCGTGGAGTTCGAGCTTGCCCTCCTCCATCAGCATCAGCGCGGCAGCAGACGTCACGGGCTTGGTCATGGACATGATGCGGAACAGCGTGTCGCGTTCCATTGGCCTGTCGCTCTCGATATCGCGTTTGCCGATGGTGTTGACCTGCACGATTTCGCCGTCGCGCCAGATGAGCGTGACCAGGCCCGACAGGTCACCCGCGTCCACGACGCCCTGAAGCATCGGCGCCACAGCCGCGAGCTTGTCCGGGTCGAAACCATGCGCCGCAACATTCTTGTCCATTCGCATTTCCTCATGTTTTGCTGGCTTCAGTTTGAAGACGGTCCCGCAATTGCGTCAATGAGAACATGACGGCCACGTCATATATGGCCGAATTGCTTGATTTTGAAGCCGAACCGCCTTAGCCGAGGCATAGTTTTCGTCATTCCGACCCCCGGGAGCACACCGAATGTCCACAAGCGGCCTTATGCAAGGCAAGCGCGGCCTCATCATGGGCGTGGCGAACGATCGCTCCATCGCCTGGGGCATTGCCGACGCGTTGCACAGGGCGGGCGCGGAGCTTGCGTTCACCTATCAGGGCGACGTGTTCAAGAAGCGTGTCGTCCCCCTCGTCGCGCCACTCAATCCCGTTGCCGTTCTCGATTGCGATGTGACGAGCCAGGGATCGCTCACGAACGTGTTCAGCGAATTGTCGAAGACATGGGACTCGATTGATTTCGTCGTGCACGCCATCGCGTTCTCCGACAAGGACCAGCTCAAGGGCCGCTATATCGACACGACGGCGGACAATTTCGCGCAGACGATGAACATCTCCTGTTACTCGTTCACAGCGGTTGCACAGCACGCCGAGAAGATGATGCCGAAGGGCGGCTCGATGCTGACTCTATCCTATTTCGGCGCCGAGCGCGTGATGCCGCATTACAACGTGATGGGCGTGGCGAAGGCGGCGCTGGAAGCGAGTGTGCGCTACATGGCCGAAGATCTCGGCAAAAAGCAGATCCGCGTGAATTCGATCAGCGCCGGTCCGATCAAGACGCTCGCGGCGTCGGGCGTCGGCGACTTCCGCTATATTCTGAAATGGAACGAGTACAACTCCCCGCTTCGCCGCAATGTGACGATCGAGGAAGTGGGCAACTCCGCGCTGTTCCTGCTTTCCGATTTGGGAAGTGCCGTGACCGGCGAAAACCTGCACGTCGATTCCGGCTATCACATCGTCGGCATGAAAGCCGAAGACGCGCCCGACATCGCCGTCGGCAAAGCAGAATAACGATGGCTCCAGCCGCAAAGCGCGCCCTTAAACTTCCCAAAGGCCTGACACTTTACTTCTCGCGGCATGGCGAGACGGAAGCCAATGTCGCGAAGCGTTTTCAGGGCCACACCATCGACACGCCGTTGACGGAGCGCGGTCTCAAGCAGACCAAGACCATCGCGAAGATTTTGAAGGCGCGCGTCGATGATCCCGCCGCATTGCGCTATGTCGCAAGCCCCCTGCCCCGCACGCGGCTGACGATGATGCTGATCCGCGATCATCTGGGTCTTTCCATCGACGATTTCAAAACCGACAGGCGCCTGAGCGAAATCGACCTTGGCTTGTGGGACGGGCTGACACACAAGGAAGCACGCAAGCTCGATCCCACGCTGTTCGACAAGCGCGAAGCCGACAAGTGGAACACGCGCGTGCCGGGCGGCGAAGACTATGCCGATGTCGCGGCCCGTGCGGAAGCCTGGATCAAAAGCCTGAAGCACGACACGTTTGCGATCAGTCACGGCGCGTTCACGCGCATCCTGCGCGGCCTGTTCGAAGGTCTGAGTGCTGCGGAAATGTCCGCGCTTGATGAGCCGCAAGGCGTCGTCTTCCGCGTGCGCGGCAACAAGGTCAAAGAGTTCGACAAGCCGTGAATACGCTCTACGTCATTCGCCACGGCGAATGCGAGCACAATGCCGAAGGCCGGATCGCCGCGCAGAACGACAGCTCCCTCACCGCGCTTGGTCGCGAACAGGCGCGCGCCAACGGCGTGCTGTTGAAACGTATCGCTGGCGATCTTTCGCAACTGGATTTCTATGCAAGCTCTCTTCACCGCACCTGCATGACGATGGAATTGCTGCGCGAGGCCGCGGGCCTTCCTGCAACCGGCTATCGCGCCGACCGGCGGTTGATGGAGATCGACCTTGGCGATCATACCTGGTGCAAATGGCGCGAGCTGACGAGCGAAGAGCGGGCGCAGTATCGGGCCGATCCCTGGCATCACCATTATCGCGGCGCCGAAAGCCACGCCGACGTTTATGCACGCGTCGGGGAGTTTCTGGCGACGCTAAAGCGCGACTCGGTCATCGTCAGCCACGCCGTTCCGACCCGGCTCATCCGTGCGCACTATCTGGGACTGTCGCCGGAAGACGCAGTGCGCTATGAGCATCCCCATGCGGGATTGATGCGCCTGGCCGCAGGCGCGGAGACCTATTTCGGCGAGTAGCATGTCCTTCAACAGCTTCGGCCATATGTTCCGGTTCACGACCTTCGGCGAGAGCCATGGGCCGGCCATCGGCTGTGTGATCGATGGTTGCCCGCCGGGCATTGCGCTCACCGAAGCCGATATACAGGCAGATCTCGATCACCGCCGCCCCGGCACTTCGAAGTTCGTCACTCAGCGCAAAGAGCCGGATACTGTGCGCATTCTCTCCGGTGTTTTTCAGGACGAGCGGATGACTCAGCAGATGACGACCGGCACGCCGATCGCATTATTGATCGAGAATGTCGATGCGCGCTCGAAAGATTACAGCGACATCCGCGACACGTTTCGTCCGGGTCATGCCGATTACACCTATTGGGCCAAGTACGGCGTGCGCGACTATCGCGGCGGCGGACGGCAGAGCGCGCGCGAAACCGCGAGCCGTGTTGCCGCCGGTGCGGTGGCGCGCAAGGTGTTGGCCTCACTCTACAAGAACGTTACGGTGCGGGGCGCACTGGTCCAGATCGGCGCGCACAAGATCGAGCGCAAGAACTGGAAATGGGATGAGGTCGCGCGCAATCCGTTCTTCTGTCCCGACGCGAAATCTGTCGATCCGTGGACGGAGTATCTCGGAAGCGTGCGCAAGAAGGGCTCCTCCATCGGCGCAGTGATCGAAATCGTAGCCGAAGGCATACCCGCGGGGCTTGGGGCGCCGCTCTACGGCAAACTCGACGCAGATCTGGCGTCTGCGCTGATGAGCATCAATGCGGTCAAGGGCGTCGAGATCGGCGACGGATTCGCATCTGCCGAACTGAGCGGAGAGGAAAACGCCGATGAGATGCGCAAAGGTGCCCGGGGCAGGCCCGGATTTCTCTCAAATCACGCGGGGGGTATTCTGGGCGGTATTTCGACCGGGCAGCCTATCGTCGCGCGCTTCGCCGTGAAGCCCACATCGTCTATCCTGTCGCCGCGCCGCACCGTCGATATTGATGGCAACGATACGGAGATCATCACAAAGGGCCGTCACGATCCCTGCGTCGGCATCCGTGCGGTGCCGGTGGGAGAAGCGATGATGGCGCTCGTTCTCGCCGACCACGCGCTAAGGCATATCGGTCAGACCGGCCGGAAAAACTAGAGGGAAAACGACATGGAAATCTTTGCCGGTGTTTTGTTTTTCGTTCTTATCATTTTCTTGCTCGGCCTGTTTTTCGGCAGCTTTTATACCGTCCAGCAGCAGAGCCGCGCGATCGTCGAAAGGTTTGGCAAATACGTCCGCACCGCGAAGCCGGGGTTGAATTTCAAAGTCCCCTATATCGAGAGCGTCGTGCAGCGCGTGACGCTGCGCGTGCAGCAACTGCTCGTCGAAGTCGAGACCAAGACGCTCGACAACGTGTTCGTGAAACTGTTTGTCGCCGTCCAGTTCCGCGTTGTCGAAGGCAGCGAAGCGGACTCCTACTATAAGCTTCAGGATCACATCGAGCAGATCAAATCCTATGTGCTGGACGTCGTGCGCGCGAAGGTTCCGAAGATGAACCTCGACGAAGTGTTCGAGAGAAAAGATGATGTGGGCGCCGCGGTGAAAAGCGAGCTCGATGTTTCGATGAAGCAATACGGTTTCGAAATTCCAAACGCCCTCGTCACCGACGTGAATCCCGCCGACAACGTCAAGGCGGCGATGAACGAAATCCAGACGCAGCAGCGTCTGCAGGTCGCCGCCGCCGCCAAGGGCGAAGCGAACAAGATCCTGGTCGTGAAGAACGCGGAAGCCGAGGCGGAATCCAAGCACCTTCAGGGCGAAGGCATCGCCAAACAGCGCCGCGCCATCATCGACGGACTGCGCGAATCCATCGCCGCCTTCACCGACAAGGTCGGCGGCGTGAACGAACATGAGGTTCTGAACCTCGTCCTGCTCACGCAATATTTCGACACCATGAAGGAGATCGGCGTGTCGTCGGGCAGCAAAGTGATCCTGATGCCTCATTCGCCATCGGGCATGAGCGAGCTTGTCGAACAACTTCGCGGCGCGATTATCACCGGCAGCGAAGCGACGACGAAGTAGCGGCAACCTGCGCAGCACCGGCCTTGCCCGCGGCGGAGAGCTAACTTTCCTTGTGCGCGTAGAGGCTGATCTGCCGGGTGACGAGATGGCGCAGCCTTCCGCCCGTCAGCGCATTGAACAGGCGGTATTTTCGCGACGGCGCGCCGACCGGCCCCCATTCGTCCACATGGATTCCCGCCTGCTCGAAAAGCTGTCTGAAGCTCCTCGGCGTGAACCAGCGCAGATGCGTGCGGTCCATGACCCCGAAATCGGCAAGCTCGAAATTGCCTTTCAGCAATTCCCCGATGACCCCGTGGTGGCTGATATTGGGGACGCTTGCCATCACAAGCGCGCCCGGTTTGAGAAACGTCGCCAGCTCCCTCAGGGTCACCCACGGATCGAGGAGATGCTCGAGGACCTCGCTCATGATGAGCGCGTCGAAGCTCTGCTCCGCAAACGGCAGTTTCATGCGCTCGACATTGCCCACGATGACTTCGCTCAGACAGCCCCGCGCCAGCGCCGCCGCGCGCTCGTCGAGTTCGATGCCGACATAGCGGGCGCATTTCCGTTCGCCAATGGCGAGCGCTCCCGTCGCGCCGGCGCCGCAACCGAGCTCCAGAATGCTCGCCTCCGCGTTGCCGGGCAGCCGGGCGACGAAATCGGCGCGCGCGGCGCCAAAATATTCCGGCGGCTTTTCGAGATATTGCCGATCGAAGCTGTCCGGCACGATCCGTTCCACTAGCGCCACCGCGGCAGCTGCGCCGCCACGCCCGCGCCGATCGAGACTTGCGGTTCCGAAGGATACTGAATCCTCTCCTTCTTCTCCTTTGCCGAAACGCAGGCGGTGACGTTCTTCGCCAGATCGGGGAAATCGCCCGAGGCCGGCAGATCCTGCACCATGCAATCGTCGAAGAAGGTATATTGAAACATCTCCCCGCAGCCGAAGGAGGTGCGGTCGGGGCGCGCGGCCGTGAACACCATGCGGTTTTGCGCCGCGAGCACGGGGACGAACACGCCGGAGAAACACGCGGACACGATCACCACCGTCGGCCGGTCGCCGCAGGCATTGTCGATCATCTGGTTCATCTTCCTGGGCGACAGGATATCCTCGCCGAGCGCGATGCCGTCGGTGTTGCCGTGCGATGCGAAATAGGCGAGGCATCCGCCCGTGGTGCGGTTCGACAAGTCCCACAGCGACGTCGCGATGGTCTGTGCGTCCGCGTGGCGCGGCTGGTCCGCCGGATAGCGCTCGGGGCGCACGGAAAACTGCATCACATTGCCGGGCGCAAATCCCATGCGGACGAGCTCCGCCGAAACGTCCCGGCGCGCATTGTCGAACACTTCGCTGTCGGCGCCGGAATGGGCATGGAAATCGGCGGCGACCACGATCGCGGCCCAATCCGAAAACCCGCTGGCCGCCGTCGCCGGGCACACGAAGCACAGGGCCGCCGCAAACGCCGCGATCGCAATCCGAAAGCCCATATGTCCCCGCTCAATGCCGCGCGAAAGTTGCCATCAGCTCAATATGCTCCGACCAGAGAAATTGGTCCACCGGAGTCACATTACCCAATCGCAATCCGAAAGCCCATATGTCCCCGCTCAATGCCGCGCGAAAGTTGCCATCAGCTCAATATGCTCCGACCAGAGAAATTGGTCCACGGGCACGACCGGATCCATCTTAAATCCGGCGTCGACGAGCACGCGGGCGTCGGCGGCAAAGCTCTCGGCGTTGCAGGAAACATAGGCGATACGGCCGATTTTCGAGCACACGAGTTGGGCGGTCTGGGCCGCTGCCCCTGCCCGTGGCGGATCGAGCACCACGGCGTCGAACTGTTTCAATTCATTCGCTGTGAGCGGAACCTTGAACAGATCGCGTTTCTCGGTGGTGATGGGCTTTAGTCCGGATGTCGTGCGCGCCGCATCCGACAGCGCGGCCAGCATCGGTGCCTCGAATTCCACGGCATGAACTTTTGCCTTCGGCGCGAGCGCCAAGGTGAACGTGCCGCAGCCCGCAAATAAATCGGCGACCTTCTTGGCGCCGCTCATGGCGTCGGTGATCATCCTCTGAAGGGTCGCTTCGCCTTGGCGCGTCGGCTGAAGGAAAGCACCTGGCGGCAACCGGACATCCGCGCCGCCGATGCGGGTCGTCGGCGTCGCGAGTTCAACTAGAATATCCCTGCCCGAGACGACGCGCGCGACGTTGTTGCGCCCTGCCCATTGTGCGAACTGCACAACGAGCGCGGTCGAGGTTTTGCGCGGCCAGCGCAGCAAAAGATCGAAACCGTTGTCCGCTTCGGCCGCATGCACTTCGGCGTTCTCGCCGTCGTTCAGGACTTCGCCCATAAGGCTACGCAGTCTCGACGCCAATCCAAACAAGCCCGGCGTCAGCACACGGCACTCACGCATGTCTACGATGCTGTGTGAGCCCCGCGCGTGAAAGCCTACCTGCACCTCACCGGCGCGCTTGGCGATCTTGAACACGCACCGCCGCCGCGTTCCGGGCGCGACTTCCACGATATCCGTCACGGCCGCCTCGGTGAGGCCATGCTTCGCCAGTGCACGCACGACGACATCGCGCTTCAACGCGCGATATGCCCCATCCGGCACGTCCTGATAGGCACAGCCGCCACAGGTACCGAAATGGATGCACAGAGCGCTCACGATTTGCGCGCCGCAATCAGGAATTCGCGATTGCCGTCACCGCCTTTGATAAGGCTTTCCATGGTGCCCATCACAACCCATCCCGCATTGGCCGGAAGCCAAGCGGCGATGTCTGCAAGCACCGCATTCTGAACAGCTTCATCGCGCACGATGCCGCCCTTGCCGATGTTCTCTCTGCCAGCTTCGAATTGCGGTTTCACGAGCGCAATGATCCAGGCGCCCGATGCCGCCATCGCAAGCGCAGGCGGCAAAGCGAGCTTCAGACTGATAAAGCTCAGATCGGCGACAATTGCCTCTGGCGCAACGGGCAATCGCTTGAGATCGCGCGCATTGGTGCGCTCGATGCTTGTCACCCGCGGATCATTCGCGATCTTGGGATCGAGTTGACCGTGGCCCACATCGACCGCAAAGATTTTCTTTGCGCCATGCATCAGCAAAACTTCGCTGAACCCGCCGGTCGATGCGCCAAGATCGAGGCACACCAATTTGTATGGCGACAATTCGAAATGCTTGAGCGCTCCGGCCAGTTTCAGGGCACCGCGAGATACAAAAGGATGCGCGCGCTCGTATTTGATCCGCGAGGTTTCGTTCAAATGCTGCGAGGGCTTGATGACCCGTCGTCCGCCGTCGAACACCTTGCCCGCCTCGATGGCTTCCTGCGCTTCGGCGCGCGTGCGGGCATAGCCATGCTCGACCAGGAATACATCGGCGCGAGAGGAAGTGTTCATCGGCGCTTCTTCTGAAAGATTCCCGGTAGATCGCGGCGCCCATCGACGACACGCACGACGCTGATGCCGTTCCGGCCCGGAAGCTCTTCGTAGAAGATCGTCCAGGGCGACACGGAGAATGCCCGCTGACCGCGGTTTAAATAGTAACGCCTGCTGCCCATGCCTGGCATGAGAGCGAGGTTGCGAATAGCTTTTTCGATATGCTCAGTTATCGCAACGGCCCGAACCTCTCCATCGTGTTCGGCAATATAGGATTCGATATCTTCAAGATCTCTGCGGGCCTCCGGAGAAAGCTCCGCTCGTGGTGAGGACACGTTCTCTCAAGCCTTGCGTGCCTGGCGACGCTTGGCACGCGCTCTTATATGAGCCATCACCTCGTCCAGCGTGTAATAATGGCCACGGGCATAGTCTTCGCGCGCCTTATCGAAGCTCGCTTGGAGCGCATCCTTGTTGCGCTCACCCCATGCGTCCCACTCGGCCTCAGTCAGACCTTCATCATGCCGGTATTCGACGTCCGGTTCGGACAACCCTTTGTTGGTCGGTTTTTTGGCCATGGCCCGTTATAGCACGCACCGAGCCGGTGTCAGCCAGAGACCGCTGCAGACCTTGCCGCCGCCGCTTCCCGCTCGCGGCCAAGCGCGCCCAGCGCCGTGGCGACGATGCCGGCGGCATCGAGACCTGCCGCTGCATACATCTTCTCCGGTGTGTCCTGATCGATGAAGCGGTCCGGTAGAATCATTGGGCGAATCTTGAGGCCCTTGTCGAGAGCGCCCGCCATCGCGAGATGTTGCAACACCTGCGCCGCGAAGCCGCCGATGGCCCCCTCTTCGATCGTGATAAGCACTTCGTGCTCGCGCGCCAGCCGGTTGATCAGATCGGTGTCGAGCGGTTTTGCGAAGCGCGCATCCGCCACTGTCGCGGACAGGCCGTAGCCCGCAAGCTTGTCTGCCGCAGCAATCGCTTCCTGAAGCCGCGTGCCGTAGCTCAGGATCGCGATGGACGAACCTTCGCGCAGGATACGGCCCTTGCCGATCTCCAGCGGTTTGCCTTCCAGCGGCCGCTCGATGCCGATGCCCTCGCCGCGCGGATAGCGCAACGCGCTCGGACAATCGTCGAGTGCAACCTGCGTTGCGACCATGTGCACAAGATCGGATTCATCGCCTGCCGCCATCAGCACGAAATTCGGCAACGTTCCGAGATAGGCAATGTCGAACGAACCCGCATGCGTAGGGCCATCCGCGCCGACAAGACCCGCACGATCCATCGCGAAACGCACGGGAAGATTTTGGATTGCCACGTCGTGAACGACCTGGTCGTAGGCACGCTGGAGGAAGGTCGAATAGATCGCGCAGAACGGCTTCATGCCGTCTGCCGCGAGCCCCGCCGCAAACGTCACCGCATGCTGTTCCGCAATGCCCACATCGAAGGTACGTTCCGGGAAGACCTTCTCGAACAGATCGAGGCCGGTGCCGGACGGCATGGCCGCCGTGATGGCGACGATGCGCTTGTCCTTCTTGGCTTCGGCGATCAGCGCCTCGCCGAACACTTTTTGATAGGCCGGCGCTTTCGAATTCGATTTCTTCTGCTCGCCGGTGATGACATCGAACTTGGTGACGCCGTGATATTTGTCGGCGCTGGCTTCGGCGGGCGCGTAACCCTTACCCTTCTTGGTCACAACGTGAACGAGGATCGGCCCGTTCTCGGTGTCGCGGACGTTCTCCAGAACCGGGATCAGATGATCGAGGTTATGACCGTCGATCGGCCCGACATAATAGAAGCCCATCTCCTCGAACAGCGTGCCGCCCGTGACCATTCCCCGCGCGTATTCCTCCGCGCGCTTGGCACTCTTTTCCATAGGCCGTGGAAGGAGATGGGCGATCTTCTTCCCAATCTTCCTTAAGCCGTGATAGGTCTGGCTCGACACCAGACGCGCGAGATAGGCGCTCATCGCGCCGACGGGCGGCGCAATCGACATATCGTTGTCATTCAGGATCACGATCAGCCGCGCGTCCATCGCGCCGGCATTGTTCATGGCCTCATAGGCCATGCCCGCGCTCATCGCGCCATCGCCGATGACGGCGATCACGTTGCGCTTCTCGCCTTTCATGTCTCGCGCAACGGCATAGCCGAGGCCGGCTGAGATCGAGGTTGAGGAATGCGCCGCACCGAACGGATCGTATTGGCTTTCCGCCCGCTTGGTGAACCCGGACAGACCGCCACCCTGACGCAGCGAACGCATCCGGTCGCGGCGACCGGTGATGATCTTGTGGGGATAAGCCTGATGGCCGACGTCCCAGATGATCTTGTCGTTCGGCGTGTCGAACACGTAGTGCAACGCTGTCGTCAGCTCCACGACCCCCAGACCGGCACCCAAATGGCCGCCTGTCACGGAGACGATATCGATCAAATCCGTGCGAAGCTCATCGGAGAATTTGCGCAAATCGCTTTTGGAAAGCTTGCGAAGATCGCTCGGCTCCTGAACGCGGTCGAGCAAAGGCGTCTTGGAAGAATTGGTCATGAATACCCGCATAATATGGCGGCACAGGCTGCCGCGTAGATTCTCATTTGTGCTGCACTGCGCAAAGAGTCGAACCTTTCACACTGCAAATCAAGAAAATTGAAAGCGCCGCAAGCTGTATTTGAGGCAATCTTCGCGGTTTTCAACCCGCATCCATCGGCTCACTGCCGGTCGGACCCGAACTTCCGAGAACAATCTTTTCCAGGCGCCCTTCGGCGGATTTGAGCTTTTTCTCGCAATGCGTCTTAAGCGCCTGCCCGCGCTCATAAAGCGTGATCGAGTCTTCGAGATCGATCTCCCCCTGCTCCAAACGCGAGACGATGCTTTCGAGTTCCTTGAGCGCGGCTTCAAAGCTCAACGACTCAACGGCGGGGAGATTTTCCGGTTTGCTTTTGGCGGTCATGGTTAGCGAATCTCAAATTTCATCTCAGGGTTCGAGTCACCGCGGGCGCACTGATTCCTCTACCGGCACGACGTCGAACGCAACGGTCAGGCGGGTGTCATCGGAAGAGAACGGGGTCGTTCCGTGCCAGTAGTAAGAAGGAAAGAGTACGAGCTTGCCGACACTGGGTTGAACAAGTTTCTCCGCGCGATCGCGGTCGCTCAAAGCAAAATTCGATTCCCCGAATTTCAGCCAGCCCTGTTGTGCTGTTGCATCACGCGTCGCGCCGGGCAGATAGGCATAGTAAGCAGAGCTTATCCAACCTTGATGGTGCACATGATTGCTGTGATATCCGCCCGCGCGCGTATTGCAGGACCAGGAACCGGAATAGCGAAAATAGCGTGTCTTGCGCGACGAGACCGGATCGCGGTCGTTCCTTGAAAGCGCCGTGGCGTAGTCGGTCACAGCAGCATCGATACTTTCGCGCAAAAGATTGATGGCGCGGGATTTTTCCGCGAACAACATTCCCATTGTCTGCGTGCCGCCACGCAGGGACTGATCGATAGGCTCGGCCTTTCTGGTGTGAAGCGTCAAAAGATCCTCGCTTAAAGCGATATTGAACGCTGCCGCATCGGCGAAACCCGAAGGCACAACGAGATCGTAAACACGCACAAACTTTTCAAGATTGAAGATATTTTCAAACCTGCTGTCGCCAAGCTCGCGATAGGCAAGCGTTAAAAAGCCCAATAAAAATTGGTCGAATGGGGCTTGTTCGAGCGCCTGCTCCAGAATACGCGCCGCTTGCGACGGGTTTCCGGCCCTCAACATCGCGACGGCGAGATCGCGTTGAAACGCGACCGATTGGGCATCCTGTGTGCTGACAGTCAGGAGGAGATCGACATTCTCTTGAAACCGGCCCTGCGCCGCGAGGGCACGTCCGAGCGAACTCACGATATCGACTCTCTCAGGCGCGAGCGCGTGCGCGCGCCGCAAAAGCTCCTCAGCGGACGTTGCATCGTTCAGGCGGATGCGTTGCGTAGCCTCCGCCAGCATGAGATCGGGCTTGTCGCCGATTTTTTCGCGAGCCATCCGATGCGTTGCGTAATTGAGGTCTGCCCATCCCATCGACCACGCCAATGCATCGAACTCGTGGTGAGCGAGAAGCCGTTCGGGCGCCAGTTCCGCCGCGTGTCTATAGACCTCCAGAGCCTCTCGCTCGCGGCGGGCCCGCACGAGTGCGTTGGCGCGCCCGCATAATGCTTCATAGCTCTGAGGCCTGATTTTCAGCGCGGCATCGAAAGATGCGAGAGCGTCATCGGCCCGGTCGAGTTCGGATAACACGTCGCCAAGACAGTAGTGTGCGTCGAAATAATCCCGATTGGCGGCAAGCGCTTTCTTGAAGATATCAACTGCATCTTCGGGCTTGCCGCTTTCCTTGAGCAGGGCGCCGATCTGAATCAAGGATTGGAGGTATGCCGGCCTAAGCGCCAGAGCACGGCGTTGAGCTGCCAGAGCCTCTTCGCGGCGCTCCAATGCGCGCAAGGTTATTCCAAGATTGTAGTAAGCTTCAGGGTAGCTTGCGTTGAGCTTGATTGCGGCCCGCAACGAAGCTTCGGCATCGGAAAAGCGACCGATCTCATGGTACAAATTGCCCAGATTGTTGTGCAGCGCCGCTTCACGGGGAGCAGCCGCTATTGCGCGCCGCAAAAGTGATTCCGCTTCCAAAGTCTCCCCTCGCTCCCATAGGAGCAGAGCGAGAAAATTGAGCGCTCCGGGCTGACCGGCATCTGCCGCCAGGATTTCCCGGCAAATCGCTTCGGCCTTGTCGCTTCGGCCCGCGCTCGATAGCCGATCCGCTTCGGCCAGCAGGCCAACGATTCGCTCGGGTGACAAAGAATTGGTCTGAAGTGATGTTGTCATACGCACCGCATATCATCTCACGCTCGCGATTTCTCAACTCTTCGCGAACTCAAATCTTACCGCGTGTCTCCTCGCTCACCCTCGCGGTTATTCTGCCTCGGAAAAATCCAGCAGATTCAGCGACTTTATTCCCGTTTTTTGGGGTTGATCGCCGGGGCGTCAGCGTTGATACCAAAATATCACACTCACGATGTGAATCTTGGTAATCGCCGATTCCATTTTGACCCCAGCCGTTCCCGCCCGTAACTTCCGCTCGAACGGGTGAAATTCGCGTCACGGAGTCGGGACACGAAGAGCCGGAGCCTTAGTCAGGCCGGTAGCTCGCGAGCGAACGTCGTTACGACAGAACCAAGGGGGTTCCCAAGTGTTTCAAATACAAAGCAGTCTGAAGACGGCCCTGCTCCTCGGAGCAGCGACCGCATCGGCTATGAGCCTGGCAACAGCGGCTCGAGCCCAAGAAACAGTCGAAACCGTTGTCGTGACGGGTTCGCGCATTCCGCAGCAGGGCCTCTATTCGTCGTCGCCCGTTTCGGTCGTCGGCCAGGAAGAATTCAAGCAGGAAGCAGCGACAAACATCGAAATGGTGTTGCGCGATCTGCCGTCCACGGTTCTCGACGGCGACAACTCGGCGATCAACAACGGTTCGTCCGGTCTTTCGACAGTCGACCTTCGCGGCCTGGGCGCCAACCGCACACTGGTTCTGGCGGACGGTAAGCGTCTTCAGCCTGCCAATGCCGGCGGCGTCGTCGATTTGGCGCAGATCCCGGCAGCGCTGGTAGATCACGTCGAAGTCCTGACCGGCGGCGCATCCTCGACCTACGGCGGTGACGCTGTGGCGGGTGTCGTGAACTTGATCCTTCGCAAGGATTTCGAAGGCGTCGAATTGAACGGTCAGTATCAGAGCAACAACTATGGCGACGGTCCGATTGAGGACTTGAGCTTCATTATGGGTTCGAACAGCGCCAACGGCAAAGGCAATGTCCTGCTGTACGGCGAATACTACAACCAGGCCGCCATCAGCGACGCGGCGCGTCCGTGGGGCGCCCATGTGTTGTCTTCGCCCAACGGCGTCGGATGCGCTTCGCCGATTCATTCGAACGGCTTCTGCTACGGCGGTTCGGGCGGCATTCCGCAGGGTCGTTTGACTGATATCGGCCAGATCTTTACGGGTGCCTATGACGGTACGCCTCCCGGCGAGCTGGTCCCATATGCAGGCCAGACCTACAGTTTTGCGCCGTCTGAGTTTTTGCAAGCGCAGCACACACGTTACGCCTTGGGCGGCAACGGGCATTACGAAGTCAGCAAGATGCTCGATATCTATGCCCGCGTGATGTACTCGGACAACGACAACCACAACCAGTTGGCGCCAATTCCGGTCAACACGATTGTCTCGTTGAACTGCGGCAACCCACTGATGACAGCGCAAGAGCGCACAGTGCTGTTTGGCGCAGCCACCTGCGCCGCGGCGGGCGCGACGAACGACACCACCGTGCAGCACATCTATCGTGCGCGTATGACGGCGTCCGGCAACAGAAACACGGATATCCGCAACACCGCCTATCAGGTCATGATCGGCGCGCGTGGCGACTTCGGCAACGGCTGGACTTACGATCTGTCTGGGTCGTATGGCCAATCTCAGCAGATTGCGAACCTCACCGGCGATGCCGACGTCGCGAAGTTCCAAGACACGCTGCTTTCCGACGACGGCGTGACTTGCACGAACGGCGATCCAAACTGTTTCCCGGCAGATATCTATCATCAGCAGATCGCAATCGACCCCCGCGCGGCAGCTTATTACGCGGCGCCGGATATCTCACGCGGCCTCAACCAGGAATGGGATCTGCAGACGTCGTTGGTTGGCGATCTTGGCGCATGGGGCGTAAAAAGCCCTTGGGCGAAGTCGCCAGTCGGAATCGCGCTCGGTGGCGAATATCGCCAGGAAAAGTCGGTGTTTAATTCGGCCGGCCCGATCGCCACGCCGAACGCATCGGCAGGCTATGGCTATGCGGGTGCGCTGGCTGGCGCATACGACGTGACAGAAGGTTACACCGAAGTGCGCGTCCCGCTGGTGGAAGATGTGCCGGGCTTCGAATCGCTCGAGTTCGAAGGCGGCTATCGCTACTCGTCATACAATCTCGCGGGCGACACGCAGACCTGGAAGACAGCTCTAAACTGGCAGGTTGTGGACGACTTCAAGCTTCGCGGATCGATCGACCGTGCTGTGCGCGAGCCGCACATCGGCGAGCTATTCGGCGCTCCGACGCAGTCGGCCATCAACTCCTATGACCCTTGCGGTCCCGCCGGCGCGGGGCAGCTTGTGGGTTCGGCAGCTCTTTGCGCGGCGACCGGCGTTCCGAACGGCGCGTATCAGTCGGAGGCTCTGGATTGCCAGGGGCAGTGTACGGGCTATCTTGAGTCGAACCCGGCCTTGCATCCGGAACGCGCCGTCACGAAGTCTATCGGCTTTGTGCTGACGCCGACTTTCCTTCCGGGCTTCACGGCGACGGTTGACTACTACGACATCAAGATCAACGGTGCGGTCAGCACTGTCCCAATGCAGACGGCTTTGGCTGAGTGCTACGACCCGAACATCAACACGGCGCAGAGTGCGGCGGCCCCGGCCTGTCAGCGCGTCCACAGAGACCAGTTCGGTACGATCTTCAGCTTGGGCTATGTGCAGTTGCCTCTTGAGAACATCGACTCCGACGCGGCGAAAGGCATCGACTTCGAAGCTCATTACCGCACAGGTCTCGACACGTTCTCGTGGGATAATGCGGGCTCTATCGCCCTCGACTTCCGCGGCACCTATGTTGAGAGCGCAAGCTTCACCAGCGATGGCATCACAGACCAGTGCGCCGGTCACTATGATCAGGGCTTCTGCGACGTGCCGAACCCGCGTTGGAGGCACATGTTCCGCCTGACGTGGAATTCGCCGAACTCGGATTTCTCGATCTACGGTACGTGGAGACACCTTTCTTCGACGGTGGAGCCGGATCTCCTGGGTGGTGTTGACCCACTCGATGCGCATGCCCCCTCGGCCGATTACTTCGATCTCGGCGGTTCGTGGCAGATCAGCGATCGTTACTCGGTCTATGGCGGTGCTTTGAACGTGTTCAACAAGAAGCCGCCGCTGTTCGACGACCAGATCTTCAATCCGGCGACGGAAAACGCCAACACATTCCCCGGCGTGTACGACTCCCTCGGCGTCGTGCTCTTCGCGGGTGTGAACATCAAGATGTAAGCTTCCTTCAAAGGACAGCCTCAAAGAGACAGCGGCCCCAAAAGGCCGCTGTTTTTTTGTGCCTTGCAGATTCGGTATTTTATCGGGCGGCAAGAGTGCAGGAGCCGCGGCTATTCCGAGCGGTAATATGCGTCCACGCCCTGCAGCAGCGGTCCGATCAGCTTTCGCTCAGGCTCGGTCAGGAACGGATTCCAGACGTCAAAAATCAGAATCACCCGCGTCCGGTCGCTGTCGTTCCAGGCCTCGTGTTCGATCGTGTCGTCAAACACCCACGCCTTGCCCTGCTCCCAATCGCGCGTTTCCCCACCGACCCGGAAGCGGCATTTCTCCGGCACGATCAGCGGCAGATGCACGATCAGGCGCGTGTTGGTAACGCCTGTGTGCGGCGGAATATGCGTGTGCGGCTTTAGCAGCGAGAAGAACGCCGTCGGCGCATAGCCAGGCACATCCGCCATGCCGGATGCTTCAAGCAAAGCGGCCGTTTTGGGGCATCGCCTGCAATTCTGTTCGATCGGTTTTCCGTCTTCCCACAGGAAAAATGCGCTCCATTGCGGAGAGGCATTAAGCTCCGCCCACTGATTGAGCGGCGTACCCGCCGGTTTGTTGACATACGGGTTAAAGCCCCCGGCATCTTCCCGAAGCAGCACTGTCAGCTCTTCCAGAATGAAATCGCTCTGCGCCTCCAGCGCCGCGAGCAGCGGGAAGCTTTCGTTATCGTAGAATTCGATCGCCGGCAGCGCTGGAAAGTGGAGCAGGGTTGGCTTGACCGTATAAACCTCCCGCGTCCCGGCTACCACGCCCACACAAGCGTCGAAACGGCGGAGGTCTTGTTCGCCTGCCTGCGCCCTCTCCGCGCCGAGCCGTTCGCGCAGATAATCGGACATCCGTCGCGAGTCCGCTTGAACGGCTTGCCGCGCCTCATCGAATTGAGCCGCCAATGCCGGGGGCAATTGATCGCGCGGCGGTTCGAGTTTCAGCGCATCTCTGTAGATCTTCGCGGCCTGACGCGCTTTTCCCAGCCTCTCAAGCAACGCCGCCTTGCCGAGCAGAGCCGGGTAGCAAAGCGGATCGGCCGCGAGCGCGTTGTTGTAGGCGCCAAGCTCGCCGTCCATATCGCCGGCCTGCCGCCGCGCGAATGCGATGTTCAATTGCGCGATGGCAATCTGGAGCTTGGCCTGCGGGTGATCCGGCGCGAGGGCCGCAATCCGGGCCCAAAGCTCAGCCGCTTCCGCCGGCCGCCGTTGTGCCATGGCGTTTTGCGCGCGCCGGACGAGATCGTCCACTGCCGGGGACTGTGGTTTCACCAAAGGGGCTCCTTGCGACACTGTCAATCTAGCTGACCGTAGCGCGATTTGTCAGTTCAGCCTGTTTGCAATTTGGCGAGCCATTCCAGTGCCGCGTCGATCTCGCTCCTGTATTCGGACTGTATTGCCGCCAGCCGCGCCGCGCGGATACCCGGAGAATATTCCCTGTCCGGCGCTTTGGCGTAGCGCCGCAAGGTGCCGCCGGCGGCTATAGCTTCGATGGTTTTCCTGTCGGCGCGCAAACCAAAAAAACGGGAGACGTCTTCCAAAGCGTCATTCATCGACAGCAGCATCTTGTCGAAATCGACTCTGAGCACCCTGTCCTCAAACGATTGCGCGATCCTGGCTTGCGTCAGATGTTCTGCAAGCCAGCTCATGGCCGCGAGCTGCCCGATGGTGCCCGGCCGCGGGAGGCGCCGCTTCAGAAGCCGTTCAAGTCTCATCAACCGTTCCGGACCGTGACCATTGAGATCCTGTCCGGGATAGGGCGCTGCGAACATCGTTGTCAGATAGGTTTCGGCACTCACGCTCATCAAAACCGCTCTGGCTTTCGGCCTCATCGCAAGCAGCCGGGGCGCGATACGTTCCGCCGTGCTCGTGGCTTTGAGCACAACTGCCTGTGTGCCGGGGAACCCGCGCTCCCACAGGCGCAGCATCGTTTCCAGTAGCGCATCGTCTTTCGGCGCATCGATATCATAGGCATCTGCAATCGCGCGGAGCGGCAACGGCTCGCGCAGGGAAAGCACCTGCCCCGTCTCGTCCAAAAGACGGCTCAGAAGCGTCGATCCCACATGCCCCATGTGAAATATGAAGTGGAGCGGCCGCGTTGCCGAAGGCAATGCGATCGCCTGCGTCACTTGCGCGACGCCAACTTCAAAGCCTTGCGCGCTCTCAAGAACGGCCCGCTCATCAAGAAAGCTCGACGCGCGATATCCCGCTTCGTTCATGCGCACGAACAGGAGTGTCGAGCGCGGTATATTGAGCGCCATGGGATAGAGCGCCGGACTGTGCGGCAACTCCAAAAGCGCCTGTGCGATGGATGTGCCTCCCATCAGCGCGGCAGGTTCGTTGCCCTCAATTCCACGCCGCCGCGCGGCAGATCCTCGCTTGCGTTCAGAAGCGTGCGCGCAACCGGCGTGTTCATGATCGTGGCCAACCCCTGGAACGCGTGCGCCGTGGCGGTGGTCTCTCCAAACACCTCGTTCAAAGCCTCGAAAAACGTCTTCGACCGCGGGAAGCGCTTGAAGGAGACACGCTCGTTCGGGCCGATTTTCGCAAGCTTCTCCGTGTCCGCCGCTGCCGTCCAGAATCCGCCGAGATCGTCAACCAGACCGCGCGTGCTCGCGTCTGCGCCGCTCCATACGCGCCCGCGTGCGACTTCCTGCACCTTGTCGAGCGACAATTTTCGGCCTGCTGCGACCTTCTGCTTGAAGTCCGCATAGATGACATCGGCTTCGGTGTTCAGCGCCGCCCATTGATCGGGTGTGAACGGCGTCACATCGGAATACATCAGCGCATTTTTTCCGGCGCCCACCGTATCGACGCCGATACCCAACAGGCCGGCCGTCTTTCCGAACGAAACTTTGCCGGTCAGTACGCCGATCGAGCCTGTGATCGTTCCGGGCTCCGCGACGATCTTGTTGGCAGAAGCAGACACATAATATCCGCCGGATGCCGCAACCGAGCCCATGCTGACGACGACGGGAATTCCCTTCGCTTGAGCCTTCTTGACGGCATCCAGAATCTGATCGGATGCAGCAACCGACCCGCCGGGCGAGTCGACGCGGAACAGGATTGCTTCCACGCTCTTGTCGCGGGTGGCCTCCCGGATGGCCCGCGCGACATCGTCGCCTGCCATTACGGTGTTGCCGCCGAATATGCCGCCGCCTGCCGTGCCCTCGACAATTTCGCCCGCACCTTCGATCAGCGCGATGTGCTTGCCGCCTTCGTAGTCTCCTGCCTCTTCCTTCGCGCGCACGAACTCGCTCATCTTGATGAACCGTGTGCCGTCGCCCGCACGGCCATAGGCTGCCGCTTGCGCGTCATCGTCATAGCCGATGCGGTCGATCAGACCCGCTTTCTTGGCGTCTTCCGCGAACTGCGGACTCTTTTCGAATGTCGCCGCGAGCATCTTGGGATCGAGCTTGCGTTCGCGCGCGGCATCGGCCGTCGCCGAGTTGTACCAGCTCTGCATGAGCGCATTAAGCTGCTCGCGGTCAGCCGGCGTCATGTTCTTTTCCATGTACATGTCGGCGGCGCTTTTGTAGTCGGAGCGTTTCGCGATCTGCGGCTCGGCCTGAATCTTGTCGAACAACCCGCGCAGGAATAACTCTCCTCCGCCCTCACCGGATGCGCCGAATGTCGATTTGGGCTGCATCCATATCTGGTCCGCAGCCGCCGCCGTCACGTAATCACCGAGGCCGGGCGTGTCGAATCCCATTGCATGCGCGATGACGAATTTGCCGGACTGGCGGAAGCGCCGAAACGCCGCTCCGATCTCCTCTGCCTTCGCCACGGATATGTTGGCGTCTCCAAGCCGGACGACCACGCCTTTGACCCGGTTGTCGCGTGCCGCTGCGTCCAGGCCCAGCACGATGTCCATGACGGTCACCGGCCGCGACCCAAGCGTGAAGTCGTAGGGCGAGGAATCCGCGATGGGGGCCGCGCAGGTCCAGGGCGAGAACCATGTTTCTGGGCAGGCCGTCGCCCTCGGCCAAGCCGATCAACAACAGTCCCAGAAACAGAATGACGAGAAGAAACGCGAGTTTCGCAATGCCGTTCAATGTTCCAACGGCGATCGAACGGGCCCAACGCAGGAAGGCGATCATTTGTACTTCTCCGGAAAGCGAACGCTGGCTGGCACCCGCAACCCACCTAATATGGGGCGAAGCTTAAGGAAGACCAATACACAGCAGCGCGTTTACGAATTATCGCAACGGAAGCCCTTAACACATTGACTGGAATAGCTTTTAATTCCGGCATCAAATCCCCTAGTCTGCCGGTATGCCAGTCGCTTCGTTAGACGCGATCTTAAAGAATGATGCCAGCGTCATCGTGCCCGGCGCGTTCGACGCGCTTTCGGCCCGGCTGGCCATGCAGGCCGGTGCGCGCGCCGTTTACATGACCGGCTTTGGGGTCGCGGGAGCGGCCTTTGGTGTTCCGGACATAGGATTGGTCAGCGCCGCGGAGATGGTGGAGCGCGTACGCGTCCTCGCTTCTGCTTGCGCGCCTATGCCGCTGATCGCCGATGGAGACAATGGGCATGGCGGACCGCTAAACGCCGAACGCCTGACAAAGGCCTACGAAGCGGCGGGAGCAGCCTGTATCCAGCTTGAGGATCAGGTGTTGCCCAAACGTTGCGGCCACGTGGACGGCAAGGAGGTGGTTCCCCTGGCCGAGGCGGTTGCAAAAATCCATGCGGCTGCGGACGCGCGCGACAGTTGCGCATTCAAGATCATGGCCCGAACCGATGCGCGGGCGACGCATGGTCTGGACGAAGCATTGCGGCGCGGCGAAGCCTTTCTGAAAGCAGGCGCAGATATCCTTTTTGTGGAGGCGCCCCGAGACGAAGACGAGTTGAGGGCCGTTGCTGCAGCCTTCGGTGGGGTGCCGCTCGTTGCCAATCTGGTCGAAGACGGAAAGACCCCGCTTCTCGCGGCCAAAGATCTCGAAGCGCTGGGGTACAAGATCATTCTGCATCCCATATCGGCACTGCTTTGCGTGACTCGGCGGTTGCAGGACGTCTATGCCGCTCTGATTTCGGGAGACCGTTCGGACATCGATCGCGAGCGTGTGAGTTTCGGCGAGTACAATCAGATCGTCGACCTGAACGGCTTTCTCGCGCGGGCGAAATCTTATTCACGACAAGAACCCTGAGGGAGTGCCATGCCGAGATTGAAGCAAATCGGAAAGGATGACGCGCACCCGCGTGCAAAGTCGATCTACAAGATGCTGTTCGGTGACCGCGATCCCGTCAAAGAGCCGGGCACCGAGACCGGAACGCCGGGCAATTGGTGGACGGTTTTTGCCGCCGTGCCGGATGTCTTCGATCACGCGGTCGCGGGCTTCCAGCTTTATCGTAGTCCGGCGAGGAAGCTTGATCCTAAGTATCGAGAGCTTGGACAACTCCGCGTCGGCTGGGCGCGTGGCAGCCAGTTTGTCTATTCCCAGCATTGCAAAGCTGCGCGCGGCGTAGGCCTGCCGGAAGAAAAGATCGCAGCCATAGCACATTGGCAAACCGCAGAGTGCTACACGCCTGCGGAGCGGGCGCTGCTCGCTTATACCGATGCACTGGTTTACGACGGAGGACGCGTCGCCGATGGCATTTTCGACGCTTTGAAAGCGCATTTATCCGACGAGGAGATTCTTGAGTTTACATACATCACCGCGCTTTATGATTTTCATGCGGTCATCACAAAAGCCCTGCGCCTCGAATACGACGATGTCCCCGATCGCATGGTCGAAATCCCCGCACCCGGCGATGGCAGCGGCGATGTGATGCGGATGGTCGATCGCTGATGGCGAGTTTCGTTCACGACGGCATGACCATCGCCTATGACGATATCGGTCCGCGCGAAGGCCGGCCGGTTGTTCTGGTCCACGGCTTCACGTCGAACCGGAAAGAGAACTGGCAGAGGCTGGGCTGGTATGGCGCATTCGAGCGCAAGCGCATTCGCTGCGTCGCGCTCGACTGCCGCGGTCATGGCGAAAGCGGCAAGCCGCACGATTCTGCTGCCTATTCGCGCGCTGCTATGGTCGGCGATATCCTCGCTCTGCTCGACCATTTAAATGTCGAGCGTGCGGATCTGATGGGCTATTCCATGGGCGCACGGCTCGCTTTGGCCGCGGCGCTGGAATATCCAAAGCGATTTCCGCTTCTGATTCTGGGCGGGATCGGCGGGCGGATGTTCGAGCCTCTGTCGAAGGGCAATCAGATGGCCACTGCAATGGAGGCCGACGATCCCGAAAGCATTGCCGATCCCCTGTTGCGCAGTTTTCGCCGTTTCGCCGACGAGCAAGGCGATGACCGGCTCGCGCTCCGCCGCCCTAAGCCGCGCACGGGACGCGCCGTTCACGAAAGAGGATGTGTCGCGCCTGTCCGTCGAGACGCTGATCGTCTCCGGCGCACGCGATACACTTGCCGGCGATCCGGGAGAACTCGCCGCGCTGGTGCCCGGCGCAAAAGCAGTCACACTTCCCGGATGCGACCACTTTTCTGCCATCCCCGCACGCGCTGTTCAAAGCGAGCGTCTTCGACTTCCTCGATGGAACGCTCGAATAGCTACTGGGCGAAAGACAGACCGGCACCCACCATGCGTGGCGCAGAGTAGTTTGTGACGATGCCCATAGAGCCATCCGGCAGCGGCTGATTGGCAGCCGTCGATGCGACCTTTGTATTGAACAGATTGTCGCAATAAACGTAGAGCGATAGAGATTTTATCACAGCATAAGACACCCGCGCATCGACAGTCGTCGCCGCCGCAAGCGGAATGGTGTTCTGATCGTCCGCAAAGCGCGCGCTTTCATAACGAACATCGGCAAAGACGGTCAGCGGCGGGAGTGGCCGGTATTCAATGCCGCCCGTTACGGTCCAGCGCGGCGCCTGCGCTGGGCGCGCGTTCCTGAGTGTGCCGGTTGTCGCGTCTACCACCTGCGTATGCGCGGCCACATAGTCGAACGCGCTGGTCAACGAGAGATCGTCCAACACCGCATAGCGCGCTTCGCCCTCGACTCCGGGCGCGTTGATATCTCCGGCGTTCTCGCGTGTCTGCACGTTGACGCCTGTCGTGACGTTCGCGATGGCATTGTGCAGTTCATTCCAGAACACATCCGCATCCCAAGTGAATGCGCCGGATGCGCCGCCGATGCCGCCCTCAATGCCGTACAGGTTTTCCGGTGTGAGTGCGGGATTGGCATTTGTCGTGATCTGGCCGACGCGAAAAGGACGATAAAGCTCGTTCAAGGACGGCGCGCGAAATCCCTCATAGGCTGCGCTACGCAAATAAAGCGTGTCATTCAAATCGTAACGTGCACCGAAACGGGCCGTCGGCAAGACGCCACTGCGCGAGGGATAAGTTATGTCGGTCGGAGCAACGCCCGTTTGGATCAGGTGCCCGTTCGCGGTTTCCCACTCATCGGCACGCAAGCCCGCTGTCAAAAGCCAGCCGTTGAAACGACTTGCACCCTCAACATAAAGGCCCGCAACCGAACTTCGCCCACCGGATACGCGTGTCGAGGCAAGACCTGTGCTGTAACGCTCGCGAGATTCGCCCTCCGCAAAGCGAGCATCCACTCCGGCTTCCCAGTTCAGCCATGACCATTCGCCGCGCAACGCTGCGTTCGCACCCCATCCTGTCGCAGGCACGGCATATTGATCGTTGGTTTCCGTGGTGGACGCGCGCGATGCACCGATCGACACGGAGCTATTGGTGAGATCGACATCGCGCAGCCAAGCCTGCACGCGCCAGCCGGGATCGCCGTCCTTTTCCGGATGCGCAACGGTCACGCTCGCGGTGGTCCCGTTGGCGGACGATGCTGCGTTGACGAGTCCAGAGTTGCGAAACTCCTCATAAGCACCGAGGCGCGCGGAAATAAGCGTATCGTCTGCGGCGATAGTCTGAATGCGCAAAGACGCATTGCGCGCGTCAAGCGTCAGCGGATCGTCGGCAGGACCGCGCTGTTCGCGGTCGACCGGAATGAAACCGCTGTCAGCCTCTGCGGACGCGCTCGCGAAGATCGAAAAGCGATCGACATCGACGCCGCCGGAAGCGGCAGCGCGGCGCTGCCCGCTCGATCCGCCCTCTGCATCGGCGGCTACGAGGCCCGTGCCGGTTGCTTCATCCAGCGCAATGACGCCTGTGAGCGCACCGGCACCGTAAGGACCGGACCCTGCGCCCCGAACGATCTCGGCACCGCTCAAATCTTCAGCAGGCAGGGAGGTCCAGATCACCCAGTTTCCGAAGGGATCGTTCTGCGGAACGCCGTCCAGGGTCACAAGCGCCCTGCCCGCGCCTGACGGCGCGATCGAGCGCAGTGTCACGCCCTGGGTGGTGGGATTTGCGGAGATGCTGCTGTCCCGGCGGAAAAGCGAAAGTCCCGGCACTTGTTTCAGCGCAGCGTCGAGTTGCGGCTGAGCCCGAAGCTGTGACGCGGTCACCTTTACAAACGAAAATGCGTCATTGCCGACGGGATCGAGCGGCGCGGCCGTGACGACAACGGTCTCTGGCGCATCCGCCCAAACAGGCCCGGTTGTCGTGGCCGCAATAGCGCAGGCCGTGCCGATAAGGCACACAAAACGTAAATGTGACACTTTGAAATCCGCGGAATCCCCGCGTAACGCTACTCGGTCCGCCAGTCAGGAGCGAGTAGGCGCCGATGAAATTTTCATCAGCTCATTGACTGCTCATAAAGCTCCAGAAGCGAAAAACGTTCGACTTTTGAATGGCTATGCCGCATTTTTCGACTCTCTTTTCGAGGGAGTGAACTCATGGCGTTTCGTTTGTCTCTGATTGCCGCACCCGCGGCTCTATGTGCCGCCATTACGATGGCATCTGCAGCCCAGCTTCATTGGCCGCTTCCGCCCAACAGCACCGAACGCAACGGCGCGCCGGAGCACAAAACCAAACACACCTATCTACCGAAGGACGATATCAAGCTCGCTCCCTTGCCGGACAAAGGCATCCATCCTCAAGCTGCCCAGGGCTTGGCCCGCCGCTATTCCGGAACACCGACGGATGTCCTGCGCTACCACAACGACAATTATCCGACCGGCTGGAATCCGAGCGAGACCGACCTCACGCCGGCCACGGTCGGATCGTCGAACTTTGGCCAACTGCAGACGCTCAACGTCGATGGAAACGTGTTGGCGCAGCCGCTGATGGTGTCGAATTTCACGATGCCGGATAATTCCGTGCACAACATTCTGATCGTAGCCACGGGCAACAATACGATCTACGCGTACGATGCGCAGACTTACAGCATTCTCTGGCAGGTCAATCTCGGCACGCAGCAATCCACCAATGACGTCGGATGCGGCGACATCCAAGGCGGCTACGGCATCTCGAGCACGCCCGTGATCGTGCGCAATGGCAAGAAGGCGACGATTTATGTCGTTGCGGCCACCGAGCCTGCGTCTTTTTTCGTTCCACACACAGATACATGCCATCGATCTGGCAACGGGCGCCGATATTCACAACCCGACAGAGATCGCGCCGACACACAAGCTGGCATCCGGCGGACAGATTCATTTCGACCCGCAACACCAATGGAATCGATCTGGCCTGGCCTACAGCAATGGCTCGATCTACATGGGCATCGGCTCGCATTGTGATAACAACGCGGGCAGCATTTCCGGATGGGTGCTGCGCTATAATGCCAAGACGCTCAAGTTGACGGGCAAATTCAATTCGATTGAGGCCGCGGCGAACTATGAGCTGTCCAGCTTCTGGATGAGCGGCCATTCCGTGGAGATCGATCCGGATGGCAATGTCTACGGCATCACTGGAAACGGCAATTATAGCTTGCAGAAGGGTCAGAAGGGCTATGGCGAAAGCGTTGTCGCGCTGGGACCCCGCGCTTGGGGATAAGCCCATCGGCACCTTCACGCCGAACAATTGGCAATCGCTGAACAATGGCGACACCGATTTCGGTTCGGGCGGTGCGACGCTTATCCCCGTCCATCAGCGGTCAGACCGTTCCGCCGATGATTATCGGTGCGGGCAAGCAAGGGACCGCCTATCTCTTGGACATAACGCAGTTGAAGGGCCTTCAAGGCAACGGCTCCAGCGGATACCAGCCTCTCCAGACGCTGTCGGTTGGCGGTTGCTGGTGTGCACCGTCCTATTTCGGCGGCTCAGGCAATGGCACCGTCTATTACCAGGGCAACGGTGCGCAATTGACAGCCTATAGCGTGGCCAGGACCGGCACGCCGCAGCTCACGCAAACCGCGACGAGCAGCGACGGCGCCGGGTTCGGCGGTTCCTTCCCGGTCATTTCCTCGAATGGCAACGACTCGAGCACAGCTGTTGTCTGGGCGATCGAGCGCGGGAATCCGACGGAGCAACTCAAGGCGTACAACGCGGTCAGCCTCGGCGCGCCGTTGTTCGCGGCCAATGCCGGAAACTGGTCTAACGGCAGCCGGTCCTATCTAAGCCCGCTGGTCGCCAACGGCCGGGTCTATGTCGGCGCGGCCAACACGGTGACGGTGTTCGGCTTGACGAACTGATCCGCAAATTCGTGACTTCAGAAGGGCCCGGGCAATCCGGGCCCTTTTGCTTTTTAAGCTTGGATGAACATTTTGTACTTGATTTGTTCTATAGGACTTCTATATTGCTTCTATGACGGTTGTCCTAGAGCGCACATCAGATCCAGAACTCACTCGCGGACGCGGCGCGCGATCCAACGCGGCGGGGCGCTGCGAACGTCACAGCCGGGTGCTGGTCGATGACGGATGGATGATGGCTGGCGCGATGACGATCTGTCGCCACCGCCTCTGCGCACTGAAGTCATCCACGATGCCACGCGGACGATTATCGCGCGCAACAAATCGCCGGACATCTCGTTCGATCGTTCGATCAATCCCTATCGCGGCTGCGAGCACGGTTGCATCTACTGCTTCGCGCGGCCGACGCATGCCTATCTCGGCATGTCGCCGGGGATCGATTTCGAGTCCCGGCTGTTCGCAAAACCCAATGCAGCGGCGTTGCTGGCGAAGGAGCTTTCGGCGCCCGGCTACGTCGTGAAAACCATCGCGTTGGGTACCAATACCGACCCATACCAGCCGATCGAAAAGAAAATGCGCATCACGCGTTCGATCCTGGAAGTGCTGCGTGAGTTTCGTCATCCCGTCGGCATCGTGACCAAATCGCCGCTGATTTTGCGCGATATCGATATCCTGGGCGAAATGGCGGAGATGGGTCTGGCGAAAGTCGCTTTGTCCGTGACCACACTGGATCGCAAGCTCGCGCGCATGATGGAGCCGCGCGCCGGCACGCCGTCGCGACGCCTTCAGGCGATCAAGACGCTCAGCGGCGCGGGCATTCCGGTTGCCGTCATGTTTGCCCCGATAATCCCCGCGCTCAATGACGGCGAGATGGAGGCGGTACTGTCTGCGGCAACGGAGATGGGCGCGCGCTCGGCGGGGTATGTGCTCCCTCAGGCTGCCGCTGGAAATCAAGGATCTGTTCCGCGAATGGCTTGAGGGCAATGTCCCGGATCGCGCGAAGCATGTGATGTCCCTGGTGCGTTCGATGCGCGGCGGCAAGGATTATGACAGCCAATGGAATACGCGGATGCGCGGCACCGGGCCTTACGCGGAGATGCTCGCCAGACGTTTTCAATTGGCGGTGAAGCGGCTTGGCCTTAACCGGCCATCGAAGTCTCTCGATATAAGCCAATTCCCGCAAGCCGCCGCGCGCAAGGCGAGCAACTCGCGCTGTTGTGAGCATTCCCGGGCCGGTCATGCTCCTTTGATTTTTTCCGTGCCTTTGCATCCGGGTTGGAGTTTCGCAGCATCCATGCTGTGAAAGGATAGAAACCAAGCTCCATTATCCGGGTTTGGACACGCTATTGGCGCTGTGGGGTGCGGTTGTCCTGACTTATGTGGCGGTCCAGCATTATTTTTTCGGCGGGCATTCTTTGATCCGCAACCGGGAACCGAAGCAAAGCTCGATCTGGAGCGCGCGATGGCACGATTGGTGCCGGCCGCAATCGTTGACACTATCGTTGGAACAGCGCTTCCGGGAACAGCAATCCACGCTATAACGCGTCGCCGATCCCGATACGAGTTTCAAGTGCGCAAAATTACCTATCGCAATATTCCGGGCAAAGGCCGCGGCGTGATCGCGACTGAAAGCATCGCTTCTGGCGAGATTATCGAACGTTCTCCTGTCCTGCCCCTCGCATTCAAGGACTCGGAATGTCCCGGACTGAACGACTATGCGTTCGCCTGGGGCGAGGACGTTCCTGGCTTTGAATCCGGCAAGGAATGCGCCATAGGGCTCGGCTATCTCGGTCTCTACAATCATGCGAAACCGTCGAATGTGCGGCTTGAGCGGCACTACTCCGACAACGAAATGAGTGTCCACGCGCTGCGCGACATCGCGTTGGGTGAGGAACTCACCATCGACTATGACGTCCCGCTCTGGTTCGACGCCACATAATCTGTGCGCAAAGCGAAGGCTGGCGTTCGGTGCCGAATCGTTCTGCTAATGTCGGGGCATGCCGCACTACATTTACGAGTCTCGCCTGTTGAAGACGATGCCCGGACCGATTGCCGGTGTCGATGAAGCTGGGCGGGGTCCGTTGGCAGGCCCTGTGGTTGCTGCCGCAGTGATCCTCGACCGTAAGCGCGTGCCCAAAGGGATAAACGACTCCAAGCAACTCACGCATGAGACGCGAGAAGCCCTGTTTCCGCAGATCATGGAATGCGCCATTGCGGTCGGCGTCGGCGAGGCCAGCGTGGATGAGATCGACCTGATCAACATTCGTCAGGCAACGCATCAGGCGATGGCTCGCGCGGTCCGTGCGCTCCACATTGCCGCTGCATTCGCCCTAGTTGACGGCAACGACGCGCCGGCCCTGCCCTGCCCTTGCGATACGCTCGTCGATGGCGATGCGCGTTCGGTTTCGATTGCGGCAGCCTCGATCATCGCCAAGGTCACGCGCGACCGGATGATGATGGCGCTCCATGCCGAACATCCGCACTATGGATGGCTGGCAAACAAAGGCTACGGCACCGCAGAGCACCTTTCCGCGCTGGCGCGCCACGGCGTGACGCCCCATCACCGGCGAAGTTTCGCGCCCATACGAGAGCTGGTTGGCCACAACATCTTGTGTGCCGGTAAACTTGAGGACTCAAGCATAACACTTTGACTCTTCAAGACTCTTGACCTGTGAGTCTTCACGAATCACTGTGCGCCCTTCTGTGGATAAAGCGGGCGGGCAATGAGCGATTTGAAGCTGGACGTGGTGATTCAGGGCGACTGCATCCAGGCGATGCGTGACCTGCCCGAAGGCTGCGCTGACCTCGTCTTCGCCGACCCGCCCTACAACCTTCAACTCAAGAACGAACTGCGCCGTCCGGACAATTCGCGTGTGGACGCCGTCAATGATGGATGGGACCAGTTTTCGAGCTTTTCCGAATACGACCGCTTTACGCGCGAATGGCTGTCTGCCGCACGGCGCGCGCTAAAAGACAGCGGCGCTTTATGGGTCATCGGCTCTTATCACAACATCTTCCGCGTCGGCGCGATCCTGCAGGATCTGGGCTTCTGGATTCTCAATGACGTTGTCTGGCGCAAATCAAATCCGATGCCGAATTTTCGCGGCCGCCGCTTCACCAACGCGCATGAGACGATGATCTGGGCGGCAAAGAACCAGAAGACCGCATATACCTTCAACTACGAAGCCATGAAGGCGATGAATGACGACCTTCAGATGCGCTCCGACTGGACGCTGCCGATCTGCTCCGGAAACGAGCGGCTGAAGGACGACACAGGCGATAAGGCACATTCAACCCAAAAGCCGGAAAGCCTTCTGCATCGCGTGATCGTATCTTCAACGAAGCCGGGTGATGTGGTGCTTGACCCGTTCTTTGGCTCCGGCACCACGGGAGCCGTGGCAAAACGTCTTGGCCGCCGTTTTATCGGCATCGAACGCGAGAGCGACTATGTGAAAGTCGCACGCAAGCGCATCGCAACAGTCGTTCCCGCCGATAGCGAGGCAATTGAAGTGACCAAATCAAAGCGCGCAGAGCCGAGGATACCTTTTGGCATGGTTGTTGAGCGCGGGCTTCTCAAGCCTGGACAGATGCTGCAGGACACGCAAAAACGTCATGCCGCCAAGGTGCGCGCCGATGGCACGTTAATCTGCGGCGATGCCAAAGGTTCGATCCACCAGATTGGCGCGCACGTACAACACCTCGATGCCTGCAACGGTTGGACATTCTGGCACTTCGAATACAATGGCGCGCTGATCTCTATCGACGTTTTGCGTCAACAATTGCGTGCCGACCTGATCTAACCGCGTCGCGACCGCTTCGGCGCATTATCGACAATCTTGCGCATCACGGTCGGCAGTGCAGCTTTCGAAAGATCAACGACCCATTGCCCCTCGACTTTCGGCCGTTTTTCGACAGTCGTTTCGTAGATCTCGATCTCCAGTTCGAAATGCGTGAAGCCATGGCGCACAATGTCGATGCGCTTTTTCCAATCGGCTTTGAACGGTGCGTGCCTCATGGCTTCCGCTCTCGAAGGGAAGTTTTCTGTCCAAGGGCCCAGCGGCGGCTGCATCATGCCGCCCAACAACCCGCTTTCGGGGCGCTTTATCAAAAGCACCGCGCCATCTTTGTCGCGTGCCACGAACGCCGCGCCGCGTTTCAGCGGACGAAACGCTTTCTCGCCTTTTACCGGCAACGTTTCCTGAATTCCTTGCTTGCGCGCTTCGCAATCCTGGAACAGCGGGCAACTCATGCAAGCAGGCCGTTTCGGCGTGCAGATCGCAGAACCGAGATCCATGAGCGCCTGCGCGAAATCGCCTGCGCGTTTTTCAGGAACAAGCGATCTACCGAGCACCAATAGTTTGGACTTTGCCTTCGCAAGCGGCTCCGTGATCGCGAACAGCCGCGCAATGACGCGCTCGGCATTCGCATCCATCGCGGCTTCGCGGCGGTCGAATGCAATCGCCGCAATCGCACCAGACGTGTAGGCACCGATGCCGGGAAGTTTGCGCAATTCCTCCGCCGTGTCAGGAAACCTGCCGCTCTTTTGGTCCGCAACGACTTTTGCGGCTTTGTGCAGATTGCGCGCGCGTGCGTAGTAGCCAAGTCCCGCCCACGCGGTGAGCACATCGTCGAGCGGTGCGGCAGCCAATGACTCGACCGTCGGCCAGAGCGCCAAAAACTTCCGGTAATAGCCGCCGACCGCTTGCACCGTTGTCTGTTGCAGCATGATCTCGCTCAGCCACACGTGGTAGGGATTGGCGCGTTCGCCTTTCCTCGCCCGCCACGGGCAGGACACGCGCGTGCTGTCGTACCAGGCGAGCAGGCGCGCGGCAGGGCTTTGCTTCGGAATTCGTCTTGGCGGCATAATCCGACAATGGCCCAAACGCCCAAAGACAAACAGCCGGACCTGCCTTCGCCGCGCCGTGGCTGGGCGACACCGCTTGGGATGGAAGCGAGCCTGGCCGCACAATCGGCATTTGCCCGTGCGGGCTTCGCGGATCCAACGGTGATCTTGCGTTGGGACGAGATTGCCGGTGCTGAAACTGCCGCATTGGCCAAGCCGGTTAGCTTGAAGGAAGGACCCGGTGGCGGCGTTCTTACGCTGAAGGCCGAGCCAGGTGCGGCCCTGTTCCTCCAGCACGACGCGCCGGCGCTCTGCGAACGCATCAACAGCTTTTTGGGGCGATCCGCGGTCAACCGGCTGAGGTTTGTTCAAGGACCGTTGACGCAGCGCATCAAATCAGCGCCGAGAAAAAGTCTCCAAACAGCCCGTTCCGGCCGCAGACCCAGCCCAGAAATATCAGGGTCCAGAAGGCCTTCGCACTGCTCTTTTAAGCCTTGCGCGAACACGCCGCGGGCAACCTTAACGACGGCGGCATTGAAGGAATCCGGCCGCTCTGTCACAAGCAGGCTGGCCAACGCCCTGGGAGATAACAGTGTCTCGGAATCAGCAGATTATTGCCGTCGTCGCCGTTGTGATCGTCCTTCTGGCGGCGGCCGGTTACTACCTTTTTTTCCCGGCCAATTCGGCCTCTGAAGCGATTCCCGTCAGCGCGGCAAGTGGTCCCAGTTTCACTATCACCGCAGATGACCACACCCTGGGCTCGCCCAAAGCGCCCATCACCCTGATCGAATATGCCGCGCCGACCTGCCCGCACTGCGGCCATTTCAACGAGACCGTTTTCCCGCTGCTCAAGCAGAGCTATATCGACACCGGCAAGGTCTACTACATCTTCCGCGTGTTCCCGCTTCATCCTCCGACGGAGCGGTCGAGGCGATGGCGCACTGTTTGCCCAAAGACACCTATTTCCAGTTTATCGACCAGATGTTCCGCAATCAGTCCCAGTGGGACTGGGAATATCAGGTGAGCGATGTTCATGGCGGTCTTGTAAAGATGGGCCGAATCGCCGGAATGACTCCTGACCAAGTCGACAAATGCATTGCCGACAAGGCGGTAGAGGATCACGTCAACAAAGTCGCTCAAGACGGCCAAGCCAAATACAACATTTCCGCGACGCCGACGTTCATCATCAACGGCTATCCGCGGACCGATGTGGCGGCTTGGACGGATATGCAGAAGGCTCTGGACGAAATCCTCGCCAAGAAGAAGTAAGGCTCAAACAAAGCGCAAGGCGGCGCGTATTTTTTGAAGTTCACCCGGCTCAGGCTTTCAGGTTTCAAATCCTTCGTCGAGCCTACCGAGCTTTTCGTTGAGCCCGGATTGACCGCCGTTGTCGGACCCAACGGATGCGGCAAGTCGAACCTGTTCGATGCCTTGCGCTGGGTCATGGGCGAGACGCGCCCAACCTCCGTTCGCGGAGCGGAAATGGATGACGTGATCTTTGCCGGAAGCGCGGGACGGCCCTCGCGCAACGTCGCCGAAGTCACATTATTTGTGGATAACTCCGACCGCTCGGCGAACGCCCCGTATAACGAGTACGACCAGATCGAGATCTCCCGCCGCATCGAGCGCGAGGCCGGATCGGTCTACCGCATCAACGGCCGCGACGTGCGTCAGCGCGATGTGCAGATTTTCTTTGCCGATGCATCGTCGGGTGCGTCATCCACAGCTTTCGTGCGTCAGGGCCAGATCGGCATGCTGGTCAGCGCCAAGCCGCTCGCCAGACGCGCAATCCTGAAGAAGCGGCCGGAATTTCGGGTTTGCACCAGCGCCGCCACGAAGCCGAACTTCGGCTAAAAGCCGCCGAAACAAATCTCGGGCGTCTCGAAGACATTATCCGCGAGGTAGAGGGGCAGGTTCAAAGCCTCAAGCGTCAGGCGCGCCAGGCCGCGCGCTATCGCAATCTGTCCGGTCACATCCGCAAGGCCGAGGCGCTCGCGCATTATCTTCGCTGGACGGCTGGCGAGTTGCGATCCCGCGTGGCCGAAGAAGCATTGGCCGTTGCGGCCGCCACCGTGGTCGATTGTACCGAGCGCGCTGCGCAAGCCTCTACTGCGCAGGCCGATGCCGCCGCGGTGTTGCCGCCGCTTCGCCAGACGGAAGCGGAAAAGAGTGCCGCTCTTCATCGTCTCGTCGTGCAGCGCGAGACGCTGGACGCCGAAGAGACGCGCGCGAAGGAAACCGCGGAAGGACTTCGTCTGCGCATCGTGCAGACCGTGCAGGACTCGGAACGCGAACAGGCGCTCGATCACGACGCGCGGAACGCGCTATCAGCGCTCGCACAGGAGACGGAAGAACTCGACGCGCAGTCCATTCGTGCCGAGGAAGAACTCGCCTCAGCCGATGAAGCCGCCGCTCGTCTCAACGAAACGCTCGCCGATGCGGAACGGCTATTGGAAAGACTGACCGCCGGGCTTGCGGAATGGAATGCTGCCACAGCGAGCCATGAGCGCGCGCGCGAAGTGGCATCAGCGTTGGTCGAAACCAGCACACATCAGCTTGGCGAAGCGCAATCCCGGCTGGATCTGGCGATGGAAGGCGCGCTCGAAACGCCGGACGTTCAATTGGCGCAGAGCGCGACCGAGCAGGCACGTTCTCTTGCGGAAGCCGCTCGTCTTGCCTTGACCGATGCGCGCACGATTCTCGAAGACGCCGAGCGTGCCGAATTGGAAGCACGCGAACCGCTCGAAACAGCAGAGCGCGAAACGCAGATGCTGTCGGCCGAAGCAAAAGCGCTGGCCGATCTGCTGCAGCCCGAAGGCCAAGGCCTCTGGCCGCCGATGGTCGATGCCGTCACGGTGCAGCCCGGTTACGAAGCGGCACTCGCTGCTGCGCTCGGCGACGATCTGCAGGCGCCTCTCGACGAAAGCCTCCCCACATCATTGGCGCGATCTCGGCGACTTCGATACGAGCTTCGAGCTTCCCGCCGGTGCAAAGCCGCTCAAGGACTTCGTCAAAGCACCAAGCGCGCTCGACCGCCGCCTTGGCATGACTGGCGTCGTGTTCCCCGACCAGGGCGCATCGCTGCAGAACGATCTCAAGCCCGGTCAGCGTCTTGTCTCGCCACGCGGCGATCTATGGCGCTGGGACGGGTATGCCGCTTCCGCAGACGCCCCCTCGCCCGCGGCTGCACGCCTGACACAACGCAATCGTCTGGCCGAACTTGAAACGCAGATCGCACAGGCCAAAGAACGTCGTGCGGAGGCTTTCACCAAATATGCAGAAGCAAAAAGGGATGCCGATACCGCCCGCGAAGCCGAGTTGTCTGCCGAACAGGAAGATCGCAGGACCGAACGAGGGCTGATCGAGGCGCAGGACGACGCGGCGCGTACCGCGCGTGCGGCCGCCGAACGTGCGTCGCGGCTCGCCACGCTGGAAGCAGAAATCCGCCGGCTCACCGCATCGCGCGACGCCGCACTCGAAGCTGAGAAGCAGGCGTCTGACGCGCTTATCGAATTGGGCGACGGCCAGACGCTCTCGCAATCCGTTGCCAATGCGCGTCAGTCCACAAGCGAAGCGCGCATCGCAAGCAGCGAAGCGCGCGCCGCCGTTGAGGGGTACAAGCGCGACCGCGAAAGCCGCCAGCGCCGTCTCGTGGCCCATCGGCGAAGATCGCTCCCGCTGGCAATCGCGCCGCGATGCAGCCAGCCACCACATTGAAGAACTGCACCGCCGCCACGACGAGTTGAATAGCGCGCTGGAGGCAGCCGAAGCCGTGCCGCAAGCAATTGCAGAGAAGCGCAACGCGCTGCTCGATACGATCGGCGCAGCGGAAGCTGCCCGCAATGAAGCCGCCGATATTCGCACACAGGCAGAGAATGTTCTGGCGGAAGCAGACAAACATGCAAAAACTGCCGACGCGTCGCTCTCTTACGGCACGTGAAGAACGCGCACGCGCCGAAGCCGTGCTTGAATCCGAAACGTCGCGCGTGAACGAGCTGCGTACGCGTATTCAGGATGAACTCGATTGCACGCCCGCCGATCTTTCCGAACGCGCGGAGATCAAAGACGATCAGGAATTGCCGCCGATCGAGCAAGCAGAAAAGCGCGTCGAAAAGCTCAAACAGGAGCGCGAACAACTCGGCGGCGTGAATCTGCGCGCGGAAGAAGAGGCGGCGGAACAGGAACAGCGCCTCACCACGCTGACCACCGACCGCGACGATCTCACCGGCGCGATCGACCGGCTGCGCCGCGGTATCCAGACGCTCAACCGCGAGGGCCGCGAACGCCTGCTCGAGTCGTTCGAGAAGGTGAACAAGAATTTCCAGGAGCTGTTCACCAAGTTGTTCGAAGGCGGCGAAGCGCGCCTGACCTTCACGGAGTCCGAAGATCCGCTGGAAGCCGGTCTCGAAATCTTCGCGCGCCCGCCCGGCAAGCGTCTACAGTCCCTCGCCCTGCTTTCGGGCGGCGAGCAAGCGCTGACCGCGACGGCACTGATCTTTGCCGTGTTCCTTGTGAATCCGGCTCCCGTCTGTGTGCTGGACGAGGTGGATGCCCCGCTCGACGACGCCAATGTCGAACGGTTCTGCAACATGCTCGATCAGATGACGCGGCTGACCGATACCCGCTTCCTCGTCATCACGCACCACGCGCTGACCATGTCGCGGATGCACCGCCTGTTCGGCGTCACGATGGCCGAGCGCGGCGTCAGCCAGCTTGTGTCTGTGACCTTGGCAGAAGCAGAGCGCGTCGCTGCCGAATAGATTCGCAGTTGCGAAAACTCGAACCTCGCGCATTTCGCCGCGCGCATAATAAGTGACGTTATTTCAAAGGCTTAACAGCAGTTTTGTGTTCTTGACATAATATTACCCTCTCCCTATGGTCCGCGCGCTTTCGAGGGGGCTTCGGAAGCCAAGTGAGTGTCCGCATGCCTGCTCCTGAACCCAAAGAGCTGCGCGAACTGGGAGACCGGCTCGACGCGCTCCAGAAGCAGCAGGCAGACCGGGCCAAAGCCCCGCCGCCCACATCGCTGGGCATCGCGTTTCGCTTCTCGACCGAGATGGTCGCGGCGCTCGTGGTGGGAGGCGGCTTCGGTTGGGCTCTTGACTGGATTACGGACCGTTGGTCGCCGATCCACACGAAGCCCTGGGAATGATAACCCTTGTCGTGCTGGGCGCGGCAGCGGGCATTTTGAATGTTGTGCGCGCGGCGCGTGAGTTGAATGCCAAGATAATGGCGGGCGGCGGCAAATGAGGAGACTGGTGCATTGAATCCGATGGAGCAGTTTGCGGTAAAGCCGCTCATTCCGCTGCACCTCGGCGGATACGATGTGTCATTCACCAATCAGGCGCTGTGGATGTGCATCGTGGTCGGCACGATCACTCTGTTCATGGCGCTCGCAACATCGAAGCGCAGCCTCGTTCCGACACGCATGCAGTCGATGGCGGAAATCTCCTACGAGTTCGTTGCCAATATAATTGGCACAGCGGCCGGCGAAGATGGGCTCGTCTTCTTTCCGTTTGTTTTCACGCTGTTCCTGTTCGTGCTTTTGTCGAATTTCCTCGGTTTGATCCCAGGCTCGTTCACTGTCACCAGCCAGATTTGCGTGACGTTCGGACTCGCCGCCTTCGTAATTGCGATGGTGATCGTCGTCGGCTTTCTCAAGCACGGCATCGGCTTCCTGAAGCTTTTCGTGCCGCAAGCGCCCTGGTATCTGCTGATCTTGCTTGTGCCGATCGAGTTCATCTCGTTTCTGACGCGCCCGATCAGCCTTTCGGTTCGTCTGTTCGCCAACATGCTTGCCGGTCACACGCTGCTCAAGGTGTTCGCGAGCTTCGTGATCGGGTTGGGCAGCGCGGGTATTTTCCTGAAGCCGCTGGCCATCGCGCCCTTCTTCCTCATCGTCGCCATCACCGGCCTCGAATTGCTGGTGGCGGGGCTGCAAGCCTATGTGTTCGCCATCCTGACCTGCATCTACCTGAACGAAGCACTTCATCTCCACGACCATCACTGAAAAGGGACAGAACAATGGATCAACTTCACGCAGCACAGATGATCGGCGCAGGCCTTGCCTGTACGGCTCTGATCGGCGCCGGTATCGGCATCGGCAACGTGTTCGGCAGCTATTTGGAGGGCGCGTTGCGCAATCCGGGTGCCGCCGCCACGCAAACGACCAACCTGCTCCTGGGCTTTGCGCTTTGCGAAGCGACGGGTCTGTTCGGTCTCGTCGTCGCGCTGATCATTTTGTACGCCAAGGGCTAATTGATGCTCGCCGAAGCAACGACCAGCAGCACCGCGCAGGATGCGGGCGGCGGATTTCCGCCGTTCAAGACCGACACGTTCGCGAGCCAGATTTTCTGGCTCGTAATCACGATGACGGTGCTGTTCGTCGTTCTCTGGCGCTTTGCAGGCCCGCGCATCAATCAGACGCTCTCCAATCGCCGCGCCATGATCCACAAGGATCTCGAGACGGCGCAGGAAAACAAGCGCAAAGCCGAACAGGCGACCGTCGCCTATGAGACACCGTTGTTCGAAGCGCGGGAGCGTGCACGGGCGATCAACAATGAGTACCGCGATAAGGCGGCCGCCGACGTCAAGAAAGCAGAAGAAGAGGCCGACGCCAGTGCCGAGAAGGTGACGGCAGAAGCCGAAGCCCGTTTGGCCAAAATTCGCGCAGAAGCCAAAAGCCATATTGTGCAGGCCGCGCAGGACGCGACGGTCGAGATCGTCTCGCGCCTTACCGGCCAAAGCATCTCGGCAGAAGACGCCGCTTCGGCCGTGCGTGCGACACAGGAAGTCTGACGATGATGGAATTGCTGAACCCAGCAGAACCTGATTTCTGGGAAATGCTAGGTCTTCTGATCGTCATCGGATTGATCCTGTATCAGCGCGTGCCCGCGATGCTGACCAAGATGCTCGATGCTCGCGCCGCAGCTATCCAGAGCGAACTGACGCAAGCCAAGCAACTGCGTGAAGAGGCCGAGGCGGTTTCTTGTCCGCTATAACGAACGCGCCAGCCATGCGCAGGCGGAAGCGCAGACAATCCTGACGCAGGCCAAGCAGGAAGCGGAGCGCTTCGCCAAGGAATCCGAAGCGCAACTCAAAGCGTTGGTCGAACGCCGTGCACGTCAGGCGCAGGACCGTATCGCTCGCGCAGAAGCACAGGCGATGGCGGAAATCCGCTCCATGGCTGCCGACGCAGCCGCCTCTGCCGCCGCAACGATCATCGCCAAGCGGCTCGACGAAAATCAGGCAAGCTCTTTGATCGATAACAGCATCAAAGATCTCGGCGCGAAGCTGAACTAGACTACCTGCCTGACCTCAGCCGACTCGGCCCATAGTGCGGGTAAAGTCATGCTTGGGGTTTTCATGAAACGGCTTGCTCTTTTATCGCTCGCGGCGTGCCTGCTTGCAGGCTGCGGAACGCAGGGCCCTATCGCAGACGAACTCACCACGTTCAACGAAGCGCAGCAAAGAGGAACGGCGCAGCTCATCCTGCTCAACATTTTGCGCGCCCGCGAAAGGCAGCCCCTCGCCTATTCCCATTTCGATGTTCTGCGCGGGGGCATCAACGGCAATTCTTCCGCCGCAGTGGGCGTTCCGTTCGGGCCGGGGGTGAGTTCGCTTTCGACCAACACGCTTGCAACCGCGCTCGGCATCAGTCCCGGCATCTCACAGGATGTGAAACCTCAGGATGATCAGGATTTCTATCGCGGTATTCTCACGCCACTGAGCGCAGAAACCTGGGCGCTTTACCAGGATCAGGAATGGAATTCCGATCTTCTGTTCCATCTTTTCGTTTCGGACATCAAGCTGACCAGCGAAGATTTCAACACCGTCGCGCGCGTGACGGCCGAACTTTGCCGCGAACATGCCGATGTCGGCGATATCGCAGCGTCCTGCGCCAATCTCAAACAGACCGAAGCAGAGGTCGATGCGATGCCGGGCTGTAGGCCCGACACCTACCTCGCCAACGGAAAGCCGTTGCTGCAGCTCGACAACGATCCCGGCGACCGCTGCCATCAACGCCAATACGATGTGCTGACGCAATCCCTGATGATTCTGGGCTTCCATATCGCGGAAGAAACGTCGAAAGCGGATGTCGGGCCCGCCATGGCCGCGGCGTCGTTCAAGGACACATTATGGCCGTTTGCACTCAAGGGCTCCAACATAGAGATCACTGGTTCGGGCGGCACGTATCAGTTCAAGACAGTCTCAAAAAGCTATGCCGTTGCATTAAGCAATATGCCCTGCCCCAGAGCGGCGAGTGTCGCAGTGGCCCCAACATCGGAAATCGGTTCGCAAATTCGCGCGCTTTCCAGCGCCGACAAAGCCTACACCGCCACGCATGATCTGCCTGAGGGTTGCGAACATCGCGAGAATTTGCAGATCGGCATCACCACGCGCTCGCCTGACGGCATGCTCTATTACATGGGTGAGGTTGCGCGTGCATTGCTTCCACTGAATTCCGGCGAGACCGGGCAGATTGTCACGCTACGAGGAGACAACGGAAAGCCGCACACGTTGATGAATCTGGTTGAAGGCGATATCAGCGACCCCTGCCGTGCGCGTCAGCTATCGCGGTACGACCTACAGCGTTCCGCGCGGCGACAGCCATCTCACGATGCAGGCTTTCGAGCTGCTGGAACAGGTCTTCGCGCTTTACAACCGCGCCTCATCCGCGCCGTCAACCACGGCAGTGACTGTGGTGCCCCAATTACTTTGCTTCGGGCATCACCGTGCGGATGTGAAGCTCTTTAAGCTGGGCGTGCGCTCACATCGCCGGGCGCGTTCATCATCAAATCCTGCGCCTGCTGGTTCATCGGGAACATGGTGACCTCACGCAGGTTTTCCTCGCCCGCGATCAGCATGACGATGCGGTCGATACCGGGCGCTGTGCCACCGTGCGGCGGCGCGCCGTAGCGAAACGCGTTGAGCATGCCCGCGAATTTGGTCTCAGTTTCTTCTCGCGCATAGCCCGCGATCTCGAACGCCTTGAGCATGACATCGGGATCGTGGTTCCGGATCGCGCCGGACGACAGCTCGATGCCGTTGCAGACGATGTCGTACTGATAAGCCTTCAGCCCGAGGATCGTGTCCTTGTCGGCCTTGTCGAGGCCTAAGAATTTCTCGCGCGCATATTGCGGCATGGAGAATGGGTTGTGCGAGAAATCGATCCGCTTCTCGTCCTCGTTCCACTCATACATCGGAAAATCCACGATCCAGCAGAACCGGAATTCCTTATCGTTGATCAGTCCAAGGTCACGGCCAAGGCGCGTGCGCGTGTAGCCCGCCAGATTTGCAGCGCGATCCTTCTTCGCATCCGCAGAGAAGAACAGCGCATCGCCCGGCTTTAGCCCGGACCGCTCAACCAACATTTCCAGCGCGGGCTGCGGCAGGAATTTGGCAATCGGCCCTTTGCCGCCGCCGCCCTCAAAAACGATATAGCCGAGCCCAGCCGCTCCCATCTCACTCTTGGCCCAGCCGTCGATCTTGTCGAACCAAGAGCGTGGCTGCGCACCGGCGCCCGGCGCCGGAATGGCGCGCACGGTCTTGTTCTTGAACGCCTTGAACTCGACGTCGTCGCGCGCGAACACGTCGCTGACATCCGCGATGACGATTGGGTTGCGCAGATCCGGCTTATCGTTGCCATATTTGAGCATCGAGTCTTCGTAAGCGATATGCGGGAATATTGACGGGCCGCAATCGCGGCCATCCGCGAACTCGCTGAACACGCCATGCAGCACTGGCTCGACGGCGGAAAACACATCATCCTGCGTAACAAAGCTCATCTCAAGATCGAGCTGATAAAACTCTCCCGGCGAGCGGTCGGCGCGCGCGTCTTCGTCGCGGAAAGCACGGCGCGATCTGAAAATAGCGGTCGAAGCCAGCGACCATGATAAGCTGTTTGAACTGCTGTGGCGCCTGCGGCAGCGCGTAGAACTGGCCCGGATGCAGACGGCTTGGCACCAGGAAGTCTCTCGCGCCTTCCGGCGACGAGGCGGTCAGGATCGGCGTCTGGAATTCCGTGAAGCCCTGCTCAATCATCCGTCTACGGATCGATGAAATGACCTTGGAGCGCAGCGTGATGTTCTTGTGCAGACGTTCGCGGCGCAGATCGAGAAAGCGGTATTTGAGACCGCGTGTCCTCCGGATAATCGAGATCGCCGAACACCGGCAGCGGTAGTTCCTGTGCGCGGCTCTGCACCGCGACGCTTTCGATGCGGATTTCAATTTCGCCCGTCGGCATATCCGGGTTCACCGCTTCGGCGGAGCGGGCAACGACCTTTCCGGTCAGCGTCAGCACCCATTCCGCGCGCGCGCTATCGGCATCTTTGAACGCGGCCTCATCCGGTTCTACGACGCACTGCGTGATGCCGTAGTGATCGCGCAGGTCAATGAACAGCAGGCCGCCATGATCCCGGCGACGGTTCATCCAGCCCGACAGCCGGACATTCTGGCCGACATCGGCCTTGCGCAATTCGCCGCAGGTGTGGGTGCGATAGGCGTGCATGCCAGGAAAACCCTTAAAATCTAGCCAAATCCGGCGCGTATGTGGCGAATCGAAGCCTGCCTAGTCAAGGGCGGCTTTCAATGCGTTCCGGGCAGCGTAATCTTCGCCGAACGACAGGATTCTTCGATGAGATCGCTCCGCTCTGCCGCGTTCGCTGCCGCGCTAGCCGTAAGCCTTCAGCCCGCGCTTGCCGCAGACAAGCCGCACAACGTTCTGATCTTCGTGGCGGATGGATTGCGCTATGTCAGCGTCACACCCAAGTCAGCGCCTACCCTGTGGCGGATCAAGAGCCAAGGTGTCGATTTCACCAACAGCCACGCGCTTTATCCCACAATCACCACCGTGAATGCATCCGCCATCGCGACCGGTCACTATATCGGTGACACCGGAAATTTTGGGAACGTACTGTATTCCGGCTTTGGCTCACCGCCGATTACCGGGATGGAGGACGATGCCAATCTCGGCGCGATGAACGATCACTTCGGCGGCAACTACCTCAACGAAACGTCGCTGATCGCCGCAGCACGCGAGGCGGGTTTCGCAACCGCCGTCATGGGCAAGGTCGGACCAACAGCAATTCAGGACGTCACCCAGCGCGACGGCAAGGGCACGATCGTGATTGATGATGCGTTCAACACCGACAAGGGCATCGCCATTGCGCCTAACGTGGCAGACACAGTCAAGACTGCAGGACTCGATGCAACTGCGCCGAAGACCGACGCGCCGAACGATAAACAGCAGCAATACATGGTCCGCGGTTGCGACAAAGGTGGTGATGCCGAGGCTCGCAGCATCGGGAAAACCGTTCGCGATGCTCTATTGGTCGCGCGATCCGGACATGAGCCAACACGTCGAGAAGGACTCCACAATCAATGGTCCGACGGGCCTAGCCGGTATTAAAGACGCGGACGACACGCTTGCCGCACTGCTCGCGTGGCTTAAAGCAAACAAGCTCGACAAAATGACGGATGTATTCGTGACCGCCGATCATGGTTTCTCGACCATCGATAAGCGCGACGCCACGGGTGCGGAGCGACCATCCGGCTTTCTTGCAGCAGACCTCGCAAGGCACTCGATCTTCCGGTCAGCAAAGGCGGAGCGCTGGGCAAAGACCCAGCGCGTCCCGATGTGCTTGTTGTGCCGAATGGCGGCTCCGATCTGATCTATCTCTTCGGCAACGACCAGAAAACACGCGCGGCACAAGTCGTAGATCAACTCACCAAGCTCGACTACGTCAGTGGCATCTTCACGAATGACGATCTCGGCGCGATCACGGGCGCGTTGCCGATGAGCGCCATCGCCTGGCAAGGCGCGGCGCTCACGCCGCATCCCGCCATCGTTGTCAGTTTCGCCTCGCATATCACCGCAGGCTGCAAACCGGAACTGATGTGTGCTGCCGAGACTGCCGATACCTCGCTCACCACCGGGCAAGGCATGCACGGCACATTCTCTCGTGCCGACACCCGCAATTTCATGGCGGCGACGGGGCCGGACTTCAAAACCCGCTTCGCCGACAGGGCGCCGGTTAGCAACGCCGATATCAATCCCACGCTGACCGGGATCATGGGACTGCATATCCAGCCGAAAGGCAGTCTCGTCGGGCGGTCCATCGCCGAAGCGCTGAAAGGCGGCAAGACGCCCATGTTCAGTCATGCCGTGGCCCATTTCGAAACCGGCCGCCAACGGGCAAAAAACAGTGCTGAGTTCCAAAGCATCGGCGACATCCAGTATTTCGACGCCGCCGGTTTCCCCGGCCGGACGGTTGGCCTGACAGGACACTGAATTTCCTGCAGAAACTCGCCGAATCCCCGCTATAGCGGGAGCATGCGAATTATTGAGAACACTGACGATTTGCGGGTTCTGACAGCAGAACTCGCGAACGCGTCCTACCTCGCGCTCGACACCGAGTTCATGCGCGACCAGACCTATTGGCCGAAGCTCTGCCTGATCCAGATCGCTGTGCCCGGCACCGAAGCGATCATCGATCCTCTTGCCGAAGGCATCGACCTCACGCCGTTCTACGACCTGCTTAAAGAACCGCACATCGTGAAAGTGCTGCACGCGGCGCGACAGGATATCGAGATCTTTGCGCAGCAAGGCGGCGTTATCCCTGAGCCGCTGTTCGACACACAGGTCGCGGCAATGGTGTGCGGTTTTGGCGATGCGGCGTCTTACGAGACGCTGGCGCGTAAGCTCGCGAAAGTGGAGATCGACAAATCCGCGCGCTACAGCGACTGGAGTCATCGTCCGCTGAACAAGCGGCAGCTCGAATACGCGATGGCCGACGTCACGCATCTGCGCACGATCTATGAATCGATGATGGTGCAGCTCACGCGCACCGGGCGTATGAGCTGGGTAGCCGAAGAGATCGAAGCGCTGCGCGATCCGTCACTCTATCGGCTCGATCCGAAGCAGGCGTGGAAGCGTTTGAAACCGCGCACATCGAACAAGCGTTTCCTTGCGATGCTGTCGGCGCTGGCCGAGTGGCGCGAACGCGAAGCGCAGGCGCGCGATATTCCGCGCGGCCGCGTGCTGAAGGATGAAGCCTTGACCGAGATCGCCGCGCATCCGCCGGAGAACGCGGAAGGGTTGGAACGTGTCCGCGCGGTGCCGAAGGGTTTTGCCGCCTCGAAAATGGGCAAGGGATTGTTCGACGCGATCGAAGCGGGACGTCACGCCCCCCGTGCCCGAGGGCGTGGAACCGCAGCAGCGCAGCTTTCGCCGCCGCGAACCGTCGCCTGCCACCATCGATCTGCTCAAGACGTTGCTGCGCCTCAAAGCCGAGGAAGCCGGTGTCGCACCACGCCTGATCGCGGACGCGGAAGACATCGAGAAGCTGGCGGCGCTGGAAGACGAAGGCGTCGCGGCCCTTCACGGTTGGCGCGCCGATGTGTTCGGCAACGACGCGCTTGCCTTGCGCAAGGCAACCTCGCCATCGCGCTTGAAGGCGGCCAGGCGGTGGTGGTGGAGCTGGAAGAAGACGTCTGAACCGGAATCTTCGCGAAATGTAACAGTGATGATCTTGGTTTAATTTGCGTACAAAGCGCGCATTCCGAAATTCTAAAATTAATGTAATGATCCGCAGATGGCCGATGATCCGTGGAACGACATGCTTTCGGAATTCCGTGCTTTGGGCGGAACGGCGGACAATATCTGCATGCGCGAAGGCGCCAACGGCCGGGGGATATTCCCCCATAGATCCGGCAAAACCGGTCTTCCTGCGCGTCCCCGAAACCCTCTTGATCGATGCAGCCGATGTGCATTTCGAGCATGGAAAATTGCGCACAGGCTCCAACGCCAAGATCGGGCTTCGGGAGCATATGTTTGTCGAGAACTATATGAATACGTTTCGTGGGTGGGCGGCCGCCGCGAAATCGAACTCGTCTTCGAGCATGCGCAGGAGTTGCCGCGAGGTCTCCGCGAGACGCTGAAAGCGGAGGTGTGCCTGGGCGACTGGTTCGAAGTACCCACCGACAAACGCGTTCAGCAATGCTTTGTCGATTCACGCAAGGTCTTTTACAGAAGCCGGGTTGTGCTGATGCCGATCGTCGAACTCCTGAATCATAGCCCTTCCGGTCAGCATTTTGAGTTGGAAAGAGGCATCGCGATAAAAGGCGTCTTTGACGGCGAGATCACGGCGCGCTACTCCGAAACGGATGCGCTGGGCATATTTTCAAGCTGGGGCTTTGCCTGTGAACAGCCGCAGGCGTTCAGTTTCCCCCTGAAAAGCAGCCGGCCCGATCTCACCATTCAGATCGGCCGGGATCTAACCTCGCTATCCCAAAAAAAGCAGTTTTGGGCACCCAAGCTTTCGGCGGCGGAAAACGGCGTAACGCTGGAATTTCTGATGCTTGGAAACAAAAGATTTCCGCGCACGAACAAAGGCATCTTCTACAAGCTGATGCGCGAGGCCGGCATCAAGAACTATGAAGAGTCATTCGACCTGATTCAGAATGCGAATCTGACGCGAATCTCCAATCTGTTCGCATTGGTCGAGAAGGCGGAAGGCGTCATGGCGCAAACGCTGCGGCAAGTGGCGCGATATCAGCTGCAGGCGCTGGCCTATTGTATGGGCGTACGAGAGGTCTGATCGCGGCACACGCATCACAACAAAAAGCGGACCCTGCACACGCGCCCGTCGACAGGCCTCCTGAGCAAATCCGCTTCGCGCGTCAAAGCTGCGGCAGGCCGGCAACATCCGTTTCGAGGCGGATCAGACAGGCACCTTTGCTTCTCCCTCGGGCTTTTGGGGAGCATGAAGGCACGCAGTTCCGCTCGAGACGGACGCGCCCCTTCTCTCCCGCGCGTATGCGCGCGATATCGCAAATCTAGCCCTGTATGCCAATCGCGAGGTCTCTTTAAGGGCCTCAAGGCCGCACAAGCCGGTACATCTGGCGCTCCTCCGCCGGGTTTCAGAGGAGAGATGGGCATTGGAAAATAGGTTTCAAGGCCTATTATAGAAATTATTTCTTACGCTGCGAGATTGACATTACTTTTCTGCCGCCCGAGCTTTTGGTCCGCCGCCTCTCGAGCATCTTCTAAAAGAGTCTCGGCGCGAAGGCGCTTTTCAGATAACCACTGAACTTCCCAATGCTCAGGCGGGGATCTTCCTATTGGAATTGCGGAAGCGAGCTAAGCGCGTCATCGAGTTCATATTCAATCGCATTCCACAGCACAACAACCTACCGATAGCCTGCAGTGTTTCTTCTCCGACGACTTTTCGGCATCGTATTTGATAGCGGCTGTGCCATAGCTCGGTGTCTGCTTTTGCGCTTCATGGACCGCTCCAACGGACTAATTATAATGAGTTACGCGAGGCGAGATTTCGAAACAAACTTATCGCGCACGAGAGCAATCTGCCACTAGCGGTTGCCTTCACCGTTATGATAGCGTGTCTCTACTGGGCAGGGAAAATCCATGAAATTTTTGGCTGGGCTGATCACTTTGATGCTGGTTTGCAGCATGTCGGCATCGCATGCCGCCAATGGAGTCGATCTGGAACGGACTTGTGGCAGCGCCGCACGCGCGTTCTGGAGCGGGACATCTTGCGAGAATTATGTACGAGGAATTGTAGCTGGCCTCGGCATGTCGGGGCGTCCGGGATTTTGTGCTCCAGTAGACTTTGATCCTCGGCAAGCATTGCCGATCGTCAGGCAGTTTATGGCGAGCCATCCGGAAGCATTAAATCACAGCGAACCTCGCATAGTTCAAATGGCGCTACAGCAAGCGTATCCCTGCCACTAGTTTCAAATTTATTTTTTCTTTACAGGCCATAAACAATCCGTCAGGCGTCATGGCTAAACACCACATGCGTCGCGTGAGCCGTTTGGCACATGCTCGGTGCAGCGATAGCCGAGCGCGGGCAGATCGAGACCCGCGAACAGATTCTCGCCGGAGCCGAGCGCGACGGGTGAGATCGCGAGGTGCATCTCATCGATGGCGCGCATGCGGAGATATTCGCGGATCGTCGCCACGCCGCCGCCAACACGCACATCGCGCCCGTCGGCCGCCTGCCTCGCGCGTCGAGTGCTTCCTGCGCGCCGCCGGTGACAAAATGGAATGTCGTGCCGCCTTCCATCACAAGCGATGCGCGCGCGTGATGCGTGAGCACGAACACCGGCACATGATAGGGCGGGTTCTCGTCCCACCAGCCGCGCCAGCTTTCATCCGGCCACGGGCCGCGCACGGGCCCGAACATGTTGCGGCCCAAAATCCAGGCACCCAGATTGTCGAAGCCGCGGCGCGCGAACGCATCATCGTCTCCGGTCGCGCCGCCCTCCTGGCCGAACATGGCTTTGAACGTGCGCGTGGTGAACGCCCATTGATGCAGCGCCATGCCGCCTTTGCCCATGGGATTGTCGAGGCTTTGATCCGGCCCGGCGCCGAAGCCGTCGATCGACACGGAAAAACTCGCCACCCGCAATCTGGACAT
>JBBCHP010000004.1:0-52439 GCA_037201525.1 Rhizomicrobium sp. | reverse complement strand
GACGCGGCCTCCTGGGTCTCTGTTTCGGTCTTGGTTTCATCGCGGCGGCTTTTGTTCGAGGATTGCTCGAACGCATCGACCTTCACGGTGATGTAGCGCAGCACGTCTTCGTTGATCTTGTTCTGCCGCTCGAGTTCGACGATCGCCTTCGACGGCGCGTTGATGTTCAGAAGCACATAGTGCCCCTTGCGGTTCTTCTTGATGCGATAGGCAAGTCCGCGCAGGCCCCAATATTCCTGCTTCTCGACCTTGCCGCCTTCGCCTTCGACGATGGTTTTGAGGTGGGTCGCCAGTGCGTCCACCTGCTGCGCGCTGATATCCTGGCGCGCGATCAGGAGATGCTCGTACAGAGCCATCCCGTCAACTCCCTGTTTTGACTACGGAATCCGGTCTGGCGGGATGCCGGGCCGGACTATGGCTCGCGAGGACACCGGACCATCCGGCATGGACCCCAAAGGGCCTCCCGCGACCGCAGCCGCATGAAGGCGCGGCTTATAGGGGAGGGGACCAAGGAGGGCAAGGGCCGCTCCGAACAGCGAACAGCCGTGAAACCCGCCAACGCGATATCTAGGCGCCGATTTCCGAAAACCACCACTGTTTGATTTTCGTTTTCATCGGATTGCGCAAAGCTTGCTTGAAGTATCCGTTCGACGGAGACAGCCCATTTGAACCTCAACTTTTCAGACCCTACCCCCTGCCAGTAAGCGACTCCGAATTAGTGAGCGCGCCAGTTGAAAACCCAAGATGTTGAAACTTGAAATCGCGTTCTCAACAAAAATTCAAAACTCGGTTTGCTCGTTTCTTCGCTTATCTAACACGGCACAAGATATTGCGGTTGCTGTGCATGCTGAACAGTTGATTTCCGTTTTGACGATACCCCCTCCCGCCTCCCCCTCTTCGCCGGAGAGGGAAATTTTGGTTCTGACTTACTCTTCGCCCTCACCACCATCGGAATATCAAACCGACCAACTGAAATGGGCGCGCTGCGCGAATCTTCAAGGCTGTTCTGAAAAGAAAAGCAGGGAAGCGCATCAGATTCAATTTCGCCGGATTCGGGTAACGGAAATTCAGGTCGTTTCGTTCGGTCACGGTAACGCGATGCTAATGCAACCGCCAGATGGTATTGTTGTTCCGCGATGTCCTTCTCGCGGGCCTGATTTCCCATCGGAATATCAATGATGCCGATGTGGCGGAGGTTTCGAATGTTAAGCGGCTGTCGCACACACTGGACAGACTTTGTTTCTTGCATCGGTTTGGCTTTGTGCTTCTTCCTCGCCATGTCTGCCGATCCAGTAACAGCGGCCGCGAAATACAAAGTCCTATACGGATTCTGTGACGTCGATCCGAACTGCTCGGACGGCGCCTTTCCGGACACAGGCCTCGTCGAAGACGCGAACGGAAATGTTTATGGCGGTGTTTTCCAGGGCGGCGCATACGGACAGGGCGGCATCTACAAAGTGACGCCCAAGGGCAAAGAAACGATCATTCACAGTTTTTGCGCTCAGAACAGTTGTGCCGATGGCCAGTCTCCGAGCGATCTCATCATGGACGGCACGGGCGATATCTTCGGCGCGACATCGTCGGGAGGCGCCAACGGCCAAGGCACCGTTTTCAAACTCGCGCCGGGAAAAGGCGGACGTTGGAAATTCCGTGTGCTTTATAACTTTTGTTCGCAGACACAATGCAGCGACGGAAGCGCGCCGCTTGCGGGTCTCACTTATGCGGGGCGCGAAATGGGTCAGGCTTACGATGGTCAGTCGCCGCTTTTCGGTGCCACGTCAACCGGCGGCGCGAGCAACAACGGCGTCGCATTCAAGCTGAGTTTCGTCGCGGGGAAGAAGAAGCCGCGTTACGAGGTCATCTACAATTTTTGTTCGCAGGCGAATTGCATCGATGGCGCGAAGCCATTGTACACGCTGACCACCGACTCGAATGGTAACATTTTCGGCGTTGCCGGTGGCGGCGACTCCAACGGCGATGGAATCGTATTTCAGCTTTCCCCGAATGGCAGCACCTATCGGGAAACGGTGCTGCACACCTTCTGTAGCGAAGATAGCTGCGCTGATGGGAAGATGCCCACAGGCGTAGCGGCGGACATGAGCGGAACGCTTTTCGGTGCGACCGCAAAAGGGGGTGCCAACGCGACAGGATTGGTCTTCAAGCTGGCTCCCAATGGCGCGCGAACGCAGGAAACCGTGCTCTACAATTTTTGTTCTCAGACGAATTGCAGTGACGGCGGGTTTCCTGCCGACGGCGTCACCGTCGCGCCCAACGGAGACATTTTTGGAACGGTGCTTTTTTGGGAAGGCCAACAGCTCGGGAATTCAGGCCTCGTTTACAAAGTGCACGGCACCAAGGAAAGCGTCGTTCATCCCTTCTGTGCAGAGCAAGGGTGTCCTGACGGTACATTTCCGATTGCGAGCTTATTGCTCGACGGCAAGGGCATTCTTTTCGGCACCACAGAAATGGGCGGCCCAAGCGGGTATGCAGGTGTGCTCTTCCGGATCACCAAACCATAGTTACGCGAAATGGACGGTTTAGCTTCTTATCGATAATCAAGCCGTCTGGCGGCTTTCGGATGCCGTATCCGGCACGAGTATTCCGATCGAGACGACGAAGCGTTTGCGGTCTCCCACAACCGGCGTCGATTCATGCGGCATGATGGAGGGAAAGAAACACCACAGATCGCGCTCCTCGATATCGAATTCCTCACCATCGATGACGGGCATGCCGCCGCCGTCAGGGCGGGAGAGCATGAGGTTCATGCGCACGTGAAGTTTTCCCGGCGGCGATGAATCGATGTGCTTGTGGACATATCCGCCATCCGTGTTGCAGCCGAGGAAGCAGCGGTAGTCGGGCTCGTCTTCATAGTCGCGGACGGAAAACGTCTCGACGGCGCGGCGGCGAATTTTCCAGAACACGCTCGGCACCAGCGCGTCGTTCTTCCCATAGCTGCGAAACCAGCGGTGCTCACCGTAAGGATTGGTATTGAGATGACCGCGCGCGAGCTGCGTGTCCGCCCAGTACATGAGCTGCTTGTGTTCCTGCGCAGAGAGGAATCCACGAAGCACGACGGTCTCGCGAAAATCCGGTAGTTGCCGGGCCTCAGACATGATTTCTGCGGATGCTTCGCTGTGTTGCGGCGCGAGTGTGATTTTGCCGCACGATGGGGTCAAGCCCGGGTTATGTCATAACCGGCTGCGCGCATAGCGCCGATCAAAAAAAGCGCGACGCATTCTGTGCGGAAAAAGCGAAAATGCCGCCGGTGATGGATAGCCGCAGACTAGACATATACACGGTAATGTAGAATATCTTGCCGACTCAACACTGGATTTTTTGGGGAAATTTATGAACCGTGCGATCATCGTACTGGCGGCAACGATCTTTGTAACGCCAGCCGTTGCCAAGCCAAAGTTTGTTTCCTTCGATCCGCCGAACGCCACGGTCACCGAGCCCGCCGCCATCAACACCGCTGGCGATGTTACAGGATTCTTCCAGGATCAATTCTCCCGCCAGCACGGCTTTGTGAGATTGGCCGACGGCACGTTTCAGACCTTTGACGTTCCCGAAGCGAGCGCGACGCGTCCGAGCAGCATCAATGACGAGGGAGAAGTCTCCGGGATGTGGAACGACAGCCATTCTAAAATCCATGGCTTCGTCCGGAAGTCTTCCGGTGCGATCACCGTCACCGATCCTCCAAGCTCTACCGACGCGCGCCAGTATGGCCTCAACAACAAAGGGCAGGCCGTCGGTCTGTACGTCAGCGATGCCGTGTTGAAGAAGGCTATATCGTAAAGAACGACAAGTTTCAGACCTTCAACGTTCTTGATGGCATTGATACCACGGCGATGGCGATCAACGATAAGTCCGGTGTATTTGGCATCTATACATCGAGCAATGACAGGGAAACGCACTTTTACATTCGCGACAAAAAAGGGCACGCCAAGGCGTTCGATGTTCCGGGCGCGAACCCCAGCAGTCTCAATCCGGTAGCCATCAACTCTGCTGGATACGCTGTCGGCACCGCACAGACTGATAGTGATATCAGCTTTGAGCGCACCCCGGACGGAACTCTCGAATTCATCAATCCGTCGGACAGCGCGATCGATGTTTTTGTGACCGGTCTAACCGAGGATGGCGCAACTGTAGGAGGGCTATGAAAATTCCGACGCAAGCATTCATGGGTTCTGCGTCACCGTGGATGGTAAAGCCACCACGATCGATTACCCCAAAACCACGACGTTCACCGAGGTTTCGGGCATAAATGCTTCCAAGGTCATGGTGGGACAATTTGCAGACAAGAACGGAGTGGTTCACGGCTTTTTGCGCACGCCATAACAGGCATCAATCGCGCTGATTTAAGGATCTCGCGACGGGGGCGTTATGGTGCTTGCGGAGCCGGTAGCGCCGATCCACGCAATTACGTGTTCTGACGCTTCAAATGCTTTGTGCGCCAGTCCACGCACCATTTGTAGGTCAGCGCGTATACTTGGCGCAAAGTCCGGTCGTCTTCTTTCTGGAAAGACGCCTCGTCTTCCCGATGCCGTGCGACCTCCTCGCAGTAGGCATCGTGCGGCTGCGTGGACGCCATTTCATCCGGTCCGCTTTCGGCGCGGTCTTCGGCGCAGCGGCAATGCGCGCATCCCAGAAGGACAGGGCTGAGTAGTGTGATTGCCAAAATCGCGCGGCTTGTCATTCGATCGCGTCCCCCGCTTAAGCCTTATGTGCTCGCTGACCCGCAGCAGTGAAACCGCTAATACTTATCCCAAAAATTATCAACTATTCATCTGTATTTCGGCAATATTTTTCCTGTTTCGTTCAAGTTTCTTCCCGTGTTCGGCGCACGTCGCGGGAATTGTTTGGGCGGCTTTGCCTCGTTCCGCGCAGCCCCGCCGCGGCAGAGAAGAAGATGAGCGCCTTGAATCTGCTGCGCTCCCCACCCATGTAAGGTGGGGACGGTAGGGGGCACGCCATGACACTCGAACCTTTGCTGCATGCGCCGCTGGCGGTGCGCATTCACGTCGCAACGGTCGTGCCGGCAGCGTTGATCGGGACGTGGCTCATCTTCTTCAGCCGCAAAGCCGCACCGCTGCATCGCGCGCTCGGCTATCTCTATTTCGCTTTGATGGCAGTGACGGCGGTCACGACCTTATGGGTCCATCAACTGATGCCGGGCAGCCCCGTATTCGGGCTGTCACCGATTCACCTTCTGATCCCTTTGACGTTCTGGGCTATCTACAACGCCATCGCCGGCGCGCGTGCGCACGACATCGTGCGGCACCGCCGCGCCATGCTCGCGCTCTATATCGGCGGCATCCTGTTGGCCGGCGGGCTGACCTTTATCCCCGGCCGCATCATGGGCGCGGTCGTATTCGGACCGTAGCGCTCGTCTACTGCAGCCCCAGGGCTATTTCTTCTCGCATTTCGTCGTTGCCGACGTGAGCGCATTGTTTGCGGCCGTCAGCGTGCGGCCGAAGCAGCGCTGGCCGGTCGCCTTGGCCGCATAATTCGCCGTGCTCGACTGGTTGCTATGACTGATCAACTGGCCGCTGCCGGTCAGGATCAGCGTGTCCGTCGTATCGATCGTATCGAGCAGGCTGGACTTCGTTTTCGCACCATTGTTCGAGGCGTTCACATTGCTCTGAAAGCCCTGCGCGATGGTGGTGACAAGCTGGTACTTGCCGCCGCTGATCGCGGTTTCGTCGATGTCCACGGTAAGCGGATAGCTGTAAGCGCTGACCTGCTCGGTGGTGCCCGATGTTGCGACCGCCGTGGTTTTCACCGTCGTGTCGGTGCTCTGGTCGATGTCCTGCTCATAGAGCGTGCTGGTGATGTCGAACGTCTGGTCGTTCTTGAACAGCGTGTTCTGCTTCACCGTGTATTGTTCGCTGCCCGCGGACGTGACCACGGTGCCGGCGATCGTAAAGTTGTGCGCCGCGCGCGTGTCGAGCGTGCCGGTGATGTCGCCGCCATTGTTGTTGAGCTTGTTCTTGACGACAGGATTGGGCGCGGCCGAAAGCGTGTTCTGCGTCACGCTGCCGGTCGTTTGTGTGCCGTTGTGGTCGAGATAGAGCATCAAGGCGCCCGCGACGGAAAAATAGTTATTTGCACCGTACACGGAGAGATCGATCTGGTGCGCGGTCTGCCCGTTGGAGAGCACGCCCGCAAACGGCGTCAGCGGCACGCGGAACGGCTTGAAGTTGAGCGTCTGCACGCCGGGCATCGGGATCCAGAGATAGGGATCGATGCCGCCGGTGAATATCCAGGGATAGACCGGCGCGACGCCGGCCGGTGCGCCGTCCACCGATATTTCACCTTCGCGGAACGAGCCGCCGCCACAGCTTTTGGAGTTCACTGGCGACATCGTCGGGCACGCAGGTGTACCAGAACTCGTCGCCCGACTGGCCCTGCAGATAGACGTCGAGATTCGCCGCCGCGATGTTGGTCGGAAGCGTCTGATTGATCGCAAGCACATCGCTGCCGGTGCTGAGCGCGACGGTGCCGCCGCCGGCCGCGGCCAGCGGGACGATCATGTCCGGCACGGTCGGCGCGGTGCCGCCCGCAGGCACGGGATAGAACAGGAGCTTGGCGCTGCTGGTGATGATGCTCGTGTCCTGGCCGTTCGTGTAATTGGCGATCAGCACAAAGCCCGACTGTGTCGTGTTGAGCAGCGACGTATAGTCCGTCACGTCGCGCTCGAAATGCCAGGATGGTCCAAGTTTCGGGCTGGGCTCCGCCGTGGTGCCGAACCACAGCGGCACGCCCGCGATCCAGATCGTGCCCGAGCGGTCGTACTGGATGCCGGCATCGAGTGAGATATCCACCTTCAAAACGACTGTCGCATAGGGGCCGGGACAACCCGCAGGCGGCGTATAGGTGAAGTTGACGTTGTCGCCGCCGAACTGCGCATTGCTGTAGAGCGGCACAACGCAGGGCTTTTCGTCGGGGTGCGCGACAGGTGGTTCGATCACCGCGACATTGCTGGAGCCGACCGTGAACTTTGGCGTCATCGCGCGCGAAGCCTTTGCGAGTTGGCCGGGCGCGGGTTTAACGGGCGGCTCCGCCGACGCGAGTGTCGCGGCAAATACGACAGACACCAAAGCCAGAATAGAAGCGCGAATCGTCATCACACCCACCGTCTCGTTTCACCAGCGGCTGCCGCCGCGTCCCCTCGACAGCTGGCGCCTTCTTCGCATCACAGACGCTACTATGGGGTTTGATGTCCGTCCAGCGGGATCGGCCTAGTGCTGAGCGATCTAGAATTTATGGGTGACCCCCGCGTGCTTCATGATGCCATTTGCGGTGTGGCGCGACAGGATTTTGCCATCGACTGGAAAGTTGCGTTTTTGTGATTGGGCTGAACCAGATCTCGTGATCGCCTTTGCCGGAGCGCACGAGACGGCAGTCATGCGCTTTCAAGATACGCTTCACCTCGGGGGTGAAGGAACTGCTCATTCGGCGGCTTGAACGCCTTCGTGCCGCTCGGCGACGACGCGATAAGGCGCTCTGCCGGACCGCGGCATTGCATTGTTCAGTTCAAGCAATTCCGGGACAAGCGTGCGCAGCTTCTTGAGCAGCGATTCGAATGTCTTGGATTCAGTGACCAACCCCGGCACGTCATCACTGGTCGCTACCCATACCGAAGCGTCGGCGTCCCACAAGGCCCGAACGACAAACTCCGAAGGCGCGGCTTTTTTCATGTCTATAGTATGAGCGTTTGGCGGTGAAGAATCAATTTCGACGGAGCGATACTTTCCTGGTGCTTGACACCTCTTTCGGGTTGGTCTTTCTCCCGACGCCATGATGCGCGCATTCATTTTTCCGGGACAGGGCAGCCAGGCGGTCGGCATGGGCAAGGCGCTGGCCGAGGCGTTCGCGCCCGCCCGCGAAGTTTTTCAGGAAGTCGATGACGCGCTGAACCAGCGTCTTTCCAGGATCATGTGGGAGGGACCGGAGGGCGATCTCGTGCTCACCGAAAATGCGCAGCCCGCGATCATGGCGGCGAGCATGGCGATCGTGCGCGTGCTGGAGCGCGAAGGCAGTCTCGATCTCACAAAACATGGGCGTCTCGTCGCGGGGCATTCGCTCGGCGAATACAGCGCGCTGTGTGCCGCCGGCGCGTTCACGCTCGCCGATGCCGCACGGCTTCTCAAAGCGCGCGGTCAGGCGATGCAGGAGGCCGTGCCCGTTGGCGAAGGCGGCATGAGCGCGCTGCTCGGCGCGGAGATCGATCAGGCCGAAGAACTCGCGAAGGACTGTGCAGCGGCGACCGGCGGCATCTGCGTCGTCGCGAACGACAACGCGCCGGGGCAGATTGTGATCTCCGGCAGCAAAGCCGCCATCGACAAGGCGCCGGAAATCGCGAAAACCAAAGGTATCAAGCGCGCGATGGCGTTGAATGTGTCCGCCCCGTTCCATTCGCCGATGATGCATCCCGCCGCCGATAAGATGCGCGATGTGCTCGCGGCCGTGACGATTCGTCCTCCGGCTCTGCCCGTCGTCGCCAATGTAACGGCTGCGGAAGTCAGCGAACCCGGGACGATCCGCCACTTGCTGGTGGAACAGATCACCGCGCGCGTCCGTTGGCGCGAAAGCGTGCTCGCGTTTCGCAGCCTCGGTGTGGAGATGACCGTGGAAGCTGGCGGCAGCAAGGTTCTGACCGGCATGGTCAAGCGTATCGACAGGGAATTGCAGACCGTGACGCTCGACACGTCCGCCGATATCGAAGCCTTTGCGAGGACGCTCTGATGTTCGATCTTACCGGCAAAACCGCGTTGGTGACTGGCGCTTCCGGCGGCATCGGCGGCGCGATTGCGAAGGCGCTGCATGGGCAGGGCGCAACCGTCGTTCTCTCCGGTACGCGCGCTGAAGCGCTTGAAGTCTTGAAAGATGACCTCGCGAGCCGCGCGCACATCGCGACCTGCAACCTTCCGACTCCGTGTCGGTCGAAGCATTGCCGAAAGCGGCGGAAGCAGCACTCGGTGCGCCCATCGACATTCTCGTCAACAATGCCGGCATCACGCGCGACAATCTCTTCATGCGCATGAAGGACGACGAGTGGGATCAGGTGATCGCGGTCAATCTCACGGCTGCGTTTCGTCTGTCGCGCGCCGTTCTGCGCGGCATGATGAAAAAGCGCTGGGGCCGGATCATCTCCATTACTTCGGTTGTCGGCGCGACCGGCAATCCGGGGCAGGGCAACTATGCCGCCGCGAAAGCGGGTCTCGTCGGCATGACCAAATCGCTCGCCGCCGAGGTCGCGTCGCGCAACATCACCGTCAATGCCGTGGCGCCGGGCTTCATCCAGACCGCGATGACCGATGTTCTGACCGATCAGCAGAAAGAGGCGATCGCGACTCGCATCCCGGCCGGACGGATGGGAACGCCTGCAGAGATCGCGGCGGCGGTGGTATATCTGTCCAGCGAGGAAGCGGCCTATGTCACCGGCGAGACTATCCAGGTCAATGGCGGAATGGCGATGATTTAATAACAATTACAATAACTTACATCGTGTATGGCGGGCGGAGAGCCGTTGTGTTACCAAACAGAACTTTCCATCCCCGCACACGTCAAAAGGTGCGGGACTTGCCGCGGTCCGCAAAACAAGCTCAATGCCGCGGAATAACAGCAACAAAGAGGTTTCTGACCCCATGAGCGATACTGCCGAGCGCGTGAAGAAGATCGTGGTCGATCATCTCAATGTCGATGCCGCGAAGGTCACCGACAACGCCTCCTTCATTGAAGATTTGGGCGCCGACAGCCTGGATACCGTCGAGCTGGTGATGGCATTCGAAGAGGAATTCGGCATCGAAATTCCCGACGACGCGGCCGAGTCCATCGTGACCGTTGGCGACGCCGTCAAATACATCGACAAGCAGCAAGCGGCTTAAGTCTTGGCGACTGCCATGCGCAGGGTCGTCGTCACCGGATTGGGCCTTGTCACGCCGCTGGCTTGCGGGCGTCGAGGAGTCGTGGTCGCGGCTGATCGCGTCGCAATCCGGCGCGCGCAGGCTCGAAGGCTTTGAAACGTCGGACCTGGCGACCAAGATCGGTTGCCAGGTGCCGCGCGGCGACGGCTCGAACGGCACGTTCAATCCCGATCAGTGGATGGATCCGAAGGAGCAGCGCCGCGTCGACGAGTTCATCGTCATGGGCATGGCGGCGGCGACGCAGGCTGTCATTGATTCCGGCTGGGTGCCCAAGACCGAAGAGGACCGCGACCGCACCGGCGTTCTGATGGGTTCGGGCATCGGCGGCCTGAACGGCATCGCCGACGCAGCCCTGCTGTTGCAGGAACGAGGCCCGCGCAAAATCTCGCCGTTCTTCATTCCCGGACGGCTGATCAATCTCGTGTCTGGATACGTCTCGATCAAATTCGGCTTCAAGGGGCCCAACCACGCTGTCGTGACCGCATGTGCGACCGGCGCTCATGCTATCGGCGACGCCGCGCGGCTGATTGCGTTCGACGACGCCGATTTGATGTTGGCCGGCGGGACAGAGGCGGCCATCGGGCGTTTGGGCATCGCAGGCTTCAACGCCTGCCGTGCGCTCTCGACCGCCTGGAACGACACGCCGGAGAAGGCCTCGCGTCCCCTACGATAAGGATCGCGACGGTTTCGTGATGGGCGAGGGCGCCGGCGCGGTGATTCTCGAAGAATATGAACACGCCAAGGCGCGCGGTGCGAAGATTTACGGAGAAGTCGTCGGCTACGGCTTGTCCGGCGACGCCTATCACATCACGGCGCCGTCGGAAGATGGTGATGGCGGTTTCCGTGCGATGAAAGCCGCGCTCAAGCGCTCCGGCCTTTCGCCGTCCGACATTGATTATGTGAACGCGCACGGCACTTCGACCATGGCCGACGGTATCGAGCTCGGCGCCGTCGAACGCCTGATGGGGCAACGCTGGGGCAAAGGTGTCCATGTCATCGACCTCGACCAAAATCGTCCATTGGCCATCTGCTCGGGCGCGGCAGGCGCGGTGGAAGCGATCTTCTGCCTGCTCGCGATGCGCGACCAGATCGTTCCACCGACCCTGAACCTCGACAATCCGGCCGTGACCACGCAGATCGATCTCGTGCCGCATGTCGCGCGCAAACGCGAGGTGAAGGCCGTGATGTCCAATTCGTTCGGCTTCGGCGGCACCAACGCCGCGCTTATCATGACGCAAGTGCAATAGACCAAAACTTGGTTCAGCTATGGCGGTAAGCGACACGCTGGGACAAGATCAGGTCGCTGGTTCGCGATGGGCGGGTTCTTGTATCCGCACATGGCTATGACGAACTTGCGGCAGATGGTATTTTCTTTTTCGGAGACTGTTGGCGGACTGGCTCGTGCTGAGTTGGTCGAAGACTATCCAACCGCTTCGAAAGGGGCCGAGTGTCCTTGGTGTTACAGCGCGATCCGAGCGGCCGTCCGGTCCATGTCGTATGGGGCATTCCGAAGAGCGCAGCGGGCCCTGGCCGTGCTGGTGGACGGCTTATCGGCCCGATCCGTCGCGCTGGTCAGCGGATTTCAAGGAGCGGCGGAAATGACAAGGCCATCCATCAAGCTCGTGCGCGAAGGCAAGTTCGCGGCGGAAGTCGCCCGTGGAGCTGATCGAAGAACAAGGTGGTTGGTCGCCGTATCTTTCTGCGACCGACGCAATCCAAACTCGATGACATGCGGCCGTGCATTGCGTACCGGCGACCATTGCGGCGGCGTCTAAAATTGGGACGTGTCCTTCGAATTGACTCCTCTTTCTAACTGACCTCGTGCGGGTCTTTTCTCATCTTCCTGTTCATCGCCGGGCTGGTCGGTGGCGCTTGGCTTTGGGAGCAGGCAGAACTACGCCCGCACCCGGTCCGTCAGAGAAATACCGGGTCGTCATGATCGAGCCTGGCGATCATGGCGCGGTCATCGCGCAGCATCTTCAGGACGCCGGGGTGATCGTGAACGGCAGCCCTTTTCCGCATCGGTCTGCGCCTGGCGCAATTTGCAAGGGCACGCTTAAGGCCGGTGAATATGGTTTTCCCGCGCATGTCAGCATGGCCGACGTGCAGGGCCATTCTCGCCAGCGGCAAATCCATCCAGCACAAGATCACCGCTGCCGAAGGCCTGACCAGCCAGATGATCTTCGGCATTGTAAAGAACGATCCGGTGCTGCTTGGCGATACGGGGACGCGGTGCCGGACGAGGGCACGCTGTTGCCGGGACCTATCTGTTCACGCGTGGGCACAACGCGCGCAAAGATTATCGCCGAGATTGCGCAAGGCGCAGTAGGAACTGCTTTCGAAGCTCTGGCCTTGCGCGCGGCCAATCTTCCGATTCAAAACCAAGCGCAGGGCGATCACGCTAGCGTCCATTGTGGAAAAGGAAACCGCGCTGCCGGAAGAGCGCCGACACATCGCGGCGGTGTTCATGAACCGGCTTCGCATGGGCATGAAGCTGCAATCCGATCCGACGATCATCTACGGACGTCACGAAAGGCTATCCGCTCGGACGGCGGCATCCGCGAGAGCGAGCTTCTGAATCCAAGCCCTCACAACACTTACGCGATACCCGGGCCTGCCGCCGACGCCGATCTGTAATCCGGGCAAGGATTCCATCGCGGCAGTTCTGAACCCGGCGTCGTCGAACGATCTCTATTTCGTCGCCAACGGCAAAGGCGGCCATGTGTTCTCCCAGACGGCCGCGGATCAGGACAAGAATGTCGCGGCGTGGCGGCAGATCGAGAAGCTGCAGAAGACGCAGCAAACGCTTCCGATGCCGCAGTTGCGGCGTTAAACCTTGTCTTTTCCGGAGTCGCCTGATGGCACTTGTGAGCATGACGGGATTTGCAGAAGCGCACGGCGCCCCGCGAGGGTATGCGTTGGCGCTGGGAGGTGAAAAGCGTCAATGGCCGCGGACTCGATCTGCGCCTGCGCATGCCGCCGGGTACGACGCGATCGAACCCATGGCCCCGCACGCTCGCAAACGAACGCTTCCGCCGCGGCTCACTGCAGGCGACCTTGACGGTCGAGGACGCCAGAAAGCGTGAAAGGGTTGCGGATCGACGCAGCCGCGCTTGCCTCGGCGGTGCCGGATCGCGAAAGAAGTCGCCGCCGTAACCGGCCTTCCGCCCGCGCAGATCGACGGGTTGCTCGCGCTCAAAGGCGTGATCGTGCAGGACGATGTGTTGCCGCTCGACGCACCGGCCCGCGCGATGCGCGATGCCGGAATTGTCGAGACCTTCGCGACGGCGCTCGACGCTCTCATACGCGCGCGCGCCACGGAAGGCGCGAAGCTCACGGCACTTCTGGGTGCTCAGGTCGCGGAGATCGAACGGCTCGCGGATGAGGCTGCAAAACTTGCCGCGACCCAGCCCGCCGCGTTGCGCGAAAAGCTTATGACTCAGCTCAAGGATATTCTTGAAGGTGCCTCCGTGCCGGAAGATCGTCTGGCGCAGGAAGTGGCGTTGCTCGCGCTGCGCGGGGATGTGCGCGAGGAGCTGGATCGCCTCACCGCGCATGTGCAGGAAGCGCGCGATCTGATGGCGTCGGGCGAGGCGGTGGGCCGCAAGCTCGATTTCCTGGCGCAGGAGTTCAACCGCGAAGCCAACACGCTGTGCTCCAAATCCTCCGACATCGCGCTCACCCGCACTGGCCTTGCGCTCAAGGCGGTGATCGACCAGTTCCCGCGAACAGGCGCAGAATGTGGAATAGTCGGATTTTGATTCGTCATGCTGAGGGCGCGAGCGTAACGAGCCTCGAAGCACGCGGGCGGGCCTCGAAGAATGAGCGAGATCAAGCGCAGGGGATTGATGCTGGTCCTGTCCTCGCCGTCGGGCGCGGGGCAAGACGACCTTGTCGCGCAGCTTTGGACGAGGACCGAAATATCACTCTTTCGGTATCTGCAACGACGCGCCCCAAAAGAGTCAATGAAATTCACGGCAAAGATTATTTCTTTCTATCCGAGGCGGAGTTCGAGACTTGGCTAAAACAAGATCGGTTCTTGGAATATGCGACCGTGTTTGGAAATCGCTATGGTACGCCCGAGCAATCTTGTGGGTCATGCGCTAGATGCGGGGCAGGACATCTTTTCGACATTGATTGGCAGGGCACGCAGCAACTTAAAAGAAAAATGGCGGCTGACGTCGTTAGCGTATTTATCCTTCCGCCCTCACACCAAGAGTTGGAACGACGGCTGCGAAATCGTGCGCAAGACACGCACGACGTCGTGGAAGCGCGCATGGCCAAAGCTTGCGAATGAGATGAGCCATCACGATGAATATGATTATATCGTGATCAACAATGATGTAGGACCGGCCTTGGACAGCATAAGGGCATACTCGTAGGCGAACGTGCCGACGCACACGCCTCATCGGCGTTGGCGAGTTCGTGGCGGGGCTGACGCGTTAGGGAACTATCGCGCACCGCGTGCCGTAATTGCACTATGCAGACAGTCACACTCCTTGGCACCTTTGCGGCGCTGTGTTCGACGATCAGCTTCACGCCGCAGGCCATCAAGATCATCCGCACGCGCGAGACGAAAGATATATCCGTCTGGATGTATGGCCTGACCGTCGTGGGGTTTGCGGCGTGGGCGGCTTACGGCGTGATGCTGTCGCAATGGCCACTGGTCGCATCGAACACGGTCTGCTTTGGGCTATCGGCGTTCATCCTGACGATGACCGTCCTGCCGCGTGCGAAGAAGAACGCGGTCGCGGATGCGGTAACGCCATCGGGGGGCCGATAACTAAACATTCGTCATGGCCGGGTCGAGCCCGGCCATGACGATAGAAAAACCGAGGCTGTGAAAGTAGCTAGCCTGCTTCACGCCGACGCGAACGTCTCGCCCACCATCTCTTCGCTCTTGGTCCAGAGTGCTTTTGCATGGTCGGCGTTGAGCGCATAGGAGCGGACGCCGTTGCGCGCGTCCGGGTTCTCCTGCAGCGTGGCGACGTGGCAATCCTCGCAATATTTGCCGCCGGCCTCATCGCGGACGCGACGAAGGCCGCTCCACACTGTTGTCGCTGCGCCCTGCGGGATGGTTTTCCACTGGAACGGCGGCGCGCCGGAAGCCTTGTTGGCGTCTTCGATGCTTTTGAGCATTCCCTGGATCAGCTCGGGCGTCATATAGCGGCCGAGTTCGGTCTGGATGCCGCCGGGATGCACGGCCGTCGCGCGAACGCCTTCGTTCTTGTGACGGCGGTCGAACCTCCCACCGCGAACAGAATGTTCGCGGTCTTGGAGCGGCCATAGGCGCCGAAACTCGGTATAGGGCGTGTGCTCGAAATTGGGATCGTCGATGTTCACGTCGGAAAAGCGATGGCCCGCCGACGACAGGTTCACGAGACGCCCGCCGTTCTTTTTGATCAGCGACGCGATGCGGTTCACAAACACGAAGTGACCCAAATGATTGGTGCCGAACTGCGTCTCGAACCCTTCGGCGGTGATGCCCCTTGGGGCACGCCATGGACGCCGGCGTTGCAGATCACCCACATCGAACGGCTTGCCGGCTCTCACCAGTGCATCGGCGCAGGCGCGCACGCTTTTGAGCGAGGCGAGGTCGAGTTCGATCAGCTCGAGGCTGCCCGCCATGTGCCGCACCGTTGCGTACGGCCTCGGTAGCCTTGTGCGCCCTTGTCGAGATCGCGCGCCCGCGCCAATCACCGTTGCGCCATGCGCTGCGAGCGTGCGGCAGGTTTCGACGCCGAGGCCTGCAGATGCGCCAGTCACCAACACGCGCTTGCCGCTGAGGTTCACGCCTTCCAGAACTTCGTCGGTTGTGGATTGTGCTCCAAATGTCTTCGTCATGAATAGCTCTAGTGTATTGTGCGTCAGGTCAGGTTGACGCGATAAACGCGTGCGGCCGTACCGCTGAACAGCGCGGTCTTCTCGGATGCGGAATAGTTCGCGGCGATGCGCTTGAACGCATTCCACAGCGAGACGTAATCCGCGCCGAATTTGTCGACCGGAAAGTTGCTCTCGAACATACAACGTGCCGGCCCGAACGCCTCGATGCAGGTATCGATATAGGGCTTCCATTGCGCGGCCAGAGTCTCGGACGTAGGCAGCGGCTCGGCCATGCGCTTGCGCCAGCCCGCGAACGGCATCGGCAATCCGCCGAGCTTGACGTTCACATTTCTGGCATTTCGCGAGTTCGCGGATGTTCTCGCGCCACACGCCGAAACGCTCGTCGCGCTTGCCTTCATACGCCGCGATGCCGAGCGGTGTGCCGACATGGTCGAGCACGATGGCCGTGTCGGGGAATGCGCGCGCGAGGTCGATGAGGTCCGGCAATTGCGGCTCCAGCAGCCAAGCGTCGAACGACAGTCCGAGCTTGTGCAGAACCCTGAAGCCCTCGCGGAATTTTGCGTCACGATAGAGCCCCTCCGGCACGCGGCCGTGAAGCGGACCGAGTTACGCCCGGATCGGCGTCCCACGACGAACTCTGACGGATGCCGCGAAAGCGGCCATGTGCCGCCCGCGATATGCGAACGCAGAACGTCTTCCACCACATCCGGCTCCTGGCGGAAATCGGTATGGCCAACGATGCCGGCGCAGGCACGCACATTGCCGTACAATCCGCTCGCGGTCATGGCGGCGACGCCGTTCACGAATTCGGTCTCGCCCACGCATTTGAGCGCGTCGGGGCCGTCGGCGCGGTACATCGCACCGCCATTCCATATAGATCGTGCCGATCACGTTGTGGCCGGATTTGAGATCCGCCAGCAACTCGTCCAGCAGATAGCGCGGGATGTCGCGGATGATGTCCATGAACCCGTGATCGGAGGGCGGCAGGTTTCGCAAAATCTCCGTCGGCCGGTCCACAGATGATGGTGCGGATCGATGATCGGCAGATCGGGTTCGAGGATGAGTTCGGACATCGCTATCTCCAAGATATTTGACTGAGCGCGTCGCCCTTCGAGGCTCGCTACGCTTGCACCTCGGGGTGACGCTCTGCAAAGACCGTCATCCTGAGGTGTACCGCGAAGCGGTGCCTCAAAGGATGGCAGTTACGGCGTCAAAATCACTCGCCCCGTCACCTTGCCCGTTCACCAGATCGGTGAGCGCTTCGTTCGCGGCGCTGAGTGGGCGTTTGGTATAGGGGATTGGATCGACCTTTCCGGCGCGCACCAACTCCATCATTCTCCTTGGTATCGTCCGAGCGATCCGACCATCGATCCGCCGATGGAGATCGTGCGGAACGGGGAACATGGGCAACGGCATCTGCATCGCGCCGCCGAACAGGCCGACGATGATGATCTTGCCGCCGCGGCGCACCGTCTGGCTCGCGAACGCGAACGTCTTCTCGGAGCCGACGAAATCGACCACGGCATAGGCGCCGCCGCCGGTCTCGGTCATCAGGCGTTTGGCCTCGCCGTCGACCTTGGTGTTGTAAGTCGCGCTCGCGCCGGCTTTCTTCGCGGCTTCGAGGCGGCCTTCATCGATGTCGGCGGCCAACGGCCCTTTCCCGAACATCGCTTTTGCGAACTGCACACCCATCATGCCGACGCCACCGACGCCGAGCACCAGAACCTGATCCTGCGGGCCGAGAGGACCGACCTTCTTCATCGCCGCGTATGCAGTGACGCCAGAGCACATATAGGCGGCGCCGAGTGCGGGATCGGTATTGCCGTAATCGATGAGATATTTCGGATGCGGCACGATCACATGCGTCGCGTACCCGCCGGGGCAACCGTTCGAACAGCCGAGTTTGGCGCGGACCGCCGACGCAGATGTTCTCTTCGCCGCGCAGACACGACGCGCACTTGCCGCAACCGATCCATGGGAACGCGGCATAACGGTCGCCGACCTTGATGTCCTTCACGTCGGGACCGACGGCAACAACTTCGCCTTCGATCTCATGGCCGAGCGTGTGCGCAGCTTGATGTTCGCCATCGGCAGCTTGTTGCCGCCGCCGAGATCGAAGTAGCCGTCATGGATATGCACATCGGAGTGGCACACACCGGCATTGTGGACCTTCAGCAGAACTTCCGTACCTGTTGGCAAGGGCGTCGGTGTTTCAATTCCTGAAGCGGTGCGCCGAATTCGATCACGGCCCTGGCTGAGCATGCGTTTCTCCCCGTTATTTTCGCTGGTTGTCAGTGTGGCATGGGGTTCGTGGGCTCTCAACTGCGCGTTCTTGCCGCCAAGGAAGTTGCCGTGCCGGTTACGTGAAATATTATCGCGAAGTTGGCGCGATGGCCGCCTCAGAGGTGGCCGTGATGAGAGCTAAATGCACGCGTCAGCGCTGCGAACTCAGCGATAGACAATGTTTCGGCGCGTCGGGTCGGATTGATACCGGCGGCCGTGAGCAGCATCTCCGCATCGGCGCGATCTGCTTGAGGCTCTGGCGCAGCATTTTGCGGCGCTGGCCGAAGGCGGCTTCGGTGACTTTCTCCAGATCGTGCAATTCGCATGGCGCAACCGGTTCGGCCAGCGGCTCGAAACGCACGATGGCCGAGGTGATCTTTGGCGGCGGTGTGAACGCCTGACGCGCGACATCGAACAGGATTTTAGGCGCCGTGCGCCATTGCGACAGCACTGACAAACGCCCGTAGCATTGGTGTCCGGCTTTGCGACGATGCGCTCGGCGACTTTCGCGCTGGAACATGAGTGTAAGGCTCTGCCAGAATGGTGGCCATGCCTCAGCCGTAAGCCATTTCACGAGCAGCGCTGTGCCGACATTGTAGGGGAGGTTGGCGGCGACACGTACGCGTTCGTCTCTTAACAACAGTTGCTCATCGAGCGTCAGCGCGTCGGCCTGAACGATCTCCAATCGGCCGGGATAAGCGCGCGCGATTTCTCCCAGTGCCGGAATGCAGCGTTCGGTCGCGTTCGACGGCGACGACTTTCGTGGTGCCCTCGGCCAGCAACGCGCGTGTTAGGCCGCCGGGACCGGGACCGACTTCGTAAAACAAGCCGCCTTCGTTTGCGCCCGCCGCGCGCGCGATGCGGCGCGTTAGGTTGAGGTCGAAGAGGAAATTCTGGCCGAGCGATTTTTTTGCGGTGAGGCCGTGCGCGGCGATGACCTCGCGCAGCGGGGGAAGCGGATCAGGTGCGTCTGGCATCGGCGATGTCTGCGGCCATTCTGATCGCGGCGATCATGCTGCGCGGATCGGCCTTGCCCATCCCCGCGATGTCGAACGCCGTGCCATGATCCGGAGATGTGCGTATGATCGGAAGGCCGAGCGTGACATTCACACCGTCCCAGAACGAGAGCGTCTTGATCGGGATCAGCGCCTGGTCGTGATACATGCACAGCGCCGCATCATACGTTCTTGCGCGCTTCTTCATGGAACAGCGTGTCGGCGGGCAAGGGACCGCGGACATCGTGGTTCTTTGCTTTCAATTGTTCGACGGCTGGCGCGATGACGCGCATGTCCTCATCGCCGAACTCGCCCGGGTGCGGATTGAGTCCTGCAATGGCGAGGCGTGGACTCGCGATCCGGAAATCGCGCGCAAGCGCTGCAAGAACAATCTCCGCCGTTTCAACAATTGATTCTGTCGAGATCGCACGCGGCACATCGGCAAGCGGCATGTGGATGGTCAGCGGCACGACGCGCAACTGGTCGCTCGCCAGCATCATCACCGGCTGTATTGCCTCGGTCAGCGCGCCGAGAAATTCCGTATGACCGGGAAAGCCAAAGCCCGATTGCATCAGGATAGCCTTGTTGATCGGCGCGGTGACTATGGCGGCCGCTTCACCAGTCACACAGGCATGCACCGCAATTTCTATCGCTTCGATAACCGCGGCATTGTTTTCGGGATTGGGCTTTCCGGGCGTGCGTGTCACGCGCGCAGATGTGGGAAGAATACCGGGAATATCCGCGAACAACGCCGGATCGCCGACGATGCGCAGGGGCCGCGCACCGGTACGTCCTTCCAGTGCCCGATAGGCCGCAACGGCGATCTCCGGCCCGATCCCGGCCGGTTCACCCATGGTCAGGAGGATAGGAGCGTCGCGCGCGGGCTCAGCGCGTTTCGACATTCGCCTGGCGCCTGAGATCGCGGATGTAGCGGCGCGCCAGCATCGAGATCTGTTGCTGGAATAGCTGTTTTTCGACTTCGGTCGCGTGACGGCGGCTGCCAGATCGTCGCCTGGGGCGCCGCGCGCTTGTCGCAGCGCGCGATGATTTTCGATGCCTGCCGACGAGCGGAACGGCGGCGTGGCCTCTGCCGGATTGGGTCTTGGCGATGGCGTCCTGAATCTCTGCGCTTAGATCGGTCAGTTTCATTTCACCCAAATTCATATACACGCGCCTTTGACGGCTGTCAGCATCTTTTCAAGCTGCGCGCAACTGCGAAGTGATCGTGTATCTGCACCGCGGCTTTGGTCGCGCCATCGATATAGGATTGCGGCGCCTTGGGCGGCATCGGCAACAGCACGCGCGCGAGCGGCAGATAGCCGGGCCTATCCGGCTTCTGCAGCGTTGCCGGATCGGGCAGTTTTGGTCCCGACGGGCTCCTGACGCTGGCGCAGAGCCAGAATGTAGTAACCCGCCTGTGGCGCGGAGCGGCTGAGACACGGATTCGATCTGCATTTTGCCGAGCGCTGCATTCAGCTCGGGCGCGAGTTGGCCGTCGTTCACCCAGCCGATGTCGCCCCCGTTTTGCGGCAGACGGGCTTTGGCTGAATTGCCGCGCCATGGTGGCAAACGGCGCGCCGTTCTGAAGCTGTGAGTCCAGATCGTCGGCGCTCTTGCGGACCTTGTCTTCCTGTTCGGAATTTTCGACGGCAGGAAAATCTCGCCGACAAGGTAATGCGGTTTGTCTTTGCCCTGGTTGATGCGCGTCAGTTCGTCCGTGACATCGGCGTCGGTGATGTTCACGCGGTCGCCATATTCGTCTTCGATGGATTTCTGCCAGGCGAGCTGAACGGCGATCTGCGCGCGCAACGTCTCGAAGGCAACGCCGCTCTTGGCAAGAATGCCGGTCAGTTGCTCCTTGGTCAGGTGATTGTCTTTGAGGATATTTTCGATTTCCTTATCCACCTCGGTGGGGGAAACCGTGATGTTCTTGCGCTGCGCTTCTTCGAGTTCGAGCTTTTCGGTTTTGAGCTGATCGAGGACCTGCGGGCGCAATTTCTTGAGCGTATCCGGTGTGGGTGCCATGCCCGAGGTCGAAAGCACCAGCGCGAGGCGCTGACGGACATCGTACTCCGACACGATCTGATCGTTGATGACCGCAGCAACGCCGTTGGAATTGATGTCGTCATCGTCCGACGTATCGGCAGGCGCAGCCGGAGCAGCATTTTGCGCCGGAGCAGGCGCTGCCGGTTTGGCCGAAGCGTGAGGGCGGTGCTGCGTCTGCGCGCCAATGGGAAGCGTACCCAGCGCCAGCAAACCGGCGCCTGGAAGTACGGCCAATAGAATACGAAGGAAGAAGCGGTTCTTAGGCAGTTTTCTCACTAGGACTTTCCCGGCTAAAGCCGCCCCGGACGGCCTGCCCCCAACCAGCGGCGCAGAATAAGGATTTTGCTTGAGCGTTCAAGGACGGTTGTAAGTGAATATGTCCTGATGGAACAGATCAAAAGGCTGAATGGGCTGATCGCCCGTCTTGAGGTTCACGCGCAGCAGAAACGCCGTGGACGGCGGAAGGCCGGGCTGGCTTGTGTATTTGCGGCGATAAGCGAGGGCTACGCCGAGGCATTCATCTTCATATCCCAGACCATATTCGGTATTGATCATCGCGCCCTCGACCAGATCGCGCTGAACTGCGGCGAAGATCTGCCAGTTGCGATAGAAGTTCAGATCCGCTTGCGCGTTGATTTTCCTCGCGCGAGTCGAGGCCGAGCGTCACCGCCGATGGCGCAAGTTGAACATAACTTACCTGTAACGAAGAGCGGCCATAAGTGCCGGTGACATAGATTTCGTTACGCTGCACGTCGCCTGTGCGCTCGTCGATGTCCGATGCGGTGCGTGAGATCGATATAGGGCGGGAATTTGATGCTGAATCGACCGACGATGTCGGACTGCGTTCCCGACAATCCCGAATCGCCGGCGAAGATCGGATCGGGTTTCAGCCGGAAACTTTCGCCGACAAGGGCTTCGAAATGCGCGATCGGATAGATCGCGTCCGCGCGCAGGCCGGCATTGAAGCGCGGCCCGCTTTCGACGATGTCATAGCCGGGGAGTGGATCGAAGCTGAAAAGATTGTTTTCGTCGAGTTCGGAGCTTGTGCTGTCCTCGTTCGGGATACCGGCAGGGTTTCCCCCATAGGGCTGATAGATCGCCTGTCCGATCGGCTCTAGGACGTAGGATCCGTTGCCGCTGTCCGAAACAAACGGCCAACGCCAGTCGAGCCGCGACCTGCGGGATGCCGCGTTCGATGAATTTGTTGTCCGACGGAAGGGGGGCGTCGTTATCGATATGATAGACGTCGCCGCGCACATCCGCCTGAAGCGTGAACATCTGCCCGTCGAGTGCGATGAAAGGCTTGCGCCAGTGTAGTTCTGCCGTCGCGCGCTGATCGTCGGTGCCTTCGTCGCGCGTCAGCGCGACCGTGTTCAGATCGAAGCGAAACTGGCCGCCCAAAAGATGATCCAGCGGATATAGCTGTATTCCATGAGGGGGAGCGGCACGGGAATTGGCGATTGTCGTCGGTGGGACGCAGACCCTGAAAGAAATATCCGTCCACAGAGAAGCGGCTGCGTCCTGTTTCGTTTTCGACGAAGACGTCATTTGTAAGCCGGTCCAGAAGGGAGATGTCGTAGCGCTTGAGAAAAGTCTCGTCCGACGTCAGCTGCACGTCGAAGCCCGTATCCCAGTGATTGTCGATCGGAATGCGCCCCGATCCGAACAAGTCGCTGTAGATCTGGTCCTGATGTCCGGAAATGCCGCCGTCGGGATTGAATCCGGCGGCGCCTTGGAACCACATTCCCGCCGTTTTGCCAACGCTCGCGATACTCGCCCTGGACCACTTCGCCGCCGTGCGTCGAGATCAGCGGCGCGATGGTCGCGTCCTGAGAGGGCGACAGCGCTATATAGACCGGCACCTTGATGAAGGAGCCGATGATCGATGAGTTTCCGAGATCGGGTGCGAGCACGCCGGACGCGTAGCGCACGGACGGGTCGGCCTGGCTCATATAGGGTGTGTACAGGATCGGAACGCCCATGAAGTCGATGGTCGCGTCCTTGAACCGGATCTTGTGCTCAACTGATCGTGCACAACACGGTAGGATCTGATCTCCCATACCGGCGTGCGCTGACCGGCTTGTTGCAGATTTTGCAGGACGTGTAAGCGCGCGCGATACGCCGTTGTGAAGCGATCCCCGGTACGGTTCGCCGTGGTACCGGCGAGACGGCCGGATTTGCCGATCAGCGACTGAAAGCCCTCCAGGGCGCCGTCGCGCATTTTGTCCGTCATCACGGCATGGTTCGAGAACGCGACATTGCCCTTGTCATCGACGGTGACAACATGACCGTCCGCCGTCACCGTGTCGGTATTCTGGTCATAGGTCAGCGTGTCCGAGGTCAGGATGCGGCCTTGTAATCGACCTCGACGTGACCATGCGCGGTGACGAAGTGCTTGTCGGTGTCGTACGTCACGTCGTCGGCCTGCAAGACGTAATCGGTTCCGGTCGGCGAATCCGCCGCGTAAGCGTTCGCAACCAGAGTGCCCATCGTAAAGAATGCCGCGCCGGCCAGAAGGCAGGTTCTCATCCGTCCTCCTGATGGAAGACGAGTGCCATGCCGATCAGGATGGACGCGAGCGCGGGCGCTGTGGCCGCAAGCAGAACCGGGACGATCCCGGACTAGGCCGAGTGCTCGCGTCAGGTCGCTGAAGAAATATACGCCAAACCCAGAAAGCGCACTGATGAGCACCACGCGCGGCAATCGCCGCCACGTCCCAGTTTGAGCGAAAAGCTCGCGGACATGAACACCATTGCGGCGAACAGGGCGGGAAGGGCGAGCAGCGTGTAAAAGTAAAGTTCATAGCGTGTCGCGGCGAAGCCCGCATTCTGTGCTGCGCGGATGAATCCGGGCAACGCCCAGAACGAGAGCGTGTCCGGCGACGCAAAGCTTTCCTGGATTTGTGCCGGTGTCATTGTGGTGGGAAGTTGATACTCGGTATGGAATTGTGGCGCGCCGTCGAGCCCGCTTACCTGCGCCTCGTGCAAAAGCCAAGCGCCATTGGCGAGATCGGCGCTCCTAGCATCGATGCGGCCGAGGAAGTGATCCCGCGCTCCATAAAGAAAGACGTTTACGTCCTCCAGCCGCACGCCCTGATTGGCGACGCGCAACGCATGGATGACGGACTGCTGATGCTCATCGCCTTGCGAAGCCACAGGCCGTTGATCGAGACGGCCAGTTGCGATTCCTGCCCGCGGATATACTTCGCTTCAAGAGCGGAAAATTCTGCGAGCAGCCGCGCAGAGATGGGCGTGAATATCGTGACCGCAAAGATTCCCAGAACCACCGCCACGACCAAAGGTGGTGCGAGGAAGTCCCAGGCAGAAAGGCCGGCTGCCCGCGTCGCCACGATCTCCTGATTGCGTGACAGCCGCGCGAACGCGAACACGCCCCCGAGCAGCACGGCAAATGGCAACAGCTTCTGGCCAAGGTCCGGAAGCTGCAGCAGCGTCATGCCGATGACGACGCCGGTGGACACGTTGCGGCCCGCTGTGCGGTTCACCAGATCGACAATATCTATCGAGAACGCAAGAAGCAGGAAGGCGCCGTAAACCACGGCAACGCCGATCAGAAATTGGACTGCCAGATAGCGATAGAGCGTCCACGACCAGCTCATGCAATGGCCTCAACCGGCAGCGCGCTGCGCTTCAGCGACGCCAGTGGATCGAAGCCCGCAAGCAAGGCAGTGGCTATTCCCGCGCCCAATAGCGGGATCAGATAAAAGAGCACGCAGAAGATGGCGTGATGGGTTGCCAGTCCTTGTATTCCGTATCCGGCGATACGCAGACCGGCCGCTGCGACAACGGCGCTTGTGATACGGAGCGCTTGCGCGCCACGCGCGCGGCGTCCGCGCGTGATCACCACGAGCGCAATGAGCCCGAACGCGATGCAGTAGAGCGGCTGGGAAATGCGGTTGTGGCCTTCCGCGAAATAGGCGGCGCGCACCTGCGGACGCAGTTTGCCCTTCGGCCAGAACAGTTCACCCAGATAACGCTCGCTCGATGCGCGATCCGTGACGCGCGCCGGGCCTGCGAATTGGTCGAGATCGAAGATGTAGCTTTTGAATTTCAGCACCGAGAGATGTGCGCCGCTCGAATCCGTCTGCTCGATCGTGCCATCATACATGATCAGCCGCGCCCCGGCTGGCGTCTGTGCGAGCTGCCCGCTTTCGGCCAGATAGGTGATCGGATGCTTTTCGTTGCGGCTGTCGTGAACGAGCACGCCCGCGATATGCCCGTCCGTATTGAGCGTGCGGATGAAAACGGTGAGACCCTGCGATGGGGTGTTAAACTCGCCTTCGTCCAGAAGCGCGGCGCCGACATCTGCGCGAATGTCGACCACCTTGTCCTTCATGGAGCGCAGCCCCGCCGGCATCAAGTACAGGCCGCAGAGATAGGTGAAAAACATGACCGCTGCGGCGGCAAGCATGACGGGGAAGGCGAGTTGTGCGCGGCTGAAGCCTGCCGACGACATCACCAACAGCTCGCTGTCGGCGCTGAGTTTCGTGAGCGCGTAAGCGTGCCCGCGAAAAAGGCGATCGGCAGGATGATGACCAGGAGACCTCGGGATAATAAGAACCGACAGATATGCAAAGGTCGCCGCCGACTGGCCACGGTTGATGACAAGGTCGAGCAGGCGCAGCGACGACGTCAGCCAGACGACGAGCGTCATCAGCAACGCGAACAGCGCCGTCGGCCCTAGCATCTGGGCAAGGACGTAGACCGACAGTCGCGGCAGTTTCAGCCTGGCCATGCGCAAACGACGTGGCAGGCTGCGCCCCGCGCGCGCCTTGCCCCTTCTGTGATTCGTCCTAAACTAGCACTCTAAGCCCTTGCTCCTGCAATCCAACTTCGCCAAAACCTTCAATAATTTCACGGGAGACGCCTTCATGGAATTGACCTTTGCCGCGCATGGACCAGTTGCGTCCGGTGTCTGGATTGTGGGTGTTTTGGAGGAATCTCAGATGACCGCTGGCGCCAGCCGGGCCGATAAAGCGTCGGGCGGGGCGCTCACGCGGGCGGTTGAAGGTCAGCCGGTTCACGGGCAAGCGCGGCCAGAAGCTGGAAGTGCTGGCTCCCCACGATGCCGCTGGACAAGATCAACGATGCGTTCGATCTGATGCACAAGGGCGAAAGCATCCGCAGCGTCGTGGTGTTTTGATCGGCCTCATTACTCGGCCCATCAAAGGTAGACAGCAATCGCCGCGTCGCGGAGAAAATAGATTTAATCGAGGGAACCAGCGGCGACAATTCGAGAGGCATTCGGATCGAGTTGGACCTTCCATATATATTTTGCATGGAACAAAACTGCCGAAACCCGTACTAAACCGGCGTTTGACAAATAGTCATCACTGCAATTGTCAATTGTAACAAAGTGTCACCGTTGCAAGTAGCAATTGTAATTGACTCGCCACAATCTTGAGTCAATGTTGGGTAACACAACTCAAAATTCAACCGGTGGGGAGTAGAAATGCGCTTCAGTGCAAATTGCGGTCTATTGGCTGGCATTATCGTGTTGGCTTTCAATGTCCATTCGGCGTCTGCGAACACGCTTCATGTTGGAACCTGTGCGCTGAAGGGTACGGTCTATGGATCGATCCAATCGGCCGTTGACGCAGCCGCGCCGGGTGACGTGATCGCGGTGTGCCCGGGTGACTATGCCGAGCAGGTCAAAATTACGAAAAGCCTGACGGTGAAAGGCGTCGCCGGAGGGCAACCCGTGCGCATCACGGTGCCCGCGGGCGGTCTTGTGCAAAACACCACGACTTTGCACAGCGGCTTTCCGACCGCGGCCCAGGTTCTGGTTTCGCCGGATACGACGGCGGACGTGATTTTCAAGGGCATCGTCGTCGATGGTACCGGCAATAATATAACGACGTGCGGGCTTCAGCTTGCCGGCATCTATTATCGCAACGCAGGCGGTACGATCATCGGAAGCACGGCGCAAAATCAGATACTCCCCGATGGCTATCAGGGCTGTCAGAGCGGCCTTGGAATCTTCGTCGAGAACCAGGCGTCAGGCACGGATTCCGTCAACATCGAGAAGAACACGGTCACGAACTTCGACAAGAACGGCATCACCGTGGAACTGGCCGCTGCCGCCGCCAATATCACGCACAACACTGTCACCGGCATCGGTCCGACGACGCTGATCGCTCAGAACGGCATCGAGGTTTCCTACGGCGCAACTGCGAGCATAACTGCGAACACCATCAGCGATCTGATCTATAGCCCCGACACGTATGGATCGTCCGGCATCATCCTGTATCAATTGGATTCCGCCGAATATCAGACGCCTACGCTGGTACAGGGAAACACGATCGACAACGCGCAATATGGCGTTGTGCTGGACGCGGTGAACGGCACTGCGGACAATCTGGTGCAGATTCACAAGAACACGATCACGAATGCGCAGTTTGCCGGCGTCGGCCTCTACAGCGATGGCATCAGCGACGACTACATCTCCGTGACAGCCAACAAGATCGATACCACCACGATCTATGACGGCATCGATGCCTGCAGCGACAACAATACGATCACCGGCAACACCGTCAGCAACTCGTCCGCGGAAGCCGCGATCCATCTGGATGCGCTCTGCACGCAGCCGGACAATTCGCCGTCCGGTTCCGGCAACACCGTATCCAGCAACAAGATCCTTACCGCCTGTGTCGGCATCCTGAGCGGCCCTCCACAGGGCGCAAACACGATTGGCGCCAACAAGTTTACCAACGTGACCAATACGTTCATCTACGGAACGGATTCGTATAGCTGCGGTGATAATCGCGCGCAGGTTCGTCACACGCCGAAGAAAGGGCATTCGGGAGCGCCCGCCGCGCTCGCGCCGCTACGTCGCTAGCGCTTAAAGCCAATCTTGAAAAAGCGCCGGGTTCACAGCCCGGCGCTTTTTTTGTTTGCGCAGTGACAGAACGCCCACGTCACTCTCGACATTCTGGCGAATGGTTTCAGTCGGGAATGTTCGGCTCGACGAGCCTCACCAGATTTTCGAGCGATTGCTGCCAGCCGAGGTAACACGCCTCGACCGGGATCATGTCCGGGATTCCGGCTTGTACGATCGAAACATCCGTGCCGACGGCGACTTTCTTCAACTCGACCGTGACCTCCATCTCGCCGGGCAGGTTGGGATCGTCGAACTTGTCCGTGTAGCGAAGCTTTTCGTTCGGGATGAGTTCCTTGTACTCGCCGCCAAAGGAATGGCCGTTGCCGGTGGTGAAGTTGCGGAACGACATGCGGAATGTGCCGCCGACTTTCGCATCTTGATGATGCGACGTGGCCGCAAACCCGTTGGGCGGAAGCCACTTCGCCATCGCATCGGGCTCAAGGAAGGCGCGATAGACTTTATCGGGCGTTGTCGCGATCACGCGATGAAGGCGGACGGTGCCGGGCATTCGTCTCTCCTGAATTGTTCTTGTCGTTGTGCGTTTTTTTCAGCCGCCGCCGGGAATCGGCATCACCGGCATGATTTCGACCGCGGCACCGGGGAAGATCGTGAACTGCGGATGGTTCTCGAACATCTTGGCAGCCGCTTCATGCGACTCCGCGCGGACGACCACGAAGCCGCCCAGATTGTTGGAGATATCCGCGATCCCGTCCGGCGAGACGCTCTTGGTCTTGCCCAGTGGGCCGCCATGGAAAACGAGATCGCCCTGATGCTGGTGCATCCACGCGCCCCAGGCCGCAATGCCTTCCTGTTCTTTCGCCTTGCGCTCGGCTTCGGGCAGGGCGATCCACGCCGCCATGCGGGGGCTGTCTTTGGAGCCGGTGAAAATCGCGAGATAGTCGGTCATGATGTTTTCCTTCCCTTGTGCGTTTGAAGTTAAAGCAGGCGTCGGCACTTTCGAGCCATATTACGGGCCTCCATCCCACAACACGCGCACAATTTTGTGACCGTCACGTTCGCGGAAGCAGCCTACGCAACGGCCGGTGTGCGATAGTCCTGCCGCACGTTCGTCCGCGCCACACCGCCATTGCGCCCTTACGATGCGTGAAACGCCAACCCGACGGTGCCCAACGATGACGTCTTCGACAAGCGGCCTTTTTCTCTCCGTTCTGATGTTCACGACCGGCGTCGGCATTCCGATCATGGCGGCGCTGAACGGCCGGTTGGGCGGGCAGATCGGGAGCCCGTGGGCTGCATCGTTCCTGCTGTTCGTTCTCGCGGCCGCGATTTCCGGCGTTGCGACCGCCGTTATTGGATTGCCGCAGCAGGGCTGGTTCGCAGCGTCGCCAGTTACTTACACGGGCGGTCTTCTGGTCGCGTTCTATGTGCTCTCGGTCACCTACAGCGCGCCACGCATCGGCGTCGCCAACGCGATCTTCTTCGTGCTCGTGGGTCAGATCCTCGCCGCCGCCGCGATAGACCAGTTCGGCCTGTTCGGCGCGATGAGATCGCCGTTGAATGCCACGCGTCTCTTCGGCATCGCGTTGATGCTGGCAGGCACCTACTTTGCGCGCCGCGTAGCCTAGAAGCTCAGCGATTGCTGTTCGGGCTTGGGCGCACCGACCTGCACGCCTTCCATCGCCAGCATCATCGCCTTGGTCGCGGCGCCGCCGGGTGCGGAAAAGCCACCGACCTTGCCGCCGGCCGCGAGCACGCGATGGCACGGAATGATCAACGGCACCGGGTTCTTCGACATCGCCTGGCCGACCTCACGCGCAATCTCCCAATCGTCGCCGAACTGTTTGGCGAGTGCGCCGTATGTCGTCGTTTCGCCCCAGCGCAATTTGCGTGCGGCGGCATAGACCTTCCCGAATAATTCGCTCTGCTCGCCAAGATCCACGGTAACGTCTGCGAAGTCGGTCTTCTCGCCGCCGAAGTAATGCTGCGCCGCCGTCACCGTTTCGGCGATTGCAGGCGGCGGCGTTGCCGGTGTCGCATCGGGCAGGCGGCGCAACAGCGCCTGCTCGGTCGCTTCCGCGTTCCGTTCGGGCAGGCGAAAGCGCACGACTCCGGCATCGCTCCACGCGATTGCGCAGAAGCCGCGCGCGGTTTCGAAGATGCGATAGTGCGCCGCCATGGTTTCCCTCGTTATATTCAGTCTAGCGCATACTTAGTTCCGCGGCGCCGGTCTTCCACCCGGTTCTTGCGGCAAAAATTTAACGCTGCGGGATCATTGACCGCGCGGTTCGCGATATGACAAGCACATTGTGGAAGGCTTGATGCGACGATGACTTCACCCGGTCAGGAAATTTCCGCCCATGCGCTGCTCGTCGGCGACAGGCTGATCGTCGATCGCTCGAAGTTCAGCGGCGTCGTCTCGGCCGCGCCGTTCTGCTACCGCGAAGGCAATGGCTATGTCGTCGTGTTCCGGTATGGCGCTGTGGTGCTGATCGGCCTGACGGCGGAAGAAGAAAAGCAGACGCTGTCCCGCTTTCTCAGCGAACCGGCGCAAACCTCCGCGATCGAGGAAGAACAGGTCAAGCTCGAAATCCATCCCGAGATGGAAGAGGGCGCCACCGCCAGCGGCGTCCTCTACTTGAAGGAATTGAGCGTCGCGCATGTGCTGGTGCTGGGCGATATCCTGGCAAAGAGCGTCGCGCTCGCCCGCTATGAGCGCGAGATCGCGTCGGTGTACGACACCATCGAGCCGGCGGCAAACAGGCTTGCCGTCAGCGGAAGATTGCCCAAGGCACGCAAGGCGCTCCTGCAACTGATCGGTTCGGCGTTGCTGGCGCAACATCGCGTGTCGGGCCGTATCGCCTTTGCGGAGAAGCCCGATGTGCTGTGGGAAAATCCGGAGCTCGGCCGCTTTTATGCGCGTCTGGAGGACGAGTACGAAATCATCGAGCGCGGCACGCTGTTGAATGCGAAAGTGGTCGTGGTCGGCAGCGCCGCGGAGACCTTCACCGAGATGATGGATACGGCGCGCTCGGCGCGGCTGGAATTGCTGATCGTCATTCTGATTCTGGCGGAGCTTGTCATCGGCGCAGCGACCTTGTTCCGGCCTTGATCTCCGTCGCGCAAAGATGAGCCGCCGATGACACCGGACGATTTGCTCGACACGCCCATCCGCACGGCATTGATGACGCGTCAGGCGCATCTGGCCGAGATCAACGGTCCCGCGCGGCGCTATCCCGCCGACATCGCGCCGTTCGCGTCGGTCGAGGCGCAGACCTCCGGAAAATTGGGAAGCGTTGCACGCCCTGATGCGCGCGGATGAGCCCGCGGTTCTGTTCACGCCCGAACCTGTCGTGCCATCCGGCCCGTTGGAAATCGTGATGGCCGCGACCGGCGAACAGATGACCGGTGCGCCAACCGGATTCGATGGCGCGATGCCGGATATTCTTCCGCTCGGCGACGAGGACGCGCCGGAGATGCGCGCATTGGTCGAGCTTACACGGCCTGGACCGTTCGGGCCGCGTACGCATCAGCTCGGCCGCTTCTTCGGCATCCGCGTCGATGGCCGCCTTGCCGCGATGACGGGCGAGCGCATGACGCCCGGCACTTACACCGAGATGACGGCGGTGTGCGTGCATCCCGATTTCCGCGGCCGCCGCTATGCGCAGGCATTGCTGGCACACGTTTCGCGCCAGATCGAGACGCGGGGAGAAATCCCGTTTCTGCACGTATTCTCGGAGAACCATTCCGCGATCGCGCTCTACAAACGCCAGGGCATGACAGTCCGCCGGCGCCTGCACGTCACCGTGCTTGGCCGCATCGGCGACAATCTCAAGGAAAAGATGCCGCACTGATCGAATGCCGCCCGGCGCCGATCCTTTTCAGCAAATTCAAGGCTTCGCTGTAACGCGGCTTTAGGAGTGAATGATTTATCGTTAGGGTGTGACCAGGCCTCTACAACGCTACGAATATTACGCGGCGCGCGCTGAGAGCGTTTGCGCTGCGCGTGCGCGGCGTTCTTCGCGCAATGTCATCGCGTTCGCCATCGCGATTGTTGCGGTCTGGGCGGCGCTCTACATGATGCCGTTGATCGCTGGGCCCCAGGGTCCAAGCCTGGCTTTCGAGAATGCTTCGGCCGAAGAGGCCGATACGCTGGCCGTGGAAAAAAGCGTTTATTTTCGAAATTGCGCGGAGGCTTGGGCGGCGGACAAGGCGCCGATCTATGAAGGCCAGCCGGGGTATCGCCCGGAATTGGATGGCAACAGCGATGGCATCGCTTGCGAGCCTTATCCAGGCAAAAGGCCGTAATTCGACCTTGGCGGAAATATGGAGCAAATATTCCTATATTGGCCTTGAATACCAGGTATATATTCATATATCCGGGTAATGACCCAGGAAATGCCCGGGGCTGTGGGCCAAAACAGCCAACCAAACCCTGCTGATTTTCCCGATCAGCCCGCGCCGCCCCGGACGGACGACGAACTGCGCCGCTATGCGGCCGAACAGTTGGTGGAGCATCTTGCCATCGGCGTCAGCATGGCAACCCGTTGTCATGGTCTCTCCGCGCAAGCGCATAACGACAAGGTTGGTCCACTGAACGCCGCCGCGCGGCTGATGCAGGCCAACGCCCGCGTGGCTGAAGCGCTCGCAACCTTCGCACAGATCGAGCGCCGCAGCCGCACGATTAGCGAGAGAATTCAACCACCTGACCCGAAGAAGCTCGAATTGAATTCGAAATTGGAGAAAGAGAAGGCTAGTGCGGAGACGCTAACAAAATTCTGGCAACGCATGGATGAGCATGTCGAAAATTCCGTTCGCGCACGGATGGGCGAGGGGAATGACGATCGTATCGCGCTGCTTCTGAAAAAGCAGAAACAGAAACTTGCTTATGCCGAGCGCCGGCTCGCAGGAGAAGAAGACCCGAGTTACGTTTTTCACGACGACGAAGACGATGAAGGCGAGGACTGGGCGCGGCGCGCCGCGCGGCAATGCCAATGCGCTGAAGCACGGCAAATATACGCGCGCACATCTGGCGCTTTATGCCGCGATCCGCGCGCATATCCGCGAAGGCAAGCGGCTGGTCGCGGAAATTGAATTGCTCTCTGCTAGGATCAAACTGGCAGGGGAGACGCATGGCTGCACGCACGCGCCGCAAATTCGGACCTTCTCAGAAAGAGCGGATATTCTTCGCATGCCTGCCGGGCAAGGAAACCGCAGCGCGGATTTATGCGCAGGCGGAGACCTTCAAACAGGAACACGGATTCACGGGCACCTTAATCCTGCCCGAACATCTCCACGTCACGCTGTTTCATCTGGGCGATTGGGCGGCGCTGCCGGAAGAGATCGTCAAACTCGCGAAAGACGCGGCAGGGCAGGTGAAGGCCACGCCGTTCAACGTCGCGTTTCCGCGCGCAGAGAGCTTTCGCAACTCGACCGGCGTATTTCCGTTCGTGCTGACCGGCAATGCGAAGGAGTGGCAGGCGTTGCACACATCGCTCGCGGCTACGCTCACCAAAGCGGGCTTGGGCGGCGCGACGCGCGGCGAGTTCAAGCCGCATGTCACGCTCGTTTACGACAAGGTGCGCGTGAAACCGCTCAAGATCACGCCGTTCTCATGGACCGTGCAGGAATTCGTGCTGGTCCACTCCGTGCTCGGCAAGACAACGCACAATCACCTCGGCCGCTGGCCGCTCAGTTGAGTTCGCCGTATCCGCGCGCCATGGCCGCGGCGAACACGGGAATGAGTGCGAAAAAGAAGACTTCTGCCCAGATGAACCGCCGCGCAACAGCAATGGCCTGGGGCGCCGGCATCGCCGATGGATCTTTCTTCAGCGCGCCGCGCCAGCGGATGAACTGGATCGTGGGCCAGAGGGAAAGAAGGCCAACGATGGCAAAGCAGGTAATCTTCGCCCAGAAGAAATGGTTATGCGCATAGTAGGTCCAGCCCTTCGCGGCATAGACCGCGCGCGCAAAGCCGACGATGAGGATCAGGCCTGCAAGGATGCCGTACCAGACATCGACGGCACCAACGCGCACGATGTCTGCCGCTGTCATGCTCGGCCGCACCACCGCGAACTCATAGGCGATGATGCCGGCGAGCGCGAAGATCAGAAGGTGATGGCCGATGGCGAAGAGCAGATCGGTGATCGCAAAATCCATGGCATCGCTTCCTGACGGTCCCACATCATGCGGGGACACGCGGCGCAATGTCCATTCCGCCGTCGCGGTTGATCGCGGCACGGTCCGGCTTATCTAGACGTCACAGCCATTTGCAACCGAGGTGTTTCATGTCCGATATTTCCGCGTTCCCGATCACGAAGCGCTGGCCCGCGCAACATCCCGACCGGTTGCAGCTCTATTCGCTGCCTACACCCAATGGCGTGAAGGTATCGATCATGCTGGAGGAGATCGGTTTGCCGTATGAACCGCATCTCATCGACATCCTGAAGAACGAGAGTGCGACGCCGGAGTTTCTGTCCCTCAATCCGAACGGCAAGATTCCCGCGATCCTCGATCCCGATGGCCCGGACGGGAAGCCACTTGGTCTGTTCGAATCCGGCGCGATCCTGATCTATCTCGCGGAGAAGACGGGCAAGCTTCTGCCCACCGATGCCGCGCGGCGCTATGAGACGATTGCCTGGGTGATGTTCCAGATGGGCGGGATCGGGCCGATGTTCGGGCAGCTCGGTTTCTTCCACAAATTCGCCGGCAAGGATTACGAGGACAAGCGGCCGCGCGATCGTTATGTGGCGGAGACGAAGCGTTTACTGGGCGTGCTTGAAACACGGCTTGCGGGACGCGACTGGATCATGGGCGACGAATACACCATAGCCGATGTTGCGACGCTGGGCTGGGTACGCAATCTGGTCGGCTTCTATGGCGCGCGCGAGATTGTCGACTTCGACGCGCTCAAGAATGTGCCCGCGTGGCTGGAACGTGGCCTTGCCCGTCCCGCCGTACAGCGCGGTCTGGAAATTCCCAAGCGCGGTTGAGAGTAGACAAGTCATTGACGGCATCGCACCTGCGCGATATGTTCCTGTTATGTTCTCATCATTGCAGCCATCGGATAAGCAGGAAACTGCGCATCGCCCGTGGGGCGGCGGGAGCGTTCCGATCAACCTGTTCTTCGCGCTTCTTCCAACGCCGGAAACCGTCGCTCCGATTGCGACGCTGGGTGAGACCGTCTGCGGCGCGCATGGATTGCGTGGCAGGCCGATCTGGCCGGACCGGTTGCATCTCACGCTTCTCCCTGTCGGCAGTCCGAAATGGGACTTGGCGGAAATCGTCCGGCGCGCGCGCAATGCTGCCAGACGGGTGCGCGCCGCGCCGTTCGAAATCGCGCTCGACATCACCGAAAGTTTTTATGTTCGCGACCGCCATCCTTTCGTGCTGGGTTCCGGCGATGGCGTGCAGAAGCTGACGGCGCTGCGCAAACATCTCGCATTCGAAATGGCGCGGGAAGGATTTCAGGATCTTTCGCGCTCCCCGTTTTCGGCACACATGACTTTGATGTGGGCAGATCACGGTGTCGATGAATATCCGATTGCGCCGATCCGGTGGACGGTTAGAGATTTCGTGCTGGTGATGAGTTTGGTGGGCAGGAGTCGTCACGAATATCTGGCGCGCTGGCCGCTTGGCGCCCAAGGAGACTTCTGATGGCAAAGGATGTTGCGATCTACGGCATCAAGAACTGCGACACGATGAAGAAAGCGCGCGCATGGCTGGACAAGCGCGGCGTTGCTTACGTGTTTCACGATTACAAAGCCGAGGGGATCGATAAAGCGCGATTGGAAGCGTGGGCAAAGACCGCCGGTTGGGAAACGCTGCTGAACAAGGCCGGAACGACGTTCAGAAAATTGCCGGAGAAGGACAAGGACGGCATCACGGAGAAGAAGGCTATCGCGCTGATGCTGGCACAGCCTTCCCTGATCAAGCGTCCGGTGCTCGACGTGGGCGGCAAGCTAACGGTCGGTTTCAAGCCGGAAATCTATGAGAACGTCTTTTGATCTGTTGCGGAAACCGGATCGCGCGCGAAATCAAGAGCCGCCGCAATTTATTTGGCTGTGCATGAATTGCGATATGGCTTGCGACGATTCGTCTGCGTGATTGATTCGTTCCGCACGTTGCGTCACAACCGCCGCCCTTCGAAAGCCAAGAGCGCGCATGGAACAGGAAGTCTATCGTCACGTCCCCTATGACATCGAAGTCGAGCAGGCGTTGCTCGGCGCGGTCCTGGTGGACAATCGCCTTCTTGAGGCGGTGACGCAAATCCTGAAGGCGGAACACTTCTACGATCCGCTTCACCAGCGTCTGTTCGCCACAATGGTTTCGACGCAGGACCGCGGCGGCATGGTGCTTACACCGTTGACGCTTCATGCGGCGATGAAAGCCGATCCGGGCCTTCAGGAAGTCGGTGGCCACGCCTATCTTGTCGGTCTTGTGCAAGCGGCACCCGCGTTGCCGAATGCGCGCGACTATGCGCGCATCCTGAGCGATCTGGCGGTGCGCCGTTCGTTGATCCGCATCGGCGAGGACATGGTCAACGCGGCTTATGACGCGCCGCACGAAAATCCGCCGCAGGCACAAATTCAGGAAGCCGAAAAGGCTCTTTATCGGGTCGCGGAAACCTCCAAATACGGCGAAGGTCCACTCGACTTTGCCGAAAGCCTGCGCCGCACCGTCGAGCTTGCGGAGAAGGCGCAAGCCCGCGGCGGACGCATTTCCGGCCTTGTGACGGGATTTGCCGATATCGATTCCCTGCTCGGCGGCCTCCAGCCCTCTGACCTTCTCATTCTGGCCGGGCGTCCCGGAATGGGTAAAACCTCGCTCGCCACCAACATGGCATTCCACACCTGCCGCGCCTATGTGCAGGACATGGAGTCCGGTGCGGACGTGCCACGGGGTGCGCCGGTGTTGTTCTTCTCGCTCGAAATGGCGGCACAGCAGCTCTCGGCACGTATCCTGTCCGAGCAGACTGAAATCGAGATGTGGAAGATCCGCAACGGCAGGTTCTCCGAGACGGAATGGGAGAAATTCGTCCTCGCGATGCAGGATTTGTCCACGCTGCCATTCTACATCGACGATACCGGCGGCATTTCCATCGCGCAGATCGCGGCGCGCGCCCGCCGCATGAAGCGCGAAAAGAACATCGGCTGCGTGATGATCGATCATCTCCAGCTTGTCGCCGGCTCCGGACGCGCCGAGAACCGGGTGCAGGAGATCACAGAGATTTCGAAGTCGCTGAAGGTTCTTGCGAAGGAACTGGATGTGCCGGTTATCGCGCTGTCCCAGCTCTCGCGCGGCGTCGATGCGCGCGACGACAAACGTCCGGTGCTGTCCGATCTTCGCGAATCCGGCTCGATTGAACAGGACGCTGACGTTGTGATGTTCGTCTATCGCGAAGAGTATTACCTCAAGTCGCGCGAGCCCGATCCGGCATCGTCAGAGCACACCAAGTGGATCGAGAAGTGTGAGCGCGCCCATCGCCGCGCAGAAGTTCTGGTCGAAAAGCATCGTCACGGCGCGACCAACAAAATAGATCTGCACTTTGACGAGCGTTTCACGCGCTTTTCCAACCTCGTTGCGGAGGGCAATTAAGCGCCCCCTTCGCTCGCGGTCCGGACCGGTGGCTCAGTCGGCCCAGTTGTCGCAGTCGGAATCGTAGCCGCGCCAGACTTTCTGGCGTTCGCGCTCGTCCTTGCGTGAGATCAGGCCGGGGTGCTCGTCGGAGAGCGGGCCGTAGTCTGCGTAGTGCATTCTGCCGTAGCCATCGACCCACGTCGCCTGCGCGGTTGCGCCCTGCTGGTATTGGCCGCCTCCCGCGCCTGCGCCGTATTGGGCGCCGCCGCTGTACACTTGAGACTGTGCGCTGTCGCCGCTCGTGTCATACGGCGCAGCCCCTGCATTCGCTCCGTATTGTTCCTCGTCGCTGTACATTCCGGATTGCGCATTGGCGCCACGTGTTTCGGAATAGTCGGATCCCGCATAGCTCCGCTCGTCATACTGTTGCTCGATCCCAGGGCGGTATTGGCGTCGCGTGTCATAGGGCTGCTTCCTATGCTGCGCACTCCCAGCATAACGTTCGCGATAGTTTGGCTCCGCGTATTGCTGCTCGTCGTAGCGATAGCGTTGCGCTCCGCGCGAACGATAAGCGTTTTGCGTGCTGTCGATGTGGCTTTCCGGAGCGCCAGCTTCCGCGTACTCGTGATCGTCGTATTGCTGGTCGTCGTCGGAACGATATTCTCCAGCCGAAGCGGCGGTCTGGCCCGTGCTATGTCGCGATATGTGGGAATAGCGGCCCTGATACGCACGATTGTCCGCATGTTCGTAGCGATCGTGATAATCGCGGTTGTGATGGTACTCATAATTGCTGAATAGCCGGTGGGCCGGCGCGGCGGCCACTGCGTGACTGCATTTGCACGGTGCTGCGGCAGCCGTCGCTGTTGCAGCTGCCGGTTTCACGGCGGCAGCTGTATGCGTCTCCTGCGCGTCCTGGTCGCAACCCACTAGGGCAAACGCCACCAGGCTCACCGCTACCGTAAACATTGCACGCATGTTATTATCCTTACCGGAAGCGAATCTTCGTCCTATTCTGGAGCAACTGCGCCGAACTGGGACAAAGCATTTGTAAACCTGGTTAATTCCTGCGGCTTGCGCACAGGGAAAACCTGCTAGAATGGCCTCGGTCACTGCGTGAGGCGCGTTGCGCTACCGCTCGTCCGCCGGAATACGCATTTTGACATCACAGAACAGCCTTTCCGAACCGCCCCGCGTCCTGATGGCAGATTTGCATCTGCACGTCAGTGAGGTGCAGCGCGAGCGGTATCTTAAGCGTGGCGGGGCCGGCGTCGCCGTCGTCCTGGTGCATGTTCTGATCCTGCTGGCGCTGTTGACAGCAGGGCATTTCGGAATGCTCGCGCGCCCGGGATCAAAAGAGACGATGCTCTTGTTGCCGCCGCTGCAGTCGGAAAAGAAAACTCCTCCGGCCTTCCCCGTGGTTCCCGTGCCGACGACGCGACCCGTGAATATCCCGCCGACCATCCCTCTTGTGGCGCCGCCGCCACCGCAGAATACGATCCAGAAGCCGGGCGACGTGATGCAGGCGATCGGTCGAGAACTCGCGTGCGGCGCTGGATCCTATGAAAATCTGTCTCAGGCCGCGCGTGAAGCCTGCCGCCGCCAACCGTGGCATTTTAAAAAGAATGCAAAAGGCGTCATCGTTCTCGATGTGAACAAGCAACCTGAGCAACAGCCTGAAACCTCCATCTCAGGCGTCGATCAAGCGATCAAAACGCTCGATACCTCCGACCCATGCTTAGCCGCGGGCAACACGCATTCGGAGTGCATCCACAAAAACATTTTTGGCCGCTGAAATCGCATCGTAGGCGGCGAAAAAGCGCTTTGACCGCGACGATTGAGACCTGCATTGTCCGCGCAAATGACCAGTTTTGAAGCAGCGCGCCTGACGGTGCGGTTGGGCGCGATCGCGTCCAATTTCCGCGAATTTCAACGATTGGCCGGCGCGGCGCAGGTCGCCGCGGTCGTGAAGGCCGATGCCTATGGCATGGGCATGGTGCCGGTCGCCACGCACCTGAACGGCGCCGGTGCCGACACATACTTTGTCGCGCGGCTCGAAGAAGGTGTGGCGCTTCGACCCGCATTGCCAGGCGCGCGCATTTTCGTCCTCGACGGCGCGCCAGAAGACGCGATCCCGGCGTTGATTGCGTACAACTTGATTCCAGTCCTCAACGCACTCGCAGAGATCAAAAGCTGGAGCGGGGCCGCGCGCAAGCACGGCTCTACGTTGGACGCCGCCGTGCATTTCGATACCGGCATGAGCCGGCTTGGCCTTCCGCCATCCGAGGTCAATGCGCTCAACGCAGACTATGGAAACTGCATGAGCGGGATTCATCCCGTTTTGTGGATGAGCCATTTGGCCTGCGCAGACGATCCGGGCGCGGCAATGAATCGCACGCAGCTGGACCGCTTTCGCGCCATTCTCGCTTTGCTGCCACCTGCGCCCGCAAGTCTGTCATCTTCAGGTGGCGTTCTGCTCGGCAAAGATTACGCCTTTGACATGGTTCGTCCCGGCGTCGGGCTCTATGGCGGCAATCCGCAACCGGCAGCGCCGAACATATTTTCGACCGTCGCCGTTCTGACAGGCCGCATTCTCCAATTGCGCAAGATCGACAAAGGCGAAAGTGTCGGCTATGGCGCAAGCTTTACGGCGTCCCGGCCGACCATCATCGCGACCGCTGGGCTGGGCTATACGGACGGATTGATGCGCAGTTTGGGAAATCGCGGCGCCGGCGCTATCGACGGCAAATGCATGCCATTCGTCGGGCGTGTTTCGATGGACCTTGTCACGCTGGATGTTACCGATGCGCCGGGCGTAAAGGTGGGCGATGATATCGAGTTCATCGGCGATACGATTTCGCTCGAAGATATCGCTGCGAACGCCGGAACGGCGGCCTATGAAATTCTGACCTCGCTCGCGCGCCGTGTGCCGCGCCACTACGAGGCTTAGACATGAATATCTTTGCTGCCATCGGCCGTATGGTTTTGGCACTGTTCGAGCAAACGGGACGACTCTTCCTGTTTGCGTTGGATGCCGTCACCGCGTTTGTGCGCCCGCCGATCTACTGGTCGCTGATCTTTCAACAGATCCTGCGCATCGGTTTCTTTTCGCTGCCGGTTGTGGGTTTGACGGCATTCTTCACCGGCGGCGTTCTTGCGCTGCAGATATTTATCGGCAGCGATAGATACGGTGCGGAAGCTTTTGTACCGCAGATCGTGGCGCTTGGCATAACGCGCGAGCTCGGACCGGTGATCGCAGGTCTCATGGTTGCGGGGCGGGTCGCAGCGGCGATTGCCGCCGAGATCGGCACCATGCGCGTGACGGAGCAGATCGACGCTCTGACCACGCTGGCGACCAACCCGGTCAAATATCTGGTCGTTCCACGGCTGTTTGCGGCGATCGTGTCCATGCCGATTTTGGTCGCCATTGCGGACTCAATCGGCATCTTTGGCGGCTACGCGGTGTCCACGCAAAGCCTGAATTTCACCGGCTCGATCTATCTCAAGAACACGATCGATTTCGTCACCAATCAGGATATTAGCTCCGGCCTGATCAAGGCGGCGGTGTTCGGATTCATTATCGCATTGATGGGTTGCTACAACGGCTTCAATTCCAAAGGCGGTGCGCAGGGCGTCGGCGCCGCGACAACAAATGCCGTGGTTTCGGCATCTATCCTGATTTTGGCTGCGAACTACGTCCTTACCAGTTTTCTTTTCTCGAAGTGACGGGCATGACAAGCGCAACCCCGAAAGTCGAACTGAAAGGAGTCAAGAAAAGTTTCGGTAGCAAGGTCGTGCTCGATGGCATCGATCTCGCAATCGCGCATGGCGAGTCTCTGGTCGTGATCGGAGGCTCGGGCACCGGCAAATCGGTGATGATCAAGTGCGTCCTGGGAATTCTGAAGCCGGATGCCGGTCAGATTTTTGTCGATGGCAAAGAAGTCACGCAGCTGAGCGGGCGCGCCCGCGATGAGATGATGCGCAAGTTCGGCATGCTGTTCCAGAGTGCGGCGCTGTTCGATAGTCTTACGGTTTGGGAAAACGTGGCGTTCGGTCTGATCCAAGGGCACGGCGTGCCACGCCGGAAAGCAAAGGACATCGCCGTCGAAAAGCTTGCAAAGGTCGGTCTTGGGCCTGAGGTTGCAACACTGTCGCCCTCGGAATTGTCCGGCGGCATGCAGAAGCGCGTTGGTCTTGCGCGCGCCATTGCGGCTGATCCGGAGATCATCTTTTTTGACGAGCCAACCACGGGCCTTGACCCGATCATGGCCGACGTCATCAACGATCTCATCATCGCAACGGTTCGAGATGTTGGCGCTACAACGCTGTCGATCACTCACGATATGGTCAGTGCGCGCAAAATCGCCAACCGCATCGCCATGCTTTATCATGGCAAGATCATCTGGGCCGGGCCAACTGCTGAGATCGACCGCAGCGGCAATCCTTACGTCGAACAATTCATCCATGGCCGTGCCGATGGCCCGATCAAGATGGAAGTGCGCAGATAAGCTTGTCTCTTGACGGTCGTGGTATGATCGAATCATGGTCAAATCTTCTGTGTCCTTTGTCTGTCAGGCCTGCGGCGCCGTCCATTCCAAGTGGTCGGGTCGCTGTGACGCCTGTGGTGGCTGGAACACGATTACGGAGGAGGGAGCCGCGCCACCCATTGGCGGCGAAGGCCGCAAGCGTCCAAAAGGACGGCGGTTCGCTCTTGAAGGCCTCAAGACCACGGATGAAACGCCGCCAAGGCGCGTAACCGGCATCCTTGAGTTTGATCGGGTTTGTGGGGGCGGTTTGGTGCCAGGCTCTGCGCTGTTGGTCGGTGGCGATCCGGGGATCGGCAAATCGACAATCATCCTTCAAGCACTGTCGTCCTATGCGAAGGCCGGTGGACGCGCGGTCTATATTTCCGGTGAAGAAGCGCTTGCGCAGGTGCGGCTGCGCGCCGCGCGGATGGAATTGAGCGAAGCCCCGGTGGAACTGGGAGCCGCGACCTGTGTAGAGGACATCCTCTCGACCCTAGAGGCGGGGCCTGTTCCCGGTATTGTTGCCATCGACTCGATCCAGACACTTTGGACGTCGGCTATGGAAGCGGCGCCCGGAACCATCGCGCAGGTCCGCACGGCATCGTTCGATCTTGTGCGTTACGCCAAATCCACCGGTGCCGCCATCATCCTGGTTGGTCACGTCACGAAGGATGGACAGATCGCCGGACCCAAAGCCATCGAGCACTTGGTGGATGCCGTTCTGTATTTTGAGGGCGAGCGCGGACATCATTTCCGCTTGCTTCGTGCCGTGAAGAACCGCTTCGGACCCACTGACGAAGTCGGTGTGTTCGAGATGACGGGGAAGGGACTCTCCGAAGTCGCCAATCCCTCGGCATTGTTTTTGGGCGACCGGTCGTCGCTGTCTCCGGGCACGGCGGTGTTCGCAGGCATCGAAGGCACGCGCCCGTTGCTGATGGAGATCCAGGCTTTGGCAGCGGCGACGGGCTATGGCACCCCGCGCCGGGCCGTCGTTGGCTGGGATACCGGTCGCCTCGCGATGCTTCTCGCTGTGCTTGACGCGCGCGCGGGCCTTGGAATGAGCGGACACGATGTCTATCTAAACGTGGCTGGCGGCCTGAAGGTTAGCGAGCCGGCTGCTGATCTCGCTGCCGCTGCCGCGTTGATCTCATCGTTTCAGGGGCGACCACTGCCGCGCGACTCGTTTTTCTTCGGGGAAATCAGTCTTTCCGGCGATGTCCGGGCCGCCCCTCAGGCTGAACTCCGCCTCAAGGAGGCAGCAAAATTGGGCTTTACAGCGGGCTTTGTACCGGCAGGAACGCGTATTGAGATAGCGGGACTTGCCATGACCGAGGTGCGGGACGTGGCCGAGTTGCTGGCACTGCTCAGCGGTCCGCGCGATATCTCCGCGCGGCAATCCGCCGTTCGTGGTAGAATAGAATCATGAGTGCATTTGGCGTCACGGTAGTCGACCCGATTGTCCTTGTGGTCGTTTTTATCTCCGCTGTTTATGCGGCGTATCGAGGCTTTGTATCCGAGACGCTTTCCATCTTTGCCTGGGCTGCTGCAGCGTTCGCGACCTTGTTTTTCGGGCCAAAGCTCGCACCGATGACAAAAGGGCTGGTGTCGTCGCCTTTGCTCGGCGTGCTGATTGGCTATGCCCTCATCTTTCTGGTTGTGCTTATCCCGCTCTCCTTCGTTAGCTTCCGTTTTGCAGAGTCGGTGAAGCACTCGCCTGTCGGCACACTCGACCGCGTTCTTGGCGTAGTGTTCGGCATCGTGCGCGGACTCGCGATCATCGGGCTCGCCTATATCGCCTTCTCGTCGATCGTACCGGTGCGGTCTCAACCCGAGACGATCGCCAGCGCAAAAACTCTGCCGATCATACAGGGATCCGCGCAGGTCTTGTTGGCTGTGGTTCCAGATCAGCATCCCGGTTCCTTTGCCGAAGACATGCCCAAAGCCGACCAATCGGGCGTATCGGAAATCGCGAACGCACCGGTCCCTGTGCCCAAACCGGCACAGGGAGCAGCGCCCGGAAAGAGCCGGAAAAAAGCCTATGGCGCCAAGGAACGCAGCGAGCTAGACAGGCTCATTGAGCAGACCGGCGGAAACGGCAATCCATGACGAGTTGTCCTGAAGGTTTCTCTCTCGACGGCGACAAGCTGCACGAGGAGTGTGCTGTCTTTGGCATTTTTGGGCATCCGGAAGCCGCCGCGATGACCGTGCTGGGACTGCACGCGCTTCAGCATCGCGGTCAGGAAGCGTCGGGCATCGTCACTTACCAAGACGGTCAGTTCATCGCGGAACGGCATGCCGGTCTGGTCGGCGATATCTTTGGCGGAAAGAACAGTGCCCGGGCCGAGAATCTCAAGGGCTCTTTCGCGATCGGGCACAATCGCTACTCCACCGCCGGCGGCTCCGGCGCGCGCAATATCCAGCCGATGTTCGCCGATCTTGCCGGTGGCGGCATTGCGCTTGCGCATAACGGCAATCTCACCAACGCGCGCATATTGCGCGAAGATCTTGTGCGGCAGGGTGCGATTTTCCAGTCCACCTCCGACACCGAAGTCATTATTCACTTGGCGGCACGGAGCAAATTCGGTCCCGTTGTCCATCGCCTGATCGATGCCTTGAAACAAGTGTCGGGAGCTTATTCGCTTGTCGCGCTCACATCCAAGAAGCTGATCGGCGTGCGCGATCCGTGGGGTGTGCGGCCGCTGGTACTCGGAAATCTCGATGGCGTCTATATTCTCGCTTCCGAGACCTGCGCACTTGATATCATCGGTGCGGAATTCGTGCGCGATATCGAGCCTGGCGAGATGGTCGTCATCACCAAGGACGGCATCGAGTCGATGCATCCTTTCAACAAACATCCGCACCGCTTCTGCGTTTTCGAGTACATCTATTTCTCGCGTCCGGACTCGGTGGTCGAGGGCCGAAACGTCTACGATCTTCGCAAACGCACAGGTGTGGAGCTTGCACGTGAGGCGCCGGCAGTCGCTGATCTCATCGTGCCGGTTCCGGATTCCTCTATCCCGGCGGCGATCGGTTTCGCGGAAGAGGCGAGGCTTCCCTTCGATCTCGGCATCATCCGCAATCACTATGTTGGCCGGACCTTCATTGAGCCCACCGACGGCATTCGCAATTTCAGCGTCCGAAAAAAGCATAATCCCAACCGTGCGTTGCTGGCTGGCAAGCGAGTCGTCCTGGTAGACGATTTCCATCGTTCGCGGAACGACCTCGAAGAAAATCGTCCAGATGGTGCGCGACGCGGGCGCTGCGGAGGTTCACTTCCGGGTCGCCAGTCCACCGACCACGCACTCCTGTTTTTATGGCGTAGATACGCCCAACACCGCCGATCTCATCGCGCACAAGATGGACGTCGAAGAGATGCGTCGCTTCATCGGTGCTGACAGCTTGGCTTTCGTGTCGATGGACGGCCTTTATCGCGCGATGGGCGAGAGCAAGCGCGATCCGGTCTCGCCGCAATTTTGCGATGCCTGCTTCTCTGGTTCCTATCCCATCGCGTTGCCGGATTTGGACGATGGCCGTCAGGCAGGACAACTCTCCCTGCTTGCCGACGTCGCCTGAGCGTTTATGGCGAAAATTTTTGAGGGGCGCATTGCGCTCGTCACCGGCGCATCGCGCGGAATTGGCAAAGCCGCGTCCCTGGCACTGGCAAAGGCTGGCGCGCATGTGATCCTTGTCGCGCGGACCGTCGGTGGCTTGGAAGACACCGACGATGAAGTCCAACGGTCCGGCGGCAGCGCAACATTGGTGCCGCTCGACGTCAGGGACTTCACGGCGCTCGACCGGCTTGGTGCTTCGATCTATGAACGCTGGGGCAGGCTTGACGCGTTTCTCGGCAATGCGGGCGTGCTAGGCGCAATCTCGCCTTTGTCGCATCTTGAGCCGAAAGCGTTTCAAGAACTGCTCGACGTGAATGTCACGGCGAACTGGCGACCTCGTTCGTTCGCTTGACCCTTGCTGCGCGCCTCTGCGGCTGCACGCGTTCTATTTGTGACATCCGGTGCCGCGCGCAAGCACACACCCTTCTGGGGGCGGCTATGCCATGTCCAAGGTGGCGCTGGAGTCGCTCGCGCTTACGTATGCAGCCGAGTGCGAAGGCACGAATGTGAAGGTCAATCTTCTAAGTCCGGGATCTTTGCGGACGGCGATGCGCGCCCGCGCGATGCCGGGCGAAGATCCGCAAAGTCTGCATCCACCGGAAGCGGTCGCCCCGCTGATCGTCGAGCTACTGTCGCCTACCAATACCCGCACTGGCGAGATAGTCGATTTCAGAGGTCAGTCGTTCGCGTAGGGATTGGGGCCGCCACGCAAGCGGACCCGTATCGGCGTCCCGTCAAGTTTGAACGCATTGCGCAATCCATTTGTAAGATAGCGCAAATAAGCGTCGGGCAGGGCGGACAGCTGGTTACCGAAGAGGGCGAATGTCGGCGGACGAACCTTCGGCTGCGTCATATAGCGGATGCGCACGCGCCGTCCCCGAATTGCAGGCGGTGCATGGCGCGCGAGCGCACCTTCGAGGAAACGGTTAAGCACAGAAGTCGAGACATGCGTGTTCCACGCACGATCGGCTTCCAGAACCGCTGGAAGTAGCCGGTTCACGCCTTCGCCCGAGCGCGCAGAAATGGCGATAAGCGGTGCGCCCGCGAGTTGGGGCAAAGATTCGTCAAGCTGGCGTCTTAATTTGCCGATAGCACCGGCCCGGTCTTCGATCAGATCCCATTTGTTGATCGCGAAGACCACCGCGCGGCCTTCTTTTTCGATCATGTCGGCGATTGTCAGATCCTGCTTCTCGAAGGGCTGTGTGGCATCGATGATAACGATACAACAGTCGGCAAACCGGATCGCATCCAGCGTGCTATGGATTGAAAGCTGCTCAAGTGTATGACCGGCCGCGCGCGCGCTCTTACGCAAACCCGCTGTATCGTGCAACAGAACGGCTCGACCGGTTTCCGTCGTCCACGGTGCAGCTATGGAATCACGCGTCAGACCAGGTTCCGGCCCCGTCAACGAACGCTCGTCTCCAAGGATATGATTGAAGAGGCTCGATTTGCCGACATTCGGCCGGCCTACGATCGCGAGGCGCAAAGGCCGGTTTGGTATTTCACCGGGCGTCTCTTCGCCTTCTGAAGCAGCTTCCGCATCGGAGTTTTCCGCGAAAGGCAGAAAGGCCTCAACGAGTTCTTCGATACCGAGATTGTGCTCCGCGGAGACAGCGAGCGCTTCGCCAAAGCCCAATCCGTAAGCTTCGGCAATAGCATCGGTATGGGAGCGCGCCTCGCTCTTATTTGCCGCCAGAACGACGGGCTTGCCGGAACGGCGCAACGTCTCCGCGATGATCTCATCACCGGCTGTTACGCCATCGCGTGCGTCGATCACGAACAGGCATACATCGGCATCGGCAATTGCCGCCAATGTCTGCGCGGTCATGCGCGACGCGAGGCTACCGTCGGAGCCCTCCTCAAAACCCGCCGTATCGATGAGCGTCAGAACAAGCGCGCCGTGATTTGCCTCTGCTTCGCGCCGGTCGCGGGTGACGCCAGGCGTGTCGTGTACCAAGGCGAGCTTCTTGCCAGCGAGCCGATTGAACAGCGTCGATTTGCCGACATTCGGGCGGCCTACAATGGCGAGCTTGAGCGGCATGACGCGCTCAGCGCAGCGCGACGAGTTGCGCGTCGTTGGTCAAGAGGTAAAGCGTGTCATTTGCGACCACGGGTGCGATTAGGCTGCGGCCGGGATTTGCATACGGCCAAGCAGCTGACCCGTATAGGGCGAGATCGACACGGCGAAGCCCTGCGACGACACCATGATAAGACGATCCGAGACCAGAACCGGACCAGCCCAGACGATCGGATCGCTTTGGTCGTCAGCATTCTCCCAACGCGTCAGTTGATGGACCCACTTCACGCGGCCTTCTTTTCGCGTCAGACAAATGAGTTTCTGGTCCGTGGACACGACGTAGATAAAGTCGCCCGCGACCCACGGGGTCTGGATGCCGCCAATGTCACGAGACCAGCTCCGCTCGCCGGAATTGAGATTGATCGCTGCCATCAATCCGGAATGGCTGATCGCGAAAAACCATTTCGCGGTCCACAACCGGACGTCCCGCGATATCGTCTAGTTCCGCAAGTGCGGTGGTGTTGCCCGGACTTGTGAGCATATCGTTCCATGCAGGACGCCCGTTTTGAACGCGCAGGGCGAACAATTCACCCCGATGTGTACGGAACGATCACGAACTCTCCCGCGACTGCGGCGCTGGTACTTTCCAGAATGCCCGCGGATTCCGTAATGCCCTGGTGATCCCACAACGTTCTGCCGTCGGTTTGGGCGAGGGCGTAGAAATGATTGTCCTGGCTGGAGACGAAAACCCGTCCGCCGCTGGCGACCGGCGCATTTATGATGGGAACGCCGACATTGACCTCCAAAGCTGCTTGCCCTGGGGGGACATCGCGATGACATCGCCAAACCCGGTTGTCGCGAAAATCTTCCCGCCGTCGAATGCGAGGCCACCGCCCGCGCCTTTGGTTGGATCGACGCTGTTGTTGCTCCCGAGCACGCCAAGCGTGGCTGTGTTGAGGAAGCTAGCGCTGCCATTTGGCGCAATACTTCTGTTCCAAAGGGGCGCGCCTGTCTGTGCATTGAATGCGAAGACGTGTGCTTCGGCATCCAGGACATAGATCGTGTCGTTCACAACGATCGGCGGTGCGGTCAGGCGTGAATCCGTGTCGGAGCCTTTTCCTGCCTCCTGCGACCAAATCTGTTGCAGGGAGCCCGTCGCTTCGAGGTGGTACATCGCATTGGAAGGGTAGCCGCCCGGATTGGCCCAGCTGTCATTGCGATAAGGCGGCGGCAATTCGACATTGGTTGAGGCGAGAGAGTCGTCCAGCTTCAACGTTTCATCCGTCGCCATGACGGAGATGCGTTCGCCCTTCAGTTTCGATTTCGAGCCGGAGGAATTGAACCAGTCATGCGTTATCTCATCGAATGTCGAGCACGCGCTCAAAATGGTCGCTGCGGCAACAATTGCCGCGACACCGCGAAAGCTACGCAGGTTCATGGTTGACCTTTTGGAGCGGCGGGCGCCGCGGGTGCGGGCAGAGGCACGTTGCCGAAGCTTCTGTCACCACCGGATCTTAGGAAAGCGGCCATCGCCTTGGCCCGGCCGCGAACTCCTTCCGACGCGTTGGTAATCTGCGGCCAAAGCCGCGAACGCGCTTTCCGCCTGAGCATTAGCTCCATGGCGATAGTCGGAATAGGCGAGGACTTCGCGCGCCGGAAAGCGCCAGGCACTTGCGTTGTCGTTCAGAGCCGCGAGTTCAGCTTCGACGTCCGCCCTCGGCGCGGTTTCAACCATTATCCATGCGGCGCGCAGACGCGCGACCGGTGCAAGCGGTGTCGATCCGTCTGCGATCTTCTTGTAGAGCGCCAACGCGTCAGCATTGTTTCCAGCCGCCTGAAGCGCGTCTGCTGCGGAAAGTTGAGCGATCTCCGCGTAACCGCCCGGCGCTGTCTTCGCGATATTTGCGTAAGCGGCCGCGGCCTGTGCGCTATCGCCGGAGGCCAACACTTGCTGCGCAGCCAGAAGCGCGCTGGAGGCATTCTCCCGTTGCTGCTGGTCGTAACGCTGCCAGAACTTGAAGCCCCGCGATTGCCAGGATCACCACCGCCAGCGCCGCGACGGCGTAGTCGCCATATTGCTTCCACAGCTTTTCGAACCGTTCGCGACGAACATCTTCTTCGACTTCGTGGAAGATATCGGACAAGGCGGAATCCCCTCTGGGCATATGGTCCGAGAGCGATCCTCCCGCAAACCTTTGACAGGCCGGGATAATTAGCCGGACCGGCCGGCAATGGCAACTTGCTTATCCGTAAGACCGGCTAGCCCGTCTTCTTCATGGAGTAGACGTTTTCCTTGCCCGGAAAGCGCGGGATCGGACATCGGCTGCGTAAGCTTTGACAGCCGTTTCGATGTCCGGACCTAGATTGGCGTACTGCCGCACGAATTTTGGCGGTGAGGGGTTCAGGCCCCAGCATGTCTTCCATCACCAGAATTTGCCCGTCGCATTCCGCAGACGCGCCGATGCCGATTGTCGGGATCGAAACCTGCCGTGTGATCTTCGCGGCCAACGGCTCTGCCATGCCTTCAAGCACGACGGCGAATGCTCCGGCTTCGGCGACGGCCTGGGCGTCGGCTTCGATTTCGGGCCACTCCGCTTCGGTGCGGCCCTGGGTTTTGAAGCCGCCGAAAATCTGGATCTTCTGCGGCGTGAGGCCGATATGGCCCATGACGGGGATGCCGCGCTCGGTCAAATAGTGGATTTGCTCGGCGATGCGCGCACCGCCTTCCATTTTTACGGCGGTGCATCCTGTTTCCGCCATCACGCGATGCGCGTTGCGGAACGCAACTTGCGGGCTTTCCTCATAGGAGCCGAACGGCATGTCCACGACAATGAGAGCACGGCTCGATCCGCGCATCACGGCCTTGCCGTGGGTGATCATCATGTCGAGCGTGACGCCCAGCGTGTTCTCCATCCCGTGCATCACCATGCCCAGGCTGTCGCCGACGAGCATCAGATCGACATGATTGTCGAGCAGCCGCGCCGTGTGCGCGTGATAGCAGGTCAGACAGACGACGGGCTTCGCGTTCTTATGCGCGCGGATTTCGGGCACGGTGACACGTTTGATATCGGCGACGACGGACATGAGAGTGCTCCCGGTCGAGGGCCGGCCAACCGCCGGATCGCGCAGACTATAGCGCATATCGCATCTGCGAATAAGGGCCGGAAACGCCCGTTGAAGTAGAGATTTAAGCGCTTTTGGCAATGCGATTTGACAACCGCAGGCGATCGACGCCGAATACAGCCCGATTACAAGATTTGACGAGCTTTATGACCGATTTCGATACTGAGTTCGATCCGGCCATTCACGAGCCGCAGGCCCTCGCGTTTATTCGCGATTACTGGGAAATGCAGCGAGGCGCTGCTGCGATGCCGCGCCGCCGGGATGTCGCGCCGAACGATATGAAGGCGTATCTGCCCCACATCCTGCTCGCCGACGTCGTTCAGAATGGCAAGGATTTCCGTTATCGCTTGGTCGGCAGTGAGCTGCAGCGCTACTTCTCCGGAAACCCGACCGGCGTGTTGATGAGCAGCGCACTGACGGCGTTTGGGCAGGACACTGTCGAGCGCACCATCGCGGTTTATCGGCAGGTAACCACGCGCCGCAAACCTTTGCGGATTCGCGGCGCGGGCATGATCTATTCCCAGGACGCCAAGACGTTCGATGCGCTGCTGACTCCGCTATCCGATGACGGCGAAAACGCCAACATGATCCTGGGCACGTTCGTGTTCGAATGGGCGCTCAACGCTCGCGCTATTCTCACGCCGATTGTCGAGCCGGATGATCGCGCACTGGAAAAAGCGCTCACCCTTTCGCATTGAAAGCTCTGAGCATTCAAACGAAAAATGGCCGGCGTTGCCACCGGCCATTTTGGTATCGATTTTGAGGACGGTTACGCTTCGGCCGTTTCGCCTTCGGCGTCTTCTTCTTCTTTCGGGCCTGCGCCTTCTTCGAACAACTCTTCGGCGGCGACCTTGGCCTCTTCCGCTTCGTCCTGTTCGGCAAGGACGTTTTCGCCGCGCGCCTGACGCTCGGCTTCGTCCTCGGTGCGGGCGACGTTGAGCGTCACATGCACGCGGACTTCCGGATGCAGCACAACGCTCACCGGCACAAGGCCGATGTCCTTGATTGCCTTGTCCAGTGGCACCTGTGTGCGGCTGACGGTGAAGCCGCCGGCCGTGATCACGTCCGCGATGTCGCGCGGCGAGACCGAGCCATAAAGCTGGCCGCGATCGCCCGCCTGGCGCAGCAGCACGAAGATCTTGCCTTCGAGCTTGTCCGCGATCTTCTGAGCTTCCGACTTGCGCTCCAGATTGCGTGTTTCGAGCTGCGCCTTCTGGGTCTGGAAGTATTCGCGGTTGGTCTTGTTGGCGCGCAGCGCCTTCTTCTGCGGCAGCAGGTAGTTGCGGGCAAAGCCGTCTTTCACGCGGACTTCGTCGCCCATCTGGCCGAGCTTCTCGACTCTTTCGAGCAGGATCACTTGCATCGCCGTTCTCCTACTTCACGACGTACGGCAGCAAAGCCATAAAGCGCGCGCGCTTGATGGCGTTGGCCAGAACGCGCTGCTTGCCCGTGGATACGGCCGTGATGCGGGCGGGCACGATCTTGCCGCGCTCTGAGATAAAGCGCTGCAAGAGCTTGGTGTCCTTGTAGTCGATCTTCGGCGCACCGGCGCCCGAGAACGGGCATGTCTTCTTGCGGCGGAAGAAGGGGCGGCGCTTGTCGCCATCGCCACCGCGGGATGCTGCACTGCTCAC
>JBBCHP010000003.1:0-37932 GCA_037201525.1 Rhizomicrobium sp. | reverse complement strand
GCCAACCTGTTGCCCGATCTCCCTGGACGCCGCTGCGGACGCCAATTTTCATTCACCTTGCGCCGGTATACGCGGCGCCGTCAATGTTCACTCTCGAGTGAATGAGTTATCGGCGAGCAGTGTACGTTTTTTGCAATTGCCGCATGTGCGAAACACCGGACCATGCCCTTGAAAGATGTTCATACGCGTGTGAATGAATATTGACGGCCACCGCGTTTCCTGTCAGCGTCGAACAACGTGCCGCAGAGCATGTGCGATCGCCGTTCGGCGAAGGGGGAAACCATGATGCGCATTCTGAGTTTGTCAGCTTCCGTTCTGGTGCTTGCTTGTTGCGGCGCAGCATATGCGCAAACAACATCGGCGACCTCAGGATCGTCAAGCGCAAACACATCGAAGGATCAGATAGAGACAGTCGTGGTAACCGGCGAACGCCGCGTCGAAGATCTTATGAAGACACCGATCACGGCGAGCGTTTTGAGCGGCGACGATCTGCAGGCGCACGACGTGACCAACGTCAACGGGCTGCAATTCATTGCCCCGAACGTCACAGTCAACGATCTGGGACAAGGTGTCGATTTCGACATTCGCGGCATCGGCAAGGGCGAGCATAATACGCAAACGCCCGTCGGCGTCGTCACCTACCGCGACGGCGCATCGACCTTCCCAGGTTATCTGACGGCTGAACCGTATTACGATATCAAAAGCGTCGAAGTGTATCGCGGTCCCCAAGGAACCTTTGTAGGCCAGAACGCCACTGGCGGCGCGGTGTTCGTGACGACGAATGATCCGACGCTCGGGGGCGGTTATGGCGGCTATGCCCAGAGCCAATATGGCAATTACAACGACGTCGAACTTCAGGGCGCAGTAGATATTCCGATCACGGACGATCTGGCAGTGCGCGTGTCCGGATTTGGTGAGAGAAGGGACAGCTTTTACTCGATCATAGACAGGGATCCTGCGGATAACTGTCCTGGCTTCAAATATGTAGACTGTAAACCGAGTTACAAGAACGCCGACCTTAACGAGGCGGCGGGCCGTATTAGTGTCCTCTGGCAGCCGACGGAAGCGCTGAAAGTGTCACTTAAATACGACGCCATCTATCAGGACTTTGGCGCAGCACTCGCGGTTCCATATTCGCAGCTCCAACCTGTCGGATCGCTGGTCCAGCCGTTTGCGCTTTTTGGCGTTACCAATCCCTATCATGACAGCAACCTTTTCCATGTTACCAGCAATGCGCCTGACGGTCGTATCGATCAGGAGCAGCGTGCGATCCTCAATGCTGGCTATACATTCGGCAACGGTATGAAGCTGCAGTCCATTTCGGATTACAATCGCGGTGTGGGCCAATGGAGGTCCGATCTCGATCTGACGGACTATGGCAACCCTACCGACTATCCTTATTTTGGCACGACCAACAACTGGACGTTCTACGATGCCGTCGATGAGACCGTTGTTTCGCAGGAGTTCGATATCGTTTCGCCAGACGATCAACCGATCACCTGGGTTGCCGGCGTTTATGCTCAGGAGAACGACTATGGCTGGCGCGACCCCTACCAGTTCTGGATATCGGTGGGCGCGCGATTCCCCGGCGGACCGACGCCTAACGCAGGCAATCAGTACCAGTACACGTCCTACACATTCCAAGGCACTACGACCGATCTCGATATTGCCGGCTTTGGGCAGGTCGAAGCCAAGCTCGGCAGTGGTTTTTCAGCATCGTTGGGTGGCCGCTGGACCGAAACGCGCTCGCACAACAACGTCGATCTTTGGAACTACGGTAACGGTTACGGTGTGACCACCTTAACGCCCACGGCGATCAACGATGATCAGACCCAAGCATCGTCGCATCTCACCTACAAGGCTGCGATCGATTGGGCGAGCGACGAGGGCGATTTCCTCTACGCGTTTGTGGCCACAGGCTATACAGGTGGCGGCCTCAATACTTTCGATAACGCAGCCGGCGGACCTGCACCTTTCAATCCAGTGACAGACACCGACTACGAGATCGGTTGGAAGCGGAATTCATGGTTTGATGGGCATCTGCGCACGGAAGTAGATGCGTTCTACACCAGCTACGATCACTTCCAAGTGACGCTTGCCAGGCCCGATGCGCCGAACAGCACCTACGAAATCAATCTTCCGGACACGACCAAGATTTACGGCGTCGAAGGCGAAGCCCAAGCCAATTTTGGACAATTCTCATTCACCGCAAATGCTGGCTTATTGAAAAGCGAGTTGGGTAATTTCTGGTCTGTTGACCCAAGATACGGCATCGAGGCTGGATACTTCTACGGCGGCGTTACTTGCGATCCCCTGAAAGGTCCGAGTGCCCCCGATCCGTTCTGCAAAAACGTAAAGGGCAATCCGATGACCTACGCGCCCAGCTTCACTTACAATCTGAGCGCACAATACATCTTCAACATCGGCGGCGGTGATACGCTGACGCCGCGTCTCAACTTCGCCCACATAGCTGGGCAATGGGCATCGATCTTCGACGACCGCACTGTTGGCGACCGTCTTGGCGTGCGCGATCTCCTCGGTGCTCAGCTCGAGTTCCAGAGAAACGGTTGGCTGGTCACGCTGTACGGCGATAATCTGACAGATCAGCAGTACGTCGCATCCAACAATTCGGGTGGTCTTTATGCCGGCTTGCCGCGTCAGTTCGGTATCCGTCTAATGAAAGCGTTTTGACGAGGCAGCAGTAGAAGTGGCTGCCGGCCAGTACTTGGCTACGGGCGGCCGATTTTCGGTGTTCCACATAAAGGCTCATGCAAAGTTACGCTCTCACTGTTGATAAGTTTCTGGATCACGCTGCGAAGTGGTGGGGGGAGCGTGAAGTCGTAACGGCGGGTGCTGAGCGTATCGGCTATGGTGCCCTGAGAACCCGCAGCAATCGTCTCTCCGGCGCGTTTCTTGCGCTCGGCCTCAATCCAGGCGACCGCATCGCGACGCTCGCCTGGAACACCCAGCATCATTTCGAAGTCTATTATGGAGCGATGGGCGCGGGGTTCGTGTGCCACACGCTCAATCCGCGCATGACTGTCGCTCATCTTGCCGCAATCGTGAACGAAGCCGAAGATCGCGTTCTTGCGGTAGGCGTGGGACTTTCTGATCTGGCGGGTGAAGTCGCGGCGCATTGTCCGTCTATCGAAGTCGTGGTGCTTCTCGATGGCGCGCAGGCCGATACTCGCCCAATCGCTGATCGAAGGACCTTCGAACACGAAACGCTGCTCGCCGGCTTCGGCTGTGAAACACGCTGGGGCGATTTCGACGAAAATGTGCCGGCGGGGCTTTGCTATACCTCCGGAACGACAGGCGCGCCGAAGGGCGTACTCTATACTCATCGCTCCAATTACCTTCACACCCTGCGCGCGTTGCAGGCGGATGCGATCGCGCTGACGGCCGATGATGCCGTACTCGTTGCCGTGCCGATGTTTCACGCCAATGGCTGGGGCTTCCCGTTTGCCGGACCAGCTTCCGGCGCCAAGCTCGTGTTATCAGGCCGCCGGACCGACGGCGCCGCGCTGGCTGCTCTCATTCGGGATGAAAAGGTGACGGTCGCTGCCGGTGTGCCGACGGTTTGGCTTGGCTTGATGGATCATCTTGATGAGACCGGCGAGGATGTGCCGGGCCTGGAGCGTGTGATCATCGGCGGCTCGGCTTGTCCGGACGCCACGATCCGGCGCATGGAGGAGCGCCTTCAGGCGCGCGTGCAGACAAGTTGGGGCATGACCGAGCTTTCGCCGCTCGGTACGGTGGCTCCCGCGCGCGGGCCCGAACGCTCCATCGCCTCCGGCCGTCCACCCGTGGGGCTTGATCTGAAACTCGCCGACGCTTCCGGCAGGACGCTACCGGAGCAGCGAAACGTCTCTGGCCATCTCAAGGTGAAGGGCGCGAGCGTGGTCTACCGCTACTTCAAAGCAGAGATGTCGGTGCTGGATTCCGAGGGCTATTTCGACACCGGCGACCTGGCCAGCATCGACGATAGCGGCAACCTCACGATCACTGGCCGCTCCAAGGATCTGATCAAATCGGGAGGAGAGTGGATCAATCCCGCCGAGATTGAGACCATCGTCGGACGCCTGCCGGAGGTAGGGCAGGTAGCCGTCATTGGCCACGCCGATCCCAAATGGGGCGAGCGCCCTCTGCTCGTCGTCGAACCGCGCAAAAGCCATACTATCGACAACAAAGCGCTTCTTGACGCGCTTCGCGGCAACGTCGCGGATTGGTGGATTCCAGACCAAGTGATTCAGGTGGCGCATATGCCTCTGGCCGCCACCGGAAAGATTGACAAGAATCGTCTTCGTGCGGAATACGCAAGGGTCTAGCCAGGCGGACGGGAACTTCCGCCGCCAGCCGGGCGACCGTACGCAGAAAAGGTTGGATTGATGAAGCGAGTCAAGGCGAAGTCCTCCAAGAAAAAGACCAAGCCTAAGAAAATATCCCGTACAAAGGCCGAGCAGCGCGCCGAGACGCTGGAACAAATCCTCGACGCGGCGGAACTGCTTTTCTCCAAACACGGCCTTTACGGCGTGACGTTGCGCGATGTCGCGCAAAAGATCGGCGTCCACACCTCGCTGATGCATTACTACTTCGAGGACAAGTTTGCTTTGTTCAAGGAGGTCTTTGTCCGCCGCGCCAATGTCACCAGCGAGCGGCGCATGAAGGCGCTCGACCAATACGAGAGGGAATCGCGTGGAAAGCCGACCGTGGCGGGGGCATTGCACGCTTTTCTGGACACCGATTTCGATCTCTACATGAACGGCGGTCAGGGCTGGAGGAACTACGGCGCATTCGGCTCGCAGCTGTCGAACACGCCAGAGGGCGCGGCAATGTTCGATGAATATTTCGATCCAGTGGTGCTTCGCCTGATCGGAATTTTACGAAAAGCGCTGCCGGCGGCCGCCGAACAGGATATTTTCTGGGGCTATCATTTTGTAACGGGAAGCTTCATGCATTCGTTATCCCGTAGCGGACGCCTCGACAGGTTATCGAACGGCCTTTGCCATTCCGACGATTTGCCCGCCGTAAAGGCTCGGATGGCGGATTTCATGGCAGCGGGTTTTCTTGATTTTTGCGGGCGTGTAAAGACGCAGCGGCGAAAAATCTGAAGACGTTTTTTCTGTGCCTCAGGACCGGAATGCAATCGCGCCTTCGATCTTCGTGGAGTAGATGAAAGGTCGATGATTTCAGGCCTCCTCTGTTCTCAGCCTGCCAGCCCGAAAGTGGAGCAACCTCGAATTCCTGATGAACGGGAAGAATTAGCTCGCCAGTGCGGCGAGTATCTTCAACATCACATTGATGTCGGGCATCGGCGCGACGGCCACGATCTGATCGGGCATACGTCCTTTTATGAGCCGATCGGTCTCGGCTCCGATGGTGCCCAGCGGACCGCGAAACCCGTGATCGCGCCAAGCGATCGATTGCAGATCGACAGACATCAGCGCGTCGATCAACTTTAGGCTTTCAGGCGCAAGAGCCAGCAACGGATGCGCGGAATAGACAGTGGGCTTAGGATAAAGTGCCACGGGCTTGGCCGGTCCCGCTGCGCTCTCCACACGCGACCAGCGGTCCGGGTCGGCGATGATCCATTCGATAAGCTGGTTCTCATAACCCACGACGAGCGGCTCAGCGCCGGGGCCCCCCGCGATATAATCGTCAAATACCTTGCCGGAAGAATCCGGCTTGTAACCCATGCCATGAAACAGATCGCCCAGCTTCGGCAGAACTGATGGAAGCGTTTCCTCTGTCGCGACATCGCCGGACAAAAGGTTAGCTGCGAGACCCGCAAACATGAAGCCGGAATTCGATTTGTTGGGATCGGTCGAGATAAGCCGGATCGTGCCATAAAGATCGGGTTGGCCGAGTGCGCTCCACGGCTTGCGCGCAAGAACAGCGTCGATCAATGCCTTGGCGTCGATGTAATAGTGGCCTTGGCTTTTTGTCGCCAATCCTGTGCGCACCATGCCGTCGGCAAAGGGCGACCATGAATAAATCACGATGGGCGAATTGAAGATCACCTGATCGCGCAAGACTTTGGCGTGTTGGTGCGCAAGTTCGACCAGCGGACTCGAACTTGGCCATAAGAACTGCGGCTTGGTGCCAAGAAGTTCCGGATCGCGCACCTGTTCGACAGAACCGGCGCGCTCGGCGTTGAGGGCAAGACCGAAATGGCGCAGCGCCGAAATCGTTTTCGGATTCTGAATGAACGCCATTTTTTCGCCGCCTGCATAGCCGCGCAATGTCGTGACATCGCCGAGCACGCCGCGCACATGCGGGTTGCTGCGGAACAGGACAGCGCCTGCCGTAAGCGCCGCACTACCGCCAAGAAGACTCAGCCCCAGCATCGCGCGCCGGCTGATAGTCATGCTGCTTTCTCCAAATCAGCCTTCAACGAGTCTTTGACCACTTTCAGATTGAGATCGAGTTCTTGCAACTCCGGCGCGTCGGCATCGCTCGCGAACTTCTTGAAGGCGTCGCCCAACGCGCCCATCACATCACGGGCTTGCGCAACTCTCTCCGGTGAAAGGGAGCCGTTGCGCTCGAGCGTCTGCCAACCTTCTGCGATCGATGCGGCATTGGGAAGATAAAATGTCAGGAAGCGTCTTATGGCCATCACGCGCACAGGGTCGGTTTTGACATTGGCGAGAATCTTCTCTGCCGTTGTGCTTAGTCCCTTAACGGCGCTGTTCATCGAGGTATCCTTGATCGCCGGTATTGTGCGCTCAAGGCGCGCAAGCGCAGCAGAGCCGTCCGTGATGAGCACCCGGGTCGTGTCGGATTGTGCCTCTTCAAGCGCGTCCATGTTGAGGCCGATGCCGCTTGGCCGGACCGCAAGGCTCACGCCGAAAAAGACTCCCGCGGCAATCCCCGCACCAAGCCACAACGGCAAGCCGAGCGCGAAAACACAGACAGGCAGGGCAATGGCCGCTCCCGCACCCGCCAAGAAGATGGAAGTGCCCCGTCCCATCGCGTCAGTTATAGCCTCTTACTGCGCGGAATGCTTCCGTGAGATCTGCGCGGCCGTCGAACACGCGCGCGCGGGTCATAGTAGCCAAATCTTCTAGCTGCCGTTTGTCCGCATCGCCAAACGTGACGCCGAATATCGGAATCGCATGGCCTTCGTTTTGCCAGTCGGAATCGAAATTCTGATGCGCCTCCGAGCGTCCATCGGTCATAATCACGACAGCCGGCAGATAGTCATTTGTCTTGAGATAAGGCTGCATCGCGGCGATTGCCTGCTCTGCGCAGGCATACATGTCGGTGCCGCCGTCGGCATGCTCGTTTTCGACGGCCGCCAAAAGCTTTGCCTGGGACTCGACGGTGCCGTCGCCGGCGTTCACATTCCGAACACGCGCATCGAATGGCAGAACGAAAATCCGATCCAGCGGAGTCCATTGAATGAGATTGTGCGAAGCTTGCGCCGGATCGAGAAGCGTTTCCATTGCACGTTTCAACTGCGTCTCTCCGTCGCCGCTCATCGATCCGGAAAAATCCAGACAGATACCCGTCAGCGACGGTTTGCGTAGCACTTCTTGATAGAGTGCGAGCGCGCGAGCAATCACTTTAGGTTCCGGCAGCGCGACGGATGGTACGATGCGCGATGGATCGAAATTCCAGTCTTTTTCCGGCGCCGCGGGTTTGGCCATACCGAGCGCCGTGCGCCGGCCTTCTGCGGCGATCTTGACCTGCACGTCAGGCGTCAGCAGATAGGCTTGCAAGGCCGTGAAGAAATCGCGTGTGCTGGAGTCTTGTCCATGTTCCACATAACCGAGCGGCGCGTCGGCATAACTTGTGCCATCCGCAGGATAGACGGCGTATAGCAATTCGCCGCCTTTTGCGCGTAGCGTGTCGTTGGTCTCCTTGAGTACGGCCTCGTAATTCCACATCGCGTCGAACGGATGGCCTTGGCTTGCAGCAGAGAGATAGAGGTCCGCAAGCCAACCCGACGATCCGGACGACCGCGCAACGCCTTTCAGCAACGCTTTGACCTTCGAGCGCGCATTAGCATCGTCGAGCGCGCGTGGATCGAGTTTGTCGGGCGTTCCGAATGAGGGCCGCCAGCATCGCGAGATACGCCGATGCGCCCGAGTTCGATTGTGTGGCCGACGTCATTAGGAATGACAGCTTACCGGCGCTCACCGCTTGTAGGACGTCATCCATATGCACGGGCTTAGTGTCCCAGCCGAGTTCATGCGCTTTGGACATGCGCACACCCAAAATGACGGGGCTCGAAGCGATAGACTTGAGGTTTTTTACGCGACGGTGAGCGTCATAGATGTCAAGCCAAAGACTGGACGCAGGCCAAACAGCATCGACGTCCGGCGCGTTTTCGCCTTCGAGCATCTGTCCGATGTCGAGCGAACCTTTGTAGTCGATCTGACAGGTCACGCCCTTGTCAGCACAGAATTGCTGAACAATCGGCTCGAACGCTTTCTGCTCAGAACCCGCAGCGATGTGGAACGTTACGCCGGAGCCGCCGCATCCGGCGAGAAGCAGCATCAAGGCAAGCGCTGTAATCGAGGCGCCGGACCTCATTGTGGCGCTTGCGCGAGCGCGGCCTTGAGCGCCTGCGTCTGGCGGTCCATTTCTTGTTCGATCGATGCGCGTTTCTGGCGGCCTTCGGATTGCACGCGTAGCACGCCCTGAATTGTGTCGATCAGATCCTGGTTCGTTTTCGACAGCGTCTCAATATCGACGATGCCCTTCTGCGATTGCTGTTCGATATCGATGGCCTGGGCCTTCATCATCTCGGACGCTTGGCGCAGCATCTGATTGGTCGCATCGGTGACGGTCTTCTGCATCTCCAATGCCTCTTCCTGGCGAGTAAGGCCAAGTAAAAGCACCATCTTCTGTTTCCAGGCCGGAATGGTCAGCGTCACGGAGGCCTGAAGGCTTTCGATCAGCGTCGTGTCGCCGCTTTGGACGATCCGGATTTGCGGGAGCTGCTGGATCGCGATCTGACGCGCTTGCTGCAGATAGAGGACGCGTTTGTCCAGCCTGTCGAGCGCCTGCACCGCGTCCTGATATTGCTGCGCGGCCATCAGATCCTGCGTGTCGCCACCCGAATTGGCTTTCGCTTTGGCCGCAAGATCGACGAGCGGCCCTTTGCGAAACTCGTCTGCATAAGCCTTGCCTGCGGCAATGTAAGTGTCGAGAGACGAGATCGAGTCTTTTGTCTGGTCGTGGAGCCCATCCAGTATCGTCACGTCGCGGCGCATGAGGTCGACACGCTTTTCCAACTCGACTGTGATCCGGTCGATTTGCGCTGCAGCGGTCTCGAAGCGCTGCTGAAAACGAAAGATTTGCCGCCTTAGACCGCCGAATAGGCGCGTGAAAAAGTCCTGCTTCTGAAGCTGCGCAGGATCGAGCCCCTTCGCCTTTGCGATGACGTCAGAAAGTAGCGCCCCGGCGTCGCCGAGTTCGCGATTTTTGGTTTGAGACAAGATGCGATCTGCAAAGCCGGCGACTTCGCGCTGCGCACGCTCACCGAACGCGGTTATCTGCGCAGTATCCTGGATATTGATGCCGGTCTTGATCGCGTTAACTTTGGCCAGATCGGCCGGCACGGGCAGGGTGGTTACGATTGCCGGCGCATCATTCATAGCTGTTCTCCCCCCAGTCATCATCTTGGCGTACAAATGTTAGCGTTTATCAGCCTTTTGGCCTTCACGGAAATCGGAATATGACAACTTTGTGACACGCTGAGTACGCTAGATCGACCAAAAGCAAATAGGCTTTCGTCTGGATTTTTAAAGCCCATTTATCCACCAGAGCATAGCCGCGTTCACCGGCTCGCACCGTTGCCGAGGTATGATCTCACTAAACTCCTTCGGGCACGATTAGCTTATACATCTTGGAGTAGTTTCTGCTTCGATGGCGTGTGCAGCAGAGTCTTGAAGCATCAACTCTGTGATCGACTGACAATCATCTTTTCGTGGCGGGAAATATTCTTCCCTCCTTGACGCATTAGAATACGACGCAGGCATTTTCTAAACGACAAAAGCAAATCCCGTGAAATACGCCCGCCGCTTCGAAGGTGGCCGGCCACAAAACACCGTAAAAACTTAGAAAACGCCACAAATCGGCGTTCAGCGATGATGCGCGGCACGACGGCGGCTAGGGAGGGAGGCGGTTCACGCGATATTAACTGTGTTGTCGGGAAAATGCGTGCTGGAACTCGGTGGGCTTCCGTCCCAAACTCCGAAAGGTACCGGTATGCATTCGCAACCGTCTTGGAATCTTGAAAATGTTGCGCCGACCGCAAGAATTGCGGCTCGCATCGCGGCGCGAAACAATGGCGTTTCTGTGGGTGAATGGCTCACGCGCCAGATTCTTGACGGAGTTCAGATCGAAGACCCCGGGGAGGATCGTGGTCATGGACTGCCCGACGCGCAAATAATGAATCTGAGCAGGCGGCTCGCCGATATCGAAGATCAGATACAAGCAAATCCGCTTCGCGAGGCCGTCAAAAAGCTACATGATGGCCTGCAGCGGCTAAATTCCGAACTTGTGCAGACAACCGGCCAAACGACAATTCAGTCCTCTACGCTGGCTGCAAGAATCGACGCAATCGCGGGCCAACTGGATAAAATCTGTTCGGAAGTAGAGCTCAATGCGGATCTGCTAAACGGCAGCCTCAGGGAAATCTCGGAGCATTTGCGCGCACATGATGCGGCGACAAAAGCTGACATCGCTATCGTTCGTACGGAGTTTGCGGATCGATCAAGCAAGATCGACCAGGCTGTCTCGCAGCTCGAACAGGTGTCGGAGGGTTTGCACACGCGCGATGCGGCGCTGGAAACCGGCATAGATGCCCTCCGCGCGGAACTTGCGGGCAGGTTCAACGAGGCGAGCAATGCCGTCGCGCAACTCCGGCAGATTTCGGAGCATGCGCACGCGCGTGATACGGAGACAAAGTCCGACTTAGGCGCTTTCCGCGCGGAATTTGCGGACCGGTCCGGCAAGACTGATAACGCAATTGCACAGCTTCAGGACCATTCTTCTGACGCGATCAAGAATCTAGATGTATTGCGATCCACGATTGAGGCGGTCCGCGGTGAGGCGTCGTCGTCGGCGAGCGGCGTTCGCGAACATCTTGATAAGGCAATCGAAGACTTCGCGTCGCAATCGTCGAATACCACGAATACTCTGAAAGACCTCGAAGCGGCGATCGACAGTGCGACGGCGGATGCATCAATCAGGTCGCAAGATGTCGATCTGCGCCTCAAACAGCTTTCGGAAAGTCTTCTTGGCCGAATTTCTTCTTTAACCGCAGGTCTGGGCGATCTTTCCTCCGCTGCGAATGAAGCAAATCAACGCGCAGCAGATGCGTCAAACTCCACGCAATCCCGGTTCGAGAAGATTGCTGAGCGCATCGAAGCGCAAGAAAAACGCCATGCCGACGGGCTCGGTGACAGCGAGGCGGCTCATGCGACGCTCAAGAACGAAGTTTCGCAAAGTCTCGATGCCATCAAGCATGCTTTGGTCGCGGTGACGACGGAGTGTGCAACAAACTCCGCGGCAACCTCCGGCCTTCCAGAAATTGCAAAGTCTCTTGAGCAATTGCAGAGCGAAGCCGCTGCAAGAGCGAATGCGGTTGAGAGCGCGCTCGGCGAGTCAAATGCGAAGCATGAAGCAGCGCGCGCCGATATTCTGACGACGTCCTCTGGCCTGTCGAGCCTAGAGGCGAAGCTTGAGAAAATTTCTGCGCTGCAGACTCAGGATGCCGCTAGGGTCGGCGGCGCTTTGGACGCGTTGAGGGAAGGTCTCTCGACCGTTGAGAGCGCCGGCGCAGGTAAAATGGCCAACGCCGAAAAAAGCCTTGTCGATTTGCGGGGCCGGCTGGATGTCACGGAAGCGGCTTTGACAGGAAAAGTCGAAGCGGTCGATATCAAGCTGAGCCAGGCGCAGGCAAGTGCGGCAGACGCGGGTGCCGCAACTGAAGCACGGCTCGAAAGTTTCGAGAGTGGATTGAGAGATATCTCAACCAAATTCTCCGCCGCGACCGAAAAAGCTTCCGAAACGTCTGGCGTGTTGCAGCAGCTTCTGACTCAGCTGGCCGACCAATCGGCGGCTGAATTGCGTACCTTAAAAGTCAATGTGGATGCAATGAACGGCGCAGTCGAATCCTATCGGGGCGATAGCATGCAAACAGCGGCCGCTACGAAGGATCGTATCGATACCGTTTACCAGGCGCTCGGCAATATCGAGGCGCGCCAGACCGAACTTTCCAATTTGCTGGTGCATTCCCAAGCGCGCGACACCGCCGTTGCGGATGCTATTTCCATGTTGGAGCAAAACTTTAAAGACCTTGAAACGCGTTTTCATAGTCTTGCGTCCGCGCAAACGGGCGAGCACGTTGTCTCGGTCTCTGAGATCGAGCCGGTCGAGACTACAGATTCTGCAAAGCACAAAGTCGACGAGCCTGTTAGCTTGGAGGCTGCGGTCGAACACGATCCTTCGGTCAGCGAGCAGGCTGAAAAGATTGACGAGTTTGTTGGCCAAGAGGCAGAACCCGAATGCGCTCCTGTTATCGATGAGCAGGCCGATGCAGATGCCCACGCAGATGTAACGCAGAACAGCCGCACCAAGTCGTTGCGCCGCCGTGTCAGCGCCGCGGATTTTGATGAAATGGGAATTTTGGTACGACGAACCGGGAGCTTTAGCGCTGCTGCCTGCTTCAACCACTAGTGTTGTGTCAGAGAGCGCCGAAGCACATGACGCCCCTCCGGATCAAAATGATCCTGTCGACCACCCAGCTTTTTCTGGGGGCGAAGACGACCGCAGAAACGACAGTTCCGGGCACCTAGCCGAACCTGCTTCTACGGAAGCCCCTCCTTTGGTCGAAGAACCAAATGCGCAAGCAGTTCCGGCAGAAGCTGTTCACGCGGACGCGCATTCCCAAGACGACTCCGTTCACGCGGTCGAAAACGCTGTTATGTCAAGAGAAGCGCCGCTGGCTCTCGAACCTCAGGCTGACTATTCAGAGTCTACTTCGGCACCAGACGAGAATAAGGAAATTCCCCCTTTGGTTGGGGAACCTGATGCACAAACTGTTCATGCAGAAGCCATTCACGCAGACCCGCATTCTCAAGACGATTCTGTTCACATGGTCGAAAACGCAGTTACTTCAAGTGAAGTCCTGTCGGCTGCCGAACTTCAGGCTGAGCATTCGGGGGCGACTTCTGCACCAGACGAGAATGCCAATATTCCTCCTTTGGTCGAGGAACTGGATGCGCAAACTGTTCCTGCGGAAGCCATTCACGCCGACCCGCATTCTCAAGACGACTCTGTTCACATGGTCGAAAACGCTGTTACTTCAAGTGAAGCGCTGCTGGCTGACGAACTTCCGGCTGATCATTCAGTGGCGCTTTCTGCATCAGACGAGACTACGGCCAACGCGGGTTCGGAAGTCGCCGTCGAAGCGGATGCCGCGGCGGCACCATCGAATTCTCCGCCGTTTCTGTCCGCAGCGCGATTGGCGGCCAGAACAGCGGCTGAGAAAGCAAGTGTAGAGAGTGCCCAACAGGGGGCTTTCAGCAAATATTTTCGATCGCCCTCGGACGAGGGAGCCTCGAACCATCGGCTGAAGAAATCTGCCGTCCAGCTTGGAGGCGGCCGCAGCGCTGTTCGTAGGCTGTGTGGCAACAGCAAAATATTTTTCCAACGTCCAGTCGGTCGTACCACGGGCGCTCGCGGGCGTACATGGATCTGACATGAGCGGTGCCGTGCAGTCCGATTTTCGCGCACGCGAAGAAAACTGTTCTGACCTCAAACGATCCAAAGGTGAAATCGACGAAACCCATATCGGGACCGGTAGCAACGACGGCAACTATGGCGTCTGGTGCCATCGGCGAGGACGGCAAAGCTTCTGTGCCGGCTTACGCTGGCGGCAATCTGGACCGGATTGCATCGCTCGCCACCGCGGGCGACGCGAAGGCACAACTTGCCATAGGCCTGCTCTACCTCTCGCGCGAAAACAACACGGCCAACAATGCGGCTGCGGTGAAATGGCTCCAGCTTTCTGCAAACCAGAGCAATCCCATTGCACAATATCGTCTGGGCGCATTGTACGCGGCGGGACGAGGTGTGCCCACAGACCAAGATCATGCAATCAAATTGTATGAGGCTGCTGCAAATCTCGGCAATCGCAAGGCGATGTACAACCTCGCGTTGGCGTATGTTCAGGGAACGTCCGTCTCAAAGAATTCCTCCGAAGCTGTGCGCTGGTTCCTTAAGGCCGCCAATTTAGGCCTGGTAGACGCACAATTCGACCTCGCAGTTCTTTATGAGCGCGGTGCTGGCGTTCCACAAAGCCTGCTCGATGCTTATCGCTGGTATGCGATCGCCGCAAAAAAACGGAGACAGTGAATCAAAACGGCGCGTGGAAACTCTTGCCACGCAATTGCCGTCGAACGATCAGGCAGCGGCGCAGAAATCGGCTGACGAATTCAAGGCTGATCCAATGAACTCAGACGCCAACGTTGTTTCCAATGTGCTTTGATTTTGAGTTTGAATTCACTTGAGGCTTGGGTGCACCTAGTTATCGCAAACGATTTCTGGACAGTGCTGTTCGCGGCGGCGTTGAAATAGGGTTTTACGAATATTTCTGCCGCGGGATTTTGTTTCCCACGGTTTGGGATATTGGTCGCAAATCCATAAAGCGCGACAATCCGATACGGGTTTCCGGCCGTTGTAATCGTGCTGACAAATATCGGCAGTTTAAGTGTCTTCTAACTTCGGCAGGTTCCGGCCATCCAAGGATCCTTAAGCCTAACAACGGAGGCATTGCCTATGAAATCGTCCCGGCGCCTTTCGGCGCTTTTGGGCGCCACTGCGCTCACTCTCACTGCTGGTTCGCACGTATTCGCCAAGGAAGCGGCGAACCCCAATGCGACGTCGACGCCCATCAAGCACGTCGTTGTCATCTACGGCGAGAACGTGTCGTTCGATCACTATTTCGGCACCTATCCGCACGCCACCAATCCAGTCGGCGAACCTGCGTTCCGTGCGAAGAAGAACACGCCTACCGATATCGATACGGTGGAGAACGCCGGTCTTCTGACCAACAATCCGAACTACACCAATCCGCTGAACGGCGCCGGCGCCGCCAATCCGTTCCGTCTCGATGTCACTCAGGTGGCTACAGCTGACCAGAATCACTCCTATACGCCCGAGCAGGAGGCTGAAGATAACGGCGCTGCCGATCTGTTCCCGCTCTACACCGGTAGCGGCACGGCCGGCGGTGCTGGCGCGTTCGGTACGACGGGTCAGGTCATGGGCTATTTCGATGGCAATACTCTCACGGCGTTCTGGAGCTATGCCCAGAACTTTGCGATGAGCGACAACGCCCGTACCGACGGTTATGGCCCGTCAACGCCCGGCGCGCTGGAAGTTATTTCCGGTCAGACCAACGGCATGCAGATTGTTCTCGATACCAACGGCAAGAACAGCTACTACGTGCCGGATGGTCAGGGCGGTTACACCATGATCAACGATGTCGACCCCCGCAAACGACGTGTGCGCCAGCACCACCAACACATCGCTGATGTCCGGAAAGAACATCGGCGATGTTCTCAACGCGGCCCCGCATCACCTGGGGCAGCTTCATGGGCGGCTTCAATCTATCGACCAGGAACGCCAACGGCACAACGGGTTGTGCGCGTACGACGACATCGACCAATACCAACGTCACAGAAGTCGATTACATCCCGCATCACGCGTGGTTCCAATACTATGTGTCGACGCAGAATCCGACACACGCTCGCCCGTCTTCGGTCGCCGCGATTGGTCACACCTATGAACCCGGAACAAAGACGCTTGATCCAGCCAACCACGAGTATGACATCAACGACTTCTACGCGGCGGTCCAAGCTGGTAACTTCCCGGCCGTGTCTTACCTGAAAGCGCCGGCGTTCCAGGACGGCCATGCCGGCTATTCTGACCCCGCCGACGAGCAGACTTTCGTTGTTCAGGTACTCAACTTCCTGCAGAAGCAGAAGGGCTGGAAGAGACCGCCGTGATCATCACCTACGATGATTCCGACGGCTGGTATGACCACTCTTACGCCACTCCTACCAGCGCATCGTACAGCACTGCGGATTTGCTCAACGGAACCGCAACTTGCGGAACCGGCACGCAGAAGAACGGCGTGAGCGGTCTTCCAGTCAATGGCCGGTGTGGTCCAGGCGTTCGCGTTCCCTTTATAGTGATCTCGAAATACGCAAAGCGGAACTACGTTAGCCACACGCCCATCACCCAGGCCTCTGTCGTGAAGTTCATCGAGGACAACTGGCTGGCAGGCGCGCGTCTCGGCGGAGGCTCGTTCGACGACAGCACCGGGCAGCATCGCGGATCTGTTCGACTTTTCGGCTCCGAAGGCGCCGGAATTGTTCCTGAGCCCGCAAACCGGCACCAAGACCGCTTCTGCAAAACGGTAGTTTGCTGCCGCTTATTTACCAATCATAGTCCGCACTGCACTGTGTGACTGATCTTGAACCCGGTACGCATCCTGCGAAGGATGCGTACCGGTTGTCTTTTGGGGATAATGAAGCTGTGAAGGGTTCACGTAAGAACGTGCGACACAGGTGCTGGCTATCGACGACAGCGGGTTTGTTTGCCACTGGCGTTCTTGTGGTTATGACTAACCCGGCGCCAGCTGTATCGCGTGCCGGCAAAGCGCCTGGCGTGCAATCCGAAGATGTTTTGCTGGCGCGGGGGATCAATCCGCATCCTACAAAGCTGACCGTTTCCGCCCAACCGGCCTCTTTCGGCGATGGCGCTCTGGGAAAAAAGCTCTTTCAAGATCCGGGGCTCTCCGGGTCCGGGCGTATGTCTTGCGCATCGTGCCACGACTCGGCGCATGCTTACGGCCCACCGGGCGTAATTCCCGTGATGATGGGTGGCACCGACATGCACACAGCCGGTTTCCGAGCCGTGCCGTCCCTTCGTTATCTGTATCGCCAACCAAATTTTGCGATCGGACCCGATACAAGTTCGGGCGACAACGATGCTGCTCTTAATTTGCAGCAACAGGCTCAGAAAGCCGCAAGCCATGATAGAGTGCTGAAGAGCGCGGAGACGCCGCAAGCCGCTGCCACCAATCTGGTGCCGCAAAGGGGGCATATTCTGGGACGGACGCGCGGACACGCTGCAAAGCCAGGCGAGCGTGCCCCCTGTTTAATCCAGCGGAGATGGCGGCGAGCACGCCGGAAGCTGTGGTCAAAGAACTCAAAAAGCCGGAATATGCGGCAACCTTTCGTTCCCTGTTAGGTCCCCAACATCTTCAACGATTCGAAATTACTGTCGTCGGAAGCGATGTTCGCCATCGCGCGTTATCAGATCGAGGATCCAAGCTTCCATCCCTTCTCCAGCAAATTCGACGCGTGGCTGGAAGGGAAGGCGCGCTTTCACCGCTGCTGAAGCGCGTGGGTATCTCGCGTTCAACGATCCGGGGAAGGGCAATTGGCGCAGCTTGCCATCTCGACAAGCCCACAGTGGACGGTCTGCCGCCGCTATTCACCGACTTCCAATATGAAGCATTGGGAGTGCCGCGTAACTTGTCCATCCCCGCAAACGGCGACGCCAACTATTACGACCTTGGCATTTGCGGGTCCTTATCGCAAGGATATGAGCGACCAGACCCAATATTGCAGCATGTTCCTGACGCCCAGCCCTGCGTAACACGGCAACGCGGAAGGCCTTCTTTCACAATGGCGCATTCCACACGCTGGACGCGGTGTTAGACTGGTATGTGAATCGTGATTTGCACCCCGACCGCTTTTATTCAAAGGACGCGAGTGGAAATCCGGTGAAGTACGACGATATACCTACGCAATACCGCCAGAACGTCGACGTCACCGACGCACCGTTTAACCGGCATCCGGGCGATCAAGCTGCGTTGAGCAAGCAGGATATTCAGGACGTCATCGCGTTCCTGCGAACGCTAAACGACGGATATAATCCGTCCAAGCATTGACCCGCCGGAGCGGCCGGTCCTCTCTCTATTTCCTTTCCGGCTCGTGAAAAAAAGAAAGGGCGCCCGCGGGCCGCCCTTTCGCATTTCCAAGTGTAGATTTTATCGCTTGAAGTTGAAGGCGGCTATCATGTCGCTGACCGACGGTCCGTTGGTCGGGACATAAGGATTGTCCTGGCCCGGTGACCGGGTTGGGCAGGTTGTCACGGCTGCGGCCGGTGATGGCCGGGAGGGCCCAGTTCGCCTCGATGAATTTCGGCACGGAGGCATGGTCGCTATAAACGTGCGAGATATGGACCGCCTTTGGTCCATGGCGAGACGATGAGCATCGGGATACGCGTGCCGTCGCGAAGAAAATCGAGCTGCTGCACAAAGCCCGAGTCATAATAGCCGCCGCCCTTCGTCGAAGGTGATCAAGATCGCTGTGCTTTTGGCGAGCTTCTTGTTCGACTGCACTTCGGTAACGATCTTCTTGACGAATCCCTCAAGCTCCGAGACCTGAGACGACTCCGGATGGCCGTCGTTCACGCCGCTCGGCTTGACATAGGAAACGGCGGGAAGCTCGTTGTTCTTGATGGCATCATAGAGGTCGGTCGTGTCGTGAAGGTTGGCGATGCGATAGGGGACGCCATCCTTGTTCTTGCCACGCATGATTTTGGTTTCATAGAGGAAGGGATTGCAGATGTTGCAATATTCCGAACCTTCAGCGTAGTAGCTTGGATCGTTCACATAAGCGTTCCAGCCTTCGCCGGAGTATGCCCAGGAAATGTCATGAGCGATCAGCGTGTCGGCAATTGACGGTGTCGATGACGGCGGGATCGTGAACGGACCCTGGCTCTTGGAGGCGAGATCGCCATTTGCCCACATAACCGGGGTTATAGTTGTTCAAGAGATAGTAGTGACCGGTTTCGCAATTAGGGCTCACAACCAGAGCCTAGAGGTATGCGTCGATCGACGCGACACCCTTCTGGGTCGAGTCGGCGCAGTTGACCTACGATAAGATGGGGCGCGTTCTCACCGAGACGGATCCGCTGGGCGGCAACGGAAGCCAGAATCTGACTCTGAGTTACGCCTATGACGAACTCGGCCAGCGCATCAAGGAATGGAACAGCCAGCTCAGCTCCAGCGTCGTCGCCACCACGGACTACGACGCCGAAGGCCGCGTCATCCAGACAAAGGACATGGACAACTATGCCACAAACTACAGCTATGCGTGGCAGGCCTCGCTCGGTGCGCACGGCGCCATCGAAGACGACGGCGGCTGGAAGAAGATCACGACACCGGCCTCCGGCCTGGCCAACACCGTCTATCAGGACAACGAGGGCCGAACCGTCAAAGTGAACTATCAGCTCACGTTGTACCAACTCGAAACCGCGACCGATACTTACGACAGCGCCGGCCGTCTCGCTGGAAGCGCGGACAGTTACTTGCCGGATTGGACCGACGGCGCGGACAAGACAGATGGTACCCCCGCAAACCACGACCTATGCGTATTTCAACACCGGCGCGCTGGCGCAGGAAGCCTCGGCCTTCAAATACGTCGTATCTCAAAAAGAAGAGAACTATTATGTAGACACCGTCTATACCGACACGCTGACCACAAGCTACAGCTACGACAAAAACGGCAATCAGCTGACAGAGCAGACCGTCCACGATCTCGACTCTGTGTACGATGGCTACAACGAGGACCGATACCAAAACCGTTACAGAGAACGAGACCGCGAGCTACGATGCGCTCGATCGTATGACGCAGATGAACGACAGCACCTACACCGCCGGCGGCGGGCTTGAACAATGGCGTCGATGATCCCATTACGATCGCGATCAAATACGACGCTGAAGGCAATGTGCGCGAGCGCACGTCCGCCTATAAGCTTCTCGACGACACTGGCGCTGTGGTCAGCGGCACACAGACCGAGGGACGATTGGTTCACCTATGACGGGATGAACCGGTTCACTACGGTGAACGGCTTCCTCAATGGCAGCAACAACATCGTGGCCGGAAGCAGCGGCACGTTGCTAACCTATGACTATGCGGGCGAGCGCAAGACCGCGGTGAGCGCGAACGGGACTGAGACAGATACTTATACCTACAATCTCGACGGCACGCTGACCTCAGGCCGCCATCACCGCGAGCGGCACGTCCTACACCGCGACCTATACGAACGATATGATGGGCCGGGTGACAGACTATGTCGAGAAACAGGGTTCGACGCGTGTGTATGAGCGCACCGCGCAATACGACAGCGACTCGCTGGTGACCAACGATTCCGTCTATGCGCTGCAGAGCGACAATCAGACCTCGACACAGACGTCGACGCACTACGACTACATGGTCGATGTCAATGTCGATGGTGTCTATGGCGACAGCAATGCGTCGGGGACGGATGTGTTTTCCGGCGGCTCGGCGACGCATGAGCTGACGACAACGGTCAGCGGCAGCTCGTCGGTCACCAGCGACAGCAAATTCGACTATCAGCAGAATGCGTCGGGCGGCATCGTGGAACAGGGCGAGGCCTACAATCCGGACACAAGATACAACACGGTCAACACCTCCTGGCTGACCTACGACCCGCGCTGGAACCTGCACGAGGCGAACATCCAGGACGGCCATCCGCGCGATGTGGTCTATCTGACCAATCTCAGCGGCGAGATCGTTCAGCGCGATACCGGCACCAACAGCGGCAACGGCCCGCATGCGCGGTTCTATTACTTCGGCGGGATGGCGATGGGGGATGTGTCAGACGACGGCACGTCGAATGTGAACTACGCGCAGTCGATCATCGATCATCGCAAGAAGCCGGGGACGGGTCTCTTCCAGTTCGGGTCGCCGACCGGCACGCCGGTGGGCGAGTTCGATCTGAACTACGACACCATCAATGGCCTCACCTATGGGAGCGCCCCCACCGAATACACGGTGCAGTCCGGCGACACGCTGCAGAGCATCGCGCAGCAGGTGTGGAGCGATGCGAACTTCTGGTACCTGATCGCCAACGCCAACGGCCTCGACAGCACCTCCACCCTCGATGCCGGCGACACGCTGATCATCCCTAACCGCATCGCCGACAACCAGAACAGCAACTCCACCTATGCCGTCTACGATCCCAACAAAGCCACCGGAAACGTCTCGCCCACCGTCCCGCCCAAACCCCACAGCAACAGCAATTGCGGGCGTGTTCGGCGAGATCCTCATCGCGGTGGTGGCGATTGCGGTCGCTGCCTTGATCCCAGGTGTGGGCGAGGCAGTCGATGGCGCCATCACGAGTGGGCCTCGGGAGTATCGGCGTTGGCGCGACCACGGCAGGCGTGATCGGCGACGCCGCCGGTATGGCTGCGGTCGCCGCAGTCGGCGATGCGGCTGGACAGGGCGTGGGCCTTGCAGCCGGCATCATCAAGTCGTTCAACTGGGCTGAAGTCGGCATGTCTGCGTTGACGGCGGGCATCGGCAAGGGTCTCGGCGAATCCGGCGTGTTTGGCGATCTGGGCATCGACGGCACGGGCTTCGTCGATCGCGCGGCGCAGGGCGCAATGACCAACGCGGTGACGCAAGGCGTGGGCGTCGCGACAGGCCTGCAGAAATCGTTCAACTGGGCGGGTGTTGCGGCGGCCGGTGTCGGCGCGGGGCGTGATCGGCGCGGTGGGTGACGCCATCGGCGGCACAAGCTTCTCCAGCAACGGCATGGTGGACAATGCCCTCCACGGCATCGTCGTGGGTGCCGCAGGCCTCATCGCCTCCGCCGCCACGCGCAGCCTCATCACCGGCACAGACTTCGGCGACAACATCCTCAAGGGGCCTACCCGATGTCATCGCAAATACCATAGGCGGAGCGGTGGCGAAGGAAGTGAGCGATCAGCAAGAACTGCAATCCAGGTTGAGCAGCGGCGAAGACGGCAGCTATGACGGGTCGTACACCAGCGAGGCGCCGTCACTCGCATCCCTCGCCACCGACACTATCACACCGGCACCGAGTGATGGTCAAAGTCTCTCGGATGCAGAACTGACTGACATAGCAAGCACCATTACAAACTTGCAGCCGCAAACAAGCATTCAAAATTCGAACGGAGCAGTCGGTGGAGATTTGATTTCCGCATCAATCGCCGGGTACTCAGACCAAGATATAATGCAACACGTTGGAGGCGGAGATTATTTTGATACCGAATTTGGAGGGTGGTTACCTAACGGAGCAGTGCACTTGCCAAATTGGGCTGATTTTACCCAGACCAGCGGATGGTACGTCTGGCAAGACGGCCCGCAGCCCGATACGCCACCAGGCGGCCCACTTGCAATAAATATCAATGGTCCAACACCTGTCGAAAGCCTCGGATATCATCCGCTAGACAAAATAGAACTAGCTCTAACGGGTGCATCGTTCGCTCCGAGCGTAGTTGGCAGCGGATTTGCACTCGCTGGCGCCGGATACTCGGCTTACAACGGCGAATATATTGATGCTGGAATCTCTCTTGCCGCAGCGGTGCTGGGCGTCGTCAGTGATGCGGGCGTTTTGCGGACAGCTGGAAAACTTGGATCGGATGCGCTTAAAGAAACAAAAACAATAGGCAGCGCACTCGTTCCACGAGGCGCATCTCCACTTGGAAAATGGGGCGAGATAAAGCTGAGTCAATACCTCGGGGGGGCTGGGATAAAGCCGAGTCGGCCATTCATGACTCCGCTCGGGCCGCGCTATGTTGATCGCTTGGTAGATGGAATCGCCTATGAATCTAAAGCAGGAATCAATGCCACGCTGGACGCAAAAATGCAGGTTCAAATTAACAAAGACGTTGCGCTGGTGAACAGCGGTCAAGTTGTCGGTGTAGAGTGGCATTTCTGGCAGGGCGCCAGCCCACAGTTGCTTCAGGCGCTTCAACGCGCGGGAATAAAGTATGTCATCCATTGAACGGCGGCATGTGCTATGGAAAACGAAGTTAAACTTGGTGAACAACAGATTCATGAACTCACTGAAAAGGAGGCGCGCCTTGTGCTCGAAAATTTTCTGCGCGTTGAGCGCGGGGGCCATCGCTGGACTGACATACCTACCCATGCCATTGGGACTATTCGCCCAAGTCGATTGTCGATTTCTTCCGATTTGGGATTATGGAAAAGATTGGGGGTGCACCGGGTACTGACGTTTACAGTCGCGCCTTTAGGGAGGATGAAGCGAAGGTGGTGTGGATCGGTAGAATGGCCTATTACCTCGGTGAATCGCTAATTAAATGTTCAAATCTACTGCGTTGGGATATTGGCGATGGGGGAAACAGCCTTCGCAAATCACCCAGTGGTGACAGGCTTTGCGAACGGACTCGAAGCACCGGTCATTGCGATCAGCAAGAACCTAACCGCAAGGCTGCTTACTCACGACATGCCGTTTGAAACCGTTGTTACGACAGTCGACTATTGGTTCAGGTGTGCTCGCCTCTAGCCCGCACTTTATATATGTGGCGAACTTCGGCGGCACGCCGGTGGGCGAGTTCGATCTGAACTATGACACCATCAATGGCCTCACCTATGGGAGCGCCCCCACCGAATACACTGTGGCCGCGGGCGACACGCTGCAGAGCATCGCGCAGCAGGTGTGGAGCGATGCGAACTTCTGGTACCTGATCGCCAACGCCAACGGCCTCGACAGCACCTCCACCCTCGATGCCGGCGACACGCTGATCATCCCTAACCGCATCGCCGACAACCAGAACAGCAACTCCACCTACGCCGTCTACGATCCCAACCGAAGCCCCCCCACCGGAAACGTCTCGCGATTCGCCTGCGAATAGCCGTTTCCTGAGAGAGCGCATAAGTAGCTCTGCTTATTGAAGAGTTCGGCGGAGCACCGGCATATCTGCGTGCGGTAAGTTGGCGGGGCATAAAGTGTTCGTCGAACGGCATCTCTCAGGCGCTTGCGATCGATGCCTTTGCGACATTCGGTATCACGGTTTTGCGGGCAGCCGGGGCGAGCGAAACTGGGCAAAGGCCGATGGCCGGAACTAAAATGGGGCACTCGAAGGGACGATTCTGTCCGTGCTGAAAGCGCGACTATCGCGTGAGATTGCGGCGCTGCTTTGCGCCAAGTTCTTCCTGTTGGCCGGACTCTATTACGCATTCTTTTCTCCGTCCCACCGCATCACGGTCGATTCCCGCGCCGCCGCAATGCGTATTCTGGGTTCGGGTAAGCATCCATAGATTTTTGGGGCATTGTCATGGACATCGTCGAACTTTCCCGCCTGCAATTCGCGATAACCGCGCTCTATCACTTCCTGTTCGTGCCGCTGACGCTGGGCCTTTCGGTTCTGCTCGGCATCATGGAGACGGTTTATGTGATGACGGGCCGCGTGATCTGGCGCGACCTGGTGAAATTCTGGGGCACGCTGTTCGGCATAAACTTCGCGATGGGCGTGGCAACCGGCATCACCATGGAATTCCAGTTCGGCACGAACTGGGCCTATTACGCGCACTACGTCGGCGACGTGTTCGGCGCGCCGCTCGCCATCGAAGGGCTGATGGCGTTCTTTCTGGAAGCCACCTTCGTGGGCCTGTTCTTCTTTGGATGGGATCGCCTTTCGAAGATCGGGCATCTGATCGTGGACCTGGCTGCTTGCCATCGGCACGAATTTCTCCGCGCTGTGGATCCTGATTGCAAACGGCTGGATGCAGTTCCCCGTCGGCGCGCGCTTCAATGCCGACACGATGCGCATGGAAGTGACCGACTTCATGGCGGTGATGGTTCAATCCGGTGGCGCAGGCGAAGTTCGTTCACACGGTGAGCGCGGGCTACGTCACCGGGTCGGTATTCGTGCTGGCCATCAGCGCGTATTATCTGTTGCGCGGCCGTCATGTCGCGCTCGCCAAACGCTCGATGACCGTGGGCCGCGAGCTTTGGGCTTGCGTCGGCATTGTCGGTCGTCGTGCTGGGTGACGAGAGTGGCTATACCGCCGGCCAGAACCAGAAGATGAAGATCGCCGCCATCGAAGCGATGTGGCACACCGAGCCTGCGCCAGCGTCGTTCACCGCGTTCGGCTTTCCTGATGTTGCCGGCCGCAAGACCAACTTCGAAATCAAGGTGCCGTGGGTGCTGGGACTGATCGCCACACGCTCCGCCGATACGCCCGTGCCCGGCATCGACGAACTGGTGGACATGGCGAAAACGCGCATCAGAAGCGGCATGATCGCCTATGACGCGCTGGACAAGCTGCACAAGGATCGCGGCAACACGCAATTGCGCGCTACGCTGGACGTACACGCCGCCGATCTTGGCTATGCGCTGCTGCTCAAGCGCTTCCGCCCCGATGTGCAGAACGCGACGGCGGACCAGATCGGGCAAGCCGCAAACAGCACCATCCCCAATGTGCCGGTGCTGTTCTGGGCGTTCCGTTTTATGGTCGCCATCGGCTTCTGGTTCATCGCGCTGTTCGCGCTGTCGTTCTATCTCTCTGCCCGGCGCAAAACTTGATTCCTCGCGTCTCTATCTCCGGGTGGCGCTGCTCAGCCTGCCGCTGCCGTGGCTGTCGTCGGAGCTCGGCTGGATTGTCGCCGAATACGGACGCCAACCCTGGGCCGTCGAAGGCGTGCTGCCGACGTTCCTTGCGGTTTCGAGCACCGATGCCTCCAACGTGATGTTCAGTTTGGCGGGCTTCATCGTCTTCTATTCTTCGTTGCTGATCGTCGATGTTTTCCTGCTGACCAAATACATCCGGCTCGGACCCGACGCGACGCTCGGCCGAACGCCCAAAGAGGAGGCCGCGTGATGTTCGACTACGAAACACTCCGCCTCATCTGGTGGGCACTCCTCGGCATCCTGCTCATCGGATTTGCGGTGATGGACGGCTTCGACCTCGGCACCGCGGCACTTCTTCCCTTCGTCGCGCGCACCGACGGTGAGCGCCGCGTCGCGATCAACACGGTGGGGCCGGTGTGGGAAGGCAATCAGGTGTGGTTTATCCTGGGTGGCGGGGCGATCTTCGCCGCATGGCCGCCGCTTTATGCTGCCGCGTTCTCCGGCTTCTATCTGGCGATGTTCCTGGTGCTGCTTGCGCTCATCATGCGGCCGGTAGGATTCAAATTCCGGGGCAAGGTGAAGGATCCGCGCTGGCGCAGCTTCTGGGACTGGTCGCTGTGCATCGGCGGGATCGTGCCGTCGCTGGTGTTCGGCGTGGCGTTCGGAAATCTTTTCCGCGGCGTGCCGTTCAGTTTCGACGCAGACCTGCGCTTCCATTCCACGATCACGCTGTTCTCGCTGCTCAATCCGTTTGCGTTGCTGTTCGGACTGGTGAGTCTCTCGATGATCGTACTGCACGGCGCCGCGTGGCTGAACACCAAGGCGAGCGGCCCGGTCGCGGAGCGCGCGCGCGTGCGGCGATGGTCTATGCAGCGGTCGCGTTCGCGGTTCTGTTCGCGGCAGCCGGCTTCTGGCTCACGCAGGTGAACGGCGCGCATATCACCAGCGCCGTCGATCCAAACGGGCCATCCAATCCGCTGCTGAAGACGGTGGCTTTCGTATCCGGCGGATGGTTCGCGAATTACGACCAGCACCGCGCGTTCTGGATCGCGCCGTGGGGCGCGGTGGTTGCAGCGCTGCTCGCTGTCTTTCTGCGCGGACGTCCGCTGGGTTGCTTTTCTGATGAGTGCGTTGGTGCCAGTCTTCACCATCGCCACTGCGGGCCTTGCTTTGTTCCCGTTTCTGCTGCCGTCGTCGAGCGAGCCGGATATGAGCCTGACGGTATGGGATGCATCGTCGAGTAAGCTCACGCTTGGCATCATGCTGGGCGCGGTCGTGCTCTTCCTGCCGATTATCATCGCCTATACCGGCTTTGTATATCGCGTGCTGCGCGGACGCGTGAGTGAAGAAAGCATCGCTGGCGATTCCGCGAGTCACTACTGAAGGAGAAGATAATGTGGTATTTTGCGTGGGTACTTGGGCTGGGCTTCGCCTGCACGCTCGCGGTGCTGAACGCGATGTGGCTGGAACTGCGCGAGGAGATTTGATCCAGTTGTCTGCCACCGAGACATAGCCAGCAATCAATTTTGGTCTATATTGGGCGCCCGAAACACAGGGGCGCTATTCATGGTTACGCTTCGCATCAATGGTGAAATCAAAACCATCGACGCGCCTTCGGACATGCCACTTCTGTGGGTGCTTCGCGATATCGTCGGTTTGACGGGAACGAAGTTCGGATGCGGCATCGCGCAATGCGGCGCCTGTACCGTTCATGTCGACGGCAAGCCGGTACGTTCTTGTCTGCTACCCGTCGGCTCTGTCAGCGCGCGTGCGGTGATAACCATAGAAGGGATCGGCGCGACTCCGGCGGGCGCGAGGGCGCAGAAGGCCTGGCTCGATCTAGAAGTTGTACAATGCGGCTATTGCCAGTCCGGTCAGATCATGTCCGCGGCCGCGCTCCTCGCCGCCACACCGCATCCTGACGATTCCGATATCGATGCCGCCATGGCGGGAAACATTTGCCGCTGCGGGACCTATGTGCGCATCCGGGACGCGATCAAGCGCGCGGCTAGGAGCGGCGCATGAGCGACGTTCTCGATCCGGAAACCAACAGGCGTACATTTCTAAAGTCGGCAACAGGCAGCGCCTTCGTCCTCGCCTTTCACATGCCGTTCGCCGAAGCCGCTACGCCGAACGTGGCGCAGGGTGTGCCTGCCATTCCCGCGGGCTTCGTGCCCAACGCTTTTATCCGCATCGACAAGACCGGAAAGACGACTCTTGTCATGCCGCAGGTGGAGATGGGGCAGGGTGTCTACACGTCCATCGCGATGATCCTTGCCGAGGAACTCGACGCCGACTGGAACAAGGTTTCCCTTGAGGCTGCGCCGCCAAACGAGAAGCTGTACGCCAATCCGATGCTTTCGGTGCAGGCCACCGGCAATTCGAATTCTATACGCGCGTTCTGGACGCCGCTTCGCAAGGCCGCGGCCGGTGCTCGTGCACTTCTTATTGCAGCGGCCGCGAAGCAATGGAAAGTCGACCCTGCTAGCTGTACGACGGACAACGGCGCGGTCGTTCACCATACGACGAACCGCAGACTCGACTATGGCGCGCTCGCGGGCTCCGCAAACGGCACGCCACCCGCAAATCCAGCTCTGAAGGCTCCTAAGAATTTTCGGCTTATCGGGAAGCCGCTGAAGCGGCTTGACACGCCCGACAAAGTCAACGGCAAGGAAGTCTACGGCATCGACGTGATGTTGCCCGGGATGAAATTCGCGACCATCGCCGCTTCGCCGACCTTTGGTGGCAAGGTGGGTCATGTCGATGACCGCGAAGCCAAGATGGTTCCGGGCGTCCGGCAGATTGTCGTTCTCGACGATATGATAGCTGTGGTCGGTGATCATATGTGGGCCGCAAAACAAGGGCTCGATGCGCTCGCCATTACCTGGGATGCCGGCCCCCATGCGCATGTCGATTCCGCATTGATCTGGAAAGAGATCAAGGCTGCCAGCGAGCAAAAGGGTCTTTTGGCGAAAAAGGTTGGCGATGCGGACAAGGCGCTCGCCAATGGCGATAAGTTCGAAGCGCAATACGAGCTACCCTTTCTCGCCCACGCGACGATGGAGCCGATGAACTGCACGGTACATCTGACGCCGGGCGCTTGTGAGTTGTGGCTCGGCACGCAGATCGCGGCGCGGGTGCAGTCGACGGCGGCAGCGACGGCCGGTGTGCCGCTCGACAAGGTAACAGTGCACAACCAACTGATCGGTGGAGGCTTCGGCCGCAGGCTTGAGCCTGACATGGTGGTGAAAGCCATCCGCGTCGCGCAGCACGTCGACGGTCCACTCAAGGTGGTTTGGACGCGCGAGGAGGACATCCAGCACGATCTCTATCGCCCCATCTATTACGACCGGCTGACAGCCACGCTGAAAGACGGAAAGATAGACGGTTGGCACCATCGCATCACCGGGTCTTCCATAGTAGCGCGCTGGCTGCCGCCCGCATTCGCAGCCAATCACCAGATCGATTTTGATACTGTCGACAGCGCGATCGATATTCCTTACGCAATCCCGAACCTCAGTATTGAGGCAGTGCGTTGCGAGCCACCCGCCGTACCGACAGGTTTTTGGCGCGGTGTAGGCCCCAACAACAATGTCTTCGCCATTGAAAGCTTTATCGACGAATTGGCGAAGAAGGCGGGCAAGGATCCGGTCGATTTCCGCCGTGCGATGCTCACGAAAGTGCCGCGCCTTCTGGCTGCGCTCGATCTCGCCGCCGAAAAGTCCGGCTGGGGAACACCTTTGCCTACCGGTCAGGGCCGCGGCGTATCTTGCCAGGTCTCGTTTGCAAGTTTCATCGCCACCGTCGCTCATGTCGAAGTGGGCAAGGACGGCGAGGTGCGTCTGCGTCGCATGACCACGGCGGTTGATACCGGTATCGCAGTCAACCCCGACACGATCGTCGCGCAATTGCAGGGCGGAATAATTTTTGGGGCGACCGCGGCCCTGTTTGGCCAGATCACGATCGACAAAGGCCGTGTGATGCAATCGAATTTCCATGACTATCGCATGCTACGCATCAATGAGGCGCCGGCGATCGATGTCCATCTGATCAAGAGCGGTGAAGCGCCGGGCGGCATCGGAGAGACGGGCGTCACCACAGCGCCGCCTGCGATCCGCAATGCGATCTATGCCGCGACCGGCATCGCATTGCGCCGCTTGCCTATCGACCGCGAGGTATTGGCGGGGAGGAAACAGGCATGACCTGGTTCAGCCGTCTCGGCGCCACGAAGCGTTACGTCGTGGCTGGGTTGGGAATCGTTGTTCTCGCCGTCGGTGCGTTCGGTCTATGGGTGATCAGCGGACCGGGGCCGACTGCGTTTGCGGGAGGCCATAGCGTTGCGCTTGCCGACTATCGCGGCGCAAATCCGACAGGAGTGCCTAGTGAACTTGCACAGGCAAATCTTATCCAGCGCGGCGAATATCTCGCGCGGGCTGCCGATTGCCGGAGTTGCCATACGGCCAAGGGGGGCGTGCCGTTTGCCGGCGGGCTCGCCTTCCCGATCTCAATTGGTGCGATCTCGATAGGCACGATCTATTCCGCCAATCTTACGCCCGACAAGGATACCGGCATCGGCAGTTGGAGCGACGCCGCTTTCCTAAACGCGCTGCACAATGGTATCGACGATGAGGGCAGGCATCTCTATCCAGCCATGCCTTATGCGTCTTATTCGGGCATGACCGATGCCGATGCGCTCGCAATCAAGGCGTATCTTTTCAGCCTCAAGCCGCTACGCAACGAAGTACCCGAAAACGCGATGCGCTTTCCTTTCGACCAGCGCTGGTTGATGGGCCCTTGGTCATTTTTCTTCAACCCTGGCGAACGGTTCAGGCCAAATGCAGATCGCAGCGCGCAGTGGAATCGTGGCGCTTACCTCGCGGAAAACCTTGCGCATTGCGGCGAATGCCATACGCCGCGAAACGTCGCTTTCGCGCTCGACAATCGAAGAAAATTCGGCGGCGAAACACAGGCCGGCTGGCGCGCTTACAACATCTCTAGCGATGGACCAACTGGTGTTGGTGCTTGGAGCGAAGACGAACTCGTCGATTATCTGGCCGCAGGTCACGCGGATGGCCGCGGAACCGCGTCCGGTCCAATGGGTGAGGCGGTGGATTACAGCTTTAGCCACATGGCCGAGAGCGACGTTCGGGCCATGGTCGCCTACCTGCGCACGGTGCCTGCGGTGACGAGCAATCTTCCTGCGACACTTGCTGGGCCAGCGTCGGCCACATATCGCGAACCGGCCGGTCTCGATCCAGAGGGTGAGAAGCTGTTCGCGGGTGCCTGTGCGAGCTGTCATGGATGGACCGGAAAGAGCCCGATCTGGACCCAGGCGACACTCACCGGCGCGCGTGCGGTCAACGATCCAAGCGCAATCAACGTCGCGCAGATCGTTGTCGAAGGTGCTTCGCACAAGACGCCAACCGGCACGGTTTTCATGCCGGCGTTCGGTGCCAGCTTCTCGGACGCAGAAGTCTCGGCTGTGGCGAATTATGTGACTGCGCGTTTTGGATCGAAAGGTTCGGCGATAACGGCGAGCGATGTGGCCGGTTTGCGCCAACAAGCTGCGCGATAGAGCGCGATCTTTACCGAAAGCGGCGAGGAAATCGCGCCTTTCCAGGGAAAGCGAGCCTTTCTATATTAGTCAGAGTTAGCATTTTACAAGTCAATTTAGAGTGGGCGCGTCTGTGCAGTCGCATCGAATGATGGTACGCTGGCGATAATTTACAGACCGCAGCCTATGGCTATTTCTGCGTTCGAAATCGTAAGGGTCGAACGGCGGAAGGGAGCAGGAATTATGCAGCGCACATTGGGACTGTCTGACAGAAAGTTTTTATTCGCGGTTATATCGGCGGTTGGCTTGGTCGCAGGAGCGATTCCGAGCGCGCGCTCTCAAACCCTTAACGTCGTTCACAACTTCACCGGCGGCGGCGATGGCGGAAGTCCTGTCGATGGCTTCACGATGGGCCCGACGGGAATCCTCTACGGCACAGCCAGCGCAGGCGGTGATTCCGGTTATGGAGTGGTCTTCAAGATTACAGGAAAAGGCAAGGAGGCTGTGCTGCACAGCTTTGCTGGCGGAGCAGACGGAGCAATCCCGAACGGCGGCGTGCTGTTGGATGCGAGCGGCGCACTTTTCGGTACCACCACTGCGGGCGGCGCGTCGGGTTCTGGTACTGTGTTCCGCATCAATGGGAAAAACGAAAGTGTGCTCTATAGCTTCGCCGGGGGCGTCGATGGCGCAGACCCGCAAGCAGCATTGGCAATGGATACGGTGGGGAATCTTTATGGCACGACTGCCCAAGGCGGGACGAGCAACAGCGGTACCGTTTTCGAACTCGTCGCGCCGAAGAAAAAAAGTGGCCGGTGGAAGGAAATCGTTCTCTATAGCTTTGGCACCAGCTCGGATGGTGCAACTCCGGTGAGTGGGGTGATGCTTGACTCAACCGGAAATCTGTACGGCACGACATCGCTTGGGGGCGACTACGGATACGGCACAGTCTTCAAATTGAGCCACGGCAAGGCTTGGACGGAGACCAAACTCCATAGTTTCCAAAATGCTGATGACGGCGCCTACCCTTATGCAGGCGTGATCTCTGACACGGGGGGAAATTTCTACGGCGCAACAACTCAAGCCGGCACGAGTGGGGGTGGAACGGTATTCGCGCTGACGCCTTCGGGCGGCAGTTTGAAATTCTCCGTGCTTACGAGTCTTCCTGGCTGGGGCATCTCGGGGCCGTTCCGCAATCTCATGATGGACGAGACGGGGACAATTTACGGCACCACGCATTGTGACGGCGACGACAATGCCGGAACGATCTTCAAGCTCACGCCGTCAGGCGGCAACTGGACGTATGCGCTGCTCTATACCTTCACCGGCGGCACCGACGGTCAGTTCACGATCAGCAATCTGGTATCCAAGAGTGGCAAGCTCTATGGCACGACGATAGCAGGTGGTGCCAACGGTGCTGGAGTTGTCTACACACTGACTCCTTAGTGTCGGCAAACGATCGCTAAAGAATTTTCGCAATGCAGTATTCTTTGAGCCGAGCGCCATAAGCCGAGCAGGTTCGAGCGAGTTCAGGCGTCCCTAATAAATGATTGATTTGCTGCTTATCTGCTAGATTGCGTTTGCGCGCGCAATGGTGCCCAGGTGCAGCGCACTCGGTTTTAATGAGCGTTTGAAGGTCTGAAGATCGACCGAAACCAATCCAAAGCGCTTGTCATAGCCGGACGTCCACTCGAAATTGTCGAGCAGCGACCAATACAGGTAGGAATGCACGGGAATTCCCTCATCGAGGCAATCGCGCAGACCGGCGAGCGCTTGATCGATGAAGGCGATACGGCGCGCGTCGTCGTCGGTGCCGATACCATTTTCGGTAACATAAATCGGCTTGCCGATGGCCGTGTGCGCCCACCGTATCGTGTTGGCAAGGGCACGCGGATAGAACTCGTATCCAGCGGCGGTCAACTCGGTGTCTTTTGGCGGCGGCAAGAGGCCTTTCTCGTCAACAAGAAAGCGCGTGTAGGTCTGGATGCCAATGAAATCGGCGTGGGTGCGTGCGATATCGATCCAGTCACCGTAAAGTCTCTTTCGATAGGTCTCCACCAGCGACGGATCGCCGACGGATTGAATGTCCTGCGTGGTAAGGCTCAGGCCTACCGGCAGATTGGGGCGCGCAACTTTGATGGCGGCGTAGCCTTTGCTGTGCGCCTCTTGCAGCAATGGTGTCGTGATCGCGGGATCGCCGATGGCGAGGCTGGAAAACTTCGGCGAGCCGGTCGCCTTCGCAGCCGCGGCGGTCGTCTGTGCCGCAAACGCGCGGTATTTGTCGTATCCCGGAAAGAACGGCAGCAGCAATCCGATATTGGCTTCGTTGAAGGTCGTCGCCATATGCATCAACCCGCCCAGATGCTTCGCCGCCTTGCCGCAAAACCGCGCGAACAGATCGGGCGAATCCGCGACCTCGAAACAGCCGCGCTCCGCGAACCACAACGGCGTCGTGAAGTGGTTGAAAGTGACGATGGGTTTCAGTCCATGCTTGCGGCACGTCTCAAGAACATTGGCATAGTGGTCGAGTTCGGCGTTGGAGAAATGGCCTTCGCTTGGCTCGATGCGCGCCCATTCGATGCCGAGCCGATAGCAGTTGAAGCCCAGCTGCGCCGCGATGGCGATGTCTTCCGCATAACGGTGATAAGAGTCGCAGGCGTCGCCGGAGCGATCCTTGTACATCGTCGGCTGGATGTTCTCGCGCAGCCACGAATCGCTGTTGGTGTTGTTGCCTTCGCTCTGATGCGCGGAGATCGCGGCACCCCAGAGGAAATCCTTTGGCAGTTCGCGCGGCTTGTGCGCCGGTGCGGCGGAAACGTTCGATGCGGTGCCGATAGCTGCCGCTCCCAAAACAAGGTCTCTGCGCGAGATATCCGTCACCGTTCGCTCCAATGGATCAAGGGTAAACCCGCGACGGGGCTGGTGAAGGAAGGCAGGGTGGTGGCTCTTAGGGTGCCGAGATAAACGGTGCGAAGGTCGGTCCCGCCAAAGGTAATGCTGGTCAACCACGGAGCAATCGCGCCGCCGCTTGCGTTCATTGTATCTGCGCTCAAGGGGGTGCCGCTGTCGAACTCGGCATCAAAACGCTTGGTCGCCTCACGATCGCCGTCTTCGAACAGCGTGAGCAAATCGCCATCTGGCGTGATCGCGACCAGCTTGTCCGCGAAGATCATTGCCGCCCACAGATTGCCATACGAATCGAACGCGATCCCGTCGATCAGGCCGGAACCGAGCGAGCGCGGACCGTAGATTTCGCGCGTGCCGAGCGAACCGTCCGGCATGACGCGCAGGCGCGTGATCCGGCGTGCGCAGGTTTCAGCCACATAGAGCCACTCCTCGTCGGCGTCGAACCGGATTTCGTTGGTGAAATAGAAACCGTCCGCGACGATACGGATGCCATTGTCGTCGATCACCGCGATATACCCGTCGGCCTGATAGTTGCGGATCGCGTCGGGCCATGGATTGATTTTCGTCGAGACCGTGATCCAGAGGCGATCCTTGCCGTCGCGAAGGACGAAGTTCACCTTGCCGAGCGGTTTGCCATCGATGCTGTCATGAAGTGTGCGGCATGTGCCATCACGCGTCATGATTTCCAGCGCATCGGTGCCGAAATTGGCAATCAGAATGTCGCCGTTTCGTGCAAGGGCGAGACCATTCGGCAATGTGCCTTCGACAAGGTTTGGCGCCATATCTCCCGCGTTCCGCACGCCGCCCGACGCTGTGACGAGTTTCTGGCTCCCATCGGGGCGAATATGCATCACGCCGCCACGCGAATCGGCTGTCCATAGCGAACCGTCGCGCTCCGCGAGGATGCATTCAGGTCGTGAGAGATCGTGGCCAACATGGCTGATAGCACCCGGATCGACCTGCCAACCTTTGAGTGGGTTGGGTGGCAGCTTTTCGCGAATGAACGTCATGTCACGCGATCCCCGTCTCCGTCAGTGAGAACATTCCTCTTGCTTTTCGAGGGGCGGCGACAATATCCCCGTATTCCAGTTCCAAGCAGTGCTACCGGCAGCTTTGCGCCGGCAAACAGCCTCTTCATGAAGCGCATACATTCCTGGCATCAGATTTTTTGCGGGGTGTGGTGCATCGGTGAAGTCCATATAAGCCCCCTCGGTTCCGTAAGCTGGCCAGTCTGGCTGTGCCGCGGCTTGCGGCTTTCCTGATCGCGCGAAACTGGTCCAGTAGTTGAGCATCGCGTCGGAGAGCGATTGTTCCTCTGCTGTTGCTGGAATCTTCGGCCAGTTTGGCGGCGTTCGGTCCATCGTCCCGAACACATAAGGCAATTCGCTTGCATGGAACGCGTGCAGGCTCGCGCTGTCAGCAGCAGGATAGCCATGGTCGAACAGGTACAAATACGAGGATTGGCCAATAGCAACCTGCTTCCGGACAAGCCGTTCCGCCGTCCAGCCGTAAAGAGCGTCACGCGTTGTGGCCAAGACGCTTTCGTTTAGATCGGTGCTTGGATAGAGCCGCAGGAAATCGTCCGCGAGATCAAGATAGCGGCTGCGAATCTCTTTCTCGTAGGCGGTTGCATTGGCAGGCGGGGGCGGCGCGAGAATCCTTAAAGAGCGTATTTCTCCCGCGTTGAAACCGGCAAGCAATGGCACATGAGTCTGTTCGCCGGCATCGAAGGCATCGACCAATTGCTTCGGCAATATATGGCCGTCTATCGCCCCGAACGGCTGAAATCCCGCCGCGGGTGCCTTGGCGGTTAGATCTTCGGCGTCCATAGCACGCAGCGCGGCAATATCCGGCGCTTGCAGTGCAGCGGCCATGCGCGCGCCGATATCCTCTGCTGAGGGCGAGCCGTAGCGCGCACGTTTCAACTCCGGTGTGGAGATCATGTAGGCGCTTTCGGCGATGGCTTTGTGAAACAACCCTTTCGCTTCGGGCGAAGTCAGTAGATACATCACGCTCAAGCCGCCTGCGGACTCGCCCGCGATTGTAACGTTTGAAGCATCGCCGCCGAACGCACCTATATTGTTTTTAACCCAGTGCAACGCCGCAACTTGGTCGAGCAGGCCGTAATTGCCGGAGAGATGTTGCGGTGACTCGGCGCTGAGACCGGGGTGCGCGAGCCAGCCGATCACGCCAAGCCGGTAGTTGATCGTGACGACGACAATGCCACGCTTGGCCATGCGGGCGCCGTCGTACAGCGGGTCATGGGCTTTGCCGTTCCATAACGCTCCGCCATAGATCCACACGAAGACCGGCGCATTGTGCGCGTCGGCGGGTGCCCAGACATTCAGCGTAAGGCAGTCTTCGCTCATCGGCCCGACATCTGCTGTGTAAACGCTCGCAATCTTGGATACAGGCTGAATGCACGCGGGGCCGAACGCTGTCGCCTTTCGTACTCCTGCCCAAGGCAGCAATGGAATGGGGGCGCGCCAGCGCAATCCACGGATCGGCGGCGCAGCGTACGGAATACCTTTGAAGATATTCAGTTTATCTTCGCTAGTGCCTTCCAAGGAACCAGCTGGTGCGCTCACAACTGGATCATGCACAGGCATCGCAGATACTGGCTCCGCACAAGGTTGGGAAGAAAGCGCGATAGAAACAGCGAACGCGCCGAACGCAACGAGGCTGGCTATTGGTTTCATCGGACGGTGTCTCCGGTGGCTGAACTTTCCTCTCGCAATACTCGTGCGAGGGCGAGAAAAAGCAAAATCGCTAGTCCGTAAAACGGCACCAGCGCGTACAGCGCGAGTTGCAGCGAATTGTGGGGGTGCGTGGAATGGAAGAAATCGCTCATTTCGCCCACGAATGCAGGGCCGAGTCCCATGCCGATGAGGTTCATGATCAGCAACAGAAGCGCTCCTGACATCACACGCTGATCCGGCCGCACCTCTTCCTGAACGAGTGTGACGGATGAGGAGAGATAGAAATAGTTCAGAAAGTACGGGCCCAGCAACAGAACAAGCGCTAGCGGCCAGTCAGGCGCCCATACGAATCCAATATAGAATGGTATGGCAAGCGCTAGCGAAGCAGCCGGCACCAATGCATAAGCCTGCTTCCAGCGCCGCGTGAATCGGTCGATCACGCGTCCTGAAACAAAAATGCCTGCGCTCATTCCAACGCCGACCACCAGCGCGTAGTAGATCGCGATTTCACCCAAGGTCATTCCCTTCTCTCGCATGAGGAAGAGAGTCGCGAAGTTTCCAGCGCCATAGGTGATGACTTGCGTGGCGCCGCTTCCAAGTGCGGCAAGTACCAACGCCGGACGCGAGAAGAACATCGCAATCGTCTGTCCGAAGCTCGACGGTGTGGAATCGCCGATGCCCGGAAGATCGAGCCCCCCACGCACCGGCTCTCGGACAAGCAGGATCACAAGTAGCGCTGTGAATATTCCTGCCGCACCAAGCAGCATAAACGCATCGCGCCAGCTATAGGCGGCTGCGATAGATGCGCCAAAGGCAACACCCAACGCAGCGCCGATCGGCGGACCAAGATTGTAGATTCCAAGAGCTGTGCCCCGCTGTCCGGGTGGAAAATAATCGGAAACAATCGCATACGAGGGAGGCACACCTCCTGCTTCGCCCACGCCGACTGTCATGCGCGCAATAACGAGCTGCAAGTAATTGCCGGCGAGCCCGCATGCCATGGTAGCGGTGCTCCACAACGCGCAAGCAACTGAAAGAACCCGCACACGGCTGGTCTTATCGGCGATCCAGCCCACTGGAATCGATATGAAACAATAGAAAAGAGCGAAATACAGGCCGCCTATAAGCCCAAGCTGTCCGTCAGTGATATGAAGACTGTCCTGGATCGGTTTTGCCAGAATTGACAGGAGTGAACGGTCGAGAAAATTCAGGACGTAGACAAAGCAAAGTATCGCGAGCGTGATCCACGCACGCAGGCTGGGCGCACCGGGTGAAACATCCTGGCCGATCAGCATGGAATAATCGCGTTTCAT
>JBBCHP010000002.1:0-45968 GCA_037201525.1 Rhizomicrobium sp. | reverse complement strand
CGCAATCTCCGTTCAGGCAGCGAGGTTGAGTTTGGCGAGCATTTGGGCACGGTCGGGCCCGAATTTCGGCGGATAGAATCCGCGGGCGCGTTTGGCCTTTTCCGGCATCGCCCAGTAGCGCATGACGCCAGCGATCGCCGAAGGCTTCTTCAGCCAGTCATTAGGATCGTCAATCATGTGGAACGCGCGCGATAGGGCGCGCAGGATCTCGATATCGCCGCGCGTCGCGGGGCCAATGGCGTCTTCGACAAAGCTCTTCATCATCTTGGCGCGAAACGACGGCACGTAGTTCGGATCGCGCTCGTGCTCCGCGCGGCGGATGGCCTGTTTGTCCTGCCGCACCATAGAGTCATAGAACGGCCGCAGCGCCTTGCGCGTGTCGGCATCGAACAGAACCGCGCGCGTGCGCGGGTTGGCGCTCGTGTCGAGTGTCTGGCGCAGCAGATGCGCATGCACGATACCCGACGAGCAGCCGCGGCCGTAGAGCGGATTGGTGCGCACGGTGGCATCGCCGACAGCGAAGAAGTTCAGCACCTGCGGTTGGCCGGCACGGACGTAACTGCGCCAGGTGCTTTTCAGATTGCCCATCGAGAAGACCTGGCTAGCCGGTTCGGAGCGTGCGGAATCGACCCAGCGCACACAGCCCGGAATCTCCATGCAGATCGCATCGAACACATCCGGCTTCACGATCGCCATCCGCAATGCGGTCTCGATCTCCGGCACTGCCAGCGTAACGGAGAAGTGGCGGTTTGTCGGCGGGAAACACGCCAAACTTGATGTAACCGAGATCGCCGGCGCCCGGCGTTCCGTCGCGCACCGGCTCTTCGGCGCCGTCGCGCAATTTGTAATGCCGCGTGAAATAAAGGATGCCCGCCGGGCTTTCTTCTTCGCCGATGGTTGCGCCGGTGGCGCGCAGCCAGTCCGGAAACGGCGTATTGCGACCGCTGGCGTCCACAACCACATCGGTACGCATGTCTTCCATCGCGCCGTTGCGTTCGATCTTCAGGCCTTCGAGCGTGAGCGCACCGTTGTCGCTGCGGCCCGTGATAATGCCGCGCACACCCGCATCGTTGATAAAGGTGACGTTCGGCAAACGGCTGGCATAACGGCGCATGACGAGTTCGAGTGTGGTGCGGCGGCTGAACAGGATGGCGAGATCGTCGTCGCCGGGCTGCGCCCGGTAGCTGTTGTGCAGCGACGGTGGCAGGCCTTCCTCGAAGCCGAAGACGCGCGCTCCGGAATCGAGCAATTCCTGCATCAGTTTCGGATAATGCGTGCGCAGCAGCGTCGTCAGGCGTCCGAGGAAGACATGGCTGTGGCGAAGCTGCGTCGCGCCGCGGCGTTCCCAACTCTGAAACGCTTCTTCCGGGCTTCCTTCCGGGGTCGGAGGATCGCGGTCAATCAGGGTTACTCGATAATCGCTGTTGCCAAAGGCGAGCGCGACACCGAGACCCGCGATACCAGTTCCGGCAACAAGGATGTTTTGCCCACTCATGCCTTGCTCCGCCACGCTGCGAGGGCGAGCAAAATCCAACCCGCGAGGAAAGAAACACCGCCGAACGGCGTGACAAATGCGAACGCGCGTTCACCCGTCACCGCAAACCCATAGAGCGATCCGGAAAAGAGGACGATGCCGGTGAGGAATAACGCCGCAGACCACGTCGCGGCCCGAGCCGCACGGCCTTGCATTGCCAGCGCGGCCAACCCCATCGCAAGCGCGTGATACATGTGATAGCGCGCACCGGTCTCGAAAATGCCGAGTGCGTGCGCGTTAAGTTGCTGCGACAGCCCATGTACCGCAAAGGCACCGGCCGCAACAGCAAGCGCGCCGTTCAGTGCAGCGATGACAAGCCAGAGTCTCACGCGCAGCCACACCCGCCATGAGCATGGCCATGGCCGTGATGGTCTTTTGCATCGTTAAGCATGCGTCGCGACGCCTCGACTGCCGACTTCGACAAATCGGATGTCGCGGCGAAATCGGCTTTGGTGCGCGCCAAAATCGCTGTGTCACCCATCAGATCGAGTGCTGTCATCGCCATCGATTTCGCGCCGTCGATCACGGCCTGATCGCCTTTGTCGGAAACCGCGTGGCGCGCGAACTCAGCGTTGTGGATGATGACGTTCAACGGCGCGACGCCGAGGCAGGGGTGGATCGACGGCACGCGATGGCTGACATTACCCATGTCGGTTGAGCCAGCATAACCCGGCGGAAGATCTTTCAGTGGGAAGAACTCAAGACCGAGCGCCTTCGCATTGCGCTCGTAGGATTCGGCCATCGGCCAGTTCGTCTTGAGATCCAAGTAAAGTGTCTCGCCCCATTTGATCTCTGCGCGGCAGCCGGTGGCGAGCGCGCCGGCCTCGAAACAGGCATGGACGCGCGGCTTCAATTCCGCCAGTTCGTGTGCATCGAGCGCACGCACATAGAACCGGCACGCCGCGCGCTCCGGCACGATGTTCGCCGCGAGACCGCCTTCCGTGATGATACCGTGAATGCGATCAGTATTCTTGATGTGCTGGCGGAGTTGTGCAATCGACTGATATGCGGTGACCACAGCGTCGAGCGCGTTCAGCCCCGCGATGAGGAACGGCGGAAGCGTGCGCAGCGCGACCGTGGTAGATCACTGTGACATCGATGATCGCGATGCACGGCATCGTGATGATGTTGAGATTCGAGGGATGGATCATCATCGCCGCATCTGTGCGGTCGAAGGCGCCCTCATGCGCCATCAGCTCCTTGCCGCCATAGCGTTCCTCCGCCGGCGTGCCCAGATAGCGCACGCGGCCGGGCAGGCGTCCGTTCAACTTCGACAGCGCCATCGCAGCGCCGAAGCCGGCAGTCGCGATGATGTTGTGGCCGCAGGCATGGCCGACGCCGGGCAGTGCGTCGTATTCGGAGAGGATCGCGACCGTCGGCCCCTTGTCCGCGCCGAACTCCGCGGCGTAAGCGGTCTTGAGACCGAAGGCTTCGCGCTGTGCCGCGATGCCGTGGCGTTCGATGCCTTCGGAGAGACGCGCGGCGGCTTTGAATTCCTCCAGCGCCAGTTCGGGCTCGCCATGGATCGCGTGGCTCATGCCCAGCAACTCGTCGCGCATCGCGTCGATGGCCGAGCATACGTCTTTCTTCAGTGTTTCCAGCGTCATCGCGGCACCCATTTGTACGACCACCGGATCATAGACAGTCCGCGCCGCCTTTGCGAAGGTCCGCGGATCGGGGAGAAATGCATGACGAAGTTTGCCTTGCGGAATGATGGCGTTCGCATTGCCTATGAAGTTGCGGGCGAGGGCGAGCCGATTGTGCTTGTTCACGGCTTCGCGTCTGACCGCGTGCAGAACTGGCGCGCGCCGGGCTGGTATCAGACGCTGACCGGCGCGGGTTATCAGGTTGTGGCACTCGACTGCCGTGGCCATGGCGAAAGCGACAAGCCGCACGATCCGAAGATGTACGGTCACGCGACGATGGCCGACGACGTCATCGCGGTGATGCAGGACGCGGGCGTTGGCCGCGCACTGTTGATGGGTTATTCGATGGGTGGTTACATCTCCATGTCGCTGCTGATCAAGCATCCCGAGCTGTTCCGCAAAATCGTGATCGCGGGTGTTGGCGCGAGCTATCTCGATCTCAACGCTGCCGAGGCCGCTGTCGCCGATCCGCAGCGGCGCAATGCGATTGCTGATGCGCTGCTGGTGGACGACGTCTCGAGCATCAAGAACGAGACAGCGCGCAATTTTCGTCTGTTCGCCGATCAGCCTGGCAAAGATCGCCTCGCGCTCGCGGCCTGCATGCGCGGCAGCCGCGACGTTTTCAACAGAGAGCAACTGAGCCACTCGCAACGGCCGGTGCTGGTGGTCTGCGGCGAAAAGGACGTTCTGACCGGCCCGCCGGGCCCGCTGGCGGCGGCCTTTGCCGATGGCAGGGCGGTTATCGTGCCCAAACGAGACCACATGACGGCGGTGGGCGACAAAGTCTATAAGCAGGCCGTCATCGAATTCTTCGCGAGCTAACACATGTCTGCAAAGCCGTCTCATGCCATCGAAAGCAACCCGTTCGACTGGTCCGATCCGCTGTTGCTGGCGGAGGAACTGACCGCCGAAGAGCGGATGGTGTCGGACAGCGCGCGGGCCTATTGCCAGGAAAAGCTGCTGCCGCGCGTGCGCGATGGATTCCGCAACGAGACCTTCGACCGCGCGATCATGACCGAGATGGGCGAGATGGGATTTCTCGGCCCCACGATCCCGGAGGAATATGGCGGCGCGGGTTTGAACTATGTGTCGTACGGGTTGGTCGCGCGCGAGATCGAGCGCGTCGATAGCGGCTACCGTTCGGCGGCGAGCGTGCAGTCGTCGCTCGTCATGCATCCAATCTACGCCTATGGCAGCGAAGAGCAGAAGCGCAAATATCTTCCCAAGCTCGCGACGGGCGAATTCGTCGGCTGCTTCGGATTGACGGAGCCCGATTTTGGGTCCGATCCCGGCGGCATGGTGACGAAGGCCACGAAGGACGGCGCGGGCTATCGCCTCAACGGCGCCAAGATGTGGATCACCAATTCGCCGATCGCCGACATCGCGGTCGTGTGGGCGAAGCTTGATGGTGCGATCCGCGGCTTTGTTGTCGAGCGCGACATGAAGGGATTCTCGACGCCGAAGATCGAAGGCAAGTTCTCGCTGCGCGCATCGGTCACCGGCGAGATCGTGCTCGACGATGTCTTCGTGCCGGAAGAAAACCTGTTCCCGCATGTGCGCGGCCTTTCGGGTCCGTTCGGGTGTCTGAATCGCGCGCGCTACGGCATTTCGTGGGGCGCGATGGGCGCGGCGGAGTTCTGCTGGCACGCCGCACGCACCTATACGATGGACCGCAAGCAGTTCGGCCGTCCGCTGGCCGCCAACCAGCTCATCCAGAAAAAACTCGCCGACATGCAGACCGAGATTACGCTCGGCCTTCAGGGCTGTCTGCGTCTCGGCCGGTTGCTGGACGAGGGCAAGGTCGCGCCGCCGGCGATTTCGCTGATGAAGCGCAACAATTGCGGCAAGGCACTCGCCATCGCGCGTGAGGCGCGGGACATGCATGGCGGCAACGGCGTCAGCGACGAGTACGGCGTCATCCGCCACATGCTCAATCTGGAAGCCGTGAACACCTACGAAGGCACGCACGACGTCCATGCGCTGATCATGGGCCGCGCGATCACGGGGATTCCGGCGTTTAGTTGAATCTTTGAACTTCCGTCCTTTCTTCGTCATGGCCGGGCTTGACCCGGCTATCCAACTTCTTCTGCTCGCTATCGCTCGTGATGGATGGCCGCCTCAAGGGCGGCCATGACGGAATTGGGTGATGGCGAGAATTTTCAAACGCGTTGCGCAAGCGCCATCCAGTCCCATGGGCGGTTCTTGGCGCGCGCCGGCGTTTCGCAGACGCCTTCGATGCTCCAGGGGTAATAGGCGCGGTTGACGCGGCGCACGGTGAATCCGTAATCGGTGAAGATGCGGTCGAGCTCCGCGCATTCATAGTGCTTCTGCCAGGCGTCGTCGCGTTTCACCAATCCGCCCTTGCGCACGGGTTCCAGTTTTTCCGTCGTCGTCGCGCGCACCAGCCATTCGGACTCGAGCGACGGGATCACCACCAGCGCGTGCCCGCCCCTGCGCGTGACATGCGCGAGGCTTGACCAGATCGCGGCGCGTTTGGCGGCGCTCGCCGACGTGATCACGTTCATGCAGACGGTGAGATCGGCGACCGTGCCGATCTCTTTTGCGGCGCGGGGAATATCCATTGTCTTCCACGTTACGTTCGGCATTCTGGCGCAGCGCGCGATTGCCTGGGCGATGATGCGCGGCGCGAACTCGACGCCGATCACCTTGTGGAAGCGCGGGCCGTAGCGATGAATGAACGTGCCGACACCACAACCGAGATCGACCAGCGCCGGATCTTTCCGCTTCGGCCGCGCCAGCGCGACGTGGCGCTTCACCAGATCGGCGCTCTCCTCGCGGGTGATGTCGCAGACCTCGGTCTCGAAGTCGAGCGCCGCACTGTTCCAATACGCCTGCTTCATTTGCAGTTTGCCCCGCGACAGAGTGAAATCGTCGCGCACACCCTGCTCACGATTCCCGATTCGCGGCAAGAAACCATGAAGCTCAGCGGCATTCGCGTCCTCGACCTCTCGCAATATCTGCCCGGCCCGCATCTGACGATGACGATGGCCGATCACGGCGCCGACGTGATCATGGTTGAGCCCGCGAACGGCACCGGCGAACCGACGCGCACCATGGGCACGCGCGTTGCCGACGGCACGAGTGTGTGGTTCCGCAACATCGCGCGCGGCAAACGCGCCATCGCGCTCGATCTGAAAGATGCGGTGCAGAAAGACATCTTCCTCAAACTCGCGGACGACGCCGATGTGATCGTGGAGGGGTTTCGTCCCGGCACAGCAAAACGCCTCGGCATCGATTACGACGCCATCGCCGCGCGCAATCCGCGCATCGTCTATTGCTCGATCTCCGCGTTCGGCCAGGACGGGCCGCTCAGGGACAAGCCGGCTCATGACCTCGGTGTCCAGGCGCTGGTCGGCACCGCGGATCTTTCGCGCGGAAACGACGACAAGCCCGCGATGCCCAATCTCGTCGCCGCCGACATGGCGTCATCGCTGACCGCGCTCAGCGCGATCCTGATGGCGCTGCTTGCGCGCGAGACATCGGGCAAGGGCGACTTCATCGACATCGCGATGTTCGACTCGCTGATCGCATGGACGCCGAACATCATTGGCTCCGTCTTCGGCGAAGATCGCGCGCCGGTGCCGAAGCAGATGCGCAATTACGGCGGTCAGGCGATGAACCGCCTCTATGAAACGAAGGATGGCGGCCATATCGCGTTGGCGGGGAACGAGAAGAAATTCTGCGAGAATTTCTTCGCCGCCCTCGGTCGCCCCGATCTGGCGAAACTGGCGGCGGGCGAGCCCGGTCCCACACAGGCGCCACTGATCGCGTTTCTGACCGAGACCTTCGCGACAAAGACGCGCGCGGAATGGGAAGCGTTCCTTGCACCAATCGATCTCTGCTGGGCGCCGCTGCACAATCTGAAAGACGGGTTCGACGATGCGAACACGAAGGCGCGCGGGATGGTGCTGACCGACGCATCCGGGAACCGGCATATCGGCCCCGCGGCGAAGTTTCGCGCTGAGCCCGCGCATCCGGATTTTTCGCTGCCGGACTACGCCCCTTCTTCAGCCCTCCCTTGGCGACCGCGATAAAGAGTTCTTCGTGCGCTATGGGACGCACGCCCGCCGCCACCATCACATCGATGAGGTTTGCCGTATCGCGCACCCGATCGCGCAGCGCGTGAACCTTCGCGCGCCGCGCCCGCCGCTCCGCCGTGTGGCGGCCATGCTTGCGCGCGTTGCGATTGCCCTTCGGCGCACCGGCGCCCTTGCGATTGCCGGAGTTTGGACCGGCTGGCGCAACATAATTGTTCCGCGAAAGTGAGGAGGGGGTACCCTCTTTGTATGCGCCGGCAATGGCAGCCGCGGCGTTCAAGCGCGCCTCCTTCGCCGGATGTTGGATAAGGCGCGGGGAGGGGTGGTTGAAAAATTTGGGTTCAACCTCCCTTTTCCGCCGAAAACCTCGCGCGTACAGAAATTCTGTACAGAACGCGCTTTTTTGTTTTGATTTTTGCAATTCAAATCCCGCGCGCCGTCGCAACGCGTTGTTGCGCCGAAACAAAGTGCTTCCTTCGCGCGCGAAGCGGGCGCGCTAGTCGCAACTTGCTTGTACAGAACTGCTGTACGATTTCTTCCCACCGGCATCCTCCTTCCGTCGAACATCCGGAAATGGGAAGCGCCCGCGCGCGTTCAAGATGCCCAGATTGCATAGGGTTATACGTGGCGGAATTATCGAACAGCGTGCGAATATTGGATGAGAATCTAACGACGTCGCCTTAGCTGCTGTGGAGAGCGTCGCTTCCTTCACCTTATTCTTATTGGTCGGCTTCCATGTCCAGTATACGCTTCAGTCTGGTGTCATCCGGGAGGGGGACATGGGATGGATAGTCGCGCTGGCGGGATTGGCACTTTTGCTCTATCTTAAATTGAGGGTCTTGGATAAGCACACTTTCCGCAATCTGCGTCGCTACAGCTTAGTTTTAGCAGCTGTTGTCGGCGTGGTAATTTTGTGGGCGGTGGTCTCCATCGGCAGATAAGAGCACAGGGGGATACGATGGATAATATGACTGGTAACGTCTTGGGGACTTTGGTTGTCACGCTCGTCATTCTCTTCATAGTTTTTTTGATACTTCGCGAAATCTTTTGTTGGTACTGGAAGATAAATGAGAGCGTGGGATTGCTGCATGAAATCCGCGATCTCCTCGCAAAGAATCAGGCGCTTTCAACTCCCCAAGGTGAGCAAGCGCGTGCGAGCATGAAGCGGTGCCCTGATTGCAATGAAAGCAATACGTCTGACACGCGTTTCTGCACCAATTGTGGCCGATCCTTGCCCGCCCCTCAAACATAGTCCTCGCCCTCCTATCGCCATGTGATTGCCAATGACGCCAAACTGGGGTGAAAGCGATGGGTAACTCTGACGCCGCGATTAACTGCCCTGCCTGCAAGGTCGAAAACAAAGCTGGCGCCCGATTCTGCCGGCAATGCGGAGCGCAAATTGCGGCATCTGCGCCGGGCTATGATCGCGCAAAATGGCAGGCCCTCGTTCAGTACGACTCCGACATTTCTTCTGCGGCAGATACCGTACGATCCTTTGGTCAAATGTGGGTGGACGAATTGGGTGCCTCTTACATGGCGCTAAACGACAAGTCCTATCTGCCCGGCATCGTCGAGAAAGTCACCGCGCGCGCGAAAGCCGAGAAGCAGCGGCAAGCGGACATTCGGGCAGCGTCCGTGGAAAAGGTCAGACAGGAGAAACAGAGACAAGCGGAAATTGAGGCAGCCGCAGCAGAAAGCGCGAGAGAGCAAGAACTTGAACGACTGCGCCGCGCTGAGCAGAGAAGAGAGCGAGTAAAAAAAGCGTTCTTCTTCTTTTGCGGTACAAGAAATCGAACCATAGCAACTGCATCGGTTGTTGTTCTCGCCGTAATGGGCGTCATCGTGATTGCACTTTGGCCAAAGCCTCGCCCATCATATTCTCCATGGACGTCAGAGTGCGTTGGCGCATGCACGCTACAACGCGAAGCCCTTAAGTCGGGGGTTCTTTATTCCAGAATTTCTGTGGCACCGAACCTGCGCTATGGCCCGGCGATCTACGTAACGATGGGGCGAATGTTTGTAAACATCGATGTCCGCTCTCTGACACTTGATACGGACGCCAAAGAAATGCTTGCGCCTGCGTTTTGCAAAGAATGTGCAGACGATGTGGACTGCTCCAAAATATGTGAATGGAGTCCGTCGAACTTATTTCTTCAGAAGATGAGGGCAGCCAATTCCATCATGGTCCATGGCGTTGATAACATTGGGCGCAACGCCGAGGTTGAGATACCTCTGGGTGAGCTTGATGCGAAGATTAGGAATTTGCATGGGAGTTAGCTCCTGTCTGCAAATGCCCGAAAGTCTCTCTTGGAGGGGTGATGGCGCGATAACGGACCCCTCCCCGAAATTTGCTTCTCGCTTTGCTCGAAACAAATTGTCGACCCTCCCTCAAGGGGAGGGTGGGATTTGAGCGGCTTCCTTGACGGAAGCGGTTCATAGCGTGCTGGACACACCCGCTCCCACGCCTATGCTTTCGGCAAAACATATCGGGACGAAACATGAGCGCCGCTGCCAAACCGAACGACCGTGCTTCCGAGATCGAATGGGCGCTGAAAGACGCGCATATTCCGTCGCTGATGATGGCGCTGGTGCATCTGACCGGGGATGCGTCGTTCCTCACCGACGACATGAAGCCGGTCTATGATTTCTTTGGCGACGGGCAGGGCGGGCTCTCGGACGAAAAACAGAAATGGGTGCGCGACGCGGTGAAGAAGGCGCTGCTCGATCTCGATGCGGGCAAGAAGCTTCCGCCGCCGCCGGATGCCGCGACCATCGCCAAGATGATGAACGTCATCGCCGGCGCGGAGATTCCCGAGCGCTATATGCCGCTGCTCACCGAGGAGCTCGGCATCTCGGTCGAGGACACGCGTCAGCCGAAATGGGATACGCCGAAGCTGAAGGACGCGGCGGCGAAGATGAAAGTCATCATCATCGGCGCGGGCATGTCGGGCATTCTCTCCGCCATTCGTTTGAAACAGGCGGGCGTGCCGTTCGTCATCGTCGACAAGAATTCCGATGTCGGCGGCACCTGGTTCGAGAACGCCTATCCCGGCTGCCGCGTCGACAATCCGAACCACATGTATTCGTTCTCGTTCGAGCCCAACCATGCGTGGCCGTATCACTTCTCCACCCAGGATGTACTCCACGATTATTTCCGCCGCATGACGGACAAGCACGGGCTGCGTCCGCATATCCGGTTCGAGACGACGGTCAGCGAAGCGGTGTTCGACGAGAAGACCTCGCAATGGAACGTGAAGGTTCGCGACAAGAACGGCAAAGAGGAAACGCTCACCGCCAGCGCGGTGATCAGCGCGGTGGGCCAGCTCAACCAGCCGAAGATGCCGGACATCAAGGGCGTGGGGTCGTTCAAGGGGCCCGCGTTCCACACCGCGCGCTGGCGGCACGATGTCGATCTCGCGGGCAAGCGCGTCGCGGTGATCGGCACGGGCGCGACCGCGTTCCAGGTGATCCCGGAGATCGCGCCGAAGGTTGGCAAGCTCTTGGTGTTCCAGCGCTCCGCGCCGTGGCTCGGTCCGACACCGAATTATCACGACAAGGTCGCGGAAGGGAAAAAGTGGCTGCTGGAGCACGTACCGTTCTATGACAGATGGTATCGCTTCTGGCTGTTCTGGACGCTGACCGACGGCATCCTCGACGCCATCGCCGTCGATCCGCAGTGGAACGACACCTCACGCTCGGTCTCGCCGATGAACGAGATGCTGCGGCTGATGCTGATCGAGAAGATGCGCGAGCAGATTCCCGCGCGGCCCGATCTGCTCGACAAGGTGACGCCGGATTATCCGTTCGGCGCCAAGCGTTCGGTGCGCGACAACGGCGTCTATCTCGCGGCGCTGGCGCGCGACAATGTCGATCTCATCACCACGGGCATCGAAGAGATCACGCCCAATGGTGCGCGCACCAAGGATGGCGTCGAGCATCAGGTCGATGTGATCATCTACGGCACGGGCTTCCATGCCTCGGACTTCCTGCGAACCTACAAGATTGTCGGGCGCGATGGCGTCGAGTTGCATGAGCGCTGGAAGGGCGATGCGCGCGCCTATCTCGGCATGACGGTGCCGGGCTTCCCGAACTTCTTCACGATCTACGGGCCGAACACCAACATCGTCGTCAACGGTTCGATCATCTTCTTCTCCGAAGCGAGTGTGCGCTACATCGTCAATGCGCTGAAGCTTTTGGCCGAGACCGGCGCGAAGACAATGGAAGTCAAAAGCGGCGTCCACGACGACTTCAACAAGCGCGTCGATGACGAGAACGCAAAGATGGCGTGGGGCATCCCCGACGCGAAGAGCTGGTACAAGAACAGCCTCGGCCGCGTCAGCCAGAATTGGCCGTTCAAGCTCGTCGATTATTGGAACGCGACGATCAAGCCCGATCCGAAAGACTTCACCATTCTCTGAAACAAAAACCCCGCCGGTCGCCCGGCGGGGTTTTGCATTTCGGACGTTGGCGCGGCTCAGTCGCCGAACGCGGTCGTGCCGTTCGGTGTGCCGAGACCGGTCGGACCGTCATAGCCGGCAACGGCGTTGCAGAAGTAGGACTTCTTGCCCGCCTTGCAGCTGCCGTTGCTGCCACCGACCACGTCGAACAGGTTGGCGACGTGGGCATAGAGGCTGCTGGCGTCGTTCACCGTGCCGCCGTTGTTGCCGAAGACGCCGCCGATCAGCGGAGCCGCGACGCTGGTGCCGCCGAAGCGAAGCCACTGCGAGGTGCCCTGGTTGTTCGGGCCATAGACCGCGACGCCGGTGTTCGGATCGGCGACAGCAGAGACGTCGGCTTCCATACGCGTTTTGCAGCCGGCGTCCGTCTGCCACTCGGGCTTGTCGTAGTTCTTCGAGCAGCCGCTGCCTGCACCGGACCAGGCCGTTTCCGTCCAACCGCGGTCGCTGCCGTCCTTGGTCAGATGCGTGCCACCGACGGCGATCACATGCGGCATCGACGCAGGCGTCGCTGAACCGTAGCCAGCGTCATCCGAGCTCGCCGTGATCGCGATACCGGGATGGTCGTATGAAGGCTCATATTTTTCTGCACCCTTGCCGTCGCTACCGGCATAGGAGTTGGAGATGACGTGCGCGCCCAGGCTGGCCGCTTCGTCGACCGCAGCCGCAAGGTTCTTGAACGAATTGGAATTCGCTTCGAACAGCCAGATATGGCAGTTCGGGCACATGGCGCTTGCCATGTCGACGTCGAGCGCGGATTCCTGCGCCCAGCCGATATCCTGGTCCGGATACGGACCCTGCTTGCCCTTCTGGTTGAGCTTTTGGAAACAGCCGTTCGCCGTCGTGCAAGCCGGCAGACCGAAGTTGCTGCGATACACGCCGAGATCGGACTCCGCGTTTGTGTATCCGAACGCGTCGACGATCGCGATGACCGTGGAAGAACTGCCGCTGGTCGTGATCTTATAAGCGGAATCCAGATCCGCCGGGCCGTAGCCGGCCACGCGTTGGCCCTTGTTGCTGCCGATCGGGTTACCCTTCACGTCGGTCACGATCTTGGCCGTGCAATGCGCTACAAGTCCCACAGCGCGCGCGCAGGCCGCCGCGTAATAGGTATTGCCCGAGCGCTGCACTTCGACCGCGTTGGCGCTCGACGCAAATCCGAGAATCACTGAGGCTGTCAGAAGCCCCCCCACAATAGTCCTACGCATTCCTATCTCCTCTTTGGACACCGCGATGTCTCTTGCGATTGTTATGAAGATGCGTCGCATCTTCAGTTGAGCAGTTTCTATCAGATCGGTGACAGCGCCGATAGATACAAAGCGAAACCCCGTCACTGTTGGACGGGGTTTCATGTGGAAAGCCCAGCTTTCCGAGGGCCTATAAAAAGGCGCTTCTGCAGGATTTCTCCCGGCAGCACAGATTTGATTTTGGGCGGCGACCGCCTTCTTCAAGGAACGGTCGTGGCTCCGGAGCGGAGCCCCGGTCTTATGCCCGGCGGAGTTTCTTCCATGCGAAGCCTCCTGCTTGCGTTGCGACCCACCGCGCTGGCTCTCGCGTTCCTCTCATCGGCCCTGCCGAGAGTTCCTTCTTGCGAACGCGACGCCGCAGCGAGCGAAAATCTTCCGCCCGCGCGCCGTGCGAGGTCAAACGCTTTACGCTGTACGTTTCGCTTTGTCCTTTTCATTCGCGGCGCGGATCTCGCGGCCGATCGCTTCCCATTGTTCGTCGCCAAGTCGCGCGAGCCCCGAGAAGTTTCCGGAACCGCCGAGATGCATCGCGCCGTCGATCGCGATCGTCTGGCCAGTGAGATATTCGCATCCATCGGCCATCAGGAACGTAGCGAGGTTCGCGAGTTCCTCCATCTTGCCGTTGCGCCCCAGCGGATACGTCCGCCGATATCGCTGAGGTCCGGTGCCGCCGCCGCTCGATTGGGGCGAGAGGCGTTCCCACGCGCCTTTGGTCGGGAACGGTCCCGGCGCAATTGCATTCAAACGAATCCCATTCGGTCCCCATTCGGTCGCGAGCGATTTGATCATGATGTTCACGCCCGCCTTCGCCATCGCGCTCGGCACCGTGAACGGGCCGCCGTTCCAGATCCAGGTCGTGAGGATCGAGATCACGCTCGCCTTTTGTTCCGCAGCGATCCAGCGCTTTCCGCAGGCCAACGTCGTGTAAAATGTGCCGCGGAAGACGATGTCGGAAATCGCGTTGAAGCCTTCGGCGAAAGATCCTTCGTGCGGCTGATGAAATTGCCGGCGGCGTTGTTGACGAGGCCGGTGAGCGCGCCCTCTTCCCAGATGCGCGCGATCATCTCGTCGACCGCTTCTGAGACGCGGATGTCGCAGCCGATGCCGGTGACTTTCGAGCCCGTCGCATCGGTGATGCGCTTGGCGGTCTCTTCCACCACGCCCGCGCGGCGGCCGCAGATGTACACCTCTGCGCCAAGCTGTGCGTAGGCTTCGGTCATCACCTCGCCAAGCCCGGTTCCACCCCCGGTGATGAGAATGCGCTTGCCCTTGAGCAGTCCGTCTTTGAACATCAGGTCGTACATGATCTGTTCCTATCGAATTTCTTGAGGCAGAGTAGGCGCGTAACCCGGAACCCCGCAATGCTCGCAAAGGCCGACAACCTTCCGCTACCGCCGCGTTTTGCTGCGTGGTTTGCGTCGCGCGGATGGGTGCCGCGGCCGCATCAGCTGGCGTTGATCGAACATGCGGCGCGGGGCGAGTCCGTGCTGCTGGTCGCGCCAACCGGCGGCGGCAAGACGCTCGCCGGATTTCTGCCGAGCCTGATCAATCTGGCCGCGCGGCCGCCGCGCAAGCCGGGGATGCCGGGGCAGCGCTTGCTCCACACGCTCTATATATCGCCGCTGAAGGCGCTCGCGGTGGACGTCGCGCGCAATCTGGAAACGCCGGTCGCGGAGATGGGCCTTCCGATCCGCATCGAAACCCGCACCGGCGACACCTCCGCGTCGAAACGCCAGCGTCAAAAGACGTTGCCGCCCGATATTCTGCTGACGACGCCGGAGCAAACTGGCGCTGCTGATCGCGTCGCGCGAAGCCGCGATGTTGTTCGCGAATCTGCGGGCTGTCGTGCTCGACGAATTGCACGCGCTCTACAATTCCAAGCGCGGCGATCTTCTGGCACTTGGTCTCGCGCGGTTGCGCACATTGGCGCCGGGCCACTGCAGCATCGGATTGTCCGCGACGGTCGCCGATCCGAAGCCGCTGATGGACTATCTCGCGCCCGGTTCGCACCTTGTGCGCGGAGCGGCGGGAGCAAGTCCGGAAATCTCCATTCTCGCGTCGGATGCGTATGTGCCGTGGTCGGGACATCTCGCGCGGCACGCCATGGCCGATGTGATGGACGCGATCAAGCGCGCGAAGACCTCGCTCGTCTTCGTCAACACGCGCGCGCAGGCGGAATTGACGTTTCAGGATCTGTGGCGGATCAACGCGGACAATCTTCCATCGCGCTCCATCATGGCTCGCTCGCCCCAGCGCAACGCCGCAAGGTCGAAAGCGCGATGACGAAGGGCAACCTGCGCGCTGTGGTCTGCACCTCGACCCTCGACCTTGGCATCGATTGGGGCGCGGTGGATAACGTGATCTGCATCGGCGCGCCGAAGGCGCAGCGCGACTTGTGCAACGCATCGGCCGCGCCAACCACCGCCTTGACGATCCCAGCCGCGCAATGCTCGTGCCGTCCAACCGCTTCGAGGTGCTGGAATGCGAAGCCGCGCGTGACGCGGTGATGGCGGGTGAGCTCGATGGCGAACGGTTGAAGATCGGCGGGCTCGATGTGCTGGCGCAGCATGTTCTGGGCAGCGCGTGCGCTGCGCCGTTCGATGCCGATCAGTTTATACGGCGAGGTAGCCTCCGCCTCGCCCTATCGCAATCTCACACGCGAGGATTTCGACAAGGTGGTCGATTTTGTCGCCACCGGCGGCTATGCGCTCAAGCGCTACGATCAATATGCGCGCCTGCGCAAAACGCCCGAAGGCAAGTGGCGCGTGTCGCATCCGCGCGTGGCGCAGCAATACAGGCTCAATGTCGGCGTGATCGTCGAGGAGCCGATGATCGAAATCCGCTTGCAATCGAAAGGCAGACCCACCGGCGCCGGCGGGCGCTCGCTCGGCCAGCTTGAGGAATATTTCGTAGAGCAGCTCACGCCGGGCGACACGTTCGTCTTTTCCGGGCAGCGTGCTGCGCTTCGAGGGCATACACGACGATGCGGCATTCGTCACGCGCACGCAGGATTCGCAAGCTAAGGTGCCGTCCTACAATGGCGGCAAGTTTCCGCTCTCGACATTCCTGGCGCAGCGCGTGCGCGAGATGGTTGTCGAAGCCGGAAAAGTGGAGCAAGCTTCCAGACCCCGTGCAGGAATGGCTGCGCATCCAGGAATGGCGTTCGATCATCCCAAATCCGGACAGTTGCTGGTCGAGACCTTTCCGCGCGGATCGAAGAACTATCTCGTCTGCTATCCGTTCGAGGGCCGCCTCGCGCATCAGACCTTGGGTATGCTGCTGACGAAGCGGTTGGAACGTTTGCGCATGCGGCCGCTCGGCTTCGTCGCGAACGAATATGCGCTCGCGGTCTGGGCGCTGCGCGATATGTCGGGCCTCGCAATGGACACGCTGTTCGATCAGGACATGCTGGCGACGACCTCGATGCGTGGCTGGGCGATTCCAATCTCTACAAGCGCACATTCCGCAACTGCGCGATCATCTCCGGGCTGATCGAGCGGCGCTATCCCGGCAAGGAGAAGACCGGGCGGCAGGTGACGTTCTCCTCGGACTTGGTCTACGACGTGCTCAGGGAACACGAGCCCGATCACATTCTTCTGCGCGCGACATACGAGGATGCGGCAACTGGCCTGCTCGACATCGCGCGCCTGGCGGAGATGTTGGCGCGGGTGAAGAACCGCATCGTGAGCAAGGCGCTGGACCGTGTCTCGCCGCTGGCGGTTCCCGCCTTGCTGGAAATTTCAAAGGAAATGGTCGCGGGCGAGGCCAATGAAGATATTCTGCATGAGGCGGAAGAGTCGCTGATCGCCGAAGCAATGCGGGTGTAAGCGCGGTTGTCATCCCGGACGGACCTGCGTTAGCGTTCGATCCGGGATCCAACGCGTCGCGTCACGATGGGTCCCGGCTCTGCGCGCTGCTCATGCAGCGCTTGGCCGGGATGACAGTTTGAGTTGAGGAAAGAATGGACGACCTTTCCATCACCCTGAACGGCGAGCGGCTCATTCTCGATGCATCCGGGGCGCTGTGGTGGCCGGGCCAAGTCGACGCTCGTCTTCTCCGATATTCATTTCGAGAAGGGATCGTTCTATGCGCTCAGCGGCCAGTTCCTTCCGCCTTACGACACGCGCACGGCGCTGAAGCGGATCGCGACTGCGATGGCGAAGTTCGCGCCGCGGCGCGTGATCGCACTGGGGCGACTCCTTTCACGACCGGTTGGCGCCCGACCGTCTGGACGAAAGCGAACGTGCGATGCTGGCCGTGCTCGGCAGCCGCGCGGACTGGATCTGGATCACGGGCAATCACGATCCGCAGCCGCCGACATGGCTCGGCGGGTCATCACGTCGGAGATCGCGTTCGGACGGCTTGTGTTCCGCCACGAACCGAGTGTGATGGCCTATCGCGGTGAGGTCGCGGGCCATTTCCATCCCTGCACCACGGTATCGCGGCGCGGCCGGAGTCTCCGCCGCCGCTGTTTCGTGTCGGACGGCACGCGCATCGTGATGCCTGCCTTCGGCGCCTATGCCGGAGGCCTCGATCTCTGGGATGCCGCGATCGCATCGCTGTTCCAGAGCGATTTCGGTGCCTATGTGCTGGGCCAGACGCGCGTCTATGCGGTGAAGGGGCGCGGCAATTATTATTCCGCGCGGCGAAACAGCAGCGACGAAAGCCAGCCGAGCAACATGGCCATGAACACGGTCGACACCCCATAGGCAAAAGGTTCGGCCTTCGAGAAATCGAACAGGCGGCGCTCCAACCCGATCTGGTCGATCGAAAGCTCGGAAGACCGCATGTCGATCACCTTGCCGTCGCGCAGCAGATAGACCTCGGCGATATATTTCCCGCGTGGTGCGGTGGACGGAACCGGCACGCGCACCCGGAACAGCGTACCGCTCAGGAATTCGACACCGTCTTCCTGCTGCACGTAAAGGCCGTCGCGTTCCATCCGCGCCAGCAGCGCCTTGCGAAATGGCTCGGGATCGTCGTCGGCCTTGAGACCATGCGGCCGTACCGCGTCCAGGCCAAGCACAGTGGCATCGCGCGTCGCGGAAGACGCGACGCGGTCGAGCGGACGGTTCCGGCGACGAAATAATAGCTCGGCATCGCGTGCAGAAGAACGCGGTCGCGGTTGATCCAGATTCCGGCGACGCGCTCTTTGCGCAGCACGCGCATATCCCGTTCGGGGCCGCGCACGACGACGACGATGTCCGGCTTTGCCGTCTGCGGGCGTTCGACCGCGCCGAACACGGTAATCTCCGCGCCGTTGTAGTTCGACCGAATTTCGATCGTGTCCTGCGACAGGCCGGACACGAGATTTTCGTCCGCGAACGCGGGGGACAGCCCGAAAAGAAAAAGAAGCGCGATGCGTCTCATGCGCCGCCCGAGACCGTGAAGATCTCATCCGGACGGACGACCAGGCCGAAGCACAGGCGAATGGCGACGGCGATCACGATCAGCGCCAGCAGCAGGCGAAGCTGCTCGCCGCTGAGCCGCGCCGACATGCGGACGCCGAATTGCGCACCGATTCCACGCCGCCGGCGATCAGGAACACCGCCAGCATCGCATCGACGGCGTGGTTGTTCACCGCCTGAAGTATGGTCGTGGCAGCGGCCACCACGATGATCTGCAACAACGACGTGCCGATCACGACATTCGTCGGCATGCGCAGCAGATAGATCATGGCCGGTACCACGATGAACCCGCCCCCCACACCGAGAATGGCGGACAGCATCCCGACCACAAACCCGATAGCAATGGGGGGAATGACGCTGATGTAGAGGCGCGACGCCGGAAAGCGCGCTTTCAGCGGCCAGCCGTGAAGCCACACATGCTCCACGCGCTTCGATGCGGGTATCGTCACGCCTTGTGATGCGCGCAGGCTCGACCAGCTTTCGCGCAGCATCAGCGAGCCGATCGTACCCAGCAGAACGACATAGCTCGCGGACACCACCACATCCATCTGGCCGCTGCGGCGCAGGATTCCGACAGCCACACGCCGAAACCTGTGCCGGCGATGCCGCCGGCGGTCATCATCGCGGCCATCTTCAGATCGATCGCGCGTTTTCGCCATTGTGTGAGCGCGCCGGACATCGACGATGCGGTGATATGGCTCGCGGTCGTCGCGACAGCGATCGGCGAGGGGATGCCGCTGAAGATCAGAAGCGGTGTGAAGAAATCCGCCGCCGACGCCAGGAGTCCCGAGAGAAACCCGATTGCGCCCGCCCAGGCCGAGAAGAAGCAGCCAATGAACGGACATCCCTGCGATGGGCAGGTAGATTTCCACCTAATGTCCCGATTCCGAAATTCGCCCGATCTTCATATCAAACTCTTCGCGAATTTCGGAATCAAAGCGACATTAGCAACCCTGCTTTCGGGTGTCGTTTCGGTTCCGAAGCTCGCCCAAGAGCCCGATATCGGCATTGCGGCGAATTTTGCGCTAGCTCTTCGGGAGATCGCTCTGTTGCGGCGTCGCGTTGGCGCGCGGATCGACAGACGCGGCTTTGAACGTGTCGGCGGCGTGCTGCGCCGCGGCGCGATCGTCGGCGGAGAGTTGTGTGGCCAGCGCTTCGATGCGGGCCTTCGACTCGGTGTCGCCGCCGACCGCCGCGATGGCATACCATTTGTACGCATCGAGCAGACTCTGCGGCACGCCCTGTCCGCGTTCATAGAGAACCGCGAGATTGAACTGCGAGTCCGTCAGGCCCAGCGAGGCGGCTTTCGAAAACCAGCGCGCGGCCTCGGCAACGTCCTTCTTCGTGCCGACGCCTTCTGCATAGGCAACCGCGAGATTGTGCATCGCCTTTCGATTGCCCTGCATCGCGGCGGCCTGATACCAGTGTGTCGCTTTCGCGGATCGGCGGCGACGCCTTTGCCGCGCTCGTAGAGATAACCCAGACGATACTGGCGACGGGCTCACCGGCTTCGGCGGCGCGCTCCAGCCATTTGGCGGCTTGCGCTTCGTTCACCGGTGTGCCTTCGCCGTTCAGATATTTCAGGCCGACGACCGTTTCCGCCTTGGCGTTGCCGCCATTGGCGAGTGCCGTGAGGCGATCAAGTGCCGGCAGCGACGTCTGCGCGTTTGTATTCGGCGCCACCACAGGCTTCGGCGCCGCCGGTACAACATGGATCGGCGCGGTGCTGACGGTCTTCTGCTGTAGCGGCTGAACGGTGGCTGGCTTTACCGCGGTTGTCGCTGCAGGAACCGGCATGGAAGTTGGCGCATGCGGCGCGATGTCGTCGGCTTGCGGCGTGGCGTGCAGTGGTGTTGCGGCCTGCGGCGCGGGTGCTGGTGAGGGATTGAACAGCCCGCCCACATTGGACGGGTGCACTGCCTTTCCGCCGAAGCCCTGACTCAGAACGAAACCGGCGACGAGGGCGATTGCTATCAGGGTAACGAACGCGAGCAGCACGGTGCGCGAACTCTTGCCGTCAGCCTGTTCCGGCGTCGCTGGTTTGGCCGAACTCAGGCAAAACCGCGACTGGCCTGTTCGGCTTCGGCGGGCGCTCGCCGCGGCCTGGGCAGAGCGGCGGGGCAGCGGAGAGGTAGGAATCGCCTGCCGGCGGCGGTGACGCGACGAACGCATCGCTCGAGAAACCCCGTTGCCGGTTCGAAGGACGCTTCTTCGGCAAAGGGCGGCGGCGGCGCATCGAAAGCCTGCGGCATGAACGGATCGTCCGCCGCGGGGAAAGGATCGTTGTGCGTCGCGAAGGGCGGCGGCGCGCCTGGCGTCGGCGTATCGGGGAACGGCGGCGTATCGAACGCGGGCGCCGCTGCGAAGGTAGGTGCGGGCGGAGGGGGCGCGAAGGCCGCTTGCGCCGGTGCGGCCGCCACAGGTACGGGCTTCGTCTCAAGCGCCGTCAACCGCGTTGCGGTTTCGTTGAGCACCGCGCGGAATTCGGACACCGTGTCGCGCTGACGATTTTCCGTCGCCTCGACGCGATTCAGCAGTTTCTTGAGACTGTCCTCGATCGCGCGCGCGGTCGCGGGTTCGTCGTCCTCGAAGCGGGCCGCGATGTCGCCCAGCGATTTCTCGATGCGCGACAGGCGCTGATCGACGTCCGGATCGGTGCCGCGGCCTTCGAGTTTGCTGATGTTGTCTTCCAACCGTGAGATCGCGCCCGACGTTGCGGCATCGCGATGTTCGGCTTGCGCGCCGTGATCGCGATGCGCGGACTGAAGCGCCTCGATGGCGCGCTCGGCGGCGTTGGCGTTGGCATGCGCTGCCTTCTCGATCGAATAGATACGATCGTCGAGCGCGGCGATGCGCTGCTCGAGAATCTGCGCGGTGGTTTCGGTGTTGGAGCGCGACTCGCCGACATGGCCGGCAAGCGTTTCGAGATTGCTCGCCAGCGCCGAGACTTGTGTCGCCGACTGATTGGCGTTCTGGGTAAGCTGGTCCGCGAGCCGTTCGAGGCCGGTATGCAACCCTTTCACGGCTTCCTTCAGCGCGTCGTGGCGGCCGGCCTGCTCGACACGGTCGATACGTTCCTTGAGGCTTACGACATGGCTGCCGAGCTGGTCGAAGGCCTGGGCCTGTTCGCGGGTGGCGATGTTCATCTCCGTCGCGGCGCGGCTGAGCGCGCGGTTGTTCTCGGACTGAGAACGCTCGGCGGTCTCCATCCGGCGCGCGACGCCCTTCAAATTGTTCTTCGATGCGGCGATAGACGTCACCCGACTCGGCGGTGCTGCGCGAGACGCGGTCGAGCATCTCGTCGGTTTCGCGGCGCGATGGCGGCGGGGCCGGCTCGTCGCGGTAGGTTCTGCTGGCTGCGAAGCTGTCGCGGGTCAATTCGTCCTCGTCTCCGGCGTCGGCGAAGCTGCGCAGGATGCGCCGCGTGAGCCATTCACCAACGGAAAGCCCCTCACGGCGTGCGGCGGCTCGTGCCGCTTCGCGCGCTTCGGGGGGAATTCCCGCCACGTTCCAAGGAAGATCAGGCCGCAATATCGAATCACTGAACGACGCACCCTCAAGGCAAAGTACCGACGGCAACATATAGTGTAAAGGAACGTCAGGCGCCCTAGGCATCGGCTGTTCCCGGCTATCTTCCTGTGCCGGGTATCATCCAACGATACGATTAATGCCCGGTTATCAGGTGTTACGGCTTGGCACGCCTGCGCGCGTCAGGTCGCCGCCCAGCCGTCCGGTGAGCCAGCGGAAGTCATCCGGTAGTCGGAAAACAGCGACCACAGCGGATAGGTGAAGGTCGCAGGCCGGTTGTGCTCGATGAAGAAGTGCCCGATCCAGGCCGGGCCATAGCCGCCGATCAGGGCGCCGAGCGCGAACCACCAGTCTCCTGTCACAAACGCGGTGACGAGGCTCGCAGTGGACAATCCCGTTCCGACATAGTGGATCCCGCGCGTCGCGGGCTTGGAGTGCTCTTGCAGATAGTAAGGCCAGAAGTCCGTGTAGTTCGCGATTGGGCGGTGGTGGCTTGCGTACTCAAGGAAACCTCGCTCCCTCACCCTTCGACGGGCTCAGGGTGAGGGAGAATCTAATCCCTCATGCCGAACTTGTCGAAGCATCACGACCCGGCGGCTTCGGCGCGGGCTTGTCCTCATGCGGCCCAAGACCCAGATCGGTCGCGAACCGAGTCCTTGACGTATTCCGTGGACCGGTTCCAGCCATCGGGCTGCGCTGCCTCGGCAGGATAGACCGATTGCGCCAGTGCCGTCCTGCCGCCGGGCAGGTTGATCCGCGCCGCATCCCACAAGAACGCCTTGCTCGCGCTGAACGCCACGTCGCGCGTGTTCGCCATCTTGAAATGCCAGGTCAGCGTGCCGCCCTGTTTCGGGCGCGAAGCGGGATCGTTCACCTCCGCGGCCGTGCGGATCATCACAGCCTTGTCGCTGGCGCGGGCCTCAGCGAGGCGATCCATCTCGGCTTTGGTCAGAACGTCCTGCGGATTGACGAGTTCGCCCGAACCGGCGACCAGCATGTCCGATGGCACGGTGACGCTGTAATCGACATCGCCGTAGTCGAGGTAGAATTCGGAGCCCAGGTAGGGGAGCGTGTCCCAGCCGCGCAGATCGTCGTACACCGCCATGCGCGGGTACCATTGCGCGATGTCGTAGATCTCGCCGTTCTTCGACGGCGCATGGGCGGTGCGGCCGCCGAACTTGCCCGGCACGACATAGTGATAGCGAATGTGGATGGCAATCTTGCTATGCGCGCTCAGCGGCTTGGCGAGACGAAGTTGAGCGCGCGTATCGTTGACGACAAACGGCGTCGCTGCGCCATTCGTCTCTACGGCATCCAGCACATGACCTTCCGTCGGTTGCGGATTGGGGAAGCCGAACGCGAAGCCCGCACGTGAATCTTTCCGATAAATGTTCTGGTCGAGCTGAAGCCAGAGGTAATCGAGCGCGTTGGGACTGTTGTTGGTGTAGGTGATCGTCTCGTCGGCGCTCAGGATGTTGCTCGCCGGATCGAGCACGGCATGAATCGTGTAGTCCGCCCGGTTCTGCCAATAGCCGGGTCCCGGCGTTCCATCGGCCGCGCGCGTAACACCTGCGGGGTCGGGAAAGGTCAGCGGCGCAAAAGCCTTCAGCGGATCGTATGCGGCCTGCACGGTGTTGACGGGCCTGCAGTGCGGGCTTGGGCGTCTTGCTGCAGCCTGCGGCAGCCAGCAGGCACACAGCCATCGCGCCGCACCGAACAATTTCTCTTTTCACGGCAAGGACCCCTCTGTTGTAACGGCTGTAGGATATTTTTCTCCGTACCCCGCAAGGCAAAGAAAAAGGGCGGCCGCAAGGACCGCCCTTTCTCATGTCAAAAGACGTGTCTGCCGTATTACTGACCGGGGCAGACGTGGGTGATGTCGTTGTGCAACGCCACCCAGCCGTTCGCGGACGTGCTCGTCGGCGCGCCGAAATAGGGCATCATCACCAGCGACTGAGGATGCCAGGTCTTCTTGTTCAGGCTGACCGTGAAGGTGCCGTAGTTCTGGAGGCCTTCGAGCGGATCGCCGACTTCGAGGATCGAGTTGTCCTGGCAGTTCACGCGGTTGTCGACGAATGCGTCGTCCAGCCACTCGCCGATCTCGTGGCTGACGGCGTCGATGTCGCGCGAGAAGGCCGTGTCATCGTTCACATAGGTGGAATAGCCGTAGGTCTGAGCGGCAGGCTGTTTGCCAAGCGCGTTGTGATAACCGCCGATGCAGCAACCACCCGACGTCAGATAGACGGCATAGGAGATGAACAGCGGGAACGTGTCCGGCGTAATATCGGACTTGTGCGAGCTGAGGTAGGAGTTAACGTTGCTCTGGAACGTGTTGTAGGGATACGTCCCGACCTGACCGGCGCCATACGGGTTGTCGATGATCGAACCCTGCGAGGCGCTGACGTTCAGCGTCATCGGCTTCAGCTTCTTGTCCTTCGTGTAGTCCAGAATGGTGTGATAGCCGGTGTTGGTCTGCACGCTGCTCCAGAAACTGCAGCGCTGGAAGGCGTCGATGTACTGCGCGGTGCCGCAGTCGATCGATCCGGACGTGAAATCGGCGCCGTCATCGAACAGCGGCGATTTCAGAAGCGCCTTGATCACGGAGTCCTTCTTCAGGCCGCCTGTGCCCTTTGCGGTCGGGTCCAGAGTCGCGTTTCCGTTAGTCGAACCGTAGACGAAGACCACTGGAATGATGAACGTCTTGATGTGCGTCGCGGTGTTCGACGCCGAAGGATCGGAGCCAGCCATCGTGTAGGTGATGCTATGACCCGTCAGGTCGGTGAAGCTGCCGTTCCATTGCGGAAGCTGACCGGTCGGCGCATGGCCTTGCGGATATTTCAACGCCGGACCGGGCGCGGGATGCACGAACATCAGTTTCGGAGAGAGCGGGCCCTCCCACTTGGCCGCGTTCGCGGCGAAAGACATGGCAACAGCACCCGCCAGCACAGCCAGCGACGCAACGCGTTTCATCATTGGAATCGACCCCTTGAACCCTTGCTAGATGGACCACCCATCTTTTCGGGGCGCACAATGGACATTGCTTTCGCGTTAGGTCAAGCGTCGGCTTCACGCGAATAGACAAAACGCTTTCGTTGCGGTTCTACGCCTGTTTCGCGCAGCGCAACCAAGTGCCTCGCGCGATAAATCCCGTTACAGCGCTGCTTTTGCGTTTCACACGCAAGAGCAAACAAAAGTGCCGCTTTCTCTTGCTCGTCGACGCCAACGCGGTGGGTGTCGTGCAGGGGACAGGTCGTGCTCAGGATCGGTCAAAACCATACGTTGCCGTGCGGAACCCGGCGCATTGGGGAAACCATGTCCGGCGATTTTTTCAACATCGTGAAAGATTCGCTTCGGGCGTCACGACAATGCGGAGACGTGAAGTCCGTTCACCTGCCGCGCGAGCTTGTCCATCAGACCCGAAAGTGTCGCGCGCTCGGCCGGCGAGAGTGCGGCGAGGAAGACCGATTCCAGATGCAACGCCAGCGGCACGATCTCGTCATAGATGGCGGCGCCTTGTCTGGTCAGTGACAGGCGCGTGACCCGGCCGTCCTTCTCGTCGCTGGTGCGTGCGATACGCTTTGCGCGCAAAAGCGATGCAACGGCACGGCTGACCTGCACCTTGTCCATCGCCGTGCGTGACGCCACTTCGCTGGCCGATAGTCCCGGCGTCTGGCCGAGCACCGCCATCACCCGCCATTCGGGGATCGAAAGGCCGAAGCGCTCGGAATAATGGCGCGCGATGGCGTCCGACACGCGGTTGGACAACACTGACAGTTTGTACGGCACGAAATGATCGAGATCGAGCCGATCGGGCGCGCGCGTCTTCGCCTCACTCCGCATCGGGTTGGTTCTTCGGCAGCGCGGCATCGAAGGCGGGATGCGCGAGCGCATGCGCCTCGATCCGCGCAATCGTCGGCCAGCGTGCGATGTCGAGATTCACGCGCCGTGCATTGGCGATCTGCGGGATCAGACAGATGTCGGCGATGGTGGGCGTGTCGCCATGGCAAAACATGCCGGTCTCCGTGTCGCGCGCGAGCACGGTCTCCAGCGCGTTGAAGCCGACCTCAATCCAGTGCCGCTGCCAGGCGAAGACGTCTTCGTCGCTCTTGCCGTATTCGCGCTTGAGGAAACGGCCGATGCGCAGATTGTTCACCGGATGAATCTCGCAGGCGACGGCGTAAGCGAGGGAACGCACGCGGACACGGCCGAACGAATCCTTCGGCAACAGCGGCGGTTCCGGCGCGATCTCGTCCAGATATTCGATGATCGCGAGCGATTGCGTGATCGTGTGGCCGTCATGGACGAGGGCGGGGATCAGCTCCTGCGGATTGACGGCTTTATATTCCGCTGTGTGCTGCTGTCCGCCGTCCTTGAGCAGATGAATGAAGCGCAGCTCCGGCTTGATGCCTTTGAGGTTCAACGCAATGCGCGCGCGGAAAGCGGCCGACGAGCGGAAATAGCCGTAGAGGACAAAGTCACTCATATTTGGCTACCTGCTGATCGATGGCGCCGAACAGCGATTTGCCGTCGAGGTCGAGCATCTCGATCTTGATGCGGTCGCCGAATTTCATGAAGGGTGTGACCGGCTTTCCGCTCTCGATGGTTTCGAGCGTTCGCTTCTCCGCGAGACAGGCCGAGCCGACATTGCCGCTTTTGTTCGACACCGTGCCGGAGCCGACGATGGAGCCCGCCACCAGCGCGCGCGTCTTGGCCGCGTGCTCGATGAGTTGCGCGAAGGAGAACGTCATGTCGATGCCAGCATTCGGATGGCCGAAGTCCACACCGTTGTAAGTGACGCGCAAAGGCAGATGGACCTTGGCATCCTTCCACGCTTCGGTGAGTTCGTCGGGCGTGATTGCGACCGGCGAGAACGCGCTCGCGGGCTTGGACTGGAAGAAACCGAAATTCTTGGCCAGTTCCGCCGGGATCAGGTTGCGCAGGCTGACATCGTTCACCAGCATCAGCAGTTTGATGTGCTTTTCCGCCGCGCCCGCTTTCGTGCCCATCGGCACGTCGTCGGTAATGACCGCGACCTCGGCCTCGAAATCGATGCCCCAGGCTTCGTCGCTGGCGAGGATCGGATCGCATGGCCGATGAAAGAGTCCGATCCGCCCTGATACATCAGCGGATCTGTCCAGAAGCTCGGCGGCATTTCCGCTTGGCGCGCTTTGCGCACCAGTTCGACATGCGTGACATAGGCCGAGCCGTCGGCCCATTGATAGGCGCGGGGCAGGGGCGACGCACAGTCCTTCGGATCGAAAGGTTTCTCGCCTGCGACCGGGCCTTCGTTCATCAGGTCGTAGACGCGCATCAGGCGCGGCGCGGCCTCGTGCCAGTGATCCATCGCGTGCTGCAAGGTCGGCGCGATGTGAGCCGCCGCGACGCAGCGCGTAAGATCGCGCGACACGACGACCAGCGCGCCGTCACGCCCGGATTTGAGAGAGGCGAGCTTCATTTCGGCATCCAATCAAAAATACTTGTCATTCCCGGCGAGGAGCGCATGCGAGGCATGCGCTGCGAGGGAAGGGAACCCAACTTAGAAACTTGATATTTGCCAAACAAGTTGGGTCCCCTTCCCTCGCGCTCAGCTTCGCTTCGCACTCGCCGGGGATGACAAGAGGGGCATCACTTGGGCATCCAGCTTCTGACGTAGCCGTGATCTTCCTGCGCTTCGGCAGCCGCGCTCATCTCGAGCGGATCGCGTGCGTCGATCATCACCGCGACCTCGTCGGTCATGGTCTTGGTGGCTTTGGCGCGGCGGCGAAGGCCTTGGGATGCGGGCCATGGGTGAAGCCGTTGGGATGCCACGTCACCATGCCGGGATGGATATTGTCGCGGCTGAAAAACTCGCCCTGATGATAGAAGATCACTTCGTCGTAATCGTCGTTGGAATGGTAGAACGGCACTTTCAGCGCGCCGGGATCGCTCTCGATCGGGCGCGGCACGAAGGTGCAGACGACGAAGCGGTCGGCCACAAACGTCGAATGCACGCTCGGCGGAATGTGATAGCGGTGGCTGATGATCGGGCGGATGTCGCGCCAGTTCAGTTTCAGCGCGGTGAGATTGCCCTTCCAGCCGACGGCGTCCAGCGGCGAATGCGGATAGGTGATGGTGGAGACGGCGTTGCGCCGCTTCACGCGCACCTTCCAGTCGCGTTTCTCGGTCGCCTGGCGTTCGAACGCGTCATCGAGCTTCGGCGTGTCCAGCGCCGCGGGGTCGAAAAACGCATGCGGGCCGAGGATGCCCGCGCTCGGGCAGCTTGAAAGCACTGCTGGTCGCCTCGATGACCAGCGAGATGGTCGGCGCCTTCGGCGTCAGCCGCCACATCGTGCCGCGCGGCAGCAGGATGTAGTCGCCGTCGCGATAGGTCATGTGACCGAAATCGCAGAACAGATCGCCGTCGCCCTCATGGATGAACAGCAGTACGTCGCCGTCGGCATTGCGCACCAGATGCGGCATCGCCTCGGGCAGCTTCCAGATGCCGAACTGACAGGAATTGTTCGACAGCAGCATCACCGACTTGAACGGCTCGTTCGCCGCCTCCGCGGCTTTCTTCGCATCGAATGCGCGCGGCGCAAGCGGACCTTCGAAATCGCTCCAGCCCGTCGGCGGATTGCGGTGATAGATATGCGTCGCCGGTCCGAAGAATCCGTCGCGCCCGATCTCGCGCTCGAACGTGCCTTCGGGCAGATCGGCATGCGCCTGCCGCGAGGTGTGGCCCTCTCGCAAAGGAAATTCGATCCAGGTCTTGCTGCTCATGCCGCGCTCGTATCTTTCAGGACGCCGCGCTTGATCTGGTCGAGCTCGATGCCTTCGAACAGCGCCTTGAAATTGCCTTCGCCGAAGCCCTGATTGCCCTTGCGCTGGATGAGCTCGAAGAAGATCGGGCCGATGGCGTTCTTGGTGAAGATCTGCAGCAGCAGATTGCCCCTGTTCGCCATCCATCAGGATGCGGTCGCGCTTGAGACGATCGACATCTTCGCCATGACCTTTGATGCGATTGTCGAGGCGCTCGTAATAGGTGTCGGGCGAATCCTGGAAGTCGATGCCGGTGGTGCGTAGTGACTCCACCGCGTCATAGATGCGGTCGGTGGCGAGCGCGATGTGCTGGATGCCTTCGCCCTGGTATTCCACGAGATATTCGTGAATCTGCGATTTGTCGTCGGACGATTCGTTGATCGGGATGCGGATGTTGCCGTCCGGGCTCGTCATCGCGCGGCTCTTGAGACCCGTAAGCTTGCCCTCGATATCGAAGTAGCGGATTTCGCGGAAGTTGAAGAGCTTCTCATAGAATCCCGCCCACTGATCCATGTTGCCGCGGAAAACGTTGTGCGTGACGTGATCGATGTAGGAAAGCCCCGCGCCTTCATGCGTGAATCCCGAGATCGGATCGGTCGGCACGAAATCGACGTCGTAGATCGAACGGTCGCCGTAGCGGTCGACGAGATAGATCGCGCTGCCGCCGATGCCCTCGATGGCCGGGATGTTCAACTCCATCGGGCCGACCTGGTTCGCAAACGGCTTGGCGCCGAGTTCGAGCAGTTTCTTGTACGCGAACGCCGCGTCCTTCACGCGGAACGCCATCGCGCAGGCGCTCGGGCCATGGTCTTTTGCGAAGCGCGCACCGTGGCTGCCCGGTTCGGCATTGACGATGAAGTTGGTCTCGCCTTGGGCGTAGAGCGTCACGTCCTTGGAGCGGTGCTTGCCCACCGCGCGAAAGCCCATCTGCTCGAAGAATTTGCGCAGCGCTGCGGTGTCGGGTGCGGTGTATTCGACGAATTCGAAACCGGCGGTGCCGATCGGGTTGTCCCAAAGGTTCTGCGTGATCTGCGTCATGGTCCTGTTCCGGAAAAGCAAGATAGTTTTCATATGAAACTATTTACCGGTCAAGCATCCGGAACCTTTTCCTGTGGGTTGTGCGTTTCACAACGGGGCGCAGACATTCACGGAGAGTTCCATGACATTTTCAAAACTCGCACCCCTTACTGTCGCATTGATTCTTGCGACTCCCCGTTCTCGCGCAGACGACCGCTGTGCCGACCTATACGCAGAACGGCCAGACGCCGAACAATTCCGGCAGCGGCGCGGGTCCGATCGATCCGTTGAAAGATGCCACGCCTGGCGTCGACAACTGCCGTCAGCTGATGGAAAAGGCGAAGTCCATGACCGCGCCGACCAATCCGGATCGCGCCGACGCGGCCGAAAAGGAACTCGCGCTGGCGGTCGATGCGCGCGAGCGTGGCGACTACGCGGCCTGCCGCGACCATTCGATCGCAGCAATGGAAGCCAAGAAATAAGCGGGAGCGCCCTGCGCGACGGGCCAGCGGCGAACCGGCTATTTCCCCGCCGCGTTTCGCACGGCGAACTCTGCATCCCACCTTCGCACCGCCAGCAAAGGTAAACGTCACTTTCACCGTGCTACCGGGTTTCATCGCCGCCGCAGGCTGCATGCACATCAGATGATAACCGCCGGGCGCGAACGAGACCGACTTGCCGGCGGCCACGTCCACGGACGAAACATCCGTCATGCTCGACATGCCGCCGCCGTTCTCCGATTTGTGCAGCATCAGCATGCCGCAGGCGGAGGACTCGGCGCCGGTCAGCGAGACCGCCGCGGGGCCATTGTTATGGAGGGTGAAATAGCCACCCGCCGGCAATCCGGACGGAAGCGCGCGGAACCACGCCTCGCTGACGGTCAGGGGTACGTCTGCTGCCGATGCCCGGACGGGGACGAGGAGCAACGCCACGATGGCAAGGATATGGGCACGCATCAGAGTGGACATGGGTGTCTCCTACAATTTATAGCTGGCGACGAATTTCACGGCGGCAGGCGAGATTAGCTGATTGCCGTTCACGCTCTGCAGCACGGGATGCTCGACGTCAGCATACATCGACCAGGTTCCGAAATCGGCCTTGATGCCGGGCGAGATCAACAGGCGCGCGTAACGGTGTTGCCCGTGTCGCCGGCCAGACCGCCGTCGCGTCCGCGATAGGAAGCGATGAGCTGAAACACGGGTGAGATCTGCGCGTTGCCAACGGTCCAGCCGGCCCACGATAAGCCGACCGCGCCGTTGAGTTCGCTGCCGGCGTGTAATGATGCTGGGTCGCCATTTCGTGCTGCCACATGATCTGTGCGTAGTAGTTCCAGTTCCCGTCCTTCGAGATGGAACCGGTGTGGTAGGCGCCGAGCAGAAGATCGGTCGAACCCGATCCGATCTCCACGTCGGAATCGAAATTGCGATAGGTGGAATCGCCGGTCGGCAGCTTCAGGCCCGCGATGATGCCGGTCGACATGTCGCTGGAGAAGCCGGTGTAGTTCGCCATCACCCGCACATCGCCCAGAGAGGTGTGATCGAACTCCTCCGGCGTGCCGCTGTCGGCGGTGAGGAAGCCGCGATGCGTCAGCGGCGCTTCGACCATCACGCCCCAGTCGTTGTTGAACATGTACTGTCCGCCGGCGACGAAGAAGTCCGAACGAATCCTCTTGTCGTCGTTGTTGGCGCTGGGCGCGGAATGGCCGCCGCTCCAGTTCGTCGTCTGGTTCAGGAAAATCGTATTCGATCGTACCGCCTGGACCGGACGGCAGGAGCGTGGCGGTGCCCACGTCGAACACCGCGCAGCCGCAGGCGCAGGCGAAGGCGGTGGAGGGAAGGGCAGTGGTGAACGCCAGCGCGGCGAGCGCGGGCTTAAGCGAAGTCCGGAACATGGAAATCTCTCGTCAAAGGATGCGAACACGCGCGAATTCCCGAGATGGGCGCGCAGACGGATTCACTTCAGAGGAGAGTGGGTGGAGCACGGGCGGCGTTGGGCCGGAAGAGCGCGCCCGCGATGACATCGTCATGCGACGGCGCAAAGAAAATCGGTGCCGCGAGGTGGTGCAACGGCGCGAGCGCGACCGCATCGGGGAGCGGCGGCGATAATGGCGCAGAGGCTGCGAACACGCAGGGACGGTTCGCGCGGTCGTGATCGGAGGAGGGCTTCTGCTTGGCCGGCGTCTGATTCAACGGCCCATCGATCGTGCAGATGACGAACGGCGAGGCATGGGCGCTCGTGATCGCTTCCGGCATCCAGCCCGCGGGCAGAAGCGCGCGCAGCACCATCGCCAGAAGGGCGAGCTGCAGGGCCGTCGATTTGAGAACCGTTCTCACCAGCTAGTTGTCGCGCAGACTAGCGGTGTCCGTCAATCGCTTGTCCTGCGGCGTGTGCGCCCAAAATGGCCAGATCTCAGGCCAAACACTGCTTATCGAACACCTCTGGAGCGGTGTAAAATGCGCGCATGGAAATGCTCGACGACATCGCGAGACCGATTATCCGCCGCCGGAAAGCGCGGACAGGGGGTACCCCCTCCCGCGTTTCGGCGATGTTATCTTTGACAAACCCAAGGCTAGGGATGGTGTCAGTCCTACCGGCTCAGAAGTATGGGGCGGCGGGATTTCGTTCACAAGAGCTACTTGGACGCCCTGATGCCTGAGTTTTAGGCGCTGGGCACATTCTCTAATCCGGCCCTCGGTAATCTCACGAAGACGATCCACTCCATAGCAACACTTCCGTCCGGCTGCTTGACGCCAAAATCAATACGGGCGTCCCATTCCTGCTCTTGGCACCAAGCCTCTGGGCAAATCTCTCTCAGTATGTGCCGGGCCTTTTCAGCGATTTCCTCAATCGTGCCCTTTAGAACGTTCTTGGGCGGCTTCCCCCGTGCTTTCCGCTTCGGCTGCGCCTTGGCGATCTGCCCAAGAGCCGCGAGAAATTTAGCCGCGTTTTCGTCCGCGCCTAGGCGCTTGGCCACGGCCTCGAAGCTATCATCTCGCCTCGCGGTTGTTGCTGTCTGTTTCTCGCGCTACGCATTTTGCGCTGATTCGGCATCTCTAATTCCACATGCGCTATCTCATCTACTGTGATGAGTCAGACGACAAGGGCTCATTCTACAGCAATTTCTACGGCGGTGCGCTGCTCAAATTGAGCGATCAGGCCGCCATTGAAGCGCGCTTGTCGGCAACGCCACAGTGCGGGCAATGCGGGGGCTTACCTTCCGACCACATGATGCTTTCCAGAGCAGCGAACGCCGCCTGTTCATCCCGGAAATATGTTTCTTTGAGAACGCTTGCCATGACTGACTGCCTTGTTTGTGTAACCAAAATAGGTTACAAGTCAGTTCGTGTCAACCCGAAAGGTTACAGATGGCGCTAGATTTTCGCGGGGCAACCGAGGCCCTATTTGATCGCGTGACGGTGGAAGACCTCGCCGCCGAACTCGACCTTAAGCCTCAGACCATAAGCAGGCCCGCTTGGCGGAGGACCGCCAATGGGCACCGTTCGCCACCCTCGAATTGGGAGGCCGCTGTAGCCCGCTTGGCAAAGCGTAGGGCCGAACAATTCCGAAAGCTGGCGGAAAAGCTCTCATGAGGACGATAGCGGTGGCGCTGCTTGTGGGCTTGACCGCTTGCGCCCTGCCGATACCGGAAAAGCCCCTTCCGACTGACGCAATCCAAGACTCGGCTACCGCGATCCGAATGGGCCAAGAAGGCGTGCCTCGCTTCGTGGGCACTGCCCGGTGCCCGCAAGGAGTCGGGCTGGTACGCGCGCCTGAATAATCGGTCTGGCACGTAGCCCTTCAGGGGAAAGCCTGCGAGGGCTTCGGAAGCGATCTAGACGCTGCGACTGGGAAGCGGATCGGCGGAATGCTCTATCTGCGTCGCCTAGATTTAGGGCTGGGTTTGTCAAAGACAATATCGCCCGCGTTTCGACGAACATTTTGTTGCTGGACCGTCGAACAGGAACCGGAAAGGCGCCGGTGCGCCCAAAGGCAACCGCAATGCGCGGACGCACGGCATGCGTTGCGCGGATTTCATCGCCCGCCGCCGCGCCGCGCGCGATCTCATCCGTGCTTCGAAGGAAATGGCGACGTGGATCTGCGTCTTGGTCGATGCGCGTGTCGATCCGAACGCGCATCCGGAGCTGTTCGAAGCGTTGGCTGCGCAATCGCGCTTATCCTTACGGAAACTCAAGAACGCGCGAATTGCCAAGGACTGACAAACGATCAGAATTTCCCGGACGAGAGCACGAAAAGTGCCGAATACCGGGAGACGCGCGATGAAATTCACCTGGTTCAACCTGATGCCGTGGCCGTATCTGCCGGACGACTTCCGGGGAAAGAACCGCTCGGTGTGGGTCGACATCGACTCGAAGCTGTTCGACCCGGTGAAGAGCCACGAGGTCTACAACACCTATATGGACCTGCTGGAATACGCGGGGACGCTGGGCTTCGACGGCATCGGCGTGAACGAGCATCACCAGAACGGCTACGGCATCATGCCGTCTCCGAACATCATCGCGGCGGGGCTCGCGCGGCGCACCAAGGACGTGGGCCTTGTCGTGCTCGGCAATTCGATCGCGCTTTACAATCCGCCGGTGCGCGTGGCGGAGGAGTTCGCGATGCTCGACTGCATCTCGGGCGGGCGGCTGGTCGCGGGCTTTCCCGTCGGCACGTCGATGGACACCAATTACTGCTACGGCCAGATCCCGGCGCTGACGCGCGAGAAATATGCCGAGGCGCACGATCTTATTCGCCGCGCTGGAGCGAGGAGAAGCCGTTTGCGTTCAACGGCCGCTACAACAAGCCTGCGCCATGTGAACATCTGGCCGCGGGCCGATTCAGAATCCGATGCCGGTGCATATTCCCGGCGGCGGTTCTGTCGAGACCTACGACTTCTGTATCGACAACACCTATTCGTATTCGTACCTGTCGTTCAGCGGTTACATCCGCGGCAAGGCGCTGATGGATGGCTACTGGAAAGCGCGTCGCGGAACGCAATGCGCCGGATACGTCGCCCTATCGCGCGGGCTTTGCGCAGACGATTTTGGTGGCCGATACCGACGAAGAAGCAGAGCGGCTCTATTCGAAGCACGTTTCGTATTTCTACAACCGCTGCCTGCATGTGTTCGCGGGCTTTGCCGATGCGCCGGGGTATCGCACGATCAAGACGATCCAGACCGGCGCGCTGTCGCAATACGCGCCGGTGAAAGGCTGGGGCGAGATCACCTGGAAGGAACTGACCGAGGGCGGACACGTCATCGCCGGCTCGCCGGAGACGGTGCGTCAGCGCATGGAGGAACTCATCAAGGGGCTGCGCGTCGGAAACATCTTCTGCCTCATGCATGTCGGCGACATGCCGAAGGAGAAGTGCATGTACTCGACGAAGCTGTTCGCCGAGAAGGTGATGCCGAAGCTGCGCGGCCTGTTCCCCGAATACGCCGATGACGGCCGCTTCTGGTGCCACCCGATCAAGCAGGTGACGCCCGGCTCGCTCCCGCGCGAAGCCATGGCGGCGGAGTGAGGACGATGGAACTGAAAACCATCCAGACTCACCACGTCCCCGTCCGCACTTACGAAGGCGGCAACGGTCAGCCGCTTGTCTTCCTGCATGGCGCAGGCGGATTGACCGGCGAGGATCCGTTTCCCGCACGCGCTGGGCGGAGAAATATCATGTCTACGCGCCGCTTCTCCCCGGCTATGGCGACAGCGAGGAATTGCGGCGAGCTGCGCGACATGCTCGACATCACCCTGCACACGCTCGATGTCGTCGATGCACTCGGCCTGAAAGACCCGATCCTTGTTGGTCATTCGATGGGCGGCATGATCGCGGCGGAGATGGCGGCGCTGGACAATCACCGCTTCTCGCGCCCTCGCGCTGATCGCGCCGGCGGGACTGTGGTTGGACGATCATCCGATCCCCGATATCTTCTCTCTGGTGCCGTACGAATATCCGCGGCTGCTGTTCCACGACGTAGAAGCCGGTTCGGCGCTGATGACGCAGGGCCTCGCGTTTGACGATCCCGAATGGCTGAAAGCCTTCCTCGTCACCAACGCGCGCCAACTCGGCCATGGCGGGCAAGTTGCTGTTTCCGATTCCGGAGCGTGGCCTTTCGCAGCGCCTCTATCGCATCCGCGCGAAGACGCTTCTCATCTGGGGTGACAGCGACAAGCTCGTGCCGCCGGTCTACGCGCAGGCGTTCAAGAAGGGTATCAAGGGCGCCGAACTCGCCGCGATCCCCGAAGCCGGACACATGGTCATCTGGGAAAAGACGGCGGCGGTCATGTCCGCGCTCGAAGGCTTAAGTGATGGATTACGATCTGGTTGTGCGCGGTGGAAACATCGCCGACGGGCAAAGGTGGCGACCTTTATGAAGGCGATGTCGCCGTCACCAACGGCAAAATTTCCGCCGTCGGCAAAGTGTCCGGCAAAGGCGCGGAGGAGATCGACGCGAAAGGCAAGCTCGTCACGCCGGGCTTCGTCGACATCCACACCCATTACGACGGCCAGGCGACGTGGGACACGCGTCTCGCGCCGTCGAGCTGGCACGGCGTGACGACGGTGGTGATGGGTAATTGCGGCGTCGGCTTCGCGCCGGTGCATCAGGGCGATCACGCGCGGCTGATCGAGTTGATGGAAGGCGTCGAGGATATTCCCGGCGTCGCCCTGCATGAAGGCCTGAAATGGAACTGGGAATCGTTCGGCGATTATCTCGATGCGCTGGAGCAGGTGCCGCATGATATCGACGTCTGCGCGCAACTCGCGCATGGCGCGCTGCGCGTCTATGTGATGGGCGAGCGCGGCGCGGCCATTGAACCCGCGAACGAAGACGACATCGCCAGGATGCGTCATCTCACCAAAGAGGCGATGGAGGCCGGCGCACTCGGCTTCACGACCTCGCGCACGATCCTGCACAAGAGCGTGAAGGGCGAACCGACTCCCGGCCTGCGTGCCGAGGAAGCCGAACTCATGGGCATCGCGATGGGCATCGCCGACGCCGGCCGCGGCGTGATGGAGCTGATCTCCGATTTCGACTCGCCCGATCCGCTGACCGAATTCGCCATGCTCCGCCGTCTGGTCGAACGCTCTGGCCGCCCGCTATCGCTTTCGTTGGCACAAGCCGGATCGTCGTCGGATGGCTGGCGCGGTCTGCTCGGCCTGATCGAACAGGCATCCAAAGATGGCCTCGCGATCCGCGGCCAGGTCGCGCCGCGTCCCATCGGTCTGCTACTCGGCCTTCAAGGCACGATCAATCCGTTCATCGCGCACGAGACGTTTGCGGAGATCAAGGACAAGCCGCTCGCCGACAAGGTGCGCATCATGCGCGATCCGTCGTTCCGCGCGCGCATGCTGGCGGAGACCGAGGCCAAGCAATCGCATCCGCTCGCGCGCCGCGTGATGGCGTTCGATCGCATCTTCCCGCTCGGCGATCCGCCGAATTATGAGCCGCCGAAAGAGACGTCGCTGGCCGCGATGGCCGCCCGCGGCAACCGCGAGGCGCAGGACATCGCCTACGACATGCTGCTGGAGGACGACGGCCGCGCGTTCCTGTTCCTGCCCTTCGCCAACTACACCGACTTCAATCTCGACGCCTGCCACGACATGATCGCGCATCCGAACACCGTGCAGGGCCTCGGCGACGGCGGCGCGCATGTCGGCATCATCTCGGACGCGAGCTTCGCGACCTATCTGCTCACCCATTGGGGCCGCGACCGCGCGAAGGGCAAGTTCGATCTCGGCTATCTGGTGAAGCGCCAGACCGCCGACACTGCGCGCGCCGTGGGCCTTATGGATCGCGGTGTGATTGCGCCCGGCAGGAAAGGTGACCTCAACATCATCGACTTCGACAGACTGCAAGTGCAGGCCCCGAAGATGGCCTTCGACCTCCCTGCTGGCGGCAAACGCCTTTTGCAAGGCGCGGACGGCTACGACGCGACAATCGTCTCTGGCCAGGTTGCCTATCGCAACGGCGAAGCGACGGGTGCATTGCCGGGAAAACTGGTCAGGGGTCCGCAGGCATGAAGTGCATTGCTGCCCTTCTATGGCTCCTGTCGGTGTCTCCGGCTTTTGCCGGGGGCTTCGACGGCACGTGGGGAAGGCACCATCACTTTTGAGAAGAGTGACCATCCCTTCGACAGCAACAAGGCTGCTCTGACACGAATTGAGCTTCACGGGCGTTGGCCGCGCCGCGTCTTTGTTTATGAGAACGGCAAGCCGTAGAGACAATGCCCGGCAAGTTCCAGATTTCTCAATCCGGACCTGTTGCCGTGATCTTCGCATCAACCTCTCAAGATGTATTTCCTCATAAAAGCCAGGCAGAGACGCAAACTTACACGGTCGCGCAACAAGGAGATGGTTCCTTACTGGTTGAGTATGCACGAGTTGGGCAAGTTGAGCGGGATGAGATTCTAAGCGGCACGATGGCTACGTTTGTGAACGCGCGGTGAAGGCGTGTTGAAACAATTCGAAACTCCGCGAGGACAGTGATGCTGCCGAGCTCACGCGCGCTCGAAACCCATATCGACTGGACATCGAAGGATGTTGCCGATCCATCGGTGTGGACAGTCGTGCTCAGCGACGCCGATCATCGCGAACTCGATGCGGCACTGGCGCAGGCGAAATCTGTTTCGGACAACTTGCTCGATATCGGGCGGGAGCATTTTCCGCTCGATGGGTTGGCGCGCAAACTCGAAGGCATCGAGCGTGAGCTGATTGATGGGCGCGGCTTCACGCGCATCGCGGCGCTCGATCACACCGCGCTACACCGATGACGATCTGACGATGCTCTATTGGGGGCATCGGGCTGCCATCTCGGCGATCCCTGGCCGCAGAACGCCAAGGGGCCATGTAATGGGCGACGTGACCGATCAGGGCAAACGGCTCGACGATCCGACCTTCCGCGGCAATGAGCTCGGCCAGATTGCGCTCGATTATCACACCGATGGTGCCGACGTGATCGGGCTGATGTGCCTGCGCAAAGCCAAGAGCGGTGGCCTGTCCTGCGTCGCCAACGCGGTCGCGATCTACAACGAGCTCGTGCGCGCGCGGCCCGATCTCGCGGAAGTGCTGTTCGCGCCGCAGCCTTACGACACGCGTGGCGAACAGGCGCCGGGCACGAAGCCGTATTACATGTTCCCGGTGTTCACCGAGCATGCAGGCCGCTTCTTCATCCGCTTCATCCCGGCTATATCCGCGCCTCGCAGCGTCATGCCGATGCGCCGCGTCTGTCGCCGCTGGTGCTGGAAGCGCTCGATACCGTGAGCGCAATGGCGCGCGATCCGAAATACAATGTTTATATGGATTTGCAGCCCGGCGAGATGCAGTTCATCAACAACTATCATGTGCTGCATGGGCGCACGTCGTATGAGGACGATGCTGCGTTGGGCCACAAGCGCCATTTCAAGCGGCTGTGGCTGGCGACGAATTACCTGAAAGATCGTCCGGCGCATTTCCGCAAGAATATCGACAGTCACTGGATCAAGAACCGCTCGGTCAGCACGATCGCGGCGGCCGCGCGCGCGTAAAGAGGAACGGCATGTCCTGGAATTATGGTGATGTTCTTGAAGCCGTTGCCGCCGTCGTTCCGCCCGGCTCGCCTATCTATGTGCATGGCGACAACGTCACGCTGTGGGGCGATGGCATTAAGCGCATGAACAATGTCGCCCGCGCGATGATCGCGCGCGGTGCCAAGCCGCGCGACAAGGTTGCGTTCTATTTGCGCAACTCCGCCGAATATACCGAGGCGCTCGGCGCGTGTTTCCTTGGCAGACTGACGCATGTGAACATCAACTACCGCTACAAGCCGGACGAGGTGCGTTACATCCTCGACAATTCCGATGCGCAGAACGCTGATCTATCATTCCGATTTCCGCGACGCGATTGCACAGATTCACAATCAGTTGCCGAAGGTGAAGACCTTCATCGAGGTAAACGGCACAGAGGTCGCCTCCTTCGCCGAAAATTACGAGACGCTGGCGACCAGGGGCGACGGCGCGCCGCTCGGCATCGAACGTTCGCCCGACGATGAGCTTTTCATATATACCGGCGGCACGACGGGCATGCCGAAAGGCGTGATCTATCGCCATGGCGATCTGATGCAGCTCTGGCTGAACCGTGTGGAGCGGCTGACCCGGCTACATGCCGCCGTCGCTGGAGGCGTTCAGCCAACTGGTGAAGATGTCGCCGGTCGTGCCGCGGGTGCGTGCCCGCCTGTCCGCAGATGCATGGCACGGGATTGATGGGCACGCTCACCTGCTTCCTCGCCGGCGGCTGCGTCGTGACCGTTGAAGGGCCACACCTCGACCCAGCCGAAAGTCTGGGGTGCGGTCGAAAAGCATAGGGTCACGTCGATCTCTGTCGTCGGCGATCCGTTCGCGAAGCCGATGCTGCGCGTGCTGGATGAAAATCCCGGGCGCTACGATCTGTCGAGCCTCGCCGGCATGTCATCGTCCGGCGCGATGTTCACCGAAGAGGTCAAGGACGGTCTCATCAATCACGCGCCCGCTCTCGTGATCACCGACAGCTTCGCCTCCACCGAAGCGATGGGCATGGGCGTATCGACGGCGAGCAAGGACGGCCATGTGAAGACGGCCGATTTCCAGCTCACCGAATACGCCATCGTGATCGACGAGAACGACAATCGTGTCGGCGCCGGCGAATCCGGTCTGGTGGCGTTCGGCGGGCCGCAGCCGCTCGGCTATTACAAGGACGAAGCGAAGACCGCGAAGACCTTCCGCCATCGATCGAAGGCAACGCGCTTTGTCGTGCCGGGCGATTTCGCGCGCGTGGAGCAGGACGGCTCCGTCACGCTGCTCGGCCGCGGCAGCAACTGCATCAACACCGCTGGCGAGAAGGTTTTCCCCGAAGAGGTCGAGGAGGCGCTGAAGACGCACGCTTCCGTCGAGGACGCGCTGGTCCTCGGCGTGCCGGACGAGAAATGGGGGCAGGCGGTTACCGGCGTGGTCGTGCTGTCTCCCGGCGCTTCGTTCGATGAAGCCGATCTGCGCACCCATGTGCGCGGCCAGCTCGCGGGTTACAAGACGCCGAAGCGGATTCTCATCGCAGGCGTGAACCTGCGCGCGCCGAACGGCAAAGCGGATTACAAAGCGGTCGGCGAATTCGCGCGGCGGGAGCTGGGGGGTCGCGTAGTCCTCATCCTTCGACAAGCTCAGGATGATGACATGTAACTCACTCCTCATGCTGAGCTTGTCGGAGCATGAAGGCTGTCCCGCACGATCAATACCGCCAACGCCTTCGGCCCATGCGCGCCGAGTTCAAGCGTCTGTTCGATATCGCCGGTGCGCGAGGGGCCGGTGATAAGATTGATCGTCGGCGGAAGCGGCTGTGTTTTCAATTTCGCGAGCGCATCCTCGAAATGCGCGACGATATCGGAGGCTTTGAGGATCGCGATCTCGAAGCCCGGCCGGAAATGCCACGATGCGGGCGAGCCATCACGCGTGGGCTGGACCAGCGTTCCGGTCTCCGCAATCGCCAGCGGCGGGCGCGTCACCGCCGTGTCGTCCGGTCCCGGCGGATCGCGCACGACGGTGAGTCCATCCAATCCGGTGATGTCACTATTCGGCGGCAGGTGAATCCGCGCGGCGAGATTGTGCGCGCGCAGAATCTCCGCAATCGCCGTTGGAATCTCGTCCTCGCCTTCCAATATCCGAATCTCGGTGTTCACGGCTCCAGCTTTGATGACGAAGGCGGCAACGAGATCGGAGGCTATGCTTGGTGCGCGATACGGGTCAGGCTTCGGTGCAGCAGCACGTGTCCGCGAACGGATCGACGTGAGAATCTCTTCACGTGCGCTCACGCCACAGCTCCTGGAATGTCTTACCCTGCGGTGCCGGAAATTCGCGCACCGCGAACCACCCGCGCATCAGCGGCAGCGAACGCACCGCGCCATCACGACTCATAAGCTTCAAACATGCGCGCCATAATCTTCGCACCGAACCGATACAACGCTGGCCGCTTCGCCGCGAACGCCCAAAGACCAAGTCCCGCGACCATCGCCTTCGGTGCAAGCCCGTCGGCATATTCCTTTGCGCGCCAGTGCCGCATGATCGTCGGCAGCGGAATCTTGACCGGGCAGACTTCCGCGCAACGCCCGCAGAATGTCGAGGCGTTGGGATGATGGTATGCGCTCTCGCCGATCAGTCCTGGATTCAGAGCCGCGCCGATCGGCCCCGGATATGTTGCGCCGTACGCATGTCCGCCAATGGCGCCGTAGATCGGACAATGGTTGAGGCATGCCGCGCAACGGATGCAGCGCAGAACATCTTGCGCCTCAGTGCCGAGCAGCTTGGAGCGTCCATTGTCCAGCAGCACGATATGGAACGCGCTGTCCGTGCATTCGCCCGTCGGCCCCGACATGATCGAGACATAGGACGTAATCTCCTGACCCGTCGCCGAACGCGGCAGCAGCCGCAACAGCACGGCGACATCCCTGAGATCGGGAACGACCTTCTCGATGCCGGTGAGCACGATATGTGCGCGCGGCAGGAGGCGCGTCAGATCGCCATTGCCCTCGTTGGTGACGATCACCGCCGCGCCTTCTGCAGCGCTCAGGAAATTCGCACCGGTGATGCCCGCGTCCGCCGCCTCGAACGAGGCGCGCAGCATGGTGCGCGCTTCGGCCACCAGCGCCTGACGTTCATCGAGCGAACGATTGGGGTCGAGCGCGGTGTGGGCTTCTCGGAAGGTCTGTTCGACCTGTTCTTTGTGCAAGTGAAAACGCCGGCGCGATGATATGGCTCGGCGGTTCCTTGCGGAGCTGGATGATGTACTCGCCGAGATCGGTTTCGACCGGGATCAACCCGTTGGCTTCGAGAAAGGCATTGAGCCCTATCTCTTCCGAAACCATGGACTTGCCCTTGGTGACGGTCTTCGCATCCGTCTCGCGCAGGATGCCGAGGACGATCGTGCACGCCTCGGCGGCATCGTGCGCCCAGTGCACTTGTCCCGCCTCGCGCTTTGACATTGCCCTCGAAAGTTTCGAGCAGCGTGTCGAGATTGGCAATGGCGTGATCGCGGATCGCCCTGCCGGCCTCGCGCAGACCTTCGAAGTCGCCATAACGCTCGGCCGCCTCCGCGCGGCGAAGCGCGAAATGCGTCTTCAGCCGCCCCAGCGCAGTCCTGAGCGATGGGTCGTTCAGCGCATCGTGCGCCTGTTGCTTGAACGCGCGGGGATCGGCATTCATGGCTCGTCCGCCAGGACTTCAGCGACGTGGCGCACGCGCATCGCCTTGCCTTGGCGCTTCATGCGGCCTTCGAGGTGGAGCAGGCAGCCAAGGTCGCCGCCTATCAGCATGTCCGCGCCGGTCGCGGTGGCATCGGCGATCTTGTCGTCCGCCATGCGCTCGGAGATCTCGGGATATTTGACGCTGAACAAGCCCCCGAAGCCGCAGCAGACATCGCGATCGGTCAACTCGCTGACCGAGAAGCCTTCGACGGAGGACAGTAGCTGTCGCGGCTGCTCGCGCACTTTCATCTCGCGCAGGCCGGAGCAGCTGTCATGATAGCAGGCGCGTGCCTCACATTTGGCGGCTACGGCTTTCATGCCGCGGACGTTGACCAGGAACGACGTCAGCTCATACGTCTTCGCTGCCAGCGCCAGCGCGCGCGGATCGTTGTTCAGCACTTCCGGATAGTGCCGCTTGATCATCCCGGCACAGGAGCCGATGGCGCGACGACATGGTCGAATCCGCTGAACGCGGCGATGACTGTTCCGCGATCGCACGTGCATCCTTGTCGGCGCCGGCGTTCCATACCGGCTGCCCGCAGCAGGTCTGCATCTGCGGCACGACGACGTCGCACCCGGATTGTTCGAGAAGTTTGACCGCGGCAAATCCGATCTGCGGCCGGACCAGATCGACAAGACAGGTGACGAACAATCCGACGCGCGGCCGCGCCATCACAGGCTGACCTGTTCACGCGGCGCTTTGCGCGGACGCTTCACCCTGTCTTTCGGGGGGTCCGGCACGTTATCGCCCAGCGCATAGGTGAGGTCCTTCAGGTGATCCATGAAGGATTGCCGATCGTTGAACGCGGCAAGCCGCTCATACGGGATCAGATCGCCGATGCGGATCTGGACCACGCTGCCGATCCTGTCATGCACTTCCTTGAACAGCAGCGACAGGCGAAGCGTCATGCTGATGTGGCTCGCGAGTTGGAACAGGCGGCTGTTCTGGCCGGCAAAGAACACGGGTGCGACCGGCGCTTTCGCCTGACTGATCATGCGCGCGGTGAAGTTCTTCCATTCGGTGTCGACCGCGCGTTTGTGCCAGATAGTCGGGGTGGTCGATACGCCGCCTGCCGGGAACACGATGAGGCAACCACCCTTCATCAGATGGTTCTTGGCTTCCGCGCGCGTGCGCAAATTCGTCTTCAGCGCCTCCTCGGTCTCAGCGAAATCGACCGGCAGAAGAAACGACTTCACTTCCTCGGCGCGTAGAAGCACCGCGTTGGTGAGCACGCGAAAATCGGTGCGCACCAGCGATACGATCTGGCAGATGATGAGCCCGTCGAGAACGCCGAACGGATGGTTGGCAACGACGACAAGCGGACCGTCCTTCGGCCAGGTCGCCACAGCCTCCCGATTGAAATCCAGCTTCAACTCAAGGCGGCGGAGGGCTGCCGACCAGAAGCTTTCTCCCGGCACAGGATGAGCGCGGTTGTCCTCGTAGATCCACTTCAGATAGGGCTGTCCGGTCATCCGCTCGATCAGGCGGATAAAGAAGCGCTTCAGCCGCGGATCGTCCGGTGCGGCATAGGAGAATGTGTCGATTTCACCTGAAGATTCGGCCATGACGTTGATATTCGCAGAGTGTTGGGGCCGATTGAAGACCCTAAGCGGCTTCCAGCAAGAATCCGCCGCGCCGCAACAGGAGTCTTGCCACGAGATAAAGCGCGAGTCCGATGGGTCCGGCCATCAGTGTCACGATCAGGCAGGGGACGACCACCCAATGCGGCACGCCACGCTTTGCCGCATCGTGCGCTTCCCAGCCACCTACGAACAGGTCGAAGACCAGGTAGTGAATCCAACCCATCACCGCGCCGGTGGGCGAGTCGAAAAGCGCCATCACGCCGGGCAGGGTGAAGTAGCTCGTTCCCGGCGCACCTTCTCCGCCCAGCCACACGCGCACAAACAGCCAGAGATAGGCAAGACCCAGAATCAGCGGAACGGCGATCGAATGCACCGCCAGTTCGGTCCCGCGCCAGCGCGGCGCGACGATCAAAAGAAGCCAGAAGATCAGGATACCATTGTTGGCGAGGGTGAAGATCAGTTCCGGCGACATCGTGCGGCTCCGCTATTTGAAGCGTTTCTTCAGCCAGTCGATCATCGCGCGGCTGGTTTCTTCCGGCTTTTCCTGCTGGGTCCAATGGCCGCTGCCGTGGATGAGCACACGCTCCAGATCGGGGACGTAGAGTTCCATGCCATCGGTCAGCGACGGCGGCAGAACGACGTCGTCCTCCGCCATGATCATCAGGCCGGGCACATGGACGCGCTGTTCCATCGTGCCGCTCTGCTCCCAGTTGCGGGTCAGGTTGCGGTACCAATTGATGCCGCCAGTGAAGCCGGTCTTCTGATAGGTATCGACGAAGAACTTCATTTCTTCAGGATTGAGAAGCAGTTCGCCGCGCCAGGCGGCTTCGTCTTCCTGAATGGCGTGGACAAGTTCGAAGTTCTTCATCTCCTGCGGCAGGCTTTCGAATTCCTTCGCCGTCACCATGCCGCGGCGCATGAAGAAGCGGAACGTCTTGCCCACGTCGCGCGCGAGAATCTCGTCGGCAACGCCGGGCTTCTGAAAAAAGACAACATAGTTGTTCTCGCCGCGCATGGCTTTCAGACCCATGATGGGGTCAATCGGCGGGCGCGGGAAGAACGGCGTGTTGACGCCGATGACGCCGCGCACGCGCGCGCGCTGATAGATCGGTATCTGCCACACGACGATGCCGCCCCAGTCATGGCCGGCGAAGATCGCGTCCTTTATGCCGAAAGCGTCCAGCATCCCGGCCAGATCGCCGGTCAACTGCGCCATGTTATAGTCTTCGACTTTTGCTGGACGGCTGGTCAGGCCATAGCCGCGCTGGTCCGGCGCCAGCACGCGATAGCCGGCTGCCGCGAGCGCGGGCAACTGATGGCGCCACGAATAGGCAAGCTCCGGAAAGCCGTGGCACAGCACGACAGGCGATCCATCCTTCGGGCCGGCCTCGTACACGGCCATGTCGATGCCGTTCGTTTTGATCATCGTGGGTGCGGGAAAATCGGTCAT
>JBBCHP010000001.1:0-140428 GCA_037201525.1 Rhizomicrobium sp. | reverse complement strand
TCAAGAGCGCGCCAGCCTGAAACCGGCGCCGAGCCGGGAAATCGCCTTGTCGGCGACCTTGCGATAGATCCGGTCGGACAAAAAAATCTGCAGGAACACGATTCCGGCAAGGCGCCAAGAATAACAGCCTCGCAAAACTGCTCCGAGATAAAGACACAGCGCCGCAGACTTGTCGGTCGTGGCCACAAATTTCGCAATCGCCCACCCTCGGCAACCGAAATAAGCCCGTGACGGGATAGAAGGTCGTATCTGGTCGAGCCAGGCGACCATGCGCCCTCCCTTGCGGCCGGAAGAGGTCCGGTTGGGATCGGAAACATCCTTCCAGACGGCCCCTGGCCGTTCCGCCATCACGAAACGCTGGCCGTCCAGAAATAGACGGATTGCAAAATCTGTGTCTTCCGCAGCGCGCACTGTTTCGGTGTAGCGCACACGCTTTGCGGTGGCCGTAGCGAGCACAACCGTAATCGTCGGCACAAAGCCACGCTCGCACAACAGATAATTCGCCATATGCTCGCCTGGTTGGATCGCGCGTGGTGGCTTCAAGAAGGTATTGCCGTTGCCACGATCGACAATCATGCGCGCATAGCCGACAGTGTCCGCGGCGCCGTCGAGCAGATCGTGCATGGTTTCCAGGTGCTGCGGCAGATAGCGGTCGTCGGAATCGAGAAACGCGACATACCTGCCGTGTGCGAGATCGATTCCAGTGTTGCGCGCGGCACCACCGCCGCGATTGGCCTGGGCATGGAAGCGGATACGCGGATCGCCGAACGCATCCACGACAGGACGCGGGGCGTCGGTCGATCCGTCATCGACGACGATGATCTCGAAATCCTGACAACTCTGCGCGAGCACGGACTGGATCGCGTCTGCCACGACATCGGCGCGGTTATAGACCGGAATGATCACGGAAAAGAGCGGCTTCACCGCAGATTCTTCGGCCAACGGCGATGTCAGATCATGCACCATGGGTCACGGAGTATTCATTGGAGTAACGGCCGCCGAAGGCCGCCATCTTGCCCGCCGCGCGGAACAGCGTGCGCAAAGCGCCCAGCGCACGATTCGTGACGACGCCGAGCGTCACGAACAGCACCGGACTCAACAACAACACGCCGGTTATCTTGGCGATCTCTGCAATACGCGCCGCGCGCGTGGGACGGTATTTTAGGAACACGCGCATATCGGAATTGCCGACATTGTAGGCACGCGCAAGCGCCCATCTGAGGTTCGCGCGCGAAGCCGGAACGAACGCGTGTACGACTGCCTCCTCGCACCACGCGAAGCGCTTGCCCTGCAAACGCAGGCGTTCGAAGAAATCGCTGTCCTCCCCTCCTGAAAGCGCGAAGGCCGGATCGAAACAGGGCTTGGGCGTGTCTTCAAAACAGGCGCGGGTGAAGATCACATTGCCGGTGCCGGGGATCATATCGACTGGACCTGTCGCGCCATGCATCGGCGCGATCCCATCGCAGCGCGCGGCTAGCCGGCCGGGTGCGGTCTCGAAGTCGCGCAGGACAGCGCCGTGTAACGCATCGGCGCCAGTCGCCGCTTGCGTCTGCAGAAACGCACCGAGCCATCCAGGTTCAGGCCACTCGTCATCATCCAGCATGGCGACAAACGCACAGTCCTGTGCGAGCGCACGCGCCACGAGCGCATTGCGCGCAGCAGCGATGCCGCGCTCGGGCACGACGAACGCATCGATATGCCAGCGATAGGCGGAAAGCCGCGCACAGACATCGAGGCCTTCGTGCTTGTCCGCGTCGTTGTCTGCGACGATGACGGAAATGCCGGCCGTCGTATCGAGCCTTTCAAGCGCTGCCAGAAGCCGCATCAAACTCTGCGGACGGCGGAACGTCGGTATGGCAACAACAACCTTAGCCACGTGCGCGCATCCATCTGTGTTTCAGCGCGAAGATATTGAAGGTCGTCCACCATTCGCCGATCATGATACCCCCGAGAGACCACACCGGGCCTCCGATCAGCAGCAAGAGCAACGTTCCCAAAAGCGATGCGACGCCGGGGGGCACAGCAACGCGCGCAAGTTCATCGAACGCACCTGCGCCTTGCAGGAAGGTGGCGTCGCCCGCGCGAACGGCGCGCGCCGCCACGATCACGATCCACAAGGCCACCACCATCATCACTTCGTGCGGGTCGAAACCATCCCGAATGACGAGCCGTGGAAACCAAAGGAAAACCGCGATGGAAAGCAGCACCGTTCCCAGCCACGCGGCAGATGCGGCCAAACGGAATTCGTGGATCGCGGCCACCGCACCGGACATATTTCCCGCGGCGATACTATGTGCGATCAACGGGCGCTCGCGATCGGGCAATGCCGTCAGAACAAGCGACAAAGGCCGGATCAGAAGAGCACCGGCCGCAAGCGGTGCAAAGGCATGGGTACCCAGGATAAAAGTCACAAGATAAGCGTGCGCATTGGCGGTGACTTCGGACAGCGCAACTCCGAGAAGAGACCAGCGCGTCACATCGCGCCAGATCGGCCTGTATTGCGCGAGATAGACGCGCTCCGTCGATCCGAACTGCACGCGCAGAAAATCCCAGCCGAAAGGGAGCAGGCCTAGAAGCGCGCTGACCATCAACACAATGCTCGCGTGCATCATGGTGAGGCTGCTGCCAATTACCAACAGCAGAAGTCCGGCGACAAGACAAACACTGTAGACAAGGTCGGAGACCGCGGCGCGAACCGCCTGGTCTGAATAATAGGCCGTGCAGCGCGCGAACCAGCGCATCGCCATCGCCGCGCCATAGACACCGAGCAGCAGCACGGACATATCGCCCGCACCGCTCGCGAACATGGATGCAGCCGTCACAAGCCCGACAAGCAGACAGTAAATCCGGTTCACCGCACGAAACGAGGCGCGCGTGGCCACGCTCACCGTTTCCGGTTTTCCGATCGCGCTGACCAGCGGCGCACCCAACAAGCCGGACGACAGGCTCAGCCCGAAGGGCACCACGACAAGCAGGAACGAGAATTGGCCGAACTCGGGCCGGGTCATGTGGTGAAGGATGATCAGAGACGCCAGGAAATGGGCGCCCGACACCGCGACGGGGCCGATGGCAGACAAGCTGTAGCGGCTGGCCATCCGGACAAGGCGCTGCCTTCCGAATGTGCCGGAATGGGTTTCCAAGCGGTCTGTGGGAAGGGCAGTTCCCGACATTCTTACGCCTAACGTGCTGTTTTGATCCGCGCGAAACGCACGCAGCAAGTTATGGGCCGGTAGCGGCTAATTTTTGGTCCGGGTTAGCAAAAGGAAAACCGCCAGAGGATTGGTGATGGCGTAGCGCCAGAACAGACGCTTGGGCTCGCGCCATAGCCGGTAAAGCCACTCGAACCCTGCCTGCTGAACCCATTCCGGCGCGCGCCGGTAAACCCCCGCCGCGAAGTTAAAACAGCCACCGCAAGTGACGATCCAGCCGGCCTTAAGCCGATCACGATGGCGCAAGCAAAAGTCATATTCAAGCGGCGCGCCCAACCCCACCCAGAGCACATCGGCGCCGGAGGCATTGATTGCGTCGATGAGCGCATCTTCTTCCTCCGGCTCGAAATAGCCGTCGCGCCGGCCTGCGATCTCGAGTTTGGGATAGTCGCGCTCCAGGCGTTCGGCGCAGGCGGCGTTGATCGCTTCCGTCGAGCCCAAAAGATAGAATTTGAGACCGTGCGCTTCCGCCATTTTCGCAGCGTCGTGCAGGAAGTCCGTCGTCGCACTCCGTTCCGGAATCGGCGCATCCGTCAATATCCTCGATGCGAATACGACCGGCGCGCCATCGGCGTGGATGATATCGGCTTTTTGAAATTTCTCGCGGAAGGATTTGTTGGTGCCCGCCATCGCGACCGCGTGACCGTTCGCGGCAAACACAAGCTTCGGCGTGCGATTGCCGCCGCGCGCAGCGAGGCAATCGCCGACCATCAGCCGGCCCATCTGCTGACGGGAGACACAATCCGTCCGCACGCCGCCGACGGTAATACGCTTGTAAACGCGCTCGCCGGAACGGCGCTCAAAGGCCTGTTTTTGCTGGGTGTGCGCGAGCATCAATAGACATTCCGGTTGCGCAACAACTCGAACGGCGTGCGCGCCAAAATGAAGATATCCAGCGCGATGGAAATATTCTGCGCGTACCAGAGATCGAGATCGACGCGTTTCTGCATCAGATCGAGCGTCGGCGTTCCTCCGCGGCACCCGTTGACCTGCGCCCAGCCGGTGATGCCGGGCTTCACGCTCTGGCGCAGTGCATATTCGGGGATCAGTTTCGCATAGTGCAGATCGTGCGCGATCGCATGCGGGCGCGGCCCGATCAGCGACATCTGACCGAGAATGACGTTCAGAAGCTGCGGCAGCTCGTCGATGCTCGATGCTCTGAGAAACGAACCGATCCGCGTAATGCGTGGATCGCCAGGCTCAGCCTGCACTACCGCTTCGTCTTCTTCGACGACGTGCATGGTGCGAAACTTGAAGATGCCGAACGGACGGCCGTTCAGGCCCAGCCGTTTCTGGCGAAACAGTGCCGGCCCCCTGCTATCGAACTTGATGAGCACGGCCACTGCGATCAATGCCGGCGAGAGAAACAAAAGCAGCAGGAGCGCAATGCCCAGATCGAGCAGCCGCTTCAGGATACGAGTCCGGCGGACCAGCTTGTTCGGTGTGATAGATTTTGGGCGTAAAGAGGCTAGTTCGAAGGAGACGGGCAACGCATCCCGGACTTCCGCAAATTGCTCCTGAACGCTCACCGCGCCCTCGAAATCTTCCGCGGGAAGCTTGGCTGCACGGCACGCGCCAACGAATCAAATACGCGCTGTGTCTCTTTGAGGCAGTGTTGTATGAATTAAGAACGCATTAACCAAACAGAGCTGTGACAGCGATTCCCGTATCGGGATTCGAGAGGGTTAATCGCCAATAACTCTTTGCCAGCGACCAAACGGCCGTTCCCGAACCGTAGCGACGGAATAAGGGAAGCCAGCCGCGGCTCCTCCACACGCAGGCCATAACGCGGCATCAGCCACGGGTTCCGGCTCGCGTCCAAAGTACCGGATAGCGTGGTGAATGCGTACTCATAACCCGCATCCCGCACCGCGTGCCACGCTTCTCTTCCCACGTCCGTGACGTTTCCGAACGGGTAGGCGAAGTAGCGGCAAGGCGCGACTTCGGCCTCGATGCGCGCCCGCGACAGAAGCGCCTGCTCACGGACATAGTCTTGGGTCTGATTTGGATGCATCGCCCAATGGCGGTGGGCGTGGGCGCCAATCTCGACGCCGCGCCTCTTCAGTTCTCGCACCTGATCCCAGGTCAGAAAGGCATCGGATTCGAAGCGCTCCAGGAGCATTTCGAGATCCGGAAGTGCCGCGCGCATAGCCTCAACCGCCTCTTCGGCCTCTGCGGCCCCCAGCGTTTTCAGCGTACCGCCGTACCGATCGGCGGCCTCCTCGCGTTGACCGCCCAGTGTGATCAGCCCCAGACCTGGAATTGCATATTGGCCCTCCGGTGCAAACAGGAAGAACAGTCGTGCGATGAAGACCGGCGAGCGTTCCCGCGTGTCGATGTGCTGTGTACTGACGAATAGCGTCCAAGGTAGGTCGAAGCTCGCGAGGATGTCAGCGGCATTCGTTAATGTGTTAGCATAGCCATCGTCACTCATAAGGAATGTGGCGCGCTTGTAACGGCGAGGTTCACGCAATACTTCCGACAGCATCGATAACGGTAAAACGTCGTAGTTGTCCTTAAGGCGTTGGCCATTTCGGAAAAGCAACTGCCTTGTGGTGATTCGACTGCACGCGTAGATCGTCGATATGCGGCTCGACACCATGAAAAAACAACGCGCTTGGCCGTCCGAACGAACGCGATAGCGATGAGGGGAAAAAGCTCGCTGCTGACGCATGACGAGTCCAAATCCGCTCACGCCGTCAGCCCCATGATCGCACCGGACACCTTCTGTTCTCTCTAACCGACAAGTTGAGCAAATTGCGTCATGCAATTGACTAATAGACAAAAGAAATCGTGAGTGATCTATATGACAATTATTGCAATAACGGGAATCAAGAATGGCACGTAACTCTGACGAGCATAAACCGCATCCGCTGGACATTGCGTTGGGTTCGCGCGTGCGCCTGCGCCGTAAAGAACTGGGCATGAGTCAGGACCAACTCGCGCGCGGGGTCGGCATCACCTTCCAGCAAGTTCAGAAGTATGAGCACGGCACCAACCGCATCAGCTTTTCGCGTCTGGTCGAAATGTCGGAAGCACTCGAATGCAGCGTCGGCGATCTGATCGGCAATCTGGACAAATCGAAATCGTCCGGCTCCCTTTCCAAGCAGATCGCGTATTTGACAGAGCCGGGCGCAAGCGACCTTCTTGAAGCCTATGCCAGCATCGAGTCGCCGAAGCGCCGCCGCGCGATCCTCAATCTTGCGCGCCAGCTTGCAAACGACCAGGCCGAAACCGCACCTCCGAAGGCCGCTTCGCGCCGGAGTGGGGCACGCACCTGACGTGAAGATCGCAGCGCTTGCGTTGCAGGCGCCGCTTCGATTGCTTTCCGCTCCAGAGCGGGGTCCCTTGGATGAAACTCGCGACATTCGAGATCGAAGGTCAGGAGCGCATCGGGCTCGTGGTCCGTGACACTGTTGTCGATCTTGTGCAGGCTGCGCCGCATCTCCCGCGCGACATGATCGCGCTGATCTCGTCCTGGTCGCGCGCAGAAAGTGAATTGCATACCCTGGAGATGAGCAAGGCCCACTTCAAGCTCAGCGATGTGCGTCTGAAAGCGCCTGTGCCGCGGCCCCGCAAGATTCTCGCGATCGGGCTCAATTATGCGGATCACATCGAGGAGAGCGGGCAGCAAAAACCGGAGCGCCAAATCTGGTTTTCCAAACTGCCGAGTGCCGTGAACGGTCCTTACGACTCGATTCAGCTTCCGAAAGTCTCCAACGCTGTCGACTATGAAGCGGAGTTGGTGGTGATCATCGGCAAGCGCTGCCGTCACGTTGCCAAGACCTCGGCTGCCGATGTGATCTTCGGATATGCAGCGGGCAACGATGTCAGCGTGCGCGACTGGCAGTTCCACACCTCGCAGTGGATTCTGGGAAAATCCTTTGATACCCATGCGCCCTTCGGTCCCTGGATCGCGACGCCGGATGAGGTGGGCGATCCACACGCGCTCGGCATTCGCTGCCTCGTGAACGGTGAGATCCGGCAGAATTCGAACACGAAGAACCTGGTTTTCAACATCTTCGACCAGATCGCCCTTCTGAGCGACGCCATGACACTGGAGCTGGGCGATGTGATCTTCACCGGCACGCCGGGTGGCGTGGGCTTTGCGGCCAAGCCACCCATGTTCCTGAAGAATGGCGACGTTGTGCGTATTGAAATCGACCGGATCGGCGCCATCGAGGGCCGGATGGTGCCTGAACACTAAAACCTTCTAGTCCGGGCTGTTTTCTTGGCCGCGCGGAATAATCGCCTGCATTTGAAAACATATCCTCTATACTGCGCTTGCGATCGCAGCCATGACCCAAAAACCCATCTTCTTTGACGCCACGGGACGCCGAGCGGCACGCCTGTCCCTTCTGGGTTGGGCGGTTGCCGTATTCAGCACGGTATTGGGAGTCGCGTTCATTGCGAGTCTCGTGATCGCGCCGCGGATGCAGAGCATGAACTTTGCGTCGCGGCTGACGGCCATTCATCTTCCCGAGCTGGTCAAGAAAGCGACGGCGCCGGGCCTGCTCAAATCGGCAAGCAGATTGGCGGAAGAGGCCCGCGCCTCGCGCGAGGAGCGTCAAAGGCTCCGGCATGAGAAGATCCAGCGCAATCCGCTGCGGCCCCTTTCCGGCATTCTGAGGCCGCAGCCTGAACGTTCTCTCTCCATCGGGTTTTACGAAACCTTTGAGGAAGCGAGCTACCCGGCACTCAAGCGCGCGCTGCCGCATCTCGACTGGGTCGTGCCGAACTGGTTGAGCCTTCAGGGGGCAGCCATGACACTGACGCCGGCAGTGGACAAGCGCGTGATCAATCTGGTGCGGGCAAGCAAGCCGGGCACAGCCATCATCCCGATGCTGCAAAATATTCAGAAGGGAAACTGGAACGGCGACGATCTGGCGAAGCTGCTTTCAGATAAAATCCGTTCCACGGCGCTGGTGAGCCAACTTGTATCGTTTCTTTCGGATCACCATTTGCCCGGCCTCGCGATCGACTTCGAAAATGTTCCGAAGTCGGCGCATGAGGATTTGAAGGCTTTTCTCGCCGCTCTGTCTGCGGCGTTCGCGACGCATGGCTGGATCATCGTGCAGGCCGTGCCGCTGGACGACGATACCTGGCCCTATGAGGATTACGCCAACATCGTCGATTACACGATCCTCATGGGTTATGATCAGCATGACGACGGCGACGAGCCGGGCGCCATCGCGAGCCAGACCTGGTTTGAGGAAAACCTGGCCAAACGCATGGCAGTTCTGGACCCGCAATCCACGATCATCGGTATCGGCAATTACGGATACGACTGGCACGGAAATGCCTATGCCGACAGCCTGAACTTCCAGGATGCCGTATTGGCGGCGCGCGATAGCGAAGCCGATATCGACTTCGATGACGCCACCGGCAACGCGCATTTCTCCTATATCGAGAACGACAAATCGCGCCACGAAGTCTGGTTTCTGGATGCCGTAACGGCGTTCAACGAAATCCACGCCGCGGACGTCTATCGTCCGGCAGGCTACGGTCTTTGGAAAATCGGCAGTGAAGATCCTTCCGTATGGCCCGTCTTAGGCCAACGCTACAACGCGGCCGCGCCGGACAGCATCCGCCATATTCCGGTTAGCCAAGATGTCGATTTTGAAGGCGCGGGCGAAATCCTTCGCGTCGAGTCCCATCCGACAGCGGGCATGCGCAGCATCGAGGTCGACAAGGATACCGGCGCCATCACGGACGAGACCTATACCACGATCCCGACCAGCTACGTGATCCATACTATCGGCCAAGTTCCGGGCAAGATCGCGCTGACTTTCGACGACGGCCCCGATCCGGAATGGACACCGGCAATTCTGGATATCCTCAAGGCCAAGAACGTGAAGGCCACGTTCTTTGTGATCGGCGAGAACGCGGAAGCCAATCCCGGCCTTGTCGAGCGCATCCTCAACGAAGGGCACGAACTCGGCAATCACACGTTCACCCACCCCAATTTGGCGGACACGCCGGGCGCAGGTGTCGCGCTCGAACTCAATGCGACGCAGCGCCTGGGTCGAAGCGATCACCGGCCATTCCATGCGGTTGTTCCGGCCGCCCTATCTGGGCGATGCGGAACCGGCCTCGGCAGATGAAATCGCGCCGGTCGAGATCGCACAGAACCTCGGCTACATCACCGTCGGAGAGCACGCCGACACCGAGGATTGGCAGCTTCCCCCTCCCGCGACGATGATCAAAACCACAATAGCGGAGGGTAACCAATCCCAATCCCGAGTTCCGCGGCAACATCGTTCTCTTGCACGACTCCGGCGGAGACCGTTCGCGCACGGTCGAGGTTTTGGGGCCGTTGATCGATCAGCTGCGCGCGCATGGCTATAAACTGGTTCCCGTATCGGAGCTCGCCGGATTGTCACGCGAGCAAGTCATGCCGCCACTGCCGACGACCGTCGCCCTGATGACTGATCGGGTTGTTTTCCTGTCGCTTAAGCTGGTTGGGAAAGTTCTTCTATCTATGCTTCCAAATCGCCATCGTGCTCGGCATCGGACGATTGATCGTACTTTGCGGCCTTGCCTTCTGGGACAGACACAAGAACTCCCGCCGCATCCCGCCAGAACCCAATCCGGAAGCACTTCCCGTATCGGTGCTCATACCGGCCTACAACGAAGAGGTGGTGATCGCTTCAACGGTCGAGCGCATTCTGGCGAGCGATTATCCAGGGCTTGAGGTCATTGTCATCGACGATGGCTCCAAGGATCGCACCACCGAAGTCTTGAACAACCGCTTCGGCGACGATCCGCGCGTCACGATTCTGACCATCGACAATTCCGGCAAGGCCACGGCTTTGAATACCGGACTGGCGCGCGCGAATGGTGAAATCGTGGTGGCGCTGGATGCCGATACGCTGTTCCGTCGCGACACGATCTCGCGACTCGCGCGCTGGTTTGTCGATCCGGCTATAGGCGCTGTCGCTGGAAATGCGAAGGTCGGAAACCGCATCAACATGATCACGCGCTGGCAGGCGCTGGAATACATCGTCGCACAGAATCTCGAGCGCCGGGCGCTGGCTGCGCTCGACACGCTTACGGTGGTTCCGGGTGCGGTGGGGGCATGGCGGCGTTCGGTGCTCGTCGAACTCGGCGGATTTCCGCTCGATACGCTTGCGGAAGACCAGGATCTGACGATCGCCGTTCAGCGCGCCGGGCATAGTGTGCTGTTCGACTCCTCAGCGATCGCGCGCACCGAGGCGCCGGCCTCGTTCCGCGGACTGGCGCGACAACGCTTCCGGTGGGCATACGGGACGCTCCAATGCCTGTGGAAATATCGCGACGTGACGTTCAATCCGAAATACGGCGCGCTTGGCATGATTGCGCTTCCGCAGGTATGGCTGTTCCAGATTGCGCTGTCGGCGCTTGCGCCCCCTCGTGGACTTCTTGTTTCTTTGGCAGGTGCTGACAGCGCTGATGAACTACCTGCAGCACGGCGCGGAGTTCAATCCGGCAAACGTCCAGAAAGTCGCGATCTACTATGGCATTTTCGTCGTGGTCGATCTCTTGGCCGCGGCTGTCGGTTTCCTGATGGAAAAGCGCGAGCAGTGGAGCCTGCTGTGGTGGCTGATGCTGCAGCGATTCGGCTATCGCCAGCTGATGTACTATGTCGTCGTGCGCTCGATATTCGCGGCGCTGCGCGGGCCGTCGGTCGGTTGGGGGAAGCTTGAACGCGCAGGCACGGTCAAAGCCGAGGCGTTGCACTAACCGGAACTAGGAATACGCCCTCATCGTCAGTGTGATCGACGCGGTAGGCGCCTAGCAAAGCGCGCTTCACACGCGGCGTCAGCGCGAAATCGTCCAGGGAATCGAATTCGATGATGGCATATCGGCGGTCATTCAGTGTATGCACCAGCATATCGTCGGAGCGGCTGTGCGTCTTATAAGCCTCGCCGAGGTTGAACGTGTCGACCTGCGCCGTCTTTCCGGCCCAATAGCAAAGCGACAACATCTCGCATAGCGCGGGGCCTTTGCGGGTTTCGATAAAATATATGTCGTTTGCAGCCATCGCATTCTCGTCTCGCAACGGATGCAGCCAAAACTCGTGCTCCAGCCAGGCGCTGTCCCAGTTGAGCGCAACACCTGCGATGAGCGGTAATGCGAGGGCAAACGCGCCAAACGCACGGCGCTGGCCCTCCAGCTTCGTCAGCATAAGCGCCGTTCCGAGTCCCAGCGCGATCATCGCATCGAACCAGATGTTCATGTCCACGCCGGCGCCCCCGGCAAATGCAACAGCCACAACGATCGACACCGCCGCATAGAGAGCGCAGAACGCGACGTCTCGATTGTCACGCCGCTTGAGAAGGAATGCAGAAATTCCGGCCAGCGGCACGCCCGCCCAGATCAGCCAGCTTCCCAGCGCCGCGATCAGTTGACTGCTGGAAAAGCTGCGCGCGGAAGCCAAAACGCTCCAGAGCCCGATACCATAGACGGCACGAAAAATCCCGATGCCGAACAGACAGGCCACAATGCCCGACGTCATAAAGGCAATTGCGCTGCGACGGTCCCAGAGCAAAAGCCACATCGCGGTTGCGGCAGGCAACGCAATGAGATTGTGCTTGATGAAACAAGCCCCCGCCATCAAAAACGCGGCTGCTGCCGCATAGCGCAAATCGCGCGGTTTTTGCAGAAGCAAAACGAGTCCTGACAATGACACCGCGTGACCCAACATCTGTGGATCATCCATGCCCACATAGTCCGTAAAAACGAGCAGTCCGGCGACGAATGAGAGTGCAGCAAAAGCCGCACCTTCAAAATTGGATTTTAGTCTGCGCGCGCAAGCCCAGATCAACACGGCGATAGCAAGTAGCGCGATCAGAGAAACGATACGCCCCGCAATGATGTTATCGCCGGTCAGAAATCCGAAAGCGCCGACGATATAGAAGGACAGTGGCGGATAGTTGTTGACGAAGAAGCTGTCCGGTACGGGATACAGCGCTTCGCCTGTCATAGCATGCAACGCGTGATAGGCGTTCCAGCCCTCGTTCGGATCCAACGGCACGTGCAGCGGAACAATTGCGGCGGCGCGAACAAGACCGGCGACACAAAACAAAGCAATCGCGCCAAGACAGATTCGAACTGCGGCATGCGCGCTCATTTCGCGCCGCAATTTTGCGGGATGATGTCGTAGAGCGAAAAGAAACTCCCCACATGACGCAGCTTAAGCATTGGCGGTATCTGTGCGCGCGGTCCGTCGAGATGGATTACCACCGCGACGTCGTAATGGCACTGGAAACGCATCAGGTAGGGAAATACATCGCGGATATCTTCGTCTTCATCGATCTGGCTGGTGGCAAGATCGTTCAGTTCATCAATATCAGGAGGCGAACCCTGCTGCGCAGATGATGCTGCGATGGACTGATAGGCCGGATTCAGTTGCACGATATGTTGGTCGTGGGTCGTGAACAGCAGCGGCGTGAACGCCCCCGGATCGACAATCGCATATTCCGCCATGTGCCAGTAAGGTTGATCGGAGCGGAAGCCGATGGCGTCGCCATCAAGAACGGTGAGAAGCTTTGTGCCGGGTTTGAGCGTGCGCGCGGCATCCCGGAATTCGCGCCATTGCGTATCGTAAGCGGTCCATTCCTGCGCGAGATAGATCACATTGCATAGCAGAACGGCGGTTGTCGCCACGGTCAACGCCCATGTCGCGCGCGGTTCAAGGCGGAATTCGAGCGACGCGAAGATCAACGCACCCAGAACGGCCGGAAGTCTGAGATCGACGCCCCAACCGCCCATCGCCCATTCCGGCGCGAACATTGTCAGGACACCGAGCGTGCCAAGTGCGATCCACATGCGGCGATGAATGACGATCCAGCCCCGCCATAGGCCGGTCAGCAGAAGTATCGCCAGTAACGCCAGCAGGACGTAGGATGGATTATCGTAAGAGAGTTGCAGCGCGGCTTCGAGCCTGTCCAGAGCGCGATCGAGCAGGTTGAATTCGAGCGCGCCGCCGCTTCCTTTCGGCTTGAGAAACAGAAAGGCCAAACCGGCCGGCACGAACGGGACGACGACAGCAATGCAGCGATGAAAGACCTCTCGCACCGAGAAAGTACGAATGACTCCATCGAGCTCAAAACAGGCGATCAGCAGAAACAGGGTTGCCGCGGCAAAGATATGCGAGAAATAAATGGCTGTGATTGCCAGCGCAAACCCGGCGAGATGCAACGCAGTGCGCCGTCCGTCTGTCGCAATCCAGGCCGCGAGCAAGCATAGCGCCGCGCCCATCGCAAAATAATAATTGAGAAAGCCCCAGGTGAAGTTGGCGTTGTAAGCGAACAGCGCGGCGATCAACGCCGTAACGTTAAATCGTTTATGGAGCGCACGATGAATTAGGGCCGGTCCCACTACCCACATGACGACGCCCGTGGTGATGAACAGGCGGGTCGCCATTTCGAGGCCGGCAATGGTCGACAGCAGCGGCACCAAAATCTCGCCTGCCAGATTCGGAATCCACGCCCAATGGATGGAATAGAATGTTGTAACGGCCGGCGCCTTGGCGCTCGTCGCGATCAAGTAGTAGCTCGCCAGATGCGCGGGATAATCGGGCATCGGCGGCGCTTGCACGAGCCACAGCGGCATCACCATGAGTGCCGCAACGCAAGCGACAGCCGCCCCCCAGCCTGGCCGCGAGAATCCCGTCATACCGCTCCCTCGTTCACAAAACAGACATAACGGGCGAGCACCGGGATGAAAAGCCGGTAACGCGGACCCTTTGCCTATCAAGCCATTCGACCAATACTTAATGGCCATGGCCGCGGGACATTCGTGCGTCGCCACAGAATCGGCCCACCCAAGCGAACGCTCGGCGGACCTAAATGCGGCACGGCACGTTATGCTAGTCTTGCTTGCGGCCCGGAGGAAAAACGATGCAACTCGGCATGATCGGTCTTGGACGAATGGGCGGCAATATCGTGCGCCGCCTGATGCGCGGCGGACATAAATGCGTCGTGTTCGACCAGAACCCCGCACCTGGCGCGGAGTTGGCTAGGGATGGGGCAAGTCAGGCGCGCGATCTGGCCGACTTTGTCAAGCAATTGGAGAAACCGCGCTCGGTATGGGTGATGCTGCCCGCCGGCGGCCCGACCGAACAGACCATCGAACAATTGAGCATGATGCTGGAGGCCGATGACGTCATCATTGACGGCGGCAATACCTTCTACAAGGACGACATCAGCCGTGCCGCGCGATTGAAAACAAAGAATCTTCATTATGTGGATTGCGGCACAAGTGGCGGCATCTGGGGAAACGAGCGCGGCTATTGCATGATGATCGGAGGCGAGAAAGATGTCATCGATCGTCTCGATCCGATCTTCCTCACCCTCGCGCCGGGTCCCGGTAGCATCCCGCTGACGCCCGGCCGCAAGGAAACGACTGATCGCGCGGCGCAAGGTTACGTTCATTGCGGTCCGGTGGGATCAGGCCATTTCGTCAAGATGATCCACAACGGCATCGAATACGGATTAATGCAGGCTTATGCCGAAGGCTTCGAAATCCTTCGCCATGCCGGCGACGACACGCTGCCGGAAGATCAGCGCTTCAAACTCGATCTTCCCGATATCGCTGAGGTATGGCGTCGCGGCAGCGTAATCCAGTCTTGGCTACTTGATTTGACCGCCACCGCGCTCGCGGACAATCCCGACCTCTCCGAATATTCCGGCATTGTACAAGATTCCGGAGAAGGCCGCTGGACGATCATGGCGGCCCTCGAGGAAGCGGTGCCGGCAGATGTGTTATCGGCGGCGCTCTATGCCCGCTTCCGCTCGCGCGATCCAGAAAGCTTCGCAAACAAGATGCTGTCTGCGATGCGCCACGGCTTCGGCGGCCATATCGAGCTCAAAAAGTGAGCGCAAAGCCGTACATCGAGGTTCTTTCTGATTCAGACGCGCTGGCGAATCGTGCCGCAGAATGGATGACGGAGCTCGCTTGCGTGAAGGGTGGCAGTTTCGCGGTCGCGCTGTCCGGCGGCTCTACGCCAAAAACGCTTTACGAGCTGCTCGCAAGTCAAGGTTTTCTGAGCAGATTTCCATGGGACCGCGTGCACTGGTTTTGGGGTGACGAACGCTTTGTCCCGCACAACGATCCGCAGAGCAACTTCGGCATGGCGGCGGAGGCGATGCTGTCGCACGCGCCGGTGCCTCCAGAAAACATCCATCCCATCCCAACTGTCGGTGTGACGCCAGAAGAAGCTGCGGCGCGATACGAAGAGACACTGCGGAATTTCTATGCCGCGGATTACCTGATCGAGTCGCGACCGTTGTTCGACGTGATGCTGCTGGGTCTCGGTGAGGACGGACATACTGCCTCGCTATTTCCGGGATCGGCGGCGTTGGAACAGCGCGACCGCTGGACCGCCGTGAGTGTTTTGAGCGGCCAGCCACGTATCACCCTCACCTATCCCGCACTTGAGAGCAGCATGAATACTGCTTTCCTGGTGAGTGGCGCGGACAAGCGCGACATCTTGAAACGCCTGCTGGATGGCGATCTGTCGTTTCCTGCCGCACGGCTTTGCCCACAGGGTACACTACATGTCTTTGCGGATCGAGCCGTGATGGGTTGCGCGTGCTGAGCACGTCGTGATTAGGTCGATTATGCGCAAAAAAATCGTCACCATCGTCGGGGCGCGGCCACAATTCATCAAGGCCTTCGCGCTGTCGCGCGCGCTTAACAACGATCCCGATTTCGAAGAGGTCCTGGTCCATACCGGCCAGCATTACGATGAGAACATGTCGGCTGTGTTCTTCAAAGAACTGGATATCCCACCGCCGCGACATCACTTCACTATTGAACCTGGCGCACAGGGCGCGGTTACGGGGCAGATGCTGAACAGCATCGAACAAGTTCTTCTGCAAGAACGACCCCACGCTATCATTGTCTATGGTGACACCAATTCCACGATTGCGGGCGCGCTGGCCGCCACAAAGCTGCTGATTCCTGTGATCCACATCGAAGCCGGATTGCGCTCTTTCAATCGCGCGATGCCGGAGGAGACCAATCGTGTTGTCACTGACCACGTTGCAGACGTCCTGATCTGTCCAACGAAAATTGCGGTTGAGAACCTAGCTCGCGAAGGCATTACAAGACGCGTTTATCTAACCGGCGATCTGATGTATGACGCGGCTATGATTGCAACGCCGGTAGCCGAGCGAACATCGAGAATCCTTGAGGCGCATACGCTCTCGCCCGGGGAGTACGGTGTCGTTACCATTCATCGCGCGGCGAACACGGACGATCCAGCAGCTTTACGCCACGTACTGGATTTCGTCGCCGCTGAGGCTACGAAACGCGATATCGTGTTTCCCGTGCATCCGCGCACCGTTGCTGCGATGGCAAAGGTCGGAATCGATCCGCATCGCACCGGCATCCGCGTCATCGCGCCAGTTGGCTATCTCGATATGTGCAAATTGCTGCATCATGCTGCCATTGTTCTGACGGATTCGGGCGGTGTGCAGAAAGAAGCCTATTTCCACCGAGTACCCTGTATAACACTACGCGATGAAACCGAGTGGGTGGAAACGGTTGACCACGGCTGGAATAGACTCTGGGCGGTGCCAGACTACAAACCGCGTCGTGAAATCACCGACTATGGCAACGGCAATGCCCGGGATGAAATCCTAGACATCCTGCGCCACGAACTCACTTAAAGCTGTCACGCCTTGCGATGATCGCGCACGTTGCTCCACATCAGGAAGCCAACTGCGTAAACCAAAGCTGTGACAAAGGTGATGGATATGATGTCAAACAACCGCTCGGGCTTCGTCGTTTCCGTTGGAAGAGAGGGCGACGAGATCGGCACGATGAACACCTGCTGCTGATTGGCGGAGCCTTCGGCAGCCGCAAGCGCCTGTTGCGCGGCGCTCAAGCGCGTCTCCGCAACAGCCAGATCTTGTGAATCTTTCGAGTTCTTGACCGCTTTAACGGCATTCTCAAGCTCATTGCTTGCGAATTTCGTGGTTTGCGCCTGCATAGTGGCGTTGATTTGATTCATGAATTTCTCGGATTCTGAGACAATTGCCTTGTTGATCGCCTGCGAACGATGCCGATCGTAGTCATAAACGTCGATTGTCAGGATGCCGACATCGGTTTGTGGATCGAGTCCGATCATGAATTGATAAAACCACAGGAAATCCTCGTCCACGGACGGCCACCACAACCGCCAAAACGGATTGCGATCGGAGGATGCGTAAAGCTGGCGCAGATGAAACTGTTTGTCGAGGATCTGCAACATCTCCATCGACTGGATATATTCCTCGGTTTCGGTGGTTTCGCTTACGGATGCGCCACCGCCGAGCGAACTCCCCAAAATCGAGCTGACTCCCGACGAGACAGAGGCTTTGTTCTGTATGCTGATGATCGCCTGAGAATCATAAAGGGACTCTGCGAATGCAAAATAATAGACGGAAGAAAGGAGCGCCGCAGCCCCCACCACCGTCCAGAAGGAAATGCGCAGGCTGAGACGCGCAGCGGTGTCCCTCAACGAACCCGTCAACGCCTTGCCAACTCCCCAAACGCCGGCGAGACCCTCTTTCGGCTGCTGTTCGGCGGCGCGCGACCGCGCCGTGCCGTCGACATTAGACATTATAGCCCGTACCAATCATCGCCGTTGCGCCGCGTCGCACTATGCGACGCCAAGCTCCTATAGACAACCTTCGGCTAGAAATCCACGTTTACGAGATCTTGCAGATCCTGTTCGGCATCGAAGAAATCGTCTTCTACATCGTCGTCGCCGGCAGCCTTGCTGAAGAACTCTGCCGCTGCATCCATATTGTCGAAGTAAGTGACGCGGCCTTCATCGAAAACATAGGCTTCCGTACAGAATTGCTTTGCGGTCTTCACATCGGAAGTCACAAACAGCAGGCCAGCGCGTTCCGCCAGTTGGTTGACGGTTTCCATATTTCGCTCGCGATCCTCCTTAGACCCCAAAGTTTTCAGAATATATTGATCGAACGGAAGGCTTGTCCCAATGCAAAACGCCAGCCGCGAAACAACTTCGCGAGGGCAGCGATCCACCCGCAGATTTGCGACCTCTCCCACTTGTGCCTGTTCCAAGACGCGGGCCAGAAATGCCTTCTCGTCTATCTCATAGAGACGCGCAATAAAGCGCACAGCCGCGACCAAGGGGAGATGTTTATGGACATACTTGATCTCCGGAATGGCCCATGAAACAGAGTGCGAACGGCGCACCACACCTTTATCGGGTGCATCTGCACCGCATATGAGATCGACGATGAAGTCCAACCCGGAGCTACTGTGGCCAAGCAACGCCATGCGCGATTTTTCCTCTATGCGCATATTGACGTCTTTGTAGGTGAGCCTGACGGATCCTTGCCGCACCTTTTTCATGACGTCGTGCAACTCGATCGTCATACGTAAGGAATCCTGCGCTGGTAGCGCTCAAGCGAAAAGCCAATCAACAGCGCGCCTAGAATGCACTCCATCACGTAGATCGGGTCAGCGACCGGCGATGTATAGGTCACAAACCAACCTTCTCGAAGCATCTCCATACAATGCAACACCGGGTTCCAAGTGAAATATGGCCAATATGCGGATGGAAACATGGTGATGACAAACAGCATGCCGCCGGCCATGCGATTGAGCAGATTGTAGTATGCAACAAACTGTTTTAACGGCGGAAACACGCGCGACACCGGGCCGACAACGAGACCGAACGAGACACCGAGAGTCCAGATCAGAAGAAATGCGAACATGACCTCCAGCGCATTCTTCGGCGGAAAGACGCCGTCATAAATCGAAGAACCAAGGAGAAAGACGGCATACAGAAAAGAGTAAATACAAAAATCCCTAATGGCGGTCGCAATAGCAACATCTACAGGCGTAATGCGTGGAAACGACAACATGGAGTCCGGCTTTCCGAGCGATTTGTAAACCGAGCCGAGAGCCGCATTATACAAATAGAACGGGATGATCCCAAGGATAAGGAATGTTGAAGGAGGCATATCGGGAGGCGTCAGTCCTTTAAACGCGGAGCGCGCCAGGCGCATGATTCCAATAAACATGAGCGGCTCCAAAAGCGCCCAGGCAAATCCGTAGTTGTAAGACTTCATCAGGCCTTGGAGCTGATGGATGGTTAGAGCGCGTATTACGCGGAATTGCGTTTTGACAGCGTCATACACGAGAGAGAAACTCCTAGTCCGTATCGGGACGATTGCACCTAACACCAATTTATAAGTAGATTCAATGCTTTCCGGCTCTCGAGCGCTCACGGGGCACGGGAAAAACCACCGGACAGCGAATACCGAAGCCGTCTTCAATGATTTTCTGCGTAAAATGGGAGTTGGCGTATATAGCCGTAGCGCGAGACAGAATGAGCGGAAATTCCCGCCTAAAACGACTCGCGCCAGTCACATCGTCGAAATAAGCGCTCTGCTCAGGATCGCCGAGCAACTCGTTCCAGAAATGTACGCCATAGAGGAACGGGATATTGGTATAGTTGAGTGCATCCGCGACGGCAAAGCCAGTACCCGAAATAGCATGAACAAGCGAGACGTCGTTTTCGAGCAGGAACCGGCGCATATCGTCCGCTTTGTCGCCCACAAAGACACATCTTCGGCCGTTCAGAGCTCTTTCATCGCCGCGCAAATCGGCTCGTGTGCCTACGATGACGGGGCTGAAACCCTGCCGTGCGTGATGAACAGCGGCGTTTTCCAAAAAATGCTCGCCACCGCCGTAAAGCTCGGCACCGTTTCGCGAAATGAGCGCAACAACACCCCGCTTTGCACGCGTCATGCGCGATGCCGTCTCCACGTGCTCGCGGGAAGCATAAAATTGTTTCCATCGCGCGAGTGTCACCTGATCGTCGAGCGATTCCAGCAAGCCGCTTTCGGCCAGCCCGATCAGCACATCACGGCGCCAAAACTCCAGCCTGCGCCCATCCGCGCGCCCGATCTCCAGGTAGCCCGTTCGCCGGGCGGACATCGCGTCGAGCATTGCCATGACTTCGGGCGCAATCTCTTCCTCAAGAGAGCCTTGTGTCGTGCATATCCAATTTTGCGATATTTCCGCCAGCGAATGGACGAGAGAAACCGGTTGCTCGGTTCGCGCGCCCAAGGCATGCGAAGGCAGTACGGCGACATCGGGTCGAGTAAGAGCTTCGTCCTCATTGAGTGCCATTAAAAGACGCATATTCATCATGGCGCCGCGATGCTGCGGATCGATTTCAAGGATATGTTCATACGCCTGATGGGCTTCAGCGATGCGGTTGCGGGCAACGAACGTCCGTGCATGAACCATCAAGGCGCGCGTATCGTTCGGCGCGACGGCCAATATACCATCCACGATCGTTGCGGCTTCTTCATACCGTCCGGCAACAAAAAGCGCTTCGGCAAACGGTACTCGATACCGCATCTGAATTTGCGGATCTTGGGATGCACTCAATCCGCGCAATAGAGACAAACGATCGTTACGCAAGTCGGACCGGCGCTCCGGAGTCATTTCACCGCGCATCTGCCTGGCAAGAACGATCACCATTTCTCGCTTGGCCCGAACAGTGCCTTCTTCGAGTTTATCGGCAACGCTCAGATAGCGCATAGCTTCATCATATTCGCCTAGCAGCGATTTTGCCGCGCCGGCTAAATAATTCGCGTCGAAAGACTGAGGCTGAAGAGCCGCTGCAGCTGCAGTGACGCGCCCCGCCAAGCCATAATTGTGCGCTTTCACTGCGCCGCGTCCAAGCGTGATAAGCTTTTGTATAGCAGCGCCGCTTGTAACCGCGCGCTGAAACACCGCAGCACTTTCCCAATCGCCGGACTTCTCGTGCCGTTTCAATCGGTCGAGCACGATATCGCGATCCATGGCGAGGAGAAGATTTGCGAGATCGGCGTCGGATAGATTGGATAGTTGCCGCAACAGCACCCGATTAGCGCTATTCTGCCGTGTGTCACGCTCCTCCTTGTCGGAGTTGTGCGCCGGACGGTCGTGCCGAACGTGTATAGGTTCACCAGATCCTATCGAAACCTGACCGCCGACCACATGTTCATCGAAATGCGTGTGGGCGGCTGAGCCCAGACGAGCACGCAGCGAAATCTTCAGGTTGGAATCGTCCGGGTCCTCAAGCCGTATTGTCTGGAGACCGCCACTGATCCATGGCTTTCGAATAGCAATCGAGAAACCATGTGAGTCTTCGCCAGGGGTGCCCTGACGGACAAAAAAACGCCGCCACCTATTGGCAGCAAATGTCCCACATTGATCGCCATCTATGACGAGGTTAAAGCGCACCCGCCGATTTGGGTGTGCAGCATCCATCAGCCATCCTCTGAGCTGGGAACCGGCGACTTTCAAGACACCACGATATTCGCTCGCCATATGCGCTCGACAGATAAAAATCTAACAAAAAGATCGGCAGCTGGATAATTGGACCCGCATCGAACGCGAAAATGCCCTAACGTGCAACTAAGCCGGTGTGACTTGCAGATCGTCGTCGTTCAAAGTCACATAAAATGAGAACCCAGCTCCGGATATGGCAGATTTCCACCCTGCAGGGTCTGGCTCTATCCGAACCGTCGCATTCGAAGGCTCAGCGCTCCATTGAAAAAGGGAGGCTACAGCGCCTGCATTTAAAACCAAGGTTCGGCGAAGATTAAAGCCGTCGTCCTCGGCCGTAATCAGGATTTCGGCGGTGGGATCGAATGCAGCCGTTAATCCCCCAGCCGGAAGAGCAAACCACAGGAGCTGCTCACCGGATGATGGCGCAGAAAGTCCCGGGGCAAGATTCCAAAACTGCTCAAAAAGCACTTCCGCGTCCTTAGCCGCGGCGAGTTGATCGACCACAAGCAGTGCATGGTTCGCTTTCAGATGGATTATCGTACGAACAACCGTTCCCGCAGGGTTGGTCTTGTCCACGCTTTTCGCCGCTGCCCAGCCCTGTCCCCGCCAGGACTTCACCAACCGTGCGGCATCAGGTTCCACCAAAGCTTCCGTCGAATATCCAATACCATCGATATGGTAGCCGTTGCGCAAAGCTGGGTCGAAGCGGGACGAACTTTTTCTCGCGTCCGGCCCCTTTGCCGGCTTTGCACGAATAAGAAGATCGTTCTCTCCATAGGCGAACGCGAGTATCACGCCGCCCCTATCGGATCTCACGACGTTTTCTGGCTCGGCATGCAAGATCACGAGCGATGAATCGGTGACAGGCTTCTGTGTCGAATGACTGATGAAATATTGCGCTTCACGGAAAATGTATGTGTCGGTCATTCGCGGCATCGCACCACCCTTGGCTTTGGGCGGCGCAACTTTGCTGAAACCCGCATCCGCGAGAGCGCGGCGTGTATGAGTTAGCTGCCTGACAAAGGATACCGGCTTGCTGTTATCAAAAGCCGGCGGGGTTCCGTCGCTCTTCAACACCGCTTCTGCAAACACCGTCATCTTCTTGATGACAGATGCAAGCGGTTCCACAAGAGCGATATCCTCTCGTGGGAAATCGGCAAAAAGTGTTTTGAATTGGCTGAGCAGAGCAGCGTGATCGGAAAATGGTCCCTCTCTCCACACGCCGTCCGCCGTGACCCCAGGATCCAGTTGAAGCGACTTCAGCCTAACGAGGCTGTCTGTCAAAAGCCTTTCTGCATAAGCTGTCCCGCGCAAAACAAGTGCAAGGCCGACCAGCAAACTGTCCTGCTCTGCGCCATTCAGCGAACAAGGCAGGTAATAGTCGTCAGAGCGCAAGATCTCGATGACATCCAGCAACTGACGAAATACTTCGGTGCATGCTGCCGCATCGAATTTGACTTTTTTCTTCGCCGCCATTTTGCAGCAAAGAACAAACAAAACGAGAATACGCGCGCGTCTCGCGATTGAATCTGCGTTCCAAGCGGCTGATGGCAACGGCGGGTGTGCTTTGATAAAATCCAGGATTATCTGACCCGACCGAAAAAGAATGTCGCTCGCCGTAGCACCGCGCTCTTTAAGCACGGCGTCGATTTCGCCCATCTTGCCGCGATCGAAGCCGTTGGCTTTGCTGTACCAATAGGTCAGCGGGCCGGCGAGAAACTCAAGACCCAACAAGAGAGGTTGCGCCTTGCGTGGACATTCCGTCGGCCAAGCCACAGGAGTCGCAATATCGAAGATCGTTTCGTCGGGAAGAACGATCTTTCGATCCATAAACTTTTCAAGCGAATCTTTCGACGTGGTGGCCCAAAGTAGACGCGGCGCTTGTACGCCGCTCCAATGCATCTGCGCGAACAATTCTTCAGGCCGTGATGCGACCGCTTGCGCATCGCTGTAGTCGGGCGGGGGTAATCTCTTTGGCAAGGAAAAAGTGCGCTGCGGAAGTCCTTGAGCAGCGACAATGCCGAGTACTGACGCGGCAATAGAATCGTAGCCCTCCGCCGTCGGTTCACTATCCTCTATCATCACGGAGTCGGGATAGCGGCGAAATTTGGATTTCAATTCGACAACAGAACTCTTGCAGGCGCCCGCCAAGCTGGCTATCGCCCGGTTTTCCATCGCGACTGAATCGTCCACCCCCGCCGTGCCGATTTTCTGAAGAAAAATGTGAATGCGAGACACATTTTTTGCAATCTGCGGAAGCGACGCCGCGATGCCGGTTGCATCCAAACCGTCGAACGCATGTATCGCAACTTCGGAGCGGCGCTGATCATTGCACCACTCTATGGGCACCCCTAGCTGGAGTTCTATTCTTGGCTTGAGTTTTTCCGCAAAGCTTTCATCCATGCCTGCAAGCGTAATCCGCAAATTTTTTGTTGCGCTCGCGCCGGTGGCTTGGGGCGTCTTGTTTCGGTTTCGTGCCGATTCTTTTTTCGCCGCGCTTCTGCGCCTCGGCAGATTGTGCGATCTCAGAAGCTGGATTTTTTCTCGCGCTCCGCTCTGCTCTCGTCGCGTGTTTTTCGTCTCTGGAAATGTTGCGTTGAGCCGCAACACCGCCTTTGGCTTCGGATGAGGATTGTTCGACCCGGTCCCGCGATCGGCGGCGTTGCCGGGCGGCTTTTCTACGAGCTTTGCGGTCAATCTTGCCGGTTTGTTCGACGTGATCCGATTTCTCTAACCCGGCAAGCCGCTTTTCTTTTCTTTCCGCTCTGCGCGCTTTTCGCCCGGGATCGTTAAGCCCCGCTTCCAATTCAACAGCAACAGGCTCTGGCGTCGATCCCGCGACATCTTGTTCTATCCTCTGCGCGCGCGCCGTTTCTCTGGCAGATATGTTCGCGAGCTGCCGTTGAGCCCTGAGTTTGGCAGCAGGTGAAGCGCTTTCGTCCGAGAGGATCGCTTCTGCTTCTTTTATTATGTTTTGTTTCCGCTCTCCTTTTGATTTGGCCCTTTCCGCCTTGGGAGTGTCTGCATCAGAAAGTTGGTTCGATGTTGTTGAATCTTCGGGCATCCCGTGTTCCGGAATCTGCTTAGCGGGCACTGGCGGCTGCTATACGGTTTAATCCGTCTTGAGCACGCCTGTCGCCCGGCGACAGTTCGAGGAGCGCGGTCCAGTGCGTTCGTGCGCCGGTGAGATCGCCTGCTCGTTCGGCAGCACGCGCAAGACTGATGCGGCACCATTCCATGCCTTGCTGCGCCTCATCCGAATATTGATCGACAGATTTCAACAATGCCCAGGCTTCCAATGCACCACCAAGCTTTTCTACGGTGTCTGCACTTTGCGCAACATAGCGCGCGCAATCCCCGAGATTGCGAAGAGATTTTTCCAGATCGCCGCCCGCGCGATGGTAGGCAGCCCACATGCGGCACGCACTGAGCCACTGGCCTTTTGATTGCGCGTCTCGGGCGCCGCGCAAGGAGGCGTTCTCAAGTCCTCTCAGCACGCGCTCGTCGCCGGGATAGCGTACAAGCAACGCGTCAAACCGCTTTAACCGATTCAGTATAATCGCCGGCGCGCAAAGCAAGCCTTCCAAGCCGCAGCGCGCGGGAAATTGGTCCGGACCCAATCCGCGGCCCTTCTAGCTTTTTCCACGCCGCAAATGCCTCCTCGAATCTGCCCTCCTCTTCGAGCCGATACGCATCCATCATGGCGCCATGATGCGGTGAAAGCTTTGCGATAAGCGGAGACAGCCAGAATCGCCCGCTGCGCAAAGCGCGGATCGGTTTCGCGGCCCTGAGGACGAAATCACTGGTCATTTGATAGGCATTAATCCGAAAAACCACCCTTTGCGCAAACACTTTCGGGAGGACTAGCCCTGCGTGTTCAAAACGCTCGCGGGCGACGGTTCAGCAGCTCATGATCGCTCCGATAAGCCGGCTTGACACACTCTGTTTTTCTCAACAGTCGAATTGCAGCCGCCCGGCTGTTGTTTTTCTCGCCTATTGGAACTTTTTCCAACCGCAATGCTGAGTTCAACTTTGACGGATCGAAGCGATTCTTTTCTTAAGGGTCTCTGCAAAAACGTTCACAGAATATCTTGATTTCAGGGCGTCTCTGGCCCGCCCGGCCTTTGCAAGCGCTTCGCCATGGTTGTCGAACACGGCCCGCATTTGGCGGGCGGCATTGGCAACATCGGCATCGGCCCAAACGGCACCTTCGCAATGCCAGCGCGCCGCACCGTCTGGGATCGGTATGAGACTGTAGGACACGGGATAAGCAGTTTCGCCATTTGCGAAATCCACATTCCCGGAATAGTCCGTCGCTATGACAGGCGTGCCAAATGCCATGGCATCCGAGATCAGATAACCGAACCCTTCGGAACGATGTAGCGAAACAATGCAGTCCGCATCGCGAACGAGCGCGGTCATTTGCTCACCCGTAAAGCGCTGATTCACAATCTCGACACGCTTGTCGCCCGCGCTGGCGCCCAGCATATGCTCCCATTGTTTCCAGACGTTGCTCCAATGCTGCGGATTTACATTGGATGTTTTGACGATGAGCCGGACGTCCTCGTCGATCCCAAACGCGTCCTGAAACGCCAGCACAACAGCAAGCGGATTCTTGCGCTCGATCGAGGAGTCGAAATCGAATACGGTAACGAATGTAAAAGGTGAATTGGGCTTTGAAGGACGTTCGCGCAACTGGAACATGGCGTCGTCCTCGAAAAGGCCCTTTCCGATTGTGTAAGCGGGTTTGAACGGCGCATAGATATCGGCGACATATTTCGTCGGCGCCCAGATTTCATCGACGAGGTTGAGGGCCAGCTTCTGAACATCCGGGATGGTAGAGACTTCCCACAGAAAGAAGCCGCAATTGTAAGTATCCAGAAGTATGCCGCGGCTATCCTTCAAGAAAAAATCCGGCATATCGTTGGCGTTGACTGCAAAAACGGCCATGGGGCGTGAGCGGCAGTTCTCGCGCCAACGCACGATCTGATCGTTAGCCGTGCTCGGATGCGCATCAAAATCGACTCCCGTGACCAGGGCACCGGCAGCCGCCAATCCGTTTTTGAGCATGCCGAAGTTTCGGCCCAGACCGGAATCTTTCGACGTATGGCCGATCAGAAGGATATCCTGAGGCGCGTCATGCGTCACCAGAACCGGCTGAACGCGGTCGCCTCGGACTGCTTCTATCAAGTTCGGCTTCGCGCTGATCGCGGTTAACACGTCCGCGAACAGACTTTCTCGCGCGAGGAAGGGCATAAACAGCGGCAGATACTGCGAATGCTTCCACAGCATCGATTGCATAGCTTCAAGGATGAGCAGAACACGATCAATAACGAGGCCAGGATCGTAAGCTTTGCGATATTCATCGGAATGAGACCACAGCTCATTCAAAAAGCGTGTGGCAGGAACGCCAGCATTCGGCTTTTGAGGCGCTTCGTTGAGATGAGCAATGACATCCGGTTGCTGAGCGCCAGGTGGAATGTTTTTCGGTCCCATAAGCGCCGTCGCATACCACCAGCAGAACGCGTCATAAGCGGACGATTCTTCCAGTGCAAAACCGGGGCGGTCCTGCATCAGAAAAAACGACGTCAACCTGTCGAGCGGCTTACCTTCATCCAGCGAGAGTGTCTCGCGCCCCAGACGCTCGGCCAAATCGCGCCCAACCGGCGCTTCGACCAAAGGTCTTTGACCCGACACAAACGCGAAATAGGCAAGCGCCGCATTGCAAAGACCGAAGTCATTTGTGAGAGCGCTCAGCTTGATAAAGCGCCGCTCGAGATTGAAGCCAAAATAATCTTCACGCAGATGTGCAGCCTTCGATTCCGTCGGGGCCTTGTCCATACGCACAGCGTTGGAGATAGCGGCCATCAACTCCGCGGCGCTTTCGTCAGCAAAGAACGGCGCATATTTTGCCCGGCACCAGAATGCGATGAACTCCACTAGAGCTTGTCGTACATCCCCCTGTATTCCGATCGCGTCATGGACATAGGCTACAAGGCGGCTGAGCTTCGCTTTTTCTCGCGCAAAAAATGCCTGCGCCTGATTGCCGGCAATCGTACCCGGAAGCACACGCAACATCGCAAGAGCGGCTTCCGCATCGCCCGTTTGCAGGAATTTTTCGACAGTTTCCCGATACAACTTTGCTGACGCGCCTTCGGAAAATCCGGCTATATTGGGTATTGAGAGCATATTGATCTGTTCCTGCGTCGTATTGGAAAAAGCGGCGGCGACAGCTTCGCGCAGCACGTCGGGCATTGTCGCGGATTGCTCGTAGATGCGGAGCAAGAGGTCGATCTGATCGCGCCGTTGTAGGTAGGCGACGAGTCGAACGAGCGTTTCTTCGCTCCATCCCGAAATATCCGCGAGGTTGGGCTCGATCGCATTCCGGACGCTGTCCAGCAAATCGGAGGCAATGAGGTGCTGCAAAAGCGTTTTGGAAATCCGGCTGTCGTTTTTCTCGGGCAGCGAGGCCAGCGCAAAGGCGAGTTCGGGATCGAGATCTCCCGGCGCGATCTTGGTCAAAACAAAGTTGATATCCCCGGTGAGTTCAGCGCGATGGGAGCCGGAACGGATCAGCCGGCCGATTGCCACCGCCGCTTGCGGGTATTGCTCGAGCGCGAGATGCATGCGGAACACACGTTCGGCCGCCTGCGCCGTCGGCTTTACATCAAAAGCCGCCTCATAATACGCGAGAGCTTGCGGAAAAAGCCGCGCTTCGCCCATCACTCGCCCGGCATTGTAATTGAACGCATAGTCGAAACGCCGCGACGCGGACATTTTGGCGAGGAGTTCTTCGGCGAGTTCGGGCGCGCCAGTCGACACAAATGCACGCGCGCGCTCAATAATCACCAGCGCATCGGTCCTCGCGTCCAGAGACACAGCCTCGCTCAGGGTCAAAGTGACATCCTGACGATCGAGGCGGTTCAAGTTTTGCAGCACTTTCCCCGCTTGCGTTTTTTTGGTCAGAAGCAGACGGAAATCGGTTTGGGCTACTGCGCGATCAGCATCGAATTTCCGCGCCAACTGACGCGCAGCCTCCAATTCAATGCCTGATTGTTCTTCCTGCGTCGCCATCGGCGCTTTTTAAGGAAGCTAGCGACGCTTGGAAAGCCTTTACAGGGCCTTTAAGGAAGAGCAATTGCAAACCGCATGAACCCCAAAGCCTCAAAGCGCGTGACGCCACACATACCTACACCGAAAGTGATTCTGTGCGTCGGTCTCAAAAGCAGCGGATCAACCTGGCTTTACAATACCGTCGTCAAACTAATGAGGGAGAAGTATCGAGACGGCGTAAGCGCGTTCTATGCTGACAATTTCGTCATGTTCCCACCGGACACCGAACACGGTCGAGTGTTGGTCATCAAGGCGCATGAACCGTCGAAAGAGCTTGTCTATCTTGCCAGACTGACGCGTGGTCAGATTTTCCTCACCTTGCGCGAGCCGCGCGACGCCATTGCGTCCCTGATCCAGCGATTTGGGCACCGATTTGAAAGTGCCTTGGGCGAAATGGTGCGGCATTCGACGCGCATCGCCGAACTCGACACCGAGGAAGAGATGGTCGCTTACCGCTACGAGGACGGATTCTTCGACCGTTTCGAAACCGTTGGCGAGATCGCGGCTGCACTAGGCATCAAAGTGGGTAAAGCGGCGCAGACGCGCATCTATCATTCGCTCACCAGAGAGGAAGTGCGAAAGACGATTGGATCTCTGAAAAGAACAGGCAAGTTCGGCAGGAGGCCCAACGCCGACAGCTTCGATCCGGCGACCCATTGGCATCCGGGCCATGTCGGCGACGGCAAGATCGGAAAGTTCGCAGGCGTGCTGTCACAGACGCAGCAGAAGGAAGTGCTGGCAGCGACGCAAGCGTACCGAAAACGTTTCGGTTATCGCACGCGGAACAGGTAGTGCCAGGCGGCAAGCCACGACACGCCGCCCATCGCGACCGCGCCGGCAATGGCGATAAACAGATCGGCATCGCCCGTGTACCGGAAGATGATGATGTAAGCGATCATCGCGATCGCGACCGCGATGACATGCGGCCAAGCCCAATGCGGCCTCTTCTTTTCTGGCGTCAGATTATCCATGGCGTCCTATAGCAGGTTTCAGGGCAGGAGGCCCGATACATATTTCCGCAAATGCCCAGCGCGGACATGCGCGGTGATCGCTGCGATGTCCGGCGCGAAGTAGCGATCGCGCTCATAGCGTCCGACCAGCGCGCGAATTTCCTGCGCGGCAGCTTCCAGCGGTCCGGAGCTTGTGAGCGGGTGGCGAAAGTCGAGGCCCTGCGTGGCGGCCAGCAGTTCGATGGCTACAACCGCAGCCGCGTTCTCCGCCATGTCGTGCAATCGACGCGCGCCATGTGTTGCCATAGAGACATGGTCTTCCTGGTTCGCACTGGTGGGCACGGTGTCGATAGAAGCAGGATGCGCAAGCATACGGTTCTCGGCCACCAGCGCCGCGGCTGTCACCTGCGCGATCATGAAGCCCGAATTGAGCCCGGACTCCTTCACCAAAAACGCGGGCAATCCGCTCATTTTCGGATCGACGAGGATCGCGGTGCGGCGCTCGGAAATATTGCCGATCTCACACAGCGCCATCGCAAGCTGATCGGCCGCAAACGCCACGGGCTCGGCGTGGAAATTGCCACCGGAGACGATTTCGGTTTCGCTCAAGACTAGCGGATTGTCGGTGACGCCATGTGCCTCAATACTCAGCGTGTGCGCGGCCTGACGCATGAGATCGAGCACGGCACCCATCACCTGCGGCTGGCAGCGGAAGGAGTAAGGATCCTGTACTTTGTCATCGGCCCCGGGCGCGCGATGGGATTCACGGATCGCGCTGCCCGCCATCAGACCACGCAGCGCCGCTGCAACATCGATCTGCCCCTGCTGGCCACGCAAACGCATGAATGCGCGCGTCGAACGGCGTGTCGGAGCCCTTGAGCGCATCGGTGGACATTGCACCCGCAACAATTGCGGCGGTAAAAACCTTTTCGATCTCAAACAATCCGCCGAGTGCCAGCGCCGTCGAGACCTGCGTGCCATTGAGCAGTGCAAGACCTTCTTTTGGACCGAGCACCAGCGGCTTCAAATCGGCTTTCTCCAGCGCTTTGGCCGCCGGAACGATCTCGCCGTTTACCCGCGCTTCACCGACCCCGATCAGCAGTGCCGCCATGTGCGCGAGGGGTGCGAGATCCCCGGAGGCGCCGACCGAGCCCTTGGAAGGAATACAGGGATAAACTTCCGCTTCGACCAGCCTCTGTAACGCCAGCACAGTTTCCCGCTTCACGCCCGACGCACCGCGCGACAGAGATGCCGCTTTCAGCACCAGGATCAGGCGGACAACATCGTCGCTCAACAATGGTCCAACACCGCAGGCATGGCTAAGCACGAGGTTGCGCTGTAGTTCCTCAAGATCGTTTTTTGCAATCGACGTGTTGGCGAGAAGGCCGAAGCCCGTGTTCACGCCGTAAACGGTTTCGCCACGCGCAACGACGCCGTCGATGGCCTTCGCGCCACGCTCGATCGCGGCCAGCGCGTCACCGGCGATGGTGATCCGGCAGGGCCGTTCATAGACGCCGCGCAGAGCCGCCAGAAGCAATCCACTGCCAATTTCCAGATCGAATTTACCATCAGCCACGGTGCTACCTGTGCCATCAACCGGTGCGCAGCATAGCCGTGGAAAGGGCAAAAATCCGCTGTGACTTCTTGACGTTCCCAGTGGGGAACAGCGTCACTGGCCCACAGCTTGCAGAGATCATCTAGAACGTCCTGCGAGGGGGCATTAATCGATGCGACATGCAGATAACGCCTATGGCGGCTCCCGCGCGGTCCAGAAGAACGCCGTCGCAGTTGAGATCACACGAACCGATGGAAAGACGCTCCACGCCAGGCTTTTTCTGCCAATCCAGGGGCGCATCAGCGATCTGCTTAACGACGACCGGAGCTTCATCCCGCTCGAATGTGATGGCGAGTATCTTGCGCTGGCCAAGGCGTCCATCTTGCAGGTGTGCATGCCCTCCGCCCAGGCACCTCAGCGCAAGAACTGTCCGTATTCAGTTCTAGGTTTGCAGGAAGGCGCCTCGATTGAGGAGGTCAAGAAGGCCTATTATGAGGTTTGCAGGACCAGCCATCCCGACCGGATCAGAGGCGCGGGATTGGGACATGACTTCATCGAATTCGCCAATCAAAATATGATGCGAATAAACGCCGCCTACGCTCAGCTGACCAAGGGCACCAGCCAGCAAGCAGCCTGAGCGTGCCGTGGAAAAGCGCTCAGCCGATGGACGGTAGATTGAGATGATTCTGGCGGGCTGATTCGATCGCGATCTCATAGCCCGCATCGGCGTGGCGCATGACGCCGGTCGCCGGATCGTTCCAGAGCACCCGCTCCAGCTTCGCGCGCGCGTCTTCCGTGCCATCGGCGACAATCACGACGCCCGCATGCTGCGAATAGCCCATGCCAACGCCGCCACCATGATGGATCGACACCCACGTCGCGCCCGAGGCCGTATTGAGCAGCGCGTTGAGCAGCGGCCAGTCAGACACCGCATCCGATCCGTCGCGCATCGACTCCGTCTCGCGATTGGGGCTGGCCACCGATCCCGAATCCAGATGATCGCGGCCGATCACGATGGGCGCTTTCAACTCGCCGCGTGCGACCATGTCGTTGAACATCATGCCAGCGCGGTGGCGGTCACCGAGCCCGATCCAACAGATGCGCGCGGGGCAGGCCCTGGAACGCGATGCGTTCCTTTGCCATGTCGAGCCAGCGATGAAGCGATTTGTTTTCCGGGAACAGCTTCTTCATCGCCGCATCGGTCTTGAAGATGTCTTCAGGATCGCCCGACAGCGCAGCCCAGCGGAATGGGCCGATGCCGCGGCAGAACAGCGGACGGATATAGGCCGGCACGAAGCCCGGAAAATCGAACGCATTCTCCACGCCCTCGTCCTTCGCAACCTGGCGAATGTTGTTGCCGTAATCGACAGTGGGGATACCCTGCTTCGCGAAATCGAGCATAGCGCGCACATGCTTGGCGATGGATTTGCGCGCGGCAGCGCCGACGGCCGTGGGATCGGACACACGCTTGACTTCCCACTCCGCAAGCGTCCAGCCTTCGGGCAGATAGCCGTTGTTCGGATCGTGCGCGCTCGTCTGATCCGTCACCGCATCCGGCTTCACGCCACGGCGGAGCAATTCCGGCAAAATCTCCGCCGCGTTGCCGGCAAGACCGACGGAAATTGGTTTCTTCTCCTTCACCGATTTGTCGATCAGCGCCAGCGCTTCATCGAGCGACGACACGCCGACATCGAGATAGCGCGTCTCCAATCGGCTTCTCGATGCGCGACGGCTGACATTCAATAGCGAGCATCGACGCGCCGGCCATCGTCGCGGCCAGCGGCTGCGCGCCGCCCATGCCGCCAAGACCGCGCGTCAGAATCCATTTGCCGGAAAGATCGCCACCGAAATGCTGACGTCCCATCTCCACGAATGTTTCGTATGTGCCTTGAACGATGCCCTGAGAGCCGATGTATATCCACGATCCGGCCGTCATTTGGCCGTACATCATCAGGCCCTTCTTATCGAGCTCGTTGAAATGCTCCCAATCGGCCCAGTGCGAACAAGATTGGAGTTCGCGATCAGCACCCCGCGGCGCACCTTCGTGTGTGCGAAACACACCGACCGGCTTGCCCGATTGCACCAGCAACGTCTCGTTCGCTTCGAGTTTCTTCAGAGTCTCGACAATACGGTCGAACGCGGGCCAGTTGCGCGCCGCTTTGCCGATGCCGCCATAGACGACGAGATCCTGCGACCGCTCTGCGACATCGGGATCAAGATTGTTCATCAGCATCCGCATAGCGGCTTCCGCGCCCCAATTGCGGCAGGTGATCTCAGGCCCGCGGGGGCTACGGATAACCCGGCGTGTTCTTGATGTCGCTCATGTGTTCGTCTCTTTGTCTGAGCGTCCCCGAACATAGCGTCGAGGAGCAGATCGGCGCCGATCCAGTAGCAAAGCTCGGATGGATCGGAAACCCGCCACACCGCAAGATCGGCAGATTTCCCGGCCTCAAGCATACCGATATCGTCACGGCCGAGCGCTTTGGCGCCGTTGCGCGTCATGCCCACGAGCGCTTCATCTGGCGTAAGGCCGTAGAGCGTACACGCCATGTTGAGCGCGATCAGTGGCGAGGCGACCGGCGAAGTGCCAGGATTGCAGTCCGTGGCGATGGCGAGCGGCACACCGGCGCGGCGCAGCGCATTAATGGGCGGCTTCTTTGTCTCGCGCAGGAAATAGAACGCGGTCGGCAAAAGCACTGCAGCCATTCTAGCTTTTGCCATCGTGGCCACGCCTTCATCGCAGAGATGTTCGAGATGGTCGGCTGACAGCGCACTGTATTTCGCTGCCAGAATCGCGCCACGCGAATTGGAGAGCTGCTCGGCATGCAGCTTCACGCGCAGCCCATGCGCTTGCGCCGCGGCAAAGATGCGCTCTGTTTCTTCCGGTGTAAAAGCGATCGTCTCGCAAAAACGCATCGACGGCTTCGGCCAGATGATCCCGCGCGATGATGGGGATCATCGCGTTGCAGATGAGATCGACATAAGCGGAGCGATTTTCTTTGTACTCGGGAGGCAGTGTGTGCGCACCAAGGAAGGTCCGAGACACTCTGAGGTTCGCGACCGCACCTACCTTGGCCGCAACACGCAGCATCTTCAACTCGCTGTCGGCATCGAGACCATAGCCCGACTTGATCTCGACCGTGGTTACGCCGTGCCGCGCCATCGCCTGCGCACGCGGCAACGATTGCGTGACGAGCTCGCCTTCGGTCGCGGCGCGTGTCGCGCGCACGGTGGAAAGTATTCCGCCGCCGGCGCGCGCGATCTCTTCGTAGGTTGCGCCCTTCGCACGCATCTCCACTCGGTCGCGCGGTTACCGGCGAAAACGAGATGGGTATGGCAATCGACAAGGCCAGGCGTAACCCACGCACCGTTCAGCGAGCGTGTCTCGCGCGTGTCATTCTTCGGCCGATCTTTCGCAGACCCGATCCATGCGATGTGTCCATCTGCAATCGCGATCACCGCATCATGAATCGCGCCATAGCCGTCACCGGTCATCGTCGCCGCGTGGCAGTCCGTAAGAAGCAAATCCCACATCGAAAAATTGTCAGAATCGCGACCGCGTGAGCATTCAATCATGCCTTGACCACAATGGCGAAGACCTCTTAATCCACGGGCAAAATTGATATTTTCAAGGGAACGATTTTCCCTTGCAACCATTGCCTAAAAGGATCCCAATTCCCATGTCTATTCCAACCCACCCGCATAAGAACAAGAGGTGTCATAGATGGAAACTCTCCTACAGATCGAACTCGACGGCGTGAAATCCTCTGACTATTTGAACGCGTTAGTCGAAAGCAATCTGGCGAAAATCGAGAAGCGTTTCGGCCGCGCCACAGCGTGCCGTGTCGTCGTGCGCGCGCCGAATGGACATCACCAGAGCGGTGAGCCGTTCGAGATCTCCATTCGCATCGCGTTGCCTGCGAAGAAGGAGATCAACGTCAATCATACGCCCGAACAGAACGATCGTCTCACTGATCTCACGGCGGCTGTGAATGCCGCGTTCAAACGCGCGCTGCGCCAGCTGGATGACGAAAGCCAGCAGATGCAGGGCCGCGTGAAGCATCACGCAACCCAGCGCCTGCTCGACCCTTCAGAAGCTACTTAGACGGCGTCGCACCGATCTTGATCGTGCTGTGACCATCGCTCAGCGTCATCGCCGCTCGCGCTGGCAGTTTTGCTGCGCCCGGGCCAGAGAAAGTTGCGGTGAACGACTGGTTCGGTGAGACGCAAGCCTGCACTTTGTCGGTGAGCGTCGTGTGGCCGCTGGCCGGATTGAAGGCGGAAAGATTGCCGCCGACCTTTCCTTTCACGCCGTTGCCTTTGAACGTCATGCTCGTGACGAGATCGATATCGAAGAAGTCAGAACTCGCGTAGGAGAATTTCTTGTTGACGATGTCCTGACCGTCCCCAAGGCCTATACCAATATAACTAAGCGTTTCCTTGGATTTCTGGCAGAGCATCGTGAGACCGAACCCCAGCACTGTGACTTCGAGGTTGGAATTGTTCGGGTCTTGCGCAACCGTGATCGTTACCGAACTTCCATCTTGTGCTGTTCCGGTATAAGTGCCGATTTGTTGTGCTTGCGCGGTGGAAGCGACAGTCGCCGCGATAGCCGTCGTCGCAAGAAACTTGGCGAAACGCATGAAATCCTCCCGGTTTGAAATGGTCTACGAGTATACCATAGACCCTCATTTCCTGTCGCTTTCACAGACGTAATGTTTGTCACGAAGTTTGTCTTATCGGGTCGCGGCGCACTAGTTCTTTCGCGAGAAATTCCGCAAGAACTTCGATACGTGCGGGCTTTGGGCCGCCTGGCGGCGTTACCCAGTGCAAACCCGATGTGCCGAGCGACCATTCGGGCAGAATGATCTTCAGCGATCCATCTTTCAATGCATCGCGCAGGATGAAATCCGGCAACACCCCGAGACCAAGGCCCGCGATCAGCGCGGGCAGCATCGCATCGCCATTGTTCACGCGTAGAGGACCGGCCGTACGCACACTCGCGACCTCACCGCTTTTGTGCGTGAAACGCCAAGTGTTCGGCGTCTGAAGATAGGCATAGCCGATGCAGGCATGCTCTGCGAGTTGAAGCGGATGTTGCGGCGTACCGCGCTTGGCGAGATAGGACGGCGCCGCGACCAGATAGGGCGTCACACTGCACAGCCGGCGTGCGACCAGCGAGGAATCCGGCAAGGTTGCGATGCGAAGCGCGGCATCGAACCCCTCGCCGATGAGATCGACAGTAGCGTCGCTCAGATTCAGATCAACCTGCACATCGGGATAACGGCTCAAAAACTCCGGCAGGATCGGCGCGACGTGAAGCAGGCCAAACGACATCGGCACAGCGAGCCGCACGAGGCCGCGCGGGCTGACCGATTGCGCCAAGGCCTCGCTCTCTGCTGCCTCGCCCTCGGCCAGAAGGGCCGCTGCCCGTACCGAAAGCTGCCGGCCCGCATCGGTCAGCGCCAACCTGCGGGAGGTGCGGTTGAACAGACGGGCACCCAGCCGCGTTTCTAGCCGGCTCACGGCTTTTGAAACCGTGGCTTTGGAAAGGCTTAGCTCCGACGCAGCACCGGCGAAGGAACGGGCCTCTGCGACTTTGGCGAAAATCGCCAGCGCCTCGAAATCGGGGAGTTTTCGACATATCATAAATAGAAACAATGAGTTTCGATTGTTTCTATTTTGATTTGCAGCGGCTGTCGATATCTCTGGTGCCAGAAAACGGCGGCGACCCCCGCCAAAGGAGCACCCAATGATCGATGTCAGACCCTTCAATTCCCTCGGCGGCGCGGATCACGGCTGGCTGAAGGCCAAACACCACTTCTCCTTCGCCGAGTATCACGACCCCAAGCGTACGCAGTGGGGCAATCTCCGTGTCTGGAACGACGACGAGATCGCACCCAACACCGGCTTCCCGCCCCACCCTCACGCGAACATGGAGATCGTGACCTATGTCCGCAAAGGCGCGATTACGCATAAGGACAGCCTCGGCAATGAAGGCCGCACAGAAGCGGGCGATGTGCAGGTGATGAGCGCGGGCTCGGGCATCCGCCACGCCGAATATAATCTCGAGCCCGAGACGACGACACTGTTCCAGATCTGGATTATGCCGACTAGGACAGGCGGACAACCCGGATGGGGCGCGAAGCCCTTCCCGAAAGGGGATCGCTCCGGCCAGTTCGTCACGCTCGCAAGTGGCTTCGAGGAAGACAGGGACGCACTTCCGATCCGCACCGATGCGCGTGTACTCGGCGCGACATTGAAGGCCGGTGAGACGGCCGAATATCCCGGTGGCGGAAAGCGGCATCTCTATCTTGTGCCGGCGAGCGGCGCGGTTGAGGTCAACGGCGTGCGCGTCAATGCCCGCGACGGCGCCGCAATCACCGATGTCGAGACTGTGAAGGTCGTAGCGCTCGAAGATTCCGAACTCGTGCTGGTGGACGCAGCCTAACCCCGCCGGCCCGCGGGCACGGTCCTTAACCCCTTCCGGATCGTGCCCGCTCTTTTTCCATCCAACTGAAAGGACGTGCCATGCCCAAAGTGCTTGTTCTGTATTATTCCGCCTACGGACATATCGAGAAGATGGCGGAAGCCGTTGCCGAAGGCTCGCGCGAAGCGGGCGCGATTGTCGACATCAAACGCGTACCGGAACTGGTTCCGGAAGCCGTTGCAAAGGCGTCCTATTACAAGCTCGACCAGAAAGCGCCGGTGGCCACCATCGACGAGCTTGCCAACTACGATGCGATCGTCGTCGGCACCGGCACGCGCTTCGGCCGCATGTCGTCGCAGATGGCGAACTTCCTGGATCAGGCTGGCGGCCTTTGGGCCAAAGGTGCATTGCACGGCAAGGTCGGCGGCGCATTCACCTCCACCGCGTCACAGCATGGCGGCAACGAGACGACGCTGTTCACGATCATCACCAACCTGCTGCATTTCGGCATGGTCGTGGTCGGTATGGATTATGGCCACGCTGGCCAGATGACTCTGGATGAGATTACGGGTGGCTCGCCGTATGGCGCGACGACCATCACCGGCGGCAACGGCGCGCGCCAGCCTACCGAGAATGAGCTTAGCGGCGCACGCTATCAGGGCCGTAAGATTGCGGAGACCGCGAAAAAGCTTCACGGTTAGGACGCCGACTTTTGGAGCACATATCATGGCGCGCGCGCAGGCGAAGATCGGAACCGTTGATTATCGCACGACGATCACCGCGGCCGCCATGAACTGATCGCAGACGAGATGCCCAAGCTCGGCGGCGCCGATGCCGGTCCCGCGCCTTATGAATACCTGCTTGCAAGCTTGGGCGCATGCACCGCGATTACGCTGCGTATGTATGCGGAGCGCAAAGAATGGCCGCTGGAAGCGCTTGAAGTCTCTCTGCACTACGAACGCAAAGGCGACGTGCAGCACATCGAACGGACCTTGCATTTCACGGGTGCCCTCGACGAAGGTCAGCGCACGCGGCTTGCTGACATAGCAGAGCGCACGCCGGTCACGCTGACCCTGAAGGGCGGGCTTGCGATCACCACGGCGCTCGAGCCACCGCTCGCCGCTGCCGCGCTGGAAGCGAAGCTGGACGAAGCGCTGGAGGAAACCTTTTCTGCCAGCGACGCGCCCAGCATCACACGTTAGCCGCGATCGGGACGGCCTGCCTCGTACAAAAACCAGATGCGCTGTTCGCCCTCGTCGATCCAATTTTCGATAAGACTTGCGGTCGCGACGTCCTCATGCTCATCGCAAACCGCATGCACCGCGCGCATGGCAGCGACGAACTGCATGTTGTCCTCGCGAAGCTCCGCCAGCATGTCGAGCGGCGTCACATATTCCGCGTCGTTGTCCGCGATGCGCTTTATGCGCGCGATGTGTCCTATCGAACGCAGCGTTGTGCCGCCGACCTTGCGCGCGCGCTCGGCGACAGCGTCCGTCATGGCGTAAATCTGCGTCGCCTGATCGTCGAGCAGGAGATGATAATCGCGAAAATGCGGACCTGACATATGCCAGTGGAAATTCTTGGTCTTGATGTAAAGCGCGAACGCATCGGCCAGCAGCGTGGTCAGGGAACCTGCGATATCCTTGACAGCGTTCGAGGACAGCGCGGTTGGAGTCTTCAGCGGCGCTACGCGGCGGGCTTTCAAATTCTTGGTCTTCATGGCGAAATCTCCGTGGATTAATCGCCCCATCATGGACCGTTCGACCTTCTCGGAACAGGTGGCGGAATCACTCAGTCTCCCAGTCTCACATCGACATAAGCGGAGAGGCCGGGCCGCAGGCGAGAACTGCCGTCCTGACCGGGATACAGATGGATACGCACCGGAACACGCTGCACGATCCGGGTGAAATTCCGGTCGCGGGCTCATAGGGCAGGAGCGAAAATTCGGATCCCGAGCCCGGCGCAAAGCTTTCCACCTCGCCATCAAAGTGCTTGCCCGGCAGCGCGTCGAAGGTCACACGCGCCTTCTGGCCGACGAGCATGCGCGCGGTCTGGGTTTCCTTGTAGTTGGCGAGCACATAGATCGTGTCCATCGGCACGACCGTCATCAGTTCCGTGCCGGGCTGCACGTATTCGCCGATCTGTACCTGGCGGTCGCCGATGACACCGGCCACTGGCGCGCGGATCACCGAATGATCCAGATTTTGGCGCGCCAGCAGCAGCGAGGCGCGTGCCTTGGCGAGCGCTGCCAGCATCTGTCCGCGAGACTGGCTTATCACCGCGACCTGCTGCTGACTGGCCGCAAAGGCGGCACGGCTCTTTTCCGCGTCTGCCGACATACTGGCCGCGGTGGCCCGCGCCGTCTCGGCCTGGCTCGTGGACACATCGCCATTCGCCACGAGCGTGTCGAACCGCCTGCGATCTGCAGCGGCGCGCACGGCCTGCGCATCTGCGGAGCGGATGTCGGCGTTTGCCGCGCGCGCATTTGCCGAGGCGAGTGCGAGTTGCGAACTCTGTTGCACCAACGCGGCTTCGGCCGATGCGACATCGGCTTCAGCGGCGGCGACGTCTTGCGTATAATCTTCGGGGTCGATGCGGACGAGCGGTTGGCCGGCGATCACATGCTGGTTGTCGCGGACCAGGATCTGCGCGACCAGACCGTGCACTTTCGGCGCGATGATCGTGCTGTCGGCTTTCACATAGGCGTCGTCGGTAGAAACGGACGATGCCGGCCAAGCGATCCATGCCGCGCCAATCAGCATCGCGATCATCGCCGCGCCGGCAATCAGTAGGGCACGCAACGGCAGTGTTTTCAGGCGTGTGGCTAGAGAAGGCCGGGACGTGGGAACGTCAGTCACAAAAGCTGTCGTCATTTTGCAAACACCAGGCAGGTTGTGGTGGCGGAGGCGCAGAGTTTGCCGTCTCTATCGAGCAACCGGCCTTCGGCAAACGCTGCCCGGCGGCCAAGAGAGGTCACTTTTCCTTCGGCGCGCACAGGGCCGCTTTTGTCCGTGAGCGCACGATGATAGGCAATTTTGAGCTCGAGAGTGGTGTAGCCCTGATCGGCCTTCAGCCGGGTATGCACGGCGCAGCCCATCACCGTATCAAGCAACGTTGCCGCGTAGCCCCCATGCACGGAGCCGATAGGATTGTAGACGGAACGGTCGGGGTTGCCCTCGAACACGACAAAGCCTTCTTCCGCCGACACAGGCGCAAGCTTCATCAACTGCACGATGCCGCTATAACCGGCACGCCCATCGAAGATTGCACGTATCTGTTCGAGGCCCGACGGCGCCGGACGCTCGATCATCGCATCCATCAGTTCACGCTCCTCGACAATTCCACATCGCTCACGCCGAGCCGCGCCTTGATGCCGGCGCGCGCCGCTTCCAACATTTCATCGGAGAGACCTTTGTCGGAGACAGCGCGCGACACGGCGACGGCACCCGCCATCGCGGAGAGAACGGACGCGGCGAGTGCATCGGGCTCAGAATGACCACCGGCGGCAAGCCAGCCCGCGATACGCGCGACCAGGTATTTAACGCCCTGATCGAACGTCTCGCGGAATTTCGGCGATTGGCGCGGCGTATCGGAATTCAGCGCAGTGATCGGACACCCCGTCGACGGATTGTCGCGATGGCGCGGAGAGATATAGAAATCGATATAGGTCGCGAGCGCATGGCGCGGCGGCAGACCCTCCGTCATCCTGTCGATGTTCGCACCGGCGCGCGCAAACACGGCCATCAACGCTTCCGAAAGCAGCGCATCTTTCGATTTGAAATGCGCATAGAAGCCGCCATGGGTGAGGCCGGCTTCTTTCATCACCTCGGCGACGGCGAGATTATCCGGGCCCTTCTCGCGCAGCGCACGACTCGCGATCTTCAGCAGTTTTTGATGGGTCTCGGCCTTGCGGGATTCGCTGTAGCGCATCTTGCCTGTCTCCGTTCCCGTTTTATATGATACTCGTCATATAATCCGTCAAGGCCCGACAATGAGCGCCACTACCACCCCAGTTTCCGCCGCTCCGCCGGCCACCGCCGCCGGGCTAAGCCACGGCCGCAAATTGCTTATTTTCGGGATCATGGCGTTTGGGCAGTTTATGGCCCTGCTAGACACCCAAATCGTGGCGGCGTCGCTCAATTCGATTCAGGCCGGGCTTTCCGCCGGTCCGGACGAGATCGCCTGGGTGCAGACAGCGTATCTGATGGCGGAGATCGTGATGATCCCGCTCGCCGCCTATCTCTCCATCGCGCTCTCCACGCGCTGGCTGTTCACCGCCTCCGCTGTGCTCTTCACGATCTCAAGCCTGATGTGCGGCATGGCATGGAGCATCGAGTCCATGACCGTGTTCCGCGCGATCCAGGGCTTCGTTGGCGGCGCGATGGTGCCGACGGTGTTCGCGACCGGCTTTGCGATGTTCGACGGCAAGCAGCGGGCGATGATCCCTGCAATTCTGGGCATGGTGTCCACGCTGGCGCCGACACTCGGCCCCACGGTCGGTGGATGGATCACCGATGTGTCCACCTGGCGCTGGCTGTTCTTTGTCAACATCGTGCCGGGCGCCTTCATCGCCATCGCCTTGCCGCTGCTGGGCAAGGTCGATGTTGCGCAGCCCGCGCTGCTCAAAAAAATCGACTGGCTGCACGTCGCGTCGCTCGCCCTGTTTTTGGGCTGCCTGCAATATGTGCTGGAGGAAGGACCACGCAATCAGTGGTTCGAGGACGATACGATCAAGACCGTTGCATGGGTGTCTTTCGTCGCCATGATCGTGTTTTTCGAACGCTCGTTCTTCTCGTCGATGCCGGTGCTGAAACTCTCGCCGTTCAAGCGGCCTGTGTTCGCGCTCGCCTGCGTGCTCAACCTCGTGATCGGCTTCGGACTTTATGCGTCCACCTACCTCACCCCGATCTTCCTTGGTCGCGTGCGCGACTTTTCGAGTTTCGAAATCGGCACCACGGTGTTCGTCGCGGGAATTTTCATGAGCCTTGGCGCGCCTCTGGCCGCACGGCTGACGACCTTGATCGACCAGCGCATCGTCATCGCGTTCGGCTTCTCGCTTTTCGCGCTTTCGTGCTGGCTGATGTCCGGGATCACGGACAATTGGGGCTTCTGGCAGCTATTCCTGCCGCAGGCGGTGCGCGGCTTTGCGATGCTGCTTTGCATCGTGCCCGCGGTCGGCATGGCGCTCAACGGCGTCCCGCCATCGGAGCTTCGCTATGCATCCGGCCTGTTCAACCTGATGCGCAATCTGGGCGGCGCGATCGGCATCGCGACGGTGACGACGTGGCTTCAGGACTATGGCCGCATCCACGGCGAGCGTTTCGGTGAAGCGATGACGGCAGCCGGAACGAACGCGCTGGCACAGGCCGGTTCTCGTCTCGCGCAGTTCGGCGCCGATGCCGCGCATACGCAGCTTGTGATCTCCGGTGAGATTACGCAATTCGTGACGCGTGCTTCGCTGACACTCGCTTTTGAGGACGTTTATTTCCTCATGGCGGTTATGTTTGCGGCCGCGCTTATCATCGTTCCATTCTGCAAGACCGTGGTGTTGGGAGATGGACCTGCCATCCACATCGAGTGATTATTGCGGTGCCGGGCCCTGCGTCACGCGCACAAGATCGTCGGGCCGCAACCACTTCTTGAAAGCTGCTTGAACCTCGTCCGGCGTCAGGTCGATGAAACGGCGTGCCGCATGCTGCGGCTCGTCCAGCGGAAGATCCAGATCGGCGCGCCCGAGAAGACCGAACGCAATATCCTCGATGCTATCTTCGCCGAGCGGAATCTGGCGCAACAGCAGCATCTTCGAACGCATCAGTTCGTCGTCCGACACCGGCGCGGTCTGCATGGCGCGAATGTCGTTCACCACCAGCGCAGCTGCCTTGCTCACATTCTGCGGATCGCTGGCGTACTGCACGGTGTAGGTGCCGCGCGTGCGCCCGATGGTGAAGGACGATCCCACGGAATAGACCAGACCCGCATTCTTGCGCAGATCGACGCTCAGCCGCGCGGAATAGAACCCGCCGCCGAGCACCGAATTGCCAAGCTGAAGCGCGTAGAAATCCGGGTTCGCACGGTTGATCGCCAGCGTGTGCGCCAGCACCACGTTGTCCTGTACGCGGCTGGCATCCGGCACGGCGACGATGCCGGCGGCATTTGGCGGGCTCACCAGCAGGTCGACATTCGGCTTCGGTCCCGTGGCTGTCCAGCCGCCAAAATACTTCTCGACGGTTGCGCGCGCCGCGCCCGGCGTGATCCTGCCGATGACCACGATGGTGGTCATGTCGGGGCGCAGGACGAGATCGCGATAGGCAAGCAGATCGGCACGCGTAAGCGCCGTAATCGACTCCGGCGTTGGATCGCGCTGCGACGGGTCATCCTTGGGAAACAGCGCCGCGCGCAAAGAGCGCGAGGTCAGATAAGCTGGGCTTCTCTGCCGCGCAGCCAGGACCTTCGCATACTGACCCTGCAGCGTCTGCATCGCCTGTTGCGGCAACGCCGGATGTAGCTGGTTGTCCGCCAGAAGTGCCACGCCACGATCGAAATCGCCGGACAATGTATGCACCTGGAATTCGGTTCCGGCGCGCTCACCGGCGCCGATCTCGTCCAGCGCTTTCTCAAACGCGATGCGATCGAGATTTTCGCTGCCATAGGAAAACAGCTGATCGAGAAGCAATGCCACGCCGTCCTTGCCCGGCGGCGTTTCCGTCTCTGCGCGGTTGCGGACATGGCCATAAAGACTGACCGTGTCGCTCACGTCTTCGGGTTGCACGATCAAGGTGATGCCGTTTGGAAGCCTGCTCACCACCGGAGCGATGGTCGATGGTGGGACCACCAAATGTCCAAGCGCGCTCTGCGCCCAATCCGGGAGCGTAGCGGCGTTCGATTCACCGAGTGCGATACTCTCCTTGCCGAAGGTCGCTTTTGCGTTCACCGGCGCGCCGGAGTGCTGCGGCACCATGACCGCAGTGACGGCATGATCGAGGTCCAGATATTTGCGCGCAACGCGATTGACGTCCGCGGCGGTCACTTTCTCGATGCGCTGCAGGTCCTCCTCCGGCGATTGGAGCCCGTAGAGCGCAATCGCATCGGACCACACCGAGGCCAGATCTTCGATCCCGTTCTTCTGAAATTCGGTCGCCCGGCGTTCCTGAATCTTGGCGGCCTCAACCAGTTCTGCCGGGACGCCGTTCTTTACAACGTTGGCGAGGATGTTGCGCACCAGCATTTCGGATTCCTGTGCGTCACCGCCTTCGGGAAATGTTATTTCCGCATAGCCTATGGAGGCGCGTGGAAGCGGATCGAGCGAGAACCCGGCATCCAGCGCCTTGCCCGCCGGCACGAGGCCATACAGATCGAAACGATGGTTGGCGAGCACATCGCTTAGCACCTCAAGCGCCGGAAAATCCTTGCTGTCCGAACCCGGCATCCGCATCGCGACCACTGCGGTGGCATTGGGCCTGTCGGTATCGAGACGGAACGACGATGCTTTCGGCGGCGCGAACTGCATCTCCGGACGTGACGGCAACGTCCTCGGCTTGATCGCACCGAATAGCGTCTTCACCTTGGCGAGCGCGACCTCAAGATCGACATCCCCGGCGATCACCAGCACCGCGTTGTTCGGCGCATACCAGGTGTCATGGAATTGCCTGAGCTGAGAGGCGGGCGTGGCATCAAAGCTTTCACGGGTACCGAGGGCCGCATGCTCATAGGGCGTGCCGGCGAAAAGCACCCCGCGCAGTTTCTCGTAGAGAAGATAGGTAGGATTCGAAACGTCGGCCGCGACCTCCTGCTCGATCGCGCCGCGCTCTTTCTCCCAGTCGGCTTGCGTGCTGTCCACGGCCTGCATGCGCAACGCTTCGATATGCAGCGCGATGTCGAGATCTTCCGACGGCACCGTATAAAGGTACTGCGTCACGCTCTCACGCGTGTTAGCATTGAAGCTTCCGCCCATCACGCTGCCGATATTGGCAAGTTGATCGGCGGTCAGCCCCGGACTGCCGCGAAACATCATGTGTTCAAGCGCATGCGCAGTGCCCGGAAAGCCTTTCGGCGTTTCGTCACCACCCACGAGATAATTTACCGCTGTCGCCACGACGGGCGCCAGCGTGTTGCGGATCACGATGACACGCAGACCGTTGGGCAGTGTGGCACGCAACACATTCTGTTCGCCAGGCGCGCGGGCGTCACCGGCGCTCGCGAACAACACAAATGCCGCGGCGGCTGCACCGGCAAGGCGCAGCGGACGAAGCCAGCGCGAAAAACTCATCTCTACTTTGCTTCCTTTATGGCGCGGTCAAATTCGCGACCAGTGCCTTCTGGTCATAGACCTTGTCCAGCGCTTCGGTGATCGCAACCGTCGATACCACAACGCTGCGATTTTGCGTGTCGTCGAAACCAAAATTGCCGCCAAGGCTGTGGATGTTGCCGTCAAATACCGCGCCGATCACCTGCCCCTGCGCATCGATGGCGGGCGAACCGGAATTACCGCCGATGATGTCGTTGTCGGTTGAGAAGTCGAACACCGTATCCGGATTCAGCTTGTTCTGTGCAGCGATCCATTTCGTCGTAAGCGCGAACGGATCTTGCCCGGTCGCGCGCTCGTACAGGCCGCGGAAATAGGTAAAGGGCACGACCGGCGTGCCGTTCTCATTCCAGCCTTCGACTTTTCCATAGCTCAGGCGCAGCGAGAACGTCGCGTCCGGATAGGTGCCGGTTCCATAGATTGCAAAGCGCGCCTTGGCGATCTTCTCCGCTGCACGGTCTGAAGGACCCGTCACGTGCGTCTCGTATTCCTTGCGGATGGCGCGGCTGGCCGCGTCAGTCGCAAGCACAATTTGATCATCGGATCGCCAGAAGCCTGTACCGCCGAAAGCCCGCCGTCCCACAATTGTTTGCGATAGTCGGCATCGGCGAGTTTCGACATGGAGAGACGTGCTGCAATCGTCTCCGGCGAGTCTTTGCCCAGGAACGTTTTGGTGCCGGCATTGTCGGCCGTCAGATGCTCACGCAGCTTGGTCAGCCAGAATTCCAGAACGGCAGCCTCAAGGTCCGGATAGACTGGCTCTTTGTCGAGCACACGCTTCTCCAGCAGCGGCAGACGGCTGTCGGTATATTCCGGCAGGCGTTCGCTGTTGGGCTTCGCACGTTCTTCCGCCGCACGCACAATGGAACGGGCATAGCCGAAGAGATCGGAGAACACACCGGCGCGCGCTTCCATATAAGTATAAGCCTGATAGAGCGCCTTACGATCCTCTTGCACCTTCGCGATGTCGGCCCAGGGATCGCCGATTTCGGCGCTGAGCTTTTTGTCTTTCATCACCTTCGCACGCAGTTCGGAATCGAATTTGCGCTTGTCGGCGATCAATGCGGGATCGACGAGCGCCAGTTCCTGACCGTGCAAGGCCTTGTAGCTGTTTTCGATGCCGAACAGATCCTCATCCGAGACGCGTGCATGTTCGGGGCTTTCCTCGCCGAAGCGAATCAAGCGCCCGCGCAGTTCCGAGAGCAAAAGCAGCGTGTCGGGCAACGCGACATCGCGGATCGTTTCCAGCTGCTCTGTGGTCAGAAGACGCTGCGTCGAGCCGGGATTGCCAGAGATGAACACCGGTTCGCCATCCTTCGGCGCACCGACGCGCCATTTCAAATGCGCCGGCGTCGCGACAGGCTGGCCGTTCTCGTACAGCCGCACGAAGGAGCAATCGAGATCGTAACGCGGGAAGTTGAAATTGTCGGGATCGCCGCCGAAGAATGCTGTCTGCGTCTCTGGCGCGAAGACCAAACGCACATCGGAATATTTGCGGTAGGTATAGAGCTTATACTGGCCGCCCTGATAAAGCGTGATCACCTGACAGCGGAACATCGCCTCGCGGCCGGCACAACCTTCCTTTTCGACCGCAGCGATCTCGGCATCACGCGCCTTGACGTAGTCCTGCCCGGTCTTTCCAGCAGCAGCCTGTGAAACACGCTGGGTAACATCGGAAATCGTGGTGAGGATTTCTGCCTGCATTCCGGGGCAGAGTTTTTCATCCTCCCGTTTTGCGGTGGAGAATCCTTCCTTCGCATAGTCGATCTTGGGCGTCGACAGGTTTTGCGCGCAGCCGCGCACACAGTGATGGTTAGTGAGAACCAGCCCGTCCTTGGTCACGACCGAGGCGGAACAGCCCGTGGACAGGCGGACCGACGCGCCCTGCACGTTGTCGAGCCATGCCTGGTCGATGGCGACACCGTATTTCGCCTTCACTGCCGCAGAAGGGAAGTTGTCGAAGGTCCACATGCCTTCATCGGCAAAAGCGGTCGCGGTGGTGCAGAGTGCGGCGGCGGCAATGGCCGCGGGCAGGATGATCTTCACAGGGAGCCTCTTGGAAGGAATCAGGGCAAGCAGAACGGGCGGCATTTAAGCCCCCCGAGGCACGGTTTCCAAGGCAGGCTTAGTGAAAATCGCGTGATTTCGGCACCACGCGGACGTTGCGGGGATGGCGATGGCGGGCCGCAGCCTGCGAGCGGAACGAAGGTGCGTCGTGGTGGTCTTCCGACAGGCGGTCGAGTTCCTCTGTGCGGTCGTAAATGCGCTCGGCGACAAGGTGAACGACATCGTCGATGCTGCGCTGCACTTTACCTTCCACGAGCAAAAGGCGCGCGCCCATGATCTCGCGCCGGAACGGTTCGACCAAGCGCGGCCAGACTACGACATTTGTGATCGCAGTCTCGTCACTCAGGGTAATGAAAACCACGCCGGCATCCCCCGGCATCTGGCGCGTGAGCACGATGCCGGCGCAGGCAACGGTATCGCCATCCTTGCAGGTGGCTTTGATCTCGCGGGTGCCCGTGACTTCCAGACAACTCTTCACGCCTTCGCTCTGGAACAGATCGCGCAGGAATTTCATCAGATGTGCGCGCAGGGACAGCCGCAGCATCTGGTAATCGGCAAGCACATGCTCGCTCTCTGGCATGACGGGAAGCGGCGCGATCTCCTCTTCCGGCTGCTCCTCCACGAATCGCGCCGCGAACAGCGGCAGCGCATTGTCGTCGGCAAGGCGGCGCACCTCCCAAAGAATCTCGCGCCGGTCCTTGTTCAGGGATTGGAAGCAATCGGCCTCGGCAAGAATGATGAGCGCGCGCTTGGGCAGCTTCGCACGCCGCGCCACATCGCCAACGGCGCCATAGCGATTGCCGCGGTATTGCACGATGGCATCTGCCCACTTCTTCTGAAAGCCATCGACCTGCCGGAAGCCGAGACGAAGTGCCCATCCCCCCTTTTCGTTCGACTCCAGCAAATTATCCCATTCACTCTTGTTTACATCGACGGAGCGTATTTCGACGCCATGCTCGATGGCGTCGCGCACAATCTCCGCCGGTGCGTAAAAACCCATGGGCTGCGAATTGAGCAGCGCACAGGCGAACGCCGCCGGATAAAAACGCTTGATATAGGCCGATACGTAAACCAGCAGCGAGAAACTCGCGGCATGACTTTCGGGGAAGCCGTAGGAGCCAAAGCCTTCGATCTGTTTGAAGCAGCGTTCGGCAAAATCGAGCGTGTAACCGCGCCCGGTCATGCCGCCGATAAACATATCCTTGAACGTGTCGATGGTACCGAGATTGCGGAATGTCGCCATCGCACGGCGCAATCCGTTGGCCTGTGACGGCGTGAATTTTGCCGCAACGATGGCGAGCTTCATCGCTTGCTCCTGGAACAGCGGCACACCCATCGTCTTACCGAGCACAGCTTCCAATTCGTCCGGTGGTCCATGCTGGGGATCGGGCGCAGGAAAGACGACATCTTCTATGCCCGCGCGGCGACGGAGATAGGGATGCACCATTCCGCCTTGGATAGGTCCGGGCCGCACGATCGCGACTTCAATCACGAGGTCGTAAAATTTTTCCGGCTTCATCCGTGGCAGCATGCTCATCTGCGCACGACTCTCGACCTGAAAGACGCCAATAGCGTCGGCTTTTTGCAGCATCTTATAGACTTGCTCATCTTCCTTCGGCACGGTCGCGAGATCGTAGGTGCGCCCTTCATGCACGCGGATGAGATCGAACGCCTTGCGCACGCAGGTGAGCATGCCGAGGCCGAGTACATCGACCTTCATCATCCGCACCCGGTCGATGTCGTCCTTATCCCACTCGATGAAATGGCGATCCACCATCGTCGCAGGACTGACCGGAACGGTTTCATCCAACCGGTCATTGGTGAGCACAAAGCCGCCGACATGTTGGGAAAGATGCCTCGGAAATCCGATGAGTTCGTTCGCAAGCCTGGCGGCGCGATAAATTGTCTGGTTGAAGGGATCGAGATTGCCTTGACGAACCTGTTGCTCGCTTAAGCGACTGCCCCAGCTTCCCCACACGCCGCTCGCCAAATCGGCACCGATATCTTCCGTAAGCCCGAAGACCTTCGCGACCTCGCGGATCGCGCTGCGCGGTCGGTAGTGAATGACCGTCGCGGCCAGCGCCGCGCGATGATGGCCGTAACGCTTGTAGATGTATTGGATAACTTCCTCACGCCGCTCATGCTCGAAATCGACGTCGATATCCGGCGGCTCCTTACGTTCCTCGCTGACAAAACGCTCGAACAGCAGATCCATCTGCACAGGATCGATGGAGGTGATACCGAGCATATAGCAGACTGCGGAATTCGCCGCCGATCCCCGGCCCTGACAAAGGATCGGCGGTTCGGACTCATGCCGCGCGAATTTCACGATGTCGTGGACAGTGAGGAAATACTGCGCGATCTCCATCTTTGCGATCAGCGTCAGTTCCTTCTCTACGATCTTACGCACACCATCAGGAAGCGCGCCCGAGTAGCGCCACATCGCGCCCTGCCACACGAGATCTTCGAGATGCGTCTGCGGATTCTTCCCCGGTGGCACCGGTTCGTCGGGATAATTGTAACTGAGTTCTGAAAGCGAGAACGTGATACGGTCCGCGAACCGCACGGTCTCGGCAATGGCTTCCGGGGCATCGGAGAACAACTCCGCCATTGTGTGCGGCGGCTTCAGATGGCGTTCGCCATTGGCTTCGAGACGACACCCGGCTTCGTCGAGCGTAACGCCTTCGCGGATGCAGGTGACGACATCCTGCAGTTCACGGCGCTTGGGTTCATGATAGAGTACATCGTTGGTCGCGAGCAGCGGCACGGACGCGCGCATTGCCACATCGCGCCACAATTTCAAGCGCCGTGCATCATCACCCTGCAGATGCTGTGACACCCCAAGCCAGACACGATCGGGCGCGACGATGGCGAGTTGGTTTAGAAGCGCCTCGATCTCTTCCGGGGCCGCGCGGATGCTGGATTCGAATTTCTCTTTCGGAATCGCGCCGGGACCACCGTCTCTGTCCGCAAGGCCATCGTTCCAAACCTTTTCCTGCCATCCGATGGTCGTTTCGCCACGACGCGGATGCGGCGGCATCACCACCAGCAGCAGTCCATCCTGCCATTTGAGGAGATCGGAGAGTTTAAGCAGGCATTCGCCTTTCGGCGCGCGCAGCTTGCCTTCGCTCAACAGACGGCAAAGGCGTCCATAGGCTTCGCGATCTTTCGGGTACGCAAGGATATCCGGGGTGCCATCAACGAACACCAGCCGCGCGCCGATCATCAGCTTCGGCGCGACAGCGATTTGTTCTTTTATCTGCTCATGCTCATCGAAGGCCCGCACGACGCCGGCGAGCGTGTTGCGATCAGCGATGCCGATGGCCTCGTAGCCATAGAACGCCGCCTGCGCGACCATCTCCTTCGGAAACGAGGCGCCGCGCAGAAAGGAGAAATTCGTCGTGACTCCGATCTCGGCAAAGGTGGTCATTGGCGTCAGGCCACTTTCGGGTCTATATTTCGCCCTGTGACCAAGACACGCATCACACTCGATCTCGACAGCGAAGCGGATGATCGCCTGCGCATGCTTTCGGAATTGCGCGGCCAAGAGAAATCTCGAGTTGTTTCCGATGCCCTAGCTCTCTTGGATTCTCTGGAAGGAGGAGAGCTCGACATCGAGGAAGATATTCGCCGTCTGGAGCATTTTGAGCACACCGCAGAAGGCGTTGCACTGGAAGACGTCAAAGCCTGGGTTCGCAGTTGGGGCATGGCAAACGAATTGCCGCCACCTAGCCCGCGCAAGCTGGGATGATCATCTTTGCGGCCGAAGCGATTTTGGATACGCGCCGCCTTTACGATTTCCTGAAGCCCGAAAGCCCGCAGGCAGCAGCGCGGGCCATGACGGCTATCTGGAACAAACTTCAATTGGTGGAAGCGATGCCGGGGCTTGGGTATCGGACGAGATCGCCACGCATCAGGCAGATCGGTGTTCTCTTCGGCAAGCGCGGTTATGTTGTTCGCTACACAATCCGGGAAACTGACGGCGCACTTATCGTGCTGCGCATCTGGCATAGCCGAGAAGTTCGGCAATAAAATTGCGTTTTTGTTTTGCGATTTTCTCACGCGAAGGCTCCCTGCACGTGCCATTGCACGGTCGCGGTGTCGCGGAAAATCCAGAAGCGGCGGCCGTCCGCGTCCTCGATGCGGTGATAGTCGCGGGTCGGTTGCACCTCCTGATGCCGCCACCATTCCATGGCGATGCGTTCGGGACCCTCGGCATGGGTGAGAATGCGCTGTGTGCGCCGCCAGCGCATATGCGCCGCACTGCTGCCGGGCACGGCACGCAGAAGGCTCATCGGCTCCGGCTTGGCGACCAGGCGCAATGGCCGTCTCGGGGCTTCTTTCGGGGGACGGATTTTTTTCCAGGGGATTTTTGTGCCTCGCGCGTATTGCGCCGGCATTGTGGCGAAGGCGAATTCGGGGATGTGCGTATCGTTCGGCTGGAAAGCGAAATACGCTGCGATCCAAAGCGCGCGGCAAGACGGTCGATGAGAAAACGGATTTCGCGCTGTGCATTGAGATCGGCGTCGAAATCGGCGTCGATGATCTCCCCGCGTTCGGTGTGGGTGGCGCTCAGGCGGATGAGATCGAAGCCGAATCCGGGATCGAGCGGATCGATCAGCGCATCGAGCTTCTCACGGAACAGACGCTCCACGATCTTGGGCTCGCGGACAGGAGAACCTGTCTCCACTGCGATGCGCCGCACCTGTCCATCTGCGCGATAGAATTCAGCCTCCAGACGGCGCGCGCCCCTCGCCACGCTTCTCCAGAATTTCACTTAAAAATGCAGCGAGCGATGTAAGCGTCGAGCGGATAACCTCTTCCGTCACAACCGGTTGGGCGAAATTGCTCTCGGCGCAGTAATCCGGCAGCGGCCGGCGCGGCGAGATCGGGCTTTCGGCGCGTGCGAGTGCAGCGTCGATCATAGTGACGAGCCGCGCACCGAAGCGCGCGTTGAGTTCGCTGCGTTTGCGCGACGCTGCCTGCCCGATGGTCTTGAGCCCCGCGCGGCGTAACGCGTGCGTGGTAACCGGATCGAGATTAAACGCGTCGATGGGAAGCTGCGCGATAGCCGCTTCTTCCTCGCCGGGCACGACGACCGTACCGTCGCGGTAACGCGCCCAGCGCCCGCGCCCCCAGCACCGTTCCCGCCATTGCACCACGCACGGCGAAACCCTGTGCTGCGAGGCCTGCGCGCAAACGATTCAGCATTGCCTGCTCGCCATCGAAGAGATGCGTTGCGCCGGTGACATCCAGCAACAATCCCCGCGGTGGATCGAGCGACACGAACGGCGTAAAGCGCTCGCACCAATCGGCGATGCGGCCGAGAAGTTTCAGATCCGCAGGTTCGTTCGCCGTGACCGCTTCCAGCGCGGGCAGCATCGCGCGCGCATTGGCAAGCGGCTGGCCGACGCTCAAGCCAAGCGCCGTCGCCTTGCGGTCGAGGCCCGCGATGACAAGGGCGTTCTTCTCCTTCGCGGCCAAAACCAGCGGCGGCGAGTCAGGCGAAGGCGCGCCGTTCTTTGCCTTCCATCGCCGCTGCAGCCGGTCGGTCGAAAGGCGCGGAAACCACAGTGCCACGATCCGCCGCTTCACGGAAAATTGCCTCGTCACAATTCCACTCCATCACCCAATGTCCTGTTCTTCCGTGGCGATTGCGCACGAGTTCTGCTTCGAACCGCGGCATGCCCCAGTTTTCTTCTTGTGGGTCTGAACGCGCGGCGCGGATCATCCAGCGCGTCTCGGCGCTCGACGCATCTGGCATCGCGTTGAAGCGCAGAAGGAACGCGGTCACGTTCGCCTCCGCGGCACCAAGCGTAAGGCGGCGGCTGGCTTTCAGATCGAGCACCTTGTGTTCGCCTGCCACTTCGACCGTCACCGCACCGAGCGCGGAACAAGTCAGTGCATCCGAGGCAGCCCGGAGGGCATCTTCCGCATGCGCTACGCGCAAAATCAGAAATCGTGACGGATCGATCCGAGTTCAAGCAACCCCGTCGCCGCAAGCTCTCCGAATTCCAGGCCTGCGAAATCCTGTCTTATCCAGAGAACCGGCCTTCCGTTCGACACACGCGCGGCAAGGCCAACGGCAAATCCCGTGGCCGACGCTTCATGACCGGGGTGTGCAAAAACTTCATGCAGCGCGCCGCGCGCAAGCCCCCCGTGCAGAGCGTGATCAGCCTCAACAAAACCGAGCGGAATGCGCGCCAGTTTCTCCGGCGCGTCAAGTGTTGCCCGGGAGAGTGTGGCGCGCAGCTGCGCGAGTGTCTGCCCCGAAGCCCGCATGGGTCATGCCGCGCGGCCCATGCCGCCGCCCTCCACACGCTTGAGACAGACATCGCCCAGCGGACACACACCGCATTGCGCGCGGACATGGCCACAACTCTTCTGACCCAGGCGTTTCAGATACCAGTGCAGTTCATAGAGATCGTCGGCGTCGAAATCGCGCGCCGCCGTCATGATCGTATCATAGACTTCTCTGTATCTGCGGATGGCCGCACAAAACCGAACCGTCGCAGCACGCGGAGAATATGGGTGTCGATGACGAAAGCGCGTTTGCGCAGCGTGCTGAAATTCAAGGTAGATGCCGCGAATCTTGCGGCCGACGCCGTGGATTTCCTCCAGCCCAGCGCAATCCCTGTTCCACCGGATGATCGCGCAGGAATTCCAGATCGAGCCCACCGGCGCGCACGCGAATCTTGCGCAGGGCTTCTCTCAGCTCCGGCGCTTTCTTCTCCGCGTGGGTAACACCTGCGAGCAACGCCTCGATCTCTGCGACCGGTGCATCCGCCAGATCGTTCCAGTCAGGGAAGCGCTGTGCGAGCCGTGCAAAGGCCTGCCAGGAATCGTGATCATGCGTGCGGCTTCCGATGAAGCTGCGCACGAACTGGCTGACCGGATCGAGGCGCTGCGATCGCGGATCGGCCCGGACATGGCGCCCAGCCGTTCCCGGATCAAAAGCAGGTCGACAACAGGGTTGGAAAAGAGGTTCGCTTGCATGAAAAGAGAATAGAACAAATAAAGAACAAAAGTCAACAAGACTCTGTTCTGTAATAAAATTTCTCAGAATACCCATAGGGATGGACGGCGCACTATCCTCAGCCACAACAATTGGGTAGGTGGTGCCCGATACCGGAGATCACCATGGACCTCAAAGACCCAAATCTCTTCCGCCAGCTCTGCTACGTCGACGGCGAATGGCGAAAAGCCGATTCGGGCCAGACCATCGACGTCACCAATCCGGCGACGGATGAGGTTCTAGGCACTGTGCCGAAATTCCTGGGCACGGAAACGCACGCGGCCATCGCGGCGGCGAAGCGGGCGCAGCCCGAATGGGTGGCGAAGACGGCCGGCGAACGCGCCACGATCCTGCGCCGCTGGAACGATCTCATGCTCGCGCATGCCGACGATCTCGCGCTGATCATGACGCTTGAGCAGGGAAAGCCGTTGGCCGAATCCAAAGGCGAAGTCGCCTACAGCGCGTCGTTCATCGAATGGTTCGCGGAAGAGGGAAAGCGCATCTATGGCGACGTGATTCCGAGCCACGCCGCCGACAAGCGCATCGTCGTGCTGAAGCAGCCGGTGGGTGTCGTCTGCGCGATCACGCCGTGGAATTTTCCGAGCGCGATGATCGGGCGCAAGGCGGGGCCCGCGCTCGCCGCCGGATGCACGTTCGTGTGCAAACCCGCGACGCAGACGCCCTATTCCGCGCTGGCGCTGGCCGGAACTCGGCGCATCGCGCAGGAATTCCGAAAGGCGTGTTCAATGTGCTGACCGGATCGGCCCGCGAGATCGGCGTCGAGATGACGTCGAACCCGGATGTCGCGAAGCTCACCTTCACCGGCTCGACCGAGATCGGCCGCCAGCTGCTCGCGCAATGCGCGCCGACGATCAAGAAAGTGTCGATGGAGCTTGGCGGCAACGCGCCGTTCATCGTGTTCGACGACGCCGATCTGGACGCCGCGGTCGAAGGCGCCATCGCCTCGAAATACCGCAACACAGGACAGACCTGCGTATGCGCGAACCCGGCTTTATGTGCAGGCGGGCGTGTACGACGCGTTTGTCGAGAAGCTGAAGGTCGCCGTCGGCAAACTCAAGGTCGGCAACGGCACCGAGCCCGGCGTCACGCAGGGCCCGCTGATCGACAAGGCCGCCGTCGCCAAGATGAAAGAGCACATTGCCGATGCGGTGGCGAAGGGCGGCAAGGTCGTGATGGGCGGCCATCCGCACAGCCTCGGCCACACCTTCTTCGAGCCCACGATCATCACCGGCGCGACGCAGGACATGCTGGTCGCGCATGAGGAGACATTCGGCCCGCTCGCCCCGGTGATCAAATTCGACACCGACGAAGACGCGATCCGCATGGCCAACGACACCGAGTTCGGACTGGGCCGCTTATTTCTATGCGCAGAACCTGAAACGCGTGTGGCGCGTGGCCGAAGCCATCGAGGCCGGCATCGTCGGCATCAACACGGGGCTGATCTCAACCGCCGTCGCGCCCTTCGGTGGCGTAAAGCAATCCGGCCTCGGCCGCGAAGGCTCGAAGTACGGCATCGATGACTATCTGGAGATCAAATATCTCTGTCTGGGCGGGATATGATCACGCCGCCGTGACGCGGAAGCGTTTAGGACGGAAGAACACGATTCCTGCGAACAGGCCGCCAATGCCTACGATCTTCGTCACCGTATCGAACGTCGCGATTGCGTAAATGCCGAGGACAATGAGCACTAGCGCACTGAGCGCCGGATAGGCCGACAGCCAGATGCCGCTCAGGATCGAGCGTTTCCATTCACTTCGGAATTCCCACGCGGCGACGAGACCCGCAAGACCGAAGTAGTACGCCACCAGCACACCGACAGCATTCACCGAATCCGCGATGATCGTTCCCACCGTCGGCATCAAACTCGAGCCCCAGAGCAGCAGCAGGCCGACGGCTATCAGCACGATCATCGCGCGCACCGGCGTCTGGTGCCGGCGGTCCGACAACGCCGAACATCGGGTTCATCGCGCCGTCGCGGCCCATTGCGAACAGGGTGCGGGAGACTGGAGCATCGTGGTTTCCAGCGTCGCCACACTCGACAGGATCACGGCGACGGACGCGAGCAACCCGCCGGTGCGGCCAAGTCCCGACGCGACGGCAATGTTGTAAATGATGTTGGCGTTGAAGCCCTTTGCATCCTTGACCTGGAACAGGAACAGCGCCGCCAGCACGAAGCCGACGTAGAAAGCGATGGTAATGAACACGCTGACGAACCCGCCATTGCCGGCATGGACATGGCCATCGGCGGTTTCCTCCGCGAGGTTAGCCGTCACATCCCAGCCCCAGTAAAAGAACACGACAATCAACGCCGCACCTGCAAAGGCCGCGGGCGTATAGGAGAAACCGAACCAGTCGAGCGAGAACGGATTGACCGAACCGACCTGTGCGGTGTGCACGAAAGCGGCGATCAGCACGCCGGTCAGGATCAGAAGCTCGATCCCCGTCATCACCATCTGCACGCGGCTGGTCACCTCGATGCCGACGATCAAGACGGTTGCGATCACGAGGAACCACGCGCTCGCGACCGCCGCGCTCAGCACCACGTTGTTCGCCAGCGCCGGATCGATGAAGTCGAGCGTCGCGGTCGCAAGCGGCAGACTTCCGCTGACCATAAACACCATCGACGCCACCAGCAGCGCCCAGCCGGAGAAGAACCCCCAGAACTTTCCGAACGCATAAGTCGTCCATTGATAGGCCGCGCCCGCGCTGACCACGCGCGCGTTCAACGCTTTGTAAGCGACCGCAATGCCGAGCATGGGTACAGCGAAGATGATGAGCGCGCCGGGCGAGAGCGTTCCTGCGGTCGCCAGCAACACCGCTGTCGTCACCGCGATGGTGTAGCCCGGCGCGCTGCCGGCTACACCCATCACCATCGACTCGACGAAGGAGAGCGAGCCGGCCTTGAGTTCAGTGCTCATCGCATTAGTAGTGGTATGTCGCGGTGAGACCAAACGTGCGTGGCCGTTCCGTTGAGGCTTCGTATAACAGCGTGTGCAGATCCTGATGGTTGAGATCGAGGATCGGATGCGAGTTGAAGAGATTGTCCATGAACAAGGCGAGGTTCACGTTGTTGTATGTTGTACCTGCGCGCACGGAGAACAGATTCGTCGGCGGGTCGGGCACGAGTCCGGGATCGTAAGACGTGGTCCGCGAATCCTGCTCCGGCGTCAGCGACGAGTTGCGGCCGTTGAATTCGTAGTCAACGCGGATATAGGACGGCAGGCTATAGACATTGTGGCTGTATTGCAGACCGATGGATGAGGTCCACGGCGAGACCGGAAGCGTATCGCCCGCGACCACCAGCGGCGTCTGCGCCTTGTTGCTGCTGAGCGCCGTGACGGTATAGCGCGCGTCGGTATAGCCGAGGCTCATATCCGCCTCCAGATCGTCGATGATCAGCCAGTCGGCCTGTAGGTCGAAGCCCTTGCTCGTCGCCTTGCCGAGATTGGCGGTGTACTGGATGCCGCATCGGGGAATGTAGTTGTTCTGTTGGATGTTGTCCCAGTCGAGATAATAAGCACTCACATCGATCGACAAGCGGTGACCGAACAACTTGTCCTTGGTGCCGATCTCGTCGTTCGTCACGGTGTCGGAGTCGTAGGACTGCGCGCCCGGGACATTTCCGCAGGATGGCGGCAACGGAGCGTTGGCACCGCCGATGCGATATCCTTTGGACCAGGTGGCATACACCATGTCGTCCGGATCGATCTGGTAGGTAACGCCGAGCATCGGCGTTGTGGGATTTTCGTTTTTACTTCCGCTGCCGCTTGAAAAGCCGAAATTCTGCGGCCCGTCGGCATAGTTGCGGAAGTCGAAATGAGTCTGCGCGAGGCGAACGCCGCCCTGAATCTTCAACGCATCGGTGATGGCATAGGTCGCATTGAAAAATCCGGCGACCTGCCAGTCGTGACCGACCGTATCGTTGATATAGTCGTCGCCATTGGGCAGCAGATCTTCGCCCCATGCCGTGAGCATGTCTTCGCCCCAAAGATATTCGGTCAAGGCCGGCAATTGCGGATCGTTGATTTGTTCGATGCTGTCCTGGGCGTTTTGAGCGTAGAAGATGCCGGCGATCCAGGTGAAACGCGCGTCGCTGTCGGTGGATTGGATGCGGACTTCCTGCGTGAAATTCTTCTGTCTGTTCGTGATGAAGGCATTGGAAATGTAATCGTCGCCATAGCCGGGAAGATTGAGACCGTTCGATAGCAGCAGCGGCGGTCTGTCTTTGTGCTTCAGCGGAGCATACTGCTCGCACAAGCCACCCGTGCAAGGATCGTAGTTCGGATCGTCGTTTCGGTCGACGAGCTGCTGAAAATAAGAAAGATTGTAGAGCGTGCCGCTGTAATTGTTCACAATCTCGCGCCGATCGAAATAAGACGTATTGGAAATGATCTCCACGGCACCCAGATCGTAGTCCATCTTCAACGATGACAGCGCGAAACGATCGCGGTCGGCCATGCGTTCGGGCGTGGCAGTGACGAAATCGCCGTTGTCGGGATCGGAGAGCGCGGTCCAGAACTGATCGGCATTGTTCTGATCGCGGTTTTGATAATAGATCGATGGCGTGATCGTCAGCTTGCCTGTGGGCTGCCATGCAAGCGCGCCGCGCAACACATAGCTGTTCACAAAGTTCGTGCCGGATTGGTCGAGCGCGCCTGTCTGATCGTCAACCTTGTCGATCCACCCGCCGTCATGGCGGAACCATACGCTGGCGCGAAATCCGAGCTTGTCTTCAATGATCGGTCCCCCGACTGCGACGCCGCCCTCTTCACTTGGATCGCCGCCGTCGGTGCCGGAGATTTCCGACTTCGCATAAACACTGTAATCGGTGAGGCTGGGTTGCGGTGTGATGTAGCGAACCGTGCCGCCTTCCGACCCCGCGCCGAACAGTGTGCCCTGCGGGCCGCGCAAAACCTCGACACGGTCCAGATCGAACACAGCGGGCAATGTGTTGTTGGAGCCGAAGCCCAGAGCGCGAATCTGGATCGGCGTGTCGTCGAGATAGATGCCGGTGGTGCCGGAGCCCGCATCCGAGCTGATGCCGCGAATCGAGATGCTGTTGTCGTCAGGATCGAACGTGACCCCAGGGGTGAAGCGGGCCACATCGGCGAAATTCTTGATTCCGAGCGTATCCATCTTTTCGGTGGTAAACGCGCTGACGCTCTCCGGCACTTTGCTCAGAACTTCCGCGCGCCGTGTGGCCGTGACGACAACCTCTTCTATTTTGCCGCCGCCAGATTCGGTCGTCTCGGTCGGAGCGAGTTGCTGCGCCGCCGTCTGCGCGTACACCGGCAAGAAAGGCGCAGTGAACGCGAGAAGCGCAGCCGCGGACATAAATCCGCGCGCTGTAGAACAACGAACCATCGCAATCCCCCGTAAAGAAGACAGCCTAACCGCGCAGAATTATCGTGGAAAGTCCTACACGCTGTGCAGTGTGCGCTATACTTTGCGAAAATTGCGCATTCATATGTGTACGGACGAGTTCGACCGGCACATAAGCGCTTTTTCCCATGCTTTCCACGTACCGAGGCGATAGTGTGCCGTTTGCCACACGGGGGAAATTTTTTACATGCGCCGTATCGCTATCTGCGCTGTTGCAGTCGCCCGCGCAGATCAGGCGGCGGCCACGCTTAATAGGAAATAGCGGCTAGAAATTATCCTTGCGACGCCGCGTCTCGCCGAAGACATCGACGTCGCTTGCGTTTTCCATGCCGAGCGTCTTGCGAAGCTCCGGCGAATTCGGGCGCAGGAATGGATTGGTCTGCTTCTCAAGACTGAGGATCGAGGGGATCGTAGGGCGGCCCTGAGCGCGCGCAGCATCGACGTCCTGCATGCGCCTGACCAACGCTTCGTTGTTGGGCTCCAGCGTCAGCGCGAAGCGGCCGTTGCTCTGGGTGTATTCGTGGCCGCAAAAGATGCGCGTCGAATCCGGCAACGTCATCAGCTTTGAGAGGCTCGACCACATCATCGCGGGCGTACCCTCGAACAATCGACCGCACCCCATCGCGAACAGGGTGTCGCCCGTAAAAGCCGCATCGTCGACAACAAAGGCGATGTGCGAACTGGTGTGCGCGGGGATTTCCATCACCCGCACGGGACGCGATCCGAATGTCCAGCCGGTGCTTTCGTCTACCCCGGTATCAAGACCGGCAAAGCGCGCTCGATCCTTTCCCGGTCCGACAATCTCGGCTCCGGTCGCTTCTTTCAGGGGGATATTACCGCCGGTGTGATCGAAATGATGGTGCGTATTCAGGATATGCGTGAGCTTCCAACCCCGCTTGGCCAACGCTTTCGTGACAGGATCGGGTTCCGACGGATCGACCACGGCGGTGAGGCCTGCATCGGCGTCGTGAACGAGATAGGCGTAATTGTCGCTAAGGCATGGAACCAGTTCGATTTCGAGTGCGCTCACGATTGTCTCCCTGAAGAACCGCGACCCTAGCAAACTTGCCGCTGCCGTTGAACTGCAGCACGCACAGGTTTACCTCCTAATTCATGCAGCTGGACGCGCGGGAACTGGCCGAGTTCTATGAAACTTCGATGGGACAAGTCGCCCGGCGAACCATCATGCGCCACGTCAGGATGCTATGGCCCGACCTGAGCGGCGCTCGCGTGTTAGGTTATGGTTTTGCCACGCCCTATCTCAAGCCCTTTCAAAGCGAAGCGGAGCGCGTCGTGGCCGTGATGCCTGCGCAACAAGGGATTGTTTCCTGGCCAGAGGGCAAGCGGCTTGCGGCGTTAAGCGACGAGGATGCTCTTCCCTTTCCCGATGCGATGTTCGATCGCATCCTGATCGTCCACGGTCTGGAAGGCGCCGAGGCGATACGTCCCTTGATGCGACAGCTTTGGCGCGTGCTATCAGCGGAAGGGCGTATCCTCATCGTCGCACCCAATCGCACAAGTCTCTGGGCACAACTCGAGCGTTCGCCATTTGGGCAGGGCCGGCCGTTTCATCGCGGAGAGTTAGATCGAATTCTGCGCAATGCGATGTTCGAGCCCGAACGCTGGGACTGTACGCTGCATCACCCTCCGCTGAATGGACGCAGATTGATTCGCACCGGCGCGACATGGGAGAGCATTGGGCGTCGTTTGTGGCCCGCTCTGGGCGGCGTACATCTTATCGAAGCGAAGAAGTCGCTTTACGCGCCTGCTCCTGTCACAAAAAAGAAATTCACGGAGCCGGTTCTCGCTCGCGCATAGCAATTCGTTTTTCGCATAGGTCGTGTGCAGATCACGACGATGTTACGTCTTACCGCGCACACAAAAGCTTCGTTGCACTTGCGCGCGCTTTTACTTCGCTCAAAGTTTCGCAAAGTGCGTTTCAGCCCTTTTCTGGCCTAAATCAATTCCTACCTCCAGAGCGCGTCAGCAAAATCGCTGACAGAACAATTCGGAGGATGTAATGCGTTTCACAAAATCGACAGCTCTGGTTTTTGCGGCCGCGCTTATGACGATATCCACCGCCGCGTTTGCAACAGAGAACACAGCGACTTGCACGGCGGCCGATCGTCAGGTCACGACAGCGCTCAATTCGAACGGCCCGAATGCGGACGAAGCCCGTGCGGAACAAAAGCGCGCGATGGAATTCTGCAATGCGGGCCTCTATCACAATGGCATGGTGCATTATGCCAAGGCTCTCGAATTGCTCGGCGCGAAGAGCTAGCACGACTTCAGAGAGAAGATCGCCCCTTCGGCGAAGAGGTTAGGGCCCCACGCGTCCGGCTGCATCGGACGCGTGCGCCCCTTCGCATCGAGCGCCTGCGCACTCTCTATTACCGCGCCCGTTTCGTTCACCAATGTCACGAAATCCGCGATGGTACACGGGTGAATATTCGGCGTATCGTGCCAAGAACAACCAAGCGATAGCGTCTGCGGCATGCGGCCGTTGAACAGCAGGCTTAGGCGCACCCGCCAATGCCCGAAATTCGGCAGCGACACGATCGTGTGCTTTCCGATGCGCACCAGATGCTCCAGCACCTTGCTTGGATCGTAAGTCGCCTGAATCGTCTGGCTCAGGATCACGATATCGAACACCTGCGAGGGATATTCGTGCAGATCGGTGTCGGCATCGCCTTGAATGACTGCGAGCCCGCGCGCCACGCAGGCGTTCACGTTCTGCTGTGACAACTCCAGCCCGCGCCCGTCGATGCCCTTGGTGTTCTTGAGATGCTCGAGAAGTTGCCCATCGCCACAGCCGACGTCGAGCACGCGCGCACCCGGCGGAATCATCTCCGCGATTGCGGCAAGATCGGGACGCACGCTCATGCGAGCCCCCTGCTCTGGGCCACGGAGTTCAGAAACCCGCGCACAGTCGCGAACAACTCCGGCTCCTCGAGCAGGAAAGAATCGTGTCCCTTGTCCGATACGATTTCGACGAAGCTAACCGTCGCACCGGCAGCATTGAGCGCGTGTACGATGCGCTTGTTTTCTACCGTCGGGAACAGCCAATCGCTGGTGAAAGACGCAATGCAGAACTTCGTCTTCGTACCGCGAAACGCTTCGGCGAGAACACCGCCGTAATCTGCCGCAAGATCGAAATAGTCCATCGCCCGCGTGATATAGAGATAGGAATTCGCATCGAAGCGGTCGACAAAGGTTGAGCCCTGATGATGCAGGTAGGACTCTACTTGAAAATCCGGCGCGAACCGGAACGAAATCTCTGCACGGTTCTGCAAGTTGCGCCCGAACTTCCGTTGCAGTGCGGGCTCCGACAGATAAGTGATATGCGCGGCCATACGCGCCACGGCCAGCCCCTTTGATGGCTGTGTGCCCTCCACATGATATGCACCGCCGCGCCAATCGGGATCGGCCATGATCGCCTGACGCCCGACTTCGTGGAATGCAATGTTCTGTGCGGAATGGCGCGCGGCGGTCGCCATCGGCATCGCGCTGAACGCACGCTCTGGATAGGACGCCGCCCATTGCAGAACCTGCATCCCGCCCATCGATCCGCCGGTGACACAAAGAAGCTGCTCGATCCCAAGGGCGTCGAGAAGAGCGGCTTGTGCCCGTACCATGTCGCGGATCGTGACGAGCGGAAAAGAGAGCCCATAGAGTTCGCCCGTCGCATGATCGACGCTCGCCGGACCGCTGGTCCCCATGCAGCCGCCGATTACGTTCGTGCAAATGACGAAGAAGCGGTCCGTGTCGATCGGCTTGCCGGGCCCGACCATGGTAAGCCACCAGCCGGGCTTGCCGGTCACGGGACTATCACTGGCGGCGAACTGATCACCGGTCAACGCATGGCAGACAAGCACCGCATTTGAGCGCGCCGCGTTCAACGTGCCGTATGTCGCATAGGCAATTGTCCAGGATTCGAGCGCAAGGCCACCGTCGAGTGCGAGCGGCACGTCGAATGTCATCGCCGTACCGGCATCGACACCGGGCAACGCCGGGCGAGGGAAATTCGGGCTGGACGTCTTTGCCATGCAACAACTTGCCAACAAAAAGTGCGAGGAACGGTGTGCTAAGACCGGGGGTTCCCCCTGTCAACGAAATGCATTAGGTCAACCCGGCCATGAGCCTGACGCCAAATCCCGGAATTCTTGAGATAACGCCCTATGTCGGCGGACGCGCAGGGGCGCATGGCGTTGCTGAAACGATCAAACTCTCGGCAAACGAAAGCGCGCTGGGACCGAGCAAATTGGCCATAGAGGCCTTCCGGCAGGCGTCCGGAAGTCTGGAATTCTACCCGGAAGGCGGCGCCACGATCCTGCGTGACACCATCGCCGGGATCTATGGCCTCGATCCGTCTCGCTTGGTCTGCGGCAGCGGCTCCGACGAGTTGCTCACTCTGCTCGCCAGTTCCTATGTAAGGCCGGGCGACGAGGTGATGTTCAGCGCGCATGGTTTTATTCTCTACCGCATCATCGCCCACGCACATGGCGCAGTGCCTGTCGCGGTGCCCGAAAAAAAATCTTCACACCGATGTCGATGCGATGCTTTCAGCCGTCACACCGAAGACGCGCATCGTCTATCTCGCAAATCCGAACAATCCGACGGGATCCTACCTCTCACAGAGCGAGGTCCGCAGGCTGCACGCCGGATTGCGGCGCGATATCTTGTTGGTGCTGGACGCGGCCTATGCCGATTTCGTGACCCGTCACGATTATGAAGCCGGTATCGAACTCGTCGCAAACAACGAGAACGTCGTGATGACGCGCACATTCTCTAAGATATATGGACTTGCCGCGCTTCGAGTCGGCTGGGCTTATTGTCCCGCCGATGTCGCCGATGTGCTGAACCGCATCCGCGGCCCGTTCAACGTCAACACGCCCGCGCAAAATGCGGCGATGGCCGCGATGCGCGACCGGGGACATGTCGAAGAATCACGAGGCTATAACGAAAAATGGGTCGGCTGGCTCATCGAACACATCCGCGCCCTCGGGCTTAAGGTCGAAGACAGCGTCGCCAATTTTGTACTGATCCAATTCGAAGACGAAAAACGGGCAGCAGACGCCGACCAGTTTCTTTCTGCGCGCGGTCTGATCCTGCGCAGCGTCGCGGCTTACGGCTTGCCGCATTGTCTGCGTCTCACGGTGGGCAGCGAAGACGCGAACCGTCGTATCGTCAATACGCTACGCGAGTTCCTGAAGCAGGCATGAGAGACACGCCGCCACTCTTCGACAAGATCGCGATCCTCGGCATCGGCCTGATCGGATCGTCGGTCGCGCGCGCAACAAAGCGCGGCAAACTTGCCGGGCATGTCGCCGGGTATGAGCCGACGAACGCGGTGCTGGACCGTGCGCGCGCTTGCGGATTCGCGGACTCCCTGCATAGCGATATTGCTGAGGCCGTGCACGATGCCGATCTGGTCATTCTGGCGACACCCGTTGGCGCTTACGCGTCGCTGGCGCAGGCGATGGCTCCATCTTTGAAAGCAGGCGCCATCGTCAGCGATGTCGGCTCGGTCAAGACTGCCGTGCTGCGCGATGCCGGCCCGCACATTCCGGGCACTGTACACTTCATTCCCGCCCATCCGATCTCCGGCACGGAGCAATCCGGCCCGGAAGCCGGCTTTGCCGAACTGTTCGACAATCGCTGGTGCATTCTGACGCCGCCAGAAAACACCGATGCCGCGGCGCTGGAAAAGTTACGCGCGTTCTGGACAGGACTTGGCAGCCGGGTCGAAGTGATGGACGCAGAGCATCATGATCTGGTGCTCGCGATTACCAGCCATGTGCCGCATCTGATCGCGTATAACATCGTGGGCACGGCCGACGATCTCGCCACCGTCACACAGAGCGAAGTGATCAAATTCTCCGCCGGCGGTTTCCGCGACTTCACGCGTATCGCCGCATCCGATCCCACGATGTGGCGCGACGTATTCCTGAACAACAAGGAGGCTGTGCTGGAAGTGCTCGGCAGGTTCAGCGAAGACCTGAGCGCATTGCAACGCGCGATCCGGTGGGGCGATGGCGATGCGCTGTTCAATTTGTTCACGCGCACGCGCGCGATCCGGCGCAGCATCATCGACGCGGGGCAGGATTCCGCCGCGCCGAATTTCGGCCGCGATCCGGCGCACAAGAGCTAGTACAACGGCTCCGCCGTCCCGATCGGGTCGTCGCCCATGTACATCACGCTGTCCATGATCCCGAACACCGCGCCCATACGCCCGGCCACATTGCTACCGGCTTTCGACGCGCGGTCGCGCAGCCCGGCCGCGAAGCCATCCGGCGCCATCGGGGGATTGCGGGCGAGCCATTGCGGAACACCGGTCGTCTTGAAATCGACAATGCCTTCGGGCCTGTGCCCGCCATCCAATGACATCGCGCCTTTCCCGATCATGTCGGGTCCGTTCACCCAATTGAACTCTAGCGGTTCAACACGCAAACGGCCGGGCCTGTTGCGCCAGGTTTCGACGGCGCTACGCCAATCGGTCTTTCCCGCGCGCAGGACATCGAATGCAGACGCTTGCGAGACGCTTCCCTGAAGTCCCACAAGTTTGAGCTGGTCTCCGAACGCGCCACGCAGTTGCGGTGAAAAATGAATGTCATCGCCACTCGCGAACACGTCGAGACTTTTTCCATCGGCGGTATGGCGAATGTGGAACTGGATACGCGCCGCCGTTAGCGCGGGCGAGCCAAATCCAACGATATCGAGATCGAAGCGCGACAGGCCACCTGCGTTGCGAATGGCGCTCGCATGCAGACTTCCCGCATCGAACGGGAGCACGTGTTCCGCACCCTCCGTATCTTTCCACGCGAAGCTTTGCTTGCCTGCCGCTTCAAAGATCGTCTTGTCGGCGCCATAGGTGAGCGCATGGAGCGCGAAGTTCTCCCCGCGCCAGACGAAAGGTCCATGACCCGTCTCAACCGAGACACGGAAATCCGTGAACACAACATCGAGATTGAACGGAAAGCCGCCGACCGAACGGGTGGCATAGCGCACGGTAACGCCGGGCATGGCCTCATGCGTTTGCATCGCGTCGAGACGGCGCTCCAGCGCGCCCGCGGCATGCCACCAATAAACGCCGAAAGCCGCGCCGATAAGCAGCAGGAACGCGAAGGGTGCGTAAAGAAAGAACCGGCTGGAATAGTTCATCCAGCTATCTTAACTGCATTTCGAATAGCCGCAGGAGACACAGGAGTCGCACCCCTCAAGCCGCAGGAAACTCGGGCTGCCGCAGCGTGGGCAGGTGCGGGCCGGCGCGCCCTCCGCCGCCATCGCGACGGCGCGGCGCTCTTCCTTGGGCAAGTTTGCATCGCGCGAAGACATAAATCCGGTCGCGACCAGATGGGTCTCGATCACGGCGCCGATAGCTGCCAATAACGACGGCACGTAACGCCCGCCCATCCATTGCCCGCCGCGCGGATCGAACACCGCCTTCATCTCGTCGACCACAAATGACACGTCGCCGCCGCGCCGGAACACGGCCGAGATCATGCGCGTCAGCGCGAGCGTCCAGGCATAGGCCTCCATGTTCTTGGAGTTGATGAAAACCTCAAACGGACGGCGGCGTCCGTCTTTCTCGATGTCGTTGATGGTGATGTAAAAAGCGTGATCGGAATCCAGCCATTTGATCTTGTACGTCTGGCCGAGCAGCACGTCGGGCCGGTCGAGCGGCCGCGTCATATAGACCACCCCGCCGTCGCGTAGACGCGAAGGCTGCTCCGGAAGCGCGAGCGGAAGCATTGGTTCTTCGCCGCTCTCCGCCGGCGCGGGCACCGGGAATTCTTCCAGCACAGCACCAGTCACCGCGTTCGGGCGATAGGTCGTGCAGCCCTTGCAGCCCATCTCATAAGCGGAGAGGTAAACGCCCTTGAAGCTGTCGAACGAAATCTCCGACGGCACGTTGATCGTCTTGGAGATGGAGCTGTCGATGTATTTCTGCGCCGCCGCCTGCACCCGCAGATGATCGTCGGGCGTGAGCATCTGTGCATTGACGAAATAATCTGGTAGCTCCGCATCACCGAAACGCGCACGAAAGTGTCTATAAGCGTAGTCCTCTACGTTCTCTTCGGAACGCGTGCCGTCGGGCTGGAGAACGCGGCGTTTGTAGGAATAGGCGAACACCGGCTCGATTCCGCTCGATACGTTTCCGGCAAACAGGGAGATTGTGCCTGTAGGCGCAATGGACGTGACGAGCGCATTGCGGATGCCGTGCGCCGCGATGGCGTCGCGGATCTCCTGTGGTAGGCCAAGAATATGCGGTCGCGCGAGATATTCCGCCGCGTCGTAAAGCGGGAAAGCGCCTTTCTCCTTGGCCAATTCCGCCGAGGCTGCGTAAGCCGCATGGCTCAAGGTCGAAAGCCACGTTTCGATCAGCACCAGGCTTTCAGCCGAGCCGTAGCGCGCGCGGCAGAAGATCAGCGCATCGGCAAGCCCCGTGACGCCGAGGCCGACGCGGCGCTTGGCTAGCGCTTCGGCACGCTGCTCGTCCAACGGAAAGCGCGACACGTCGATGGCGTTGTCGAGCATCCGGATTGCGGTCTTGGTAAGCCGCGCCAGTTCTTCGAGGTCAAGATGCGCGTCGTCACCGAACGGATTTTCCACCAGCTTGGCGAGATTGATCGAACCGAGAAGGCATGCACCATAGGGCGGCAAAGGCTGCTCGCCGCACGGGTTGGTCGAACGGATCGTTTCGCAATAGGCGAGATTATTCAGCGCATTGATGCGGTCGATGAAGATCACGCCGGGTTCGGCATACTCATAGGTCGCGCGCATGATGCGATCCCAAAGATCGCGCGCGCGCACTGTCTTGTAGACATGACCGTCGAATTTTAGATCCCACGGCGCGTCGTGCTTGACCGCGTCCATGAACGCGTCGCTCACCAACACCGAAAGATTGAAATTTGTGAGGCGGCCTTGCGCCTGCTTCGCCGCGATGAACTCTTCAACGTCAGGATGGTCGATCGACAGCGTCGCCATCATCGCGCCGCGGCGCGAACCGGCGCTCATTATGGTGCGGCACATCGCATCCCACACATCCATGAACGAGACCGGACCGGACGCATCCGCGCCGACGCCTTTCACTGGCGCTCCTTTCGGACGCAAGGTCGAGAAATCGTAACCGATGCCGCCGCCCTGCTGGAGGGTCAGGGCCGCTTCGCGCAGGCCTGAAAAAATCCATCCATCGAATCCGGGATGGTGCCCATGACGAAACAATTGAAGAGCGTGACGCTGCGATCCGTGCCGGCGCCAGCGATGATGCGGCCGGCGGGCAGGAAACGATGACCGGCGAGAGCGGCGGCAAAATCGAGCGCGCGGGTGCGGCGGTCTTCAGGCTTCTCCCCCTGCGCCAGCGCCAGAGCGACGCGTGCCCAGGTGGATTCCACGTCCGTATCCAAAGGCGTACCGTCCGGCGCCTTCAGCCGGTATTTCATGTCCCAAATCTGGCGGGAAATATCGGTCATCGCGCCTCATTGCCGCACAAACCGAGCGGTTGCGAGAAATATGCGCGAAGGAGGGTAAAGTCAAGGTAATGTTCTTATAATGTTCTTTCGCTGTGATGAAGGCGTACCAACGCTATTTACGCCACGCCAAAGCGGCTTTTCGCGATCAACGCATCGAGATTGGCGATGTCCTTGCGCAGGCGCTTTATCTCGTCATTTGTTATGTCGATCCAGGTGCCGCCTGTCATAGGATACCGCCTCGCTATATGGACCCCGCCACCTTCCAAAGGCTCCAACTGGGCAAAAATCCTGCGGCGCTCCTGCTCGCAAAACACCAAAAGCGCCGTCCAGCCGTTTTGAACGATCACTTCGTCCTGTACACGAGACACGTCCATTACTCCCGCCCGCTCGGCGTGTTTCGCGGGTTTGCGAGCGCGGGCTGCGAGCCGGATGAAATGGGCATCGGCCCGGTATTCGCGGTGCCGCGGCTGCTCGAACGCCACGGCCTCAAAGTTGAGGACATCGATCTTTGGGAGCTGAACGAGGCGTTTGCATCGCAGGTTCTCTATTGCGCGGACAGGCTCGGCATTCCGCAGGAGAAGTTGAACGTCGACGGCGGTTCGATCTCTATCGGTCATCCGTATGGGATGTCCGGTGCGCGCATGACGGGACACCTTCTGATCGAAGGCAATCGCCGCAAGCTGAAATATGGTGTCGTGACGATGTGCATCGGCGGCGGCATGGGCGCGGCGGGATTGTTTGAGTTCAATCCGTAATTTGTCATTGGTGATCCGCGATTGCCTTATTCGCTCCGTCATGGCCGGCCCCTCTTACGCTGTCGCTAGAGGCCCGGCCATCCATGATCTCACTGCGAGAAGGCGCATATGGATGGCCGCCACGAGGGCGGCCATGACGAATTTGAGTTTGTTTTCACGCGCGCGCTCGCCGGGGATGGCAGTGGTGTTTGCATTCGGTGTTTTGCTCACTGCTTGCACCACGACAAGGCAAGCCGCGGCGCCACAACTTCCGCTACCGCCCGATCCGAAGACGCTGATGCCTGCGCTGGAAACGCGCATTGCGATTCTGGTCGAAGAAGAACGTGAGAAGACTGGAGCCAAAACACACCCGCTTATGATTGATCCGGAATTGAGCGGCATCGCGCGCAAACGTGCGGTGGACATGGCGGCGAAGAACTACTTCGCGCACGCTGCACCAAGCGGCGAAACCTCCGCCAGCATTTTGATGGATACCGACCCGCGCTTTCAGGGCCTGCTGGGCGAGAATATGGGCGCCGAACACTACAGAAAAGAACTCGGCGTCGATGTGAACAAATTCGCGCGCGCCATCGTCGATCAATGGCTGAACAGTCCGCAGCACCGCGACAATCTGATGCTTTCGGACTACAATCTCACCGGGGTCGGCGCGGCGGTGAACGGCGACACGGTCTATGTCACCGAGTTGTTCGCGACCGATCTGGGTCTTGGCCCGCACATGGACCCGGCGCCCAAAGCACCGGGGTCGTGACATGGCAAACGCCGAGCGCACCAACCGTCCGATCGAGACCTACGCCGACTTCTGGCCGTATTATCTCCAAGAGCATTCGAAACCGGCGACGCGCGCCATTCACTATGCCGGCACTGCGCTTTCCACGCTGAGCATCGCCGCGATCTTCGTCACAGGAAATCTCTGGTTCCTGCCCGGCGCGCTCATTGGCGGCTATGGTCCTGCTTGGATTGGACATTTCTTCATCGAGCACAATCGCCCCGCGACCTTCACCTACCCGTTCTGGTCGCTGTTTTCCGATTACCGGATGACATTTCGCTGGCTGACAGGACGGCTGGGCGGCGATCTGGCGCGCGCAGGCGTCCCAACTCGCGACACCTGATAACCGCGCATTAATCCTAGAGACGGATGATACCGAATCAGGAAGAAAAGGCCGGAGACGGCGCGCGTTTAGGGCTCCCGACGTTGCTTTACACAAAATCTTGCGGTCGGTACTTTGCCTTGAGGGTGCATCACTCTGTGATTCGATATGCGGCCTGATCTTCCTTGGAACGTGGCGGGAATCCCCACCGAAGCGCATCAGGCGGCACGCGCCGCTGCGCGGAGAGAGGGGCTTTCCGTAGGCGAGTGGCTCACGCGGCGCATCCTGCGCAGCTTCGCCGACGCCGGAGACGAGGAAGAATTGACCCGCGAGAACTTTGCCGCCAGCAGACTTTACCGCGACGAACCGGTCGCGCCGCCGTCGCGCCGCGAAACCGATGAGATGCTCGACCGCGTGTCGCGCAGCACCGCGGAGTCGAGCGACGCCTATCGCCGCATCGAAGAACAGTTAAAGGGTGTCTCGCGACGAATGGAGACATCGGAGCGTTCTCAGGCGGAGAACAATCGCGCGCTCAGCCGTGCCGCCACGGAGATGAACGTCGCGACCCGCGAACAGGCGCAGGCGTTCGAACAACTCGGCACGCATGTCGTGGGCCTGAAAGAGCGCCTCGACCGCGTCGAACAGGCGAGCCGCCACGACTCGCTCAAAGAAGCGGTGAAGGGTTTGCACACCGGCCTTGAGCGGCTTGCGGATCAGCTCACGCAGAACGCCAATCAGTCGGCAACTCAGATTTCGGCGCTCGCGACCAACATGGAAACGCTCGCTGGTCATGTGGGCGAGACGCGCGCCAACACCGAGACGACGGCGCAGATTCTGGAACAGCGCATCGCCGCGCTCGACGATCGCATCTACACCGCCGAAAAAGCCGGACATGGCAACGTAACCTCTGCCGAACGCGCCATCGAAGCGCTTCAGGCCGCCCATCGCGACCATGTTGCACGCGCCGATCACCGCGAAGCTTCGACTGCGGCTGCCGTTGCACAGTTTGAAGATCGCGTGCGCGCTGTCGAGGCGAAAGGCACCGATCCGGGACGTCGAGCAGCGCCTGTCGGATCTTGAAAGTTCGTTGAACGACGGCGTTGCGGCATCCGAGGCGGTGTCGCGCCTCGAAGAGCGCGTGCGCGGCGTGGAAGCAAAAAATGCGGTCTCCGACGTGGAGCAGCGCCTGTCACGGCTTGAGAAATCGTTGAGCGACATCGCGGCACGCTTTGAAGACGACGAGCCTACGACCGCGCGCCAGATCGAAGACAGCCTGAAAAAATTGCTGAGCCGCGTCGAAGCCACCGAAAACCGCCAGCGTGACACGGCGACGGAATTTCGCGCCCTGCTTAACGACGCGGCCGCACGCCTCACTACGCTGGAGGCAAAACCGGCACTCTCGATGGCCGCCGCTTTTCCGCCCGTACCCCCGGCACATGCGTTTGCGCCGGCGTTCGATGCGCCGCCGTTCCACGATGTGCCTGCCGCCGAAGTCCCGCCGCCTTTCGCCGCACAAAGTGAACCTTCAAACGCGCCGGATGACCCGTTTGCGACAGCAATCGATCCGTTCGCGGCCGCTTCGCTCGATGCGCCGCCGCCCTACCCGGAAGAAGCTCCGCCCTTCGAACCTGCTGGTTTCACCGGCGACGCTTTTGAACCGCAGCAGCCGAATCCTGGCGATACCTACCTCTCCGCCGCGCGCTCGTTCAGCCCAAGCGGCCGCAAATGCCGCCGAGGTCGAGGCTGCAGACGGTTTCGTGTGGAGCGCCAAGCCGGACACGCCTGAGCAGAAAGATGGCCGGTCGCGCATGATGCTGATCGGGTTCATCGCGCTGATCGCTATCGCGCTGGTGGCCGGCTTCGTTCTCAGTCAGGGATTCGGCAACAAACCGTTCCAGACCGGCACGAGTCCTGCCGTGTCACAATCAGCGCCTCAACCGGCCGCGCCCCAACCGGCCACACCCCTGCACGCGACGCCGCAGAACGACGATCTCGCGCCGCACGCACCGGTCTCGATGCCGGTGCCGCAGCAGCCCGCAAAGCAGACCGTTGTACCGCCGCTGCAACAGAAAACGGTGAAGGCTGCGCCTATACACACCGTGCCGGCGCAGCAGACGCAGGCGGCCCCGAAGCAACAGCCCAATCAGCTCAATGTCGTGGTTCCGCAGCCGAATACGGGGCTGGACCGTCTCACCGCGCTTGCCAATGGCGGCAACGTGAAAGCCGAAACGGTCATTGGACTGAAATATCTCAACGGCGACGGCACGGCGATCAACGAAGCGCAGGCCGCCAAATGGCTGGAGCGCGCAGCGGAAAGCGGCGAGCCGATCGCGCAATACCGCCTCGGCACGCTCTACGAGCACGGCAAGGGCGTTGCCGCCGATCCGGCGAAAGCGACGCACTGGTATCAATCCGCCGCGATGCAGGGCAATCGCAAGGCCATGCACAATCTCGCGGTCGCTTATGCCGAAGGCACCGGCACGAAGAAGGATCTCGCCGAAGCCGCGCGCTGGTTTTCCAAGGCCGCATCGCTGGGGCTGACCGACTCGCAATTCAATCTCGCGGTTCTCTATGAACGTGGGCAAGGTGTGCCGCAGAGCCTGCTCGATGCGTACAAATGGTATGCGATCGCGGCAGCAGGCGGCGACACGGAATCCAAATCGCGCCTCGACGCGCTTTCGACGCAGATTTCAACGGATGATCGCGCGGCCGCCCAACATGCCTCGGATACGTTCCGCACGCAGCCGCTCGATCCGCACGCCAACACGACACCGCAACAGAACGATCTCGTGCAGAAGTGAGCCCCGCTGGCGCGGTTGACCCTCAACCGCGCGGCGCGCACATTGTAACTCCCGATCGCAATTCGCGTGCCCGATGGAAATCTATCTGCCCATCGCCGAGATGTCCGTCCGCTGGCTGGTCATCCTTGGGCTGGGCGGCGCCATCGGATTTCTTTCGGGCCTGCTAGGCGTCGGCGGCGGATTCCTGCTCACCCCACTGCTGATCTTCACCGGCATTCCTTCGTCGGTCGCGGTTGCAACCACCGCAAGCCACATCACCGCGTCTTCGATGTCGGGGGCACTGGCGCAATGGCGAAAGCGGGCCGTCGATCTGAAGATGGCCACCGTGATGACGCTGGGCGGCCCTCGGCGGTACGGGCTTCGGCGTGTGGCTGTTCGCGTTGCTGCGCCGTGCGGGACAGATGGATGTGGTGGTTTCGGCGAGTTATGTGGTCCTGCTCGGCTCCATCGGCGGGTTGATGCTGCGCGAAAGCCTGTCGTCGCTGCGCAAGAGGCAAGGCGTTGCCACGCCACCTTCAACACGCACGCAGCATGTGTGGATTCATCGCTGGCCTCTGAAGATGCGCTTTCCGGCGTCCCGGCTCTACATCAGCGTGATTCCGCCCGTCGGAATCGGATTTCTGGTGGGGATGCTGTCCGCAATTCTGGGCGTCGGCGGCGGGTTCATCGTCGTGCCGGCGATGATCTATCTGCTGCGCATGCCGACCAATGTCGTGATCGGGACATCGCTGCTGCAGATCATCGTGGTCGCGGCTGCAACGACCGTCCTTCAGGCGGTGAACAATCACGCCGTCGATGCGATGCTGGCGTTGTTCCTGGCTGCGGGCGGCGTGATCGGCGCGCAATTCGGCGTGCGCATGGCGGGACGGCTGAGCGGTGAGCAGTTGCGCCTGATCCTCGCCCTCACCGTCATCGCCGTCGCGATCCGCCTGTTCTACGGGTTGGTGGTGCGGCCCGACGCGATCTACACGATCACCGCTCAGACATGAGATACGTCGCAGTTCTTTTTCTCTGTACGCTACTGTCGCCGGCGATGGCAGGCGAGAACCTGGTCGCCGGGCTATCCCAGGACACGATCGAGATTCGCGCCAATTACAATGGCGCTGAGATCACCGTATTCGGCGCGGTCGAGCAGCCTGAGACCGAGAAGCCCGACATCGTCGTTGCCGTGCGCGGGCCGGAGCAGGATCTGCGTGTTCTGCGCAAGGACCGTATCGCCGGTATCTGGATCAATCGCGACCGCGTGCTGTTTCGCGCGATGCCGGGCTACTACTTCGTGGCCGGCAACCGGCCGCTAACGGCTATTGCGCAGATGCGGACGCTCGATCAGTACCAATTGGGACTGAACGTCCTCAAACCCCCAGGGCTTCAAGGCCGACGACAATCCGGAGCCTTTCCGCAAAGCGCTCCTCGACCAGTTGGAGCATCGCCAGCTTTATGTGGAGCAGGAAGACGGCGTCGAATTCCTGAGCGGCACGCTGTTTCGCGTGCGCGTGCCGGTGCCCTCGACGGCGCCGCGCGGGAAATATGTCGCCGAAGTCTATCTGCTGCGCGACGGAAAGGTCATCGACCAGCAATCCTCAGATCTCGTGATCGATCAGATCGGATTGGAGCGGCGGCTTTACGATTTCTCCCGCAACGCGCCGCTGATCTATGGAGTCGCGACGGTCTTGATGGCGCTGCTGCTCGGCTGGCTGTCGTCGCTGATGTTCCGCCGCGAGGCGTGATAATTGCCGCGCCCCTTCGCGGCGTAGACACGCTCCTGCCCCAGCACATAAGCACCGAACGCGCCCTGAAACAGCGAATGGATCGCGGGCTCCCAGAGATCGAGCCCACCCGCATAGGCGCCGAATGCCGGCAGCACCATGCGCGCGCCATCGGCAACGAAACAGCGGCGGCGCAAACTGCGTCCCCGCATCGTGACCGTGGTGCAGGGATGGAGGTGCCCCGCGATCTCGCCCGGCTGAAAGAACACACTGGGCTCATGGCGGAAGATCAGACCACCGAGCCGATATTCTTCGACGATCTCGCCGCCCAGCCAGGATGGCGGCGCGGGGTCGTGATTGCCGGTGATCCAGATCCAGTCCGCGCTGTGCGAAAGGCCTGCGAGCATCGCCCGCTCGTCCTGATCGAGGCGCTCGGCCGCGTCGCGGTCATGGAACGCATCGCCCAGCGACATGATCGTTTTGGGCCGATAACGCGCGACTACCGCCCGCATCCGCTTCAGCGCGGCCCGCGTATCGTAAGGCGGCAGCATCTGACCGCGCATCGCAAAGGACGAACCCTTCTCCAGATGGATATCGGAGAACACAAGCATCCCCCGCGCCGGCCACCACAACGCGCCGGAGGCATCTAGCATCAACCGCTCGCCGTTCAGGGTGATGAAATGGTCGTCCACTCTTACTCCCAATCCAAACTTGTCATCCCGGCCAAGCGCTGCGTCAGCAGCGCGCAGAGCCGGGACCATCGTGACGCGGCACGTTGGATCCCGGATCGGACGTTAACGCGTCCGTCCGGGATGACAACCGCGCTTAGACCCGCATCGCATCCGCGATCAGCGATTCTTCCGCTTCGCGCAGGATATCCTCATGCGCCTCGCCTGCGACCATTTCTTTCGAGATTTCCAACAGGGCGGGAACCGCGAGCGGCGAGACGCGATCCAGCGCCCTTGTCACGATGCGGTTCTTCACCCGCGCCAACATCTCCGACAGGCGCGCGATGTCGAGCAGACCGGTTGCCGCATCCTCGTATGTCGCGCGTAAAAGAATATGGTCCGGCTCATGTTCCCGGAGCACGTCATAGATCAAGTCGGAGGAGAACGTGACCTGCCGCCCGGTCTTTTCCTTGCCGGGATAGCGCCGCTCGATCAGGCCCGAGATGATCGCGCAGTTCCGGAAGGTGCGCTTGTAGAGATTGGAATCGCCCAGCCACGCGTCCAGATCGTCACCCAGCATGTCCTGATCGAAGAGCTTATCCATCGCGAGACCCGACATATCGCGCAATGCCCAGACCGCAAGCGCATATTCGTTGGCGACAAAACCCAGAGGCCGCATGCGCAGACGTTCAAGCCGCCGCGTAATCAGCATGCCGAGCGTCTGGTGTGCGAGGCGGCCCTCGAACGGATAGCAGACGAGATAATTCTTCGAGCCGCGCGGAAAGGTTTCGACCAGCAACTGTCCGGGTTTCGGAATGATGGAACGCCATTCCTGAATGCGCAGCCATTCCTGCACCGGATCCGGCAGCGTGTTCCACATCTCCCGGTTTCGACACCATCTCGCGCACACCGCTGCGCCAGGAACGTCGAAAGCGGGAACTTGCCGCCGTTGTAGGACGGGATTTGCGCTTCCGGATCGTTGGTGCGCGAGACATAGGCCGCATTCCTCGTGGATACCCTCAAAGCGCAGCACGCTGCCCGAAAATACGAACGTATCGCCAGGCGTGAGCTGCTCTACGAAATATTCTTCGAGTTGGCCGAGCGAGCGTCCGCCCGCGCCTGTCGGGCGGCCTTTGGATTGCTGGCGAATATCGATCATCGGGTCTTCGACGATGACACCGACATTGAGACGGTATTGCTGCGCCACCCGCGGATGCGACACGCGCCACTTGCCTTCCGGCGTCTTGCGCAGGCGCGCATATTGATCATAACGTTTCAGCGCGTAGCCGCCGGTGGCGACGAAATCTACAACCTTGTCGAAATCGGCGCGCGTCAGATTGCGGTAGGGAAAAGCCGAAACCACTTCACCATAGAGCTGATCGGCGTCGAACGGCGCGGCGCAGGCGCTTCCCAACACGTGCTGCGCCAACACATCCAGGCCGCCAGATTTCTTTAAGCCGCTCGCCGTCGAGTTCGCCAGCAAGCACAGCATCGCGCGCGGCTTCACATTCCAGAACCTCGAAACGGTTCGACGGCACGAGCATCGCGCGGCTGGGATCGTCAAGGCGATGATTGGCGCGGCCGATGCGCTGCACCAGACGCGCCGCCCCCTTCGGCGCGCCGATGCAGATCACATTATCGACCGCGCCCCAGTCGATGCCGAGATCGAGCGTCGAGGTACAGACGACGGCGCGCAGGTTGCCTTTCGTCATCGCGCTTTCGACCTTGCGGCGTTGCGCCGGCGCGAGCGAACCATGATGTAGCGCGATGGAAAGATTGTCCTCGTTGATGCGCCAGAGTTCCTGGAACGTGCGCTCCGCCTGGCTGCGGGTGTTGACGAAGATGAGCGATGTCTTCGCACGCTTCACCGCGTCGAGCACATCCGCCATCGCGTGACGCGCCAGATGCCCCGCCCACGGCACATAAGCGTCGGACGCAAGAATATCGATCTCCGCTTCGCGCCCACCGTGCCGCGCACGAGATGCGATTGTGGCGCGAGATACTCCATCAGCGGCTTTGGATCGGCGACGGTCGCAGACAAGCCGATGCTGCGATGGCCGGGCGCGAGCGTGCGCAGTCGCGCGAGACCGAGCGCCAGCAGATCGCCGCGCTTGGAGTTGTAAAGCGCATGCAACTCATCGAGCACCACGGCCTGCAGATTCTCGAACAGGCGCGCGGATTCGCGCGACGCGATCAGCAGGGCCAATTGCTCCGGCGTCGTCAGCAAAATATCAGGGGGAATCGTCTTCTGACGCTGGCGCTTTGACGCGGAGGTATCGCCGGTGCGAGTCTCGACACGGACCGGAAGGCCCATTTCCGTAACCGGCGTTTCCAGATTGCGCGCGACATCGACGGCAAGCGCTTTCAGCGGCGAGATATAGAGCGTGTGCAGCGAGCGCTGTCCGGGCATGCCAGGCTTTCGCGGCGGCCGCGCCGCCAAGTCGATCAGGCTCGGCAGAAATCCCGCCAGCGTCTTGCCGCCGCCGGTCGGCGCCACCAGCAGCACGGATTCGCCGCGCGCCGCGTGGTCGATCAACGCAAGCTGGTGCGGGCCGCGGCGCCCACCCGCGCGCCGCGAACCATCCCTCAAATAAGGGAGGCAATTTTGCCGCTGCGGAAGCGACCATCTGATCCATCGCGGCAGGATAGCAGTGGCGGCGCGCCGATAGGCAAGAACATCCGCCGTTTGCTAGTGTACGCCTGCACCGGGCGCGGCAAGGGCTTTTCGATGTTTCTTCAAGTCAAGAACGTTCTGACGGCGGACGAGATCGTGGAAGTGCGCAGACTGGCGCAAAATATCCGCTTCATCGACGGCCGCGTGTCCAATCCGCACAACACCGCCAAGAACAATCTCAGGCCGACGTGAACAGCCCGGACTCGCAAAAAGCCTCGCAGATCGCCGCCAAGGCCATGTCCGCCACGCCGGAAGTCGGAAACTTCGCGTTTCCAAAGCGCATGGCGACACCGCTGTTGTCGCGCTACGAGGTCGGCATGACCTATGGCCTGCACTCCGATGCGGCCTTCCTGCCGCTTCCCGGCAGTCCGCTGCGCTCCGACGTGTCGGCAACTTTGTTCGTGGGAGATCCTTCGACCTATGACGGCGGCGAACTTGTCATTCATCTGGGCACGGAAAAAGTATCGATCAAAGGTGAACCGGGCACGATGATCCTTTATCCGTCGACAACGCTGCATGAGGTGGCGCCGGTGACGCGCGGCGAGCGGCTGTGCTTTTTCACCTTTATCGAGAGCGTCATCCCCGACCAGTTCGAACGCGAAATCCTCTACACGCTTTATGAGGTGCGCGCGCTGGAAGGTTTAAAATGAGCTGGGAAAACAGAACGCGGATGCAATACGTCAGCAGCGCATTGCACCGCATGTGGGCACGCTAGGAGAAAGCCATGTACGATTTGATGTTCAAGGACGGATTGCTGAAGGGCAAGCGCATTCTCATCACCGGCGGTGGCACCGGTCTTGGCGAAGTCATGACCGAAGCATACGCCCAGCTCGGTGCGGAGGTGTACATCTGCGGGCGGCGCGCGGGCGTGGTCGAAGAAACCGCCAAACGCATCAGTGATGCCACAGGCTCCAAAGTCAGCGGCATCGGTTGCGACATCCGCGTCGCGGAAGCCGTTGACGAGATGATCGCGCGCATCTGGGAGGATGGCGGTGCGCTGACCGGTCTCGTCAACAATGCGGCCGGCAACTTCATCAGCCGCACAAAGGACCTCACGCCCAAAGGCTTCAACGCGATCTCCGACATCGTCTTCCGCGGCACGTTCTATGTGACGCTCGCCTGTGGCAAGCGCTGGATCGCGGCGGGACAGAAAGCGAGCGTGATCTCGATCCTCACGACCTGGATCTGGAATGGTGGCCCCCTTCACGGTGCCGAGCGCCATGGCGAAGGCCGGCGTGAACATCATGATCAAGTCGCTCGCGACCGAATGGGGCCCGAACGGCATTCGTCTGAATGCGATTGCGCCGGGACCGTTTCCCACCAAGGGCGCGTGGGAACGGTCTGTCGCCGAAGGCCAGCAGCGGCGGCAACGAACTTTCTGACATCGGCGGGCGCATTCCCATGGGCCGCAACGGCGAGATGGTGGAACTTGCCAATCTCGCGACGTTCCTGATGGCGGATGGTTGCGAATATCTGACCGGTCAGACGATTGCGATCGACGGCGCGGGACATCTCGGCGGTTCCGGAAATTTTTCGGGCCTCTCGAAAACTCGGCGACGCGCAATGGGAAGCGATCTCTCGCGAGATTCGCTCCGCCAACGAAAAAGATAAAGCGACACGTACGGCGTAAATCGTTTGACTCGCGCGCCGCACGGGCGGAGAATTTTTGTTCGCTGCGGCGCGCGTTCACAGTCTTCCTGGCAAATGCCGGGAGCAGGAAAGCGGGAGCCAGCGCGGTTGGCGCAACCCAACTTAGGAGGCTCCGCATGGAAGACACTCCGCCGGGTATAAGACCGGGGCTTCGCCCCGCGCGAAGCTACGCGCATCCTTGAAAAAGATGCGTGCCGCCCACAATCGAATCTGTTGCCCGCGAGAAATATCTCGCAGATTGGCCTTTATCGGCACCGGGGAAGGCGAACTTTCCCACATGGAACCCCGTCAAATTTCGGCGGGGTTTCTTTTTGCGGCTATCCCGCTTGTTACCGATCTGATATGAGACTGGTTCGCATCTTAGCGAAATCAGCGCGAAATAAAAAAAGCGCGTGAACGGTGTCCAGAAAAGAAGAGGAGAGACTATGCGTGGTTTAATGACGGGAGGGGTTCTTTCGGCCCTGGCTTTGTTGAGTTTTGCGAGTGCCGCAAACGCTGTGGACGTGCAGCGCTCGGGCAACACATATCATGCGGCGGTGTGCCCGCAGACGGTCGGCATGGTCGCGCATTGCGATGCACGCATCGTGACTGACAGAAAGGGCAATCCGTTGACGTCCCAGCACCCGCCGATCGGCGGGCAAGACGCCGGCAAACCTGCAGGACGCATACAAGATCACGACGAGCGGCAGTTCATCGACCATCGTCGCGGTCGTCGATGCGTTCGGGCTATACCAACGCCGAATCCGATCTCGGCGTCTATCGCGCGCAGTGGGGTCTTCCGGCCTGCACAACGCAAAACGGTTGCTTCAAGAAGCTCAATCAAAAGGGCAAACAGAAGAAGTATCCGGCACAGAACATCGGCTGGGCACAGGAATCCGCGCTCGATCTCGACATGGCGAGCGCCATGTGCCCGAACTGCCAGATATGGCTGGTCGAGGGCAACACCAACTCGTTCAAGAACCTGTATACGGCTGTGGACACGGCGGCGAAACTCGGCGCGCACGTGATCAGCAACTCGTACAGCGGCGGCGAAGCGAAGGGCGAGAAGAAGATCGACCCGCACTATGATCACCCGGGCGTGGCCATCACGGCGAGCACCGGCGACGGCGGCTATGGCGTCGGCTATCCCGCGTCTTCGCCGCATGTGATCGCGGTCGGCGGCACGCAATCTCGTCACCGACGGCAGCCCAGCGCGGCTGGGCGGAAACAGTATGGAACGGCGCGGGCAGCGGTTGCAGCGCTGTGTTCGCCAAAACCCTCTTGGCAGACCGATCCAGGCTGCTCGACCGCATGGTTGGCGACGTATCGGCTGTTGCCGACCCGGCAACCGGCGTTGCAGTTTACGGACCGAACAATTCGGGCGTGTCGACCTGGCTCGTTTTCGGCGGCACCAGCGTCTCCGCACCGCTCGTCGGCGGCGTGTTCGGCAACAATGGCGGCAACCGTCAGTGACGCCAGCACGATCTATGCGCATGCCGGAAACCTGTTCGACGTGACGTCGGGCAGCAATGGATCCTGCAGCCCGGCCTATTTCTGCACGGGCGAAGTCGGTTACGACGGCCCGACGGGCCTCGGCACGCCGAACGGAACAACCGCGTTCGGCGACTAAGCCTGCGCCTGATTCCGATTGTGTTAAGAAAACCCCGCCGGAATCCCGGCGGGGTTTTTGCTTTGCGCCTATGCCGCACGTTAACAATCTGATAAAAAGCCGCTCCTTGAGGGTGTCTCACCTTCGCATCTCAAAATTCAGACAATGTCCAAGGAGGGCAAGACTTATGCGTGGTTTTCTGGCGGGCGGCCTGTTGGCAGCCTCCGTGGTAGCGGGGTTGGCGTATAGCGCCAGTGCTGCCGATCTCAATTCGATGGACCTACAGCGCTCGGGCAACACATATCATACAGCAGTGTGCGCGCGCACGGTCGGACTTGTCGCGCATTGCGATGCGCGCATCGTGACCGACAGCAAAGGCAATCCGTTGACGTCCCAGCACCCGCCGATCGGCGGCAAGACGCCGGCGAACCTGCAGGACGCATACAAGATCACGACAAGCGGAAGCTCATCGACGATTGTCGCGGTCGTCGATGCGTTCGGTTACACCAACGCCGAAACTGATCTCGGCGTCTATCGTACGCAATGGGGTCTTCCGGCCTGCACCACGCAGAACGGCTGCTTCAAGAAAGCTCAATCAAAAGGGCAAACAGAAAGACTATCCGGCGCAGAACATCGGCTGGGCGCAGGAATCCGCGCTTGACCTCGATATGGCAAGCGCCATGTGCCAGGTCTGGCTGGTCGAGGGCAACACCAACTCGACAAAGAACCTCGCCGACGCGGTCGACACAGCGGCGAAGCTGGGCGCACATGTGATCTCCAATTCCTACAGCGGCGGCGACGGCAAGGGCGCAGAACAATATGAGCCCTCTTACGATCATCCCGGCGTTGCGATCACGGCAAGCACGGGCGATGGCGGTTACGGCATAGGCACACCGGCAGCGATGCCGCACGTGATTGCGGTCGGCGGCACGCATCTTGTCGCCGACGGCAGCGATCGCGGCTGGACGGAAACGGTATGGCGCGGCGCCGGCAGCGGCTGCTCGAAGCATTACGCCAAGCCGAGCTGGCAGACCGACAAGGGCTGCAAGACGCGCATGGCGGCGGATGTGTCGGCGGTTTGCCGATCCGGCGACCGGCGTTGCGGTTTACGGACCGAACAATTCGGGCACATCAACCTGGCTCGTTTTCGGCGGCACCAGCGTTTCCGCACCGCTCATCGGCGGCGTGTTCGGCAACAATGGCGGCGCGGTCACCGACGCCAGCACTATCTAGAGCACTCGGACGCGTTGTTCGATGTCACGTCGGGCAGCAACGGAACCTGTAAGAAAGCCTATTATTGCACGGGCGAAGTCGGTTACGACGGCCCCACGGGCCTCGGCACGCCGAACGGCACGACGGCATTCGGCGACTAAATCTCTCAACATCTGAAATATGAAACCCCGCCGGGCAACCGGCGGGGTTTTCTTTTAAGCGGCAAGAATTCAGACGATCGTGAAATCCTTCGGATCCGGCGCGGTCGTCGCGTTCCAGTAATCGACAAGCCGGAACGGCCAGTTCTGGCTGACGCGGCCCTTGCTGTTCCTGTACCAGCTCTTCGCGTTCGGCACGCCCCACGCCATCTTCGCATTCTCTTCGTCGACGCGCTTGTTGAAGTCATCGTGAACGTCGCTCTTCACTTCCATCGTCGCAGCGCCCGTCTCCGCCAGAAGCTTCAGGCGCATTGACGACGTAGCGCACACTCGCCTCGGAGAAAAAGATGATCGAGCCGTTGGCCACGATATTGGTGTTGGGCCATAGAGCGTGAAGAAGTTCGGAAAACCCGGCACCGTCATGCCGAGATAGGCACGCGCATCGCCCTTCCAGCGCTCATGCAGTTCGACGCCACTGCGCCCAACGATCTTGTAGGTGCGCAGAAATCCGACGCATGGAATCCCGTACCATAGATAATCACATCGACGTCGTGTTCCACGCCGTCCTTGGTGCGGATGCCGTTCGGCGTGATCTCCTCGATGCCCGTGGTGATGAGATCGACATTGTCGCGCGCCAGTGCGGCCAGATAGACGCCATTGTCGCGCACCGAACGCTTCGAGCCGAACGGATAATCCGGCGTGACTTTCTCCAGAAGATCGGGCCGGCCCGGAATCTGCTCTCGCATCTTCTCGATCAGCATCAGACGCAGCATCTCGTTCATTCGGCGAGACGGCGCGCGACGTGTCGTTCCAGCTCGGATCGACCACCACGGCATCGAGAATGCCGTCGGTCAACGTCCAGAACAGCCAGAAGCGGTACCATTTGTCATAGAAGGGCACATGCTCCAGCAGCCATTTTTTTCCGTCCGCGAACCTTGTCGTGATAGTTGGGCGTGGGGCCTAGCCACGGCGCGGAACGCTGAAACACCAGCAGCTTTGAAACCTTCGGCGCGATCTCCGGGATCACCTGGAATGCGGTCGCGCCGGTGCCGATCACCGCCACGCGCTTGCCCGCGAGGTCGACATCGTGGCGCCAGCGCGCGGTGTGAAACGCAGGCCCCTTGAACGAACCAACACCCTTGATATCCGGCAGCTTCGCTGGTTGAGTTGCCCCACCGCGCTAATCACCGCGTTTGCGACAAGCGTTTCTTCTTTGCCGTTCTTGTCGCGGACCTTCACGTTCCATTGCGACGTCTTCTCGTCGAACACCGCTTCGTTGACCGTTGTCTCGAAGCGGATGTGCGGGCGGATGCGTGCTTGTCGGCCATGCGGCGGAAATACTCGTAGAGCACGTTCTGCGTGGAGAAATGATACGGCCACGCATGGTTCGGCTCGAACGAGAACGAATACATATGGTTCGGATTGTCGACGCGGCAGCCGGGATAGGCGTTCTCGAACCACGTGCCGCCGACGTCGGCGTTCTTGTCGACGATCGTGAACGGCACGCCCGCCTGCTTCAGGCGAATGGCGGAGAGAATGCCCGACATGCCCGCGCCGATGATGACGACCTTCATCTTCGTCGCGGCGTCCTTCAGCTTCGGCGTATCCCATTTGGGCTCGCGCGTGTCTTCGACCGAGATGCCGAGTTCTTCCGTCAGGAACGTGACATAGCGTTCCGGAATCTCCGTGCCCGCAATGAAATCCATCATCTTGCGGATTGTCGCGGCGTCGGGCGGCGGCGGAAGTTTCCTGCCCGCATCGAGATCGAGCAGCGCCTTCTTCGCCGCGTCGCGCACCCATTGCTGCTTTTCGGATGAGAGCCCACCCTGCCCGTCGCCGAAGAAATCATAAACCGGCTTCATGTCGTCGGTGAGGAACGAGCATCGCCGGTGAGATGCACCAGCGCCATCATCAGCGACGGGATATGCGCATCCTTCAATGCCCATTCGATTTCGGAGGCGCGGTCATTAGGCTTTGCTGCTGCGCTCATGTTTCGTCCCGATGTGTTTTCAGAAAGCATAGGCGCGCGGGCCCCCGGTCCAGCGCGCTTATCCAACACTTCCGTCAAGGAAAGCAGAAATCCGCTGGACCCGCGCTGCGAGGAGGCGGAGGAGCCTTAAGAAATAGCGTAATAGGCCACGCCCGCCAAAGAGCAGGCTGCTAGCGTTGCGAACATGCTCACCTTAAGCGGAACATGGCAATCATCGCAGCAAGCGAAAGCACAAGCGCAGGTACATTGATGCTGCTGAGAAAGGGAATCGCCAACGTCATTCCGTAGATGCGATATTCAATTACGTGGCTGAACAGTGTGTGAAGCGCAAACCAAATGGCTAGGTTCAGAATGACGCCAACGACGGCCGCAGTAATTGCCGATAACGCCGCATTCAAGGACCTGTTACCGATCAATGCTTCGATGTACGGGCCGCCCAAAAATATCCAGATGAACGGCGGCACAAAGGTTGACCACATCGCAAGCCAGCCGCCGAGGAATCCGGCAAGCGTCGGATTGATCGCACCATGCTCCCGGAACGCAGCCATGAACCCGACGAATTGAACGACACAGATAAGCGGCCCCGGCGTGGTCTCTGCGAAGCCAAGGCCTACCAACATCTCGTCGGGCTTCAGCCAATGATATTGCTCCACCGCTTGTTGCGCCATGTAGGCGAGCACGGCGTATGCACCGCCGAACGTCACAATCGCCATTTTCGAATTGAACAGAGCGATAGAGGTGAAGACATTTGCGGGACCGACCGCATACAAGAGCGCCGCTAACGGTCCCAACCAGATTGCGCCGCCTATCACGGCAGTCCTTTACGAATCGCGCCAGGGTTGGCTTCACATGCGCAGGCGGAGAATGTGCGAACGCCGCGTCGATCAATGCCGGCGGCCCGGTGTCGTGCTTCGCCGTTCCGTGCCCGGATATCTTGAACCACTCAAGACCAAGCACACTTCCCGCGTACCCGATAACTGCGGCCGCAACGACGATGATGGGAAAGGGTATCGCGAAGGCAAAGATTGCGATGAAAGCGAGCGCTGCGATCATGACAAGGCCGCGGCTCTTCAGTGCGCGCCTTCCGACGCGCACAACAGCCTCGAGAACGACCGCGAGAACCGCTGCCTTCAATCCGAAGAACAGGGCTTGCACGATGCCGAAATGCCCCAACGTGGCGTAGGCCCAACTCAGGACTGCAAGAGCAATGAGCCCGGGCAATACAAACAATACGCCGGCAACGATGCCCCCTTTGACACGGTGCAACAGCCAACCGATGTAGATCGCAAGTTCATGCGCTTCGGGCCCCGGCAGCAGCATGCAGTAATTGAGGGCGTGCAGGAATCGCTCTTCCCCAATCCAGCGTTTCTCTTCGACGAGAATGCGGTGCATGACCGCAATTTGCCCGGCGGGGCCGCCAAAGCTCAGAGCGGCAATCCGAGCCCAGACCCGGGCTGCGTCGGCCAACGACGGAAAGCGTTCTGGATTGCTCATCGCCCTTGTGTAACATCCGATTGTTCGGCCTTCTATCCTCAACCAGAAGCTCTGAATTGCCGGGAAATAATGCTCTATCTGCTTTTGAAAGCGGCGCTGTCGGGCGCAATTGTTGCGACCGTTTCGGAAGTGGCTAAACGCTATCCGGAACTCGGTGGGAGCCCGGGACACCAAAAGAAAACACTCGGCAGATGATGAAGCGGGGACGGCACTCCACTCAAAGGGGTGGCACCTATCGTGGTAATGATGAGTGGAAAAAGTAATTTGGTTAGTCGCGTATAAGCTTATGCAGTTCGCGCATCTTGAATGCGCGCTGGCGCTTCCCAGGTCCTGGCTGTTCGGCGGGAGGAGGAAGTAGATGCGAAAAGTTCGTACAGCAATTCTATACAACCAAGGTTGCGACTAGCGCGTCCTCTTCGCGCACGAAGGAAGCGTTTTATCTCGGTGCGACAACGCTTTGCGATGTGCACGCGGTATTTGAATTGCGAAATCGAAACAAAAAAACCGTTCTGTACAGCATTACTGTACACGCGAGCGCGTTCGGCATGCTTATCAAGCACATTCCGACGAAGAAATCCGCGCGAAGCCTCGCGTTTGGCGCTTGCTTATCAAAACAGCGCGAAAACTGGCGTATGATGCGCGCATGAACGCTGAACCTGTCATCGCCAAAACGCACAGAGAGGGGCACCACCTCCCGCCTTTCGCGGAACAATTATGTTGCGCCTGCGGGTCCGAACTCCGGCAATCGCAAGGGCGCCGGTGCACCGAAGGGCAATCGCAACGCGATCAAGCATGGCCGCTATGGCGCGGAGCGGCGCGCACGGCACGCCAAGGTGCGCGCACTGTGCGACCGCATGCGCGACACGGCGAACCTGATCGATGTGATGGTCGCGGCAGGCGTGCGGCCGGACGCGCACGAAAAACTGTTTATCGCGGTCGCCAATGGAGGATTGCAGAAGGGGCGTAGTCCGGCAGCGAAAAATCCGGACGCGCGGGCTCGTTCCGAAACTTCGCCGCAGGCCCGATGTGCCGGTTTCCGGCCTCGTCCGTCAGCACCATCCCGCGCGCCTTCGTGTTCGCATCGTCGAACGCCTCTTTCAGATTGTGCAGCGGCGCCAGCACAGATCGACAGGTTCGAGAAACGCTTCCCATTCCGCGCGCGTCTTTGTCGCGAACATTTCCGTCAGAAAGGCGATCAGCGGCGCCTGTGTGGGACCGGGCTCGCCCGCCGCCGGCTTTGCGAGATCGGGGACGGCCAAGCGCGGCAAAGAAATTCTCGCAGAATTTCTTCTCGTTCCCCGCCAGCGCGATATGGAAGCCGTCTTTCGTCTCATAGAGGCGGTTCATCGCCTGTCCGCCGTAATTGCGCATCTGTTTCGGCACCGGCGCGCGATCTTCGCCAAGCACGGAGCCGGTGATGTTCGGCGTCCACGCGATCAGCGAGTCGAACATCGCGATGTCGATGAAATCGCCTTGGCCCGTCTTCTCGCGCGCGAGCAGCGCCATCAGGATCGCGGAGAGTGCCGTCAGCGACGACGCCATGTCCGCGGCGACGAGATTGGGCATCGCGTGCTTGTCGTCGCTCCCGCGCGAGAGATCGGCGGTGCCCACCAGCGCCTGGACGCCGAGATCATGAGCGGGCTTGTCTTTGAGAGGCCCGTCCTGACCGAAGGCAGAGATGGAGCAATAGACAATGCGCGGATTGCGCGCGGCCATCGCGTCGTAGTCGATGCCCAGACGTTTGGCGACGCCGGGGCGAAACGCCTCCACAATCACGTCGGCATTGTCCGCGAGTTTGAGGAAGACGTCTTTCTGCACAGCGTCTTTCAAATCGAGCGCGAGCGCGCGTTTGCCACGCGCGATGTTGCTGAACCAGACACTCGTGCCGTCCTTCGCGCGCATGCCCATCGCGCGCGTCGGCTCGCCGGTGCCGTTCGCAGGTTCAACCATGATCACGTCGGCGCCGTGATCGGCCATCGTCATCGTCAGATGCGGACCGGGCAGATATTGCGAGAGATCGAGAACGCGAACGCCGTGAAGCTTCATGGTTTCTTGCCGCGAATCGGGAATCGTGAACAGGTGTGCTTTGCCGATTTCACTCTGCCGCGGAGCAAACTGCAATGAAGCAGGCCTATTGGAACAAGCTCGCGGACGATTTCGAGACCGATGTCTGCGACATCACGCGCGAGGAGACCGCCGATCTGGTGAAGCGCCATGTCGCGCTGGCGCGGCCGAAGCGCAGGATTCCGTGCTGGTCGATCTCGGCTGCGGCGTCGGCACCTTCGTTGAACGCTATGGCGCGCGCTTCCACGAAGTGGTCGGTGTTGAGTTCGCCCCGCGCATCATCGCCCTGGCGATCGCGCGCTCTGCGCCGCGATGCCGAATGTCGCTTGGAAGACGATGGACATTCCCCGCGCCGCGAAAGAGATCGGCACCCGCGCCGACCTCACGGTCTGCATGAACGTGATCACGTCCGCGAGCGCGGCCAAACGTGCGGCGCTCTGGTCGAGCCTTGCGCATGTCACGCGCAAAGGCGGGTATGCGCTGGTCGTGATCCCGTCGCTGGAATCCGAATGGCTGGTGCGCGCGACGACGAAAGAAAAGCTGGAGCCCGTGCGCAAAAGCGGGCTGGTGAAACGCGACGACGCCTGGCAGAAACACTATGAGCGCGCCGAACTCGACCGCATCTTCACCGATTGCGGTTTCACGACGCGGCGCGTGGATCGCGCATATTATCCCTGGAGCATCGAAGGCCTGCGCGAAACCGCGGTGCGGCGCAAGAACCGCCCGTGGGATTGGATGGCGCTTGCGCAAAGAATGGATCGGTGAAGTTGAAAATTATCTTCGTCATCATCGCGGTTGTCGTGGCGTTGGTCGCAATATTTCTCTTCTTACGCTCACGCGTCGTCGAAGACATCCCAATCCGGGTCAATCAGATTTCGGCTGTTGTCGCTCAGCTAAAAGCGACGGGACGTGACGAGGTCCTTTGTCGTGTTTTTGTTTCTGCTCCGGGAAGTCCACCGCAGGATGATGGCCAAAGAGTCAATCTGCAGTTTTCCATAGACAAGGGCAGATTGGGCTTGGACTGGGTACTTTTGTCGGATCAGAACATAGCTGACGAAGCCAAGATTGCTCAGTTTATAAAGGAGCAAGGATTCGCCGTGAACAAGCTCGATGAAAACGGCGTGAACTATCTGCGCGTTGAGGACGGCGACATCGTCGATCTCGGTATAAAGATCGCAACAAAGTTTTATCGCCTCAATGAAAGCGATCAGATCGACATGATCGTTGATAGCTTTGATTGGAAGACTTAGCCGCCCTTCAATTGAACGCTGGAATGCCCGTGATCGCGCGGCCCATGACCAGCGCATGGACGTCGTGCGTGCCTTCATAGGTGTTCACGGCTTCCAGATTGAGCACATGGCGGATGACGCCGTATTCGTCGCTGACGCCGTTGCCGCCGTGCATGTCGCGGGCTTCGCGGGCGATGGCGAGCGCCTTACCGCAATTGTTGCGCTTCATCAGCGAAATCGCCGGCGGCGCCACCTTGCCCTCGTCCAGCAAGCGGCCGAGGCGCAACGCGCCCTGAAGCCCGAGCGTGATCTCGGTCTGCATGTCGGCGAGTTTTTTCTGGATCAGCTGGTTGGCGGCAAGCGGACGGCCGAACTGTTTGCGGTCCATCGTATATTGCCGCGCCGCGTGCCAGCAGAATTCGGCAGCACCCATCGCGCCCCACGAAATACCGTAACGCGCACGGTTCAAACAACCGAACGGTCCCGAAAGCCCGCGCACATGCGGAAACAGGTTTTCCTCAGGCACGAAACAATCGTCCAGCACGATCTCGCCGGTGACCGAAGCGCGCAGCGAGAACTGCCTTCGATCTTCGGCGTCGAGAAACCTTTCATCCCGCGTTCGACCACGAAGCCGCGGATCGCGCCGTCGAGTTTCGCCCAGACGACCGCAATGTCGGCGATCGGCGAATTGGTGATCCACATCTTGGCGCCGTTGAGGCGATAGCCCGCGCCGTCCTTCACGGCCTTTGTCACCATCGAGCCGGGATCGGAACCGTGATCGGGTTCGGTCAAGCCAAAGCATCCGACGAACTCGCCGCTCGCCAGTTTCGGCAGATATTTGCGGCGTTGTTCCTCGCTGCCATAGGCAAAGATCGGATGCATGACGAGCGAAGACTGCACACTCGCCGCAGAGCGATAGCCGCTGTCGACACGCTCGATCTCGCGTGCGACCAGACCGTACGACACATAGTTCAGCCCCGCGCCGCCATATTCCTCCGGGATCGTCGGCCCAAGGAATCCCATCTCGCCCATCTCGGTCATGATGGCGCGGTCGAAGGTCTCGTTGCGGAATCCATCGCGCACGCGCGGCAACAACCGCTCCTGGCAATAGGCGCGCGCGCTGTCCGACACCAGCCGCTCTTCCGTGGTCAGTTCCTCTGCCAGCAGCAACGGATCGGACCAGTCGAACGGATTGTTCTCGATAGCGTGCGATTTGTGGGGCTTCTCTGTGGCGCTCATGGGATAACTCCGTCAAACGACGGGGTTATAGAGCGCCGCTCTGGTGCCGTCACGTCAGGGATTCTTAGTTCCGGGAGCGCTCGTCGGAGCTAGTGCCGAAGTGGCGGTTTGTGCCGCTGGGGGTCGCAGGCGTGATGTAGAGCTTCTGCTCCTTGTAAGCGATGTAGATGTTCAGATGCCGCAGAACATCCATGCCGATCAGCATGTCGGACTTGGCGTCATCATATTTGCGATCCGGTATGTGCGTTCCGATAGCAGGCTTGTTGCGAAACAGATCGCTCGTCATGTCAGGAATGATCTGAACCTTGATATTGCCGACGGCGATCCCGTCAAAATCCAAGGTCTTGAAGGTGTGAAGATAGGTTTTCGATCCCGGCCGTTCCTGAAGATCGCCGGCCACCGGCGCGTCCGGCGAGCCGAGTTTCAAATCGAAATAGCTTTCAGCCGCTGGTATCGAAAGCGTGGACTGATACGCGCCCGTATCGACCATCGCGAAAATCGACTTTCCGTCCAGCATCACCTGGATGATGATATGGCCGGATGCGAGGACCTGCATAGGAACGACCGCAACGGCAGTCGCCGGCCAATAGATAACTTTTCCTTCGCAATGATCTTGGGACAGAAGAGCCAGCGTATTGTTTCCGAAATCCAAGTGCACGTCATAGTTGTGAAGAATGTCTGGCCCGAGAATTCCAGCGTGCGTGGTATCATCGTCCAATATATCTGGCGCAACAATGAAGGGGGCTTTGTCGGCTTTCAAAGGTCCAATCTCGATTGGTGCTATTGTGGCTTTGTCCGAATACTTTCCCGAGACTCCGTACTGCGCGAGGGCGCTGAGTTGAACTCGAAGCTTCAACTCGTCTGCCGCTCGCCCGAAAATCTCACTGAGACCGCCGCCAGTATCCAACAGCATGAGCTTCGGCACGCCCGCGATTTTGACAGGCACGAACTCCCGATGCTGTCCTTCTCCCGGCACTAGATTGACAGATGTATAAATCTTCAAGGGTCCGCAATCCGCCATCGCGGCTTGCGAAACGGAAACGAAGATTATGGCAGCAAAAATTGCTCCGACGGCGCGCATCGGCTTTCCCCAATAAGACAGCGGCGGAGGTTTAGCGCCAAGGTTGTCCTATGCCAAGACGGCAAAAATGCCTCAACCCGGGCTTCCAAAGAATTCAAGAACCGCCTGCTTGTAAACCTTGTCGCCCACCGCGGTCATATGGTCGCGTTTTGGGAACGGTAACCGCTCGGCCATCAGCAAAAGCAGCAGCCAGCGGATCAGGCGGACCCGTCAGAACATCCTTTTCGCCGCAAACCACGAGCACCGGCCGCGCCGAATGGCTGAGTTTGTTCGCGCGTAAACACGTCGCGGCTTCCGCGCATGCAGGCGGCGAGCGCAAGCCGGTCCTTGCCGGGCTGATCCGCGAACAGGCGAAAATTGCGCGCGGTCTCATTCGTGATCGTGGATACGTCGTCAGCCAACAACGCATCCGCAATCATCGAACGGCGCTCAGGGTCTGCGACAGCCGCTTGCGCCGCGTTCAGATCGAGATAACTCGCGCCCACGCCTGCGATCACGACTTGAGAAACAGTTCCGGATGCCTGATCAGCAGCGACATCGAGATATAGCCGCCCATGGAATACCCCATCAGCAGCACCTGACCGATGCCGGCGTCCTGCATCACCGCGATAACGTCCTCGGCCATCGTCGCGTGACCGTACATCGCCGGATCGTGAGGTTATCGCTTTCCCCGTGACCGCGGCAGTCGAGGGCCACGACCTGATAACCCGCGCCATTCAACGTCTGATACCAGCCGGGCGCACGCCAGTTCTGCACGCGGTCGGACGCAAAGCCATGTACGAGCACAACCGGTTCGCCTTCGCCCGCAATTTCATAGGCAATGCGCATGCCATCGTTCCGCAACGCAAACTTGGTCATCCATTTCTCCCGATCACCGGACCTTCGCAAAGGCGGCGAGGACTGTCTATGATCCGCCGGTTCCATAGCTTGGATGACGCCATGACGCTGGAAACGCTGAAGAAAGACGTGTGCTCGGCCATCGACGCGATGCGCGACGAGTTGCTGGGGATGAGCCACGCAATCCATGGGGAGCCTGAACTCGCGCTGGAGGAATTCAAAGCTGCCGCGCGCCTCTCCGAAGGTATCGAACGTCACGGCATTGCAGCGCAGCGCGAGGCGTTCGGCCTGAAGACCGCCTATGCTGCCGAATTCGGCGCCGACAAGGGGCCGACGGTCGCGATCCTGTCGGAATACGACGCGCTGCCGGGCGTCGGCCACGCCTGCGGACACAATATCATCGCGACGGCGGGTTTCGGCGCGGCGATAGCGCTGTCGAAGTTGAACGGACGGCTTCCGGGCCGCGTGCGCTATCTCGGCACGCCAGCTGAGGAACGCTTCGGCGGCAAAGAAATGATGGCACGCGAAGGCGCGTTCGAGCGTGTCGATGCGGCGATGATGATTCATCCCTCGAACCTCAATCTGATCACCATGCCGTGCATTGCGATTGTCGATGTTACCGTGACATATCATGGACGCGCGCGCACGCGTCGGCTATGCCACATCGTGGATTGAACGCGCTCGACGCTGTCGTCACCGCCTATCAGTCGATTGCGCAACTGCGCCAGCACATCAAAAACACCGACCGTATTCACGGTATTATCACCGAAGGCGGTCTCGCCTCGAACATTGTGCCAGAGCGGGCCGCGTGTCGATTCAACGTCCGTGCCATCGACGCTCACGAATTGGCAGAGTTGAAACTCCGCGTGCATGCCTGTTTTGAGGCAGGCGCACTCGCCACCGGGTGTCGCGCGGAGATCGTGTGGGGCGAGACGCTGTATCTCGATCTCAAGACCAACTGGCCGATGGCGGAAGCATTTGAACGCAACGGCAGGGCTATCGGCCTCGAATTCTTCCCGATGAAGGAATTGCCGTCCGGATATGCGGGTTCGACTGACATGGGCAATGTCAAGCCATCGCGTGCCATCGATCCATCCCTGCCTTGGCGTGGCGCCGATGAATGTCATCATCCACAACGCGGAGTTCGCGCGTCATGCCGTGTCCGATAAGGGCGATCAGGCGGTGATCGACGGCGCGAAATCCATGGCCATGACGACACTGGATTTCATGCTGGATGCGGACGTGCAATCGCGGGCGAAGGCCGACTACGCCGCGACTGCGGAATTGTTCGAAAGCTGCCATCAAGGCATCGAAGCGCATGGTCAGCGAGGGGCATGGCCATGCGCATGCCCATGGCGGATGCGGCTGCGCGTGAGAATCTGGCTCGTCATCGCTGCACTGAATGGTGCGCTGGCTGTCGCCCTCGGCGCCTTTGCGGCGCATGGGTTGTCGCAGCAGCTTGACGCGCATGCGCTTGGCATTTTCGAGACCGGTGCGCGCTATCACATGTATCATGCGCTTGCGATGGGACTTGCAGCGCTTACTATGGAAAATACCAGTGCGCGAACCGCGACATGGTCAGCAGCGCTTTTCTTGGGGGCATTGTCCTCTTTTCCGGGTCGCTCTACGCCTTGGCAATCACGGGTGAGCGGGCTTTCGCTTTCGTGACGCCGGTCGGCGGTATTTCTTTCCTGGCGGGTTGGGTGTTGCTCGCCTCGCGGCCTGGCGGAGCAAGGCATGAGCGGACAGAGCATCCTCGTCGCCGGAGCGGGCATCGCGGGACTTGGCGTCGCGCTGGCGTTCGGCAATAGCGATTATCGGATTACCTTGATCGACCGCGATCCGGCGACTCCCAAAGGAAGCCCGGAAGAGGCTTTCCAAAGCTGGGAACGCCGTGGCGCGACGCAACTTCGCCATAGCCATGTATTTCTCGGACGCCTGACCACGCTGCTGCGCACGCGTTATCCGGAATTGTTGCAGGAATTGCTCGACTCCGGCGCACGCATTTTCGGATTTGAAGACGGTTTGCCGCCGACCTTGCGCGACTCCTACCGCGCGCGATCGGGAGACGACAATCTCGCAATCCTGTTCAGGCCGCCGCACAACCCTCGAACTTGTCATGCGCCGTTATGCGAGCCGCTTGCCGAATGTGACCTTCCTCAATGGTGCCGGTGTGCGTGGGGTGAATGCTAGCCGTAACGAAACGAGCCACCTCACGCTCGGCGGCTTGAAAGTCGAACACGACGGCGCTGTCGACGACATGCACGCCGACGTGATCGTCGATGCCAGCGGCCGCAACACGCCGTTTCCCGACTGGCTGCGCGCGGCAGGTGCCACTGTAACGGAAGAAGAAAGCCCCGCAGGCATCCTCTATTTCACGCGGCACTACAAATTGCGCGATAGCGCAGACGAGCCCGTGCGCGATGGAACGCTTGGCGCGGGAGATCTCGGCTATATCAAGTTCGGCGTATTCCCCGCCGACAACCGGCATTTCTCCGTCACGCTGGCGGTGCCGGAAATCGAGACCGCGCTTCGCATGGCAATCGTGAAACCGGAAATCTTCGATGCGATCTGCATGGAGATCCCGGGTTGCGCACGCTGGACCGATCCGGCGCGTGCGGAGTCCGCAAGTCAGGTTTTCTCGATGGGCAATTTTGAAAAGTACATGGCGCAGTTATGTTCATGCCGGTCAGCCACAGGTGCTGAATTTCTTCGCGGTCGGTGACGCAATCGTGCGCACAAATCCACTCTATGGTCGCGGCTGTTCCTCCGGCATCGTACACGCGCATCTTCTGCGGCAGACGATGGATACCAGCAACAACCCGCGCACGCGCGCAGTCTTGTTCGATGCCGACACGCGCAAAGCACTGCGCCCATTTTATGACTCTATGGTGCGGCAGGATAGAACTGCCATCGGTCGTGCGGAGCATGAGCGCGATCCAAACTACGTGCCCTCGTTCCGCGCCAAAATGATGAAAAGCTTCGTTGAAGACGCCATTGGCCCCGCCACGCGCGGCGATATCGAAATCCTGCGTGCGCTCTCGCGCGCTTTTCACATGATCGACGATCCAAGCGCCTGGCTGAAAAAGCCCTCGATGCTTGCCGGCGTGATGCGCTACTGGGCGATGCCGGAAAAGACCAAACGCGCGCGCGGATTTTATCCGCCGAAATTCGGGCCCGAACGCGCGCAGATGCTTTCCAAACTCAACCTTGCCGCCTGACCGGAGATTTCGATGACCGATTTTCCCGCACCCACGATGATCAAGACCAACGGGATCGGCATGGCCGTATACGAATCCGGGCCGAAGGACGGATTACCCGTCGTGCTGTGCCACGGTTTCCGGAGCTGGCCTATTCGTGGCGTCATCAGATTCCCTGCACTCGCAGCCGCAGGCTTTCACGTGCTGGCGCCCGATCAGCGCGGCTATGGATTGTCGAGCCGGCCGCCGAAGGTAGAGAATTATGATATGGCGCATCTAACCGGCGATCTCGCCGGGATGCTCGATGCGTTCGCCATCAAGGACGCGATCTTCGTCGGCCACGATTGGGGCGGGATTGTGGTCTGGCAGATGCCGATCCATCAGCCCACACGCGTGAGAGGCATCATCGGCATCAACACGCCGTTCTTCCCGCGCCCTCCGATCGATCCGATCATGGGCCTGAAGATGATGCGCGGCGAGAACAATTATGTCGTCTTCTTCCAGAAGCCCGGCGTCGCCGACGAAATTTTGGCGCGCGATGTCGGCAAGACGTTCCGCTTCTTCATTGCGCCGCGGCATGGTCACGGCAAAAGAATTCGAAAACCTGCCGCAGGAGATGAAGAACTTCGAACTTGTCCATGCCATTCAGGAAGACGAATCCACATGGCGCGGCGAACCACTTCTCAACCCCGAAGAGATGAAGTTCTTCGTCGATGCCTATACGAAGACGGGCTTCACTGGCGGCATCAACTGGTACCGCAATCTCACCCGCAACTGGGAACAGAGCGGCACGATGGAACAACGCGTGCACGTTCCCGGCCTGATGATCATGGCGGAAGACGACGTGGTCCTGCCGCCGTCGCTGACCGATGGCATGGAGCTCCATGTGCCCGATCTGGAACGCGTGCTTATCCACGGCAGCGGCCATTGGACCCAGCAGGAAAAGCCGGAAGAGACCAGCCGCGCCATGATCGACTGGCTGAAGAAGCGGTTCACCTAAAAAGGCATCACCATGACGCCGGAGATGATCTTCACGATCGCCAACAACGGCATCCTCCCGTTCTGGGTTCTCTTGGTTGTGGCACCACGCTGGCGCGGAACGGAACTCGCGGTTCATTCGATCGCGATCCCACTGATCCTTGGTCTCGCTTATCTCTGGCTTCTGGTCCGCATCACGCTCGGCGGCGAAGGCGCGCCGGGCTCGAGCTTCTTCACGCTTGCCGGCGTGATGACCTTGTTCACGTCGCCCGTGGCCACCACGATGGGCTGGATCCACTACCTCATTTTCGATCTTTTCATCGGCGCCTGGATCTCCCGCGATGCGGTACGGCGTGGAATATCGCATTGGGCAGCGGCGCCCTGCCTGATCGTGACCTTGTTCGCGGGACCAGTCGGATTGTTGCTTTATTTCATCGTGCGGCTGGCGCTCGGGCGTGGCGGATTCGGGCTCACGGAGACCGCTGCTTAGGCCTTCAATCTGCCGCGTCTTCCTGCGAATATCCGCGACATGGTTGAATCGGCAGACGCCATCGATACCTTTTCCTACGCCGCGCCGGACGATCCGCGGCTCAAGCGTTTCGTCATCCGCCTGATCGAGCGAATGACAGGGCAGCCCTATCTGAAATGGGTTTACGAGGACAACCGCGCCCATCCGGTGCCGGGAGAAAGCTTCTGGTCTGCGGCCGTTCGCAGGCTCGAATTGAACCTGGATTATAATCGCGATGCGCTCGTCCAATGGCCGAAAGCAGGGCCGCTCGTCGTCGTCGCCAATCATCCGTTCGGCGTGCTCGACGGCCTTATCATCTGCCAGATCGTGTCAGAGGTACGCAGCGACTTTCGCGTGCTGACCAACGCCGTTCTGCTGCGCGCAGAAGAGGTGAAGTCGTTTCTTCTGCCGGTCGATTTCGCAGAGACCGATGAAGCGCTAAAGACTAACTTAAGGACACGCGCCGAAGCCAAGAACCATCTGATGAAAGGCGGCTGCCTGATCATCTTTCCCGCGGGCGGCGTCTCGACAACACCGACGATCTGGCACAAGCGAGCGGTCGACACGGAGTGGAAGAATTTCACAGCACGCATGATCGGCCAAGCAAAGGCACCGGTCGCGCCAGTGTTCTTCGGCGGCCAGAACAGCCGCCTGTTCCAACTCGCCAGCCATATTAGCATGACGCTTCGTCTGTCGCTTCTGTTCAAGGAGGTGCATGACAAGATCGGGAGCGTCGTGCAAATCCGCATCGGCGATCTGATCCCTTACGAGAAGCTAGCGAGTTTCGACGACCGGCAATCCTTCATGGATCATCTGAAAGATCTCACCTATGCGCTCGGCGAGAACATGCCCAGCGCGCCGAGGGAACATATCAAACGCCCGCGCAAAGCGCCGCGTGAGCAGGCATCGTCGTGATCGCATGCCCGCGTGTGGGACTGTTTGTCACCTGTCTTGTCGATCTGGTCAGGCCTCAGATTGGGTTTGCGGCGATTAAACTTCTCGAACGAGCCGGATGCGTTGTGGCCGTGCCGCAGACACAGACTTGTTGCGGGCAACCGGCTTGGAACGCGGGCCTTGACAAGGACGCGCGTGCAATCGCCGAACAGGTCGTCGCCGCTTTCGGCGAATTCAACTACGTTGTCGCGCCAACTGGCTCCTGCGCCGGAATGATCAAGCAGCACTATCCCGAAGTTCTGAAGAACGATCCCCGCGCACTGGCGCTCGCCGCAAAGACACATGAGTTGACATCATTCTTGGTCAATATCCGCGGCATGACAGGCGTTGCGGCCAAATGTGAAGCCCGTGCCTGCTATCACGATAGCTGCTCCAGCCTGCGCGAGATGAAGGTGCGCAACCAGCCTCGAAAACTGCTTTTCGTCCGTCGAAGGGCTTTCGATCTCCGAGTTGATCGACGGCGAAGTCTGTTGCGGCTTTGGTGGATTGTTCAGCGTCAAATACCCCGAAATCTCCGAACGTATGGCAGATGACAAGATCGCTGATGCCACCGCGACCGGTGCGGACATGCTGATCGGCGGCGATCTTGGGTGCTTGTTGCACCTCGAAGGTCGCATGAGGCGGCAAGGCAAAACGATGCGCGTGCGCCACGTTGCCGAAGTCCTGGCGGACGAGCCATGAATGCCGATCCGCGCGCGTTCAGGGAACAGGCGCACGAAGGCGCTGAACGATGCCTCGCTCAAAAGTGCGCTCGGCCGGCTGAAAACACATTTCGGTTTGCGCCGCGCCGAAGCTGCCGAGCGATACGGCGATTTCGAAGGCTTGCGCGACGCAGGCAAAGCGATCCGCGATCATGCCATCGCGAATCTCGATACGCTTCTTGAGGCTTTCGAGCGCAACGTCATCGCGCGGGGCGGGGCATGTCCATTGGGCACGCGACGCAGCAGAAGCGCGTGCGATCATCCTCGAAATTCTGCGCGATGCGCGTGCGAAGACCGTGACCAAAGGCAAATCCATGGTCTCAGAAGAGATCGGGCTTAACGCCTGTCTGGAAACGAACGGGCTGATCCCGGTCGAAACCGATCTCGGCGAATACATCATCCAGCTTCGGAGAGAGCCGCCGAGCCACATCATCGCGCCGGCATTCCATCTCCATAAGGAACAGGTCGAAGAGACATTCCGCGACGCGCACACGATGCTCGACCCGAACCGCACGCTCGATGAGCGCCGGGCGCTCGTTGCAGAAGCGCGAACCATGCTGCGCGGCCTCATTCGAGACTGCCGATGCCGGCATCACCGGCGCGAATTTCCTGAGCGCCGCGGAAGGTGCCGCCGTCATCGTGACCAATGAAGGTAATGGGGATCTGACGCGGCTGCTTCCGCGCACGCATATCGTGCTGACCGGTATTGAGAAAGTTGTACCCGATCTGGACGATGTTGCGGTGCTGCTGAGGTTGCTCACGCGTTCTGCAACAGGTCAGGAGATTTCTTCTTATGTCTCGATCATGTCGGGGCCGACGGCGGAGCGCCCCGACAGCGTGTTCCATGTCGTTCTGCTGGACAACGGCCGCTCCAAACTGCTCGGCACGGAAGCGCAGGACGTTTTGCGCTGCATCCGCTGCGCGGCGTGTCTCAATCATTGTCCGATCTATGGTGCGATCGGCGGCCATGCCTACGGCGCGACGTATCCCGGGCCGATCGGGGCGGCGCTCAATCCCGGACTGATCGGCGAGAGCGCCTATCACCATCCCAACGCCTCGACCTTTTGCGGGCGCTGCGCAGAGGTCTGTCCGGTTAAGATTCCGCTGCCGAAGATCATGCGGCACTGGCGCGCGAAGGAATATGCCGACGGTCTTGCACCGAAAGCGATGGTCGCGGGGCTCGGGCTTTGGGCGTTCGCGGCAAGGCGTCCGAAGTTGTATCGATTGGCGACGAAGATCGTGGTGCGCGCGTTGAAGCTTATAAGCCGTAGGGGCGCCGTACATTCCCTTCCGCTGGTGCGCGGCTGGTTCGCGGTGCGCGATTTCCCGGCACCGCTGGGAAAAACATTCCAGGAGCTGTGGCGTGAGCGCACGTAACGACATCCTCGCGTCGATCCGTTCGCGGACGCGCGCTGCTGCGCCGAAGCCTGATCCTTATCGCGCACCAGCCATATCGTCCAACCTCGTCGCCGCGTTCGTTGCCAAGGCCGAAGCAGCAAACACCGAAGTTCGGATATTGGAACGCGAGAACGAGATTCCAACCGCGATTACGGAGATTTTGCGTGCATACAATCTCGCCGCGCGCATTTCATCTGCCCCCGAACAGCGACGTCGCCGGATTGGACGCGCTCACCATCCTGCGCGATCCACCGGGGCCGGTCGACACGGCGGTGACGCGCGCGCCGTTGGCCATCGCAGAGACCGGAACGCTGGTGCAGCCAGCGCGCAATACGTCGCCCAGCGTCATGGCATTTCCGGCCGGGCTTCGAAATCGCGATTCTCAAAGCCTCCGATATCGTTGCGCATTTCGAGGACGCGCTTCAAAAACTGGAAACACAGCCGCTTCCGCCGACCGTCAATCTGATCACCGGGCCCTCACGCACCGGCGATATCGAACAGACCCTCGAACTCGGCGCGCATGGTCCAAAGGCACTGGCCGTGTTGGTCATCCCCTAGTTCGTCATGGCCGGGCCTGACCCGGCCATCCATCGAAAGAAGTAAGATCGAAGGAAGTAAGTTGGATGGCCGCCTCAAGGGCGGCCATGACGGAATGGTTAAACGATACCCAGTTCTTTACGCGCGAATTCGCCGACGGCTTTGTAATCCGCCTTGCCGTTCGGCGCGCGCAGGTTCACGCCTGCGATCAGAATCCGCTTCGGCGTCTTGTAACCCGCGAGTTGACCACGCACATGGGTGCGCAGATCGCTTTCGTCGAACGAAGCACCGCGCGACAGCACCACTACACCCGTGACGGCCTGTCCCCATTTCTCGTCGGGCACGCCAAGCACCAAGGCATCATCCACAGACGGATGCGTCTTCAGCGCCTCCTCGACCTCTTCGGGAAACACTTCTCGCCCGCGGTGTTGATGCAGTTGCTGCCGCGGCCAAGGAGCGTCACCGAGCCATCCGCCTCCACGCGGGCGAAATCGCCGGGCACGACGTAGCGCTTGCCTTCGATAATGCGGAACGTCTTCGCGGTCTTCGCCTCGTCCTTGTAATAGCCGAGCGGTTGCGGCCCGCCGAACGCGACCAGACCGGATTCGCCGGGACCGACGCGTTGGTCATTCTCGTCGATCACAATAGCGTATTCGGTGAGCTGGAAGTCCGCCGTCTTCACATGGCCGTCCTTGCTCGCCATCGACACGCCCATTCCCATCGCTTCCGTCGAGGCGAAGCTGTCGGTGATAACAAGCGTGGGAATATGCCGGATCAGTCCGTCCTTCACCTCTTCGGTGAACATCGCGCCGGAGGACGACATGCCGGTGAGGCCCGACGGATCGTAGCGGCCCGGTTCTTCGTCCAGCACGCGCAGCATCGGCTTGGCGAACGGATCGCCGACGACCGAGATCGACGTCACCTTGTGTTTCTCGACAGCCTCCCAGACCTCGGCGGGATCAAAGTTGTGGCCTTCGACCGTCACCACACAGCCGCCGCCAAGGAAACAGGTGAGCGTGCCCATCAAGCCCGTGCCGTGCATCTGCGGACACGCAGGGAGCACGCGCGGCCGCGATAGGCGTCATCTTCACAAGCAGGCCGAACGCCTCAAGCGACGGCGGCATATAGCCGGTCAACCGTTCCACGCGGTTGAGCCAGAGCTGCATCAGATCGCCGTGCTGATAGATAACACCCTTCGGCATGCCGGTCGTGCCGCCGGTATAGATAAAGAGTTCGTCTTCAGGCGAACGCGCGATACCCGCGGAGAACCATCGCCCTTCGTGGCCAGCGTCTCGTAGTTCTCGGCGAAGGACGCAACCTCCGCGCCGTTCACCTCGATGAACGTCTTGACCTTCGGAAGCTGATTATGGATCTGCACAACCGCGTCGCGGAATTCGGAATGATAGATCAGCGTCTGCGCATCCGAATTGTCGAGGATGTAGCGCACCTCATCCGGCTTGTAGCGATAATTGATGTTCACATGCGTGAGCCGCGCGAGGAAGCACGCACCCAGCGCTTCGGTATATCGGCGGCGTTACGCAGGTAGAACGCGACCTTGTCCTTCGGCTTCGCGCCACGCGCGATCATGGCGCGGGCGAGATTGTTCATGCGGGGCATCGCCTCGCCCCAACTCATCACCTTGTCGCCATGCGCGGTGAACGGCGAAGCGGGCGGAACGACCGCCGCAACATATTCCAGAACATCGCCGTAATTCCAGGGCATGCCGTTCCTCTTTAAGCGCGCGCTGCAGCCGCGATATTGCTGACCGAGCGGTTCCTGATCCAGTGACTGTCGATGTTCTTGCGAAAATGTGCCGGGCGGTCTTCGAGATAGTTCGTCGCCAGCCATAGACGCTTGAAATGACGCTTCTGCCCTGCGGCCGCATCGTCCTCATAGGAACTGCGGCCGTGCAGCACATGGTAATTGTTGATGAACTGCATCTCGCCGGGCTGCAGGTTCATATAGACGTTGTATTTCGGATCGCGCGCCATCGCGCTGACCGTATCAAGCGCTTCGAGGACAAGCGGCGACAGGCGCGGCGCATCGGGATGGCGCTGCGACGCGCGGATATAGGCCGGGATGAAACGTATGAAGAAACGGTTTCTTATGCTCGGTGAACACCGGGAAAAGGTAATAGGGCTTCATGCCTGGCGCCTGTTCGCCGCGTGTGTCGTAAGGCTGCGGCGCAAACAGGACTTCGGCAAGATCGGGCCGCGTCCGCACCAGTTCGTTGTAGATCGCGACCGCGTTGGCGACGCAGGATAACCCGCCGCTCCGCGCCTTACGCAGGCACATCAGCCCGATCACGTCGGCGCCGTCGGTGTGATAGTCTAGTGCGATCTGGCCGAGCTCATTGCCGCGAAACGTCGGATCGGTGACCGATTTTCCCTGATCGGTCACATCGCCCATCACATGGCCCTTGGCGTTCTGCGGCCAGGGATCGCCCAGATGCAGCCCGATGCCCCAATAGAGCATCGTCAGATCGTCGTCGCCGTAACGCGTGTGATCGAGCGCCGAGATACGCGTGAAACCGCGCCCGTCGATCAACTCACGCTCGATGCCTTCGAGTTTGCGCGCCAGCCCGTCGAGCGGAAAATGCTCCCGCCCGATGTCGAGCAGATTGTTCGAAACCGATTTCGCCTGCGCCAGCACCGCATCGAGTTCGCGATGGTCGGCGTCGGTGAGCGTCACCGTCCACACCGACGGATCGGCGACGTCCTTCGACGTCCAGTCTATGTGGGTTTCGAGAGGTTTCATGCACACTTCCCAATCTCACCATGGCCGCCCTTGAGGGGGCCACCCAGCGCGTCCGCGTCTGCGGACGCAAAAAGACTCGCGCGGGGTCGCGAAGGCCGCGGAGAAGAAAGAGAACTCCGCGCACTCCGCGTCTCCGCGTGCAACACTTTCTTCTTTTCGCTCGCTGGCGCTCTCTGGCTGGGTGGCCGGGTCAAGCCCGGCCATGGTGAAGGTGGGGGCATCAAGCTTGCGGCCCTCTCACCAACTTGCCAGCAAGCACATTCGTCGCTTCGCCGTTGCGATAGGCGACCTTGCCCGAAACGATCGTCGCGTCGTAGCCGTTTGCACCCTGCAACAACCGCTTGCCACCGGCGGGAAGATCGAAGGCCATCTTCGGGGCCTGCACTTGAAGCTTGTCGAAATCGATGATGTTGAGGTCACCCTTTTTGCCAACCGCAATCACGCCGCGATCCATCAGCCCCACAGCGCGCGCGGTGTCGGCGGTCTGACGCTTCACCAGATAGCCGAGATCGAACTTGCCCTTGGCGCGGTCGCGGCCCCAATGGGTGAGCAGATAGGTCGCGAAACTTGCATCCGAGATGATGCCGACATGCGCGCCGCCGTCGCCGAGGCCCTGCACCGTGTCGGGATGCGCGATCATGTCGTGGCAGGCGTCGAGATTGAAGTCGGTGTAGTTGGCGAACGGCAGGAACAGGAAGGCGCGGCCGTCGTCTTCCAGCAGCATATTGTAGGCGATGTCTTGCGCTTCGCGGTTGACGCGCGCGGCTATTGCTGCAAGCGACGTCTCTTTCGGCGGCTCGTAATTCGGCGGATCGCCGAGCGGGAAGATTCGGTCGAATGCCATCACGCGGCGCGCGAGCGGGTGCGATTGCTTGGCCTCGGTCTCGGCCAACATGCGCGCACGGAACGACGGATCGCGCATGATGCGCACCTTATCGGCCAGCGGCTTGTCCTTGATCTCCGCGAACGTCTCATGCGCGATGAACGGGTTGATTGTGCCCTGAAGGCCGAGCAGCAGACCGATGGGACGCGGCGCAACCTGGCCGCGGATCGGGAGGCCGTCCTTCGACGCCTGCTCGATCAGGCCGAGCAGCCCGCGCCAGCCGTCAGATGACGAGCCCGCCTGCGCCAGCGACAATGACAGTGGGCGGCCGGAGCGTTCCACCAACCGGCGAAGCATGCCGAATTCGGTGATCGGATCGGGCGCGTCGAAATCGGAGATCAACTCCATCACGCCGCGCCCTGCATCTGCAATGCCCATCGCGATGCCGAGCAGTTCGGCTTCTTCAGCGCGCAGGCCCGGCGTCGGTTCGCCTTTAACGCTTTTATGCAGGATGGTGCGCGAGGTCGTGAAGCCGATGGCGCCGGCCTGCATCGCCTCTTTGGTGAGGTGACGCATCTTCGCAATGTCGGCGTCGTTCGCCGGCTCGATGGCCGCGCCGCGCTCACCCATCACATAGACGCGCAACGCACCGTGCGCGAGCTGCGCGCAGACATCGATGTCGTGCGGCACCTGCTCCAGCGCGTCGAGGTAATCGCCGAACGATTCCCAGTTCCACTTGAGTCCTTCGTGCAGCGCGACGCCGGGAATGTCCTCAACGCTTCCATCAGTTCGATCAGCCGCGCGTGATCGCCCTGATGCACCGGTGCGAAGCCGACGCCGCAATTACCCATCACCACCGTCGTCACGCCATGCCAGCTCGACGGCGCGAGCCGCGTGTCCCATGTCGCCTGGCCGTCGTAATGCGTGTGGATGTCGACGAACCCCGGCGTGACGAGCTTGCCCTTGGCGTCGATCTCTTCGCGGCCCTTGCCCGACACTTCGCCAACAGCGGAAATCTTGCCGTTCGTCACCGCGACATCGCCTTCATACAATGCGCCGCCCTTGCCGTCGGCGATGTTGCCGCCGCGAACGATGAGATCGTGATCCATCACTTGAGCCTTTCGAGTGCCGCCATCACGGCAGCGGTCTTTTCCCAGATCGCCATATGTCCGGCTTCGGGGATCGCAGCGAGTTCGGCGCCCGTGATGCCTTTCTTGAACGCCTGCGCGTAAACCGGCGGCACGAGCCTGTCGCTGTCGCCCCAGATGAGCAGCGTCTTGGCGCGGATGCGATAGAGGCGCTGCGAAAGCCCGCGATCTGGCACCGGGAACAGAATCTTGCCGGCCATGCCGAGCTGGCGTGCGTTGGTGACGAGGAAGCCCTTCAGCCACTCCGGATCGTCGAACGCCATGCCCTGCGTCATCAGCGCGGCGCCCGCTTCCACATTGTGAAACAGCAGCGGCGGATATTCGTATGGCACCAGCGAGAAGATGTCGGGGATCGGATGATCGTCGAGCCACAATCCTGCCGGTGCGATGAGCGCGAGACGCGAGAAGCGGTGATTGTCCAGCGCCGCCATCTCTGCCGCGATCATGCCGCCCATCGAGTGGCCGCAGAGGATCGGATCATTCAGGCCCAGCGCATCGACAACATCGAGCGTGTGCAAGGTGATGTCGAGCATATCGCGCAGCTCGCCGCATTCCTCACTGTCGCCATAGCCGGGCAGAAGCGGCGCATACACATGATATTTCTCCGCCAGCGCGGCTAGAAACGGATCCTTTGCTTCCAATCCACCCGCGCCATGCAGGAAGACGAGCGGCGCGCCGTTGCCGCCTTCATAGTAGCGAACTGGAACGTGTTGAGTCTGGATGGTTTTCAATTCCATATTCACTGCCCTTCCAAACTCGTCATGGCCGGGCTTGTCCCGGCCATCCATGATCTCACTGCATCACGGCGCGTATGGATGGCCGCCACAAGGGCGGCCATGACGATTGAAGTAGTGCAAAGCACCATCATCACTCCGCAGCCATCGCTTCACGCGGGAGCGAACCCGGCGTCACCTGCTTGCTTGATCGGGTGGCACCCAGAAGCGGCCGTCGTCGGCGTATTCGGGGAACAGGCCGCGCAGCTTCGGCATCACCTTCTCGGCGAACAGCTTGGTCGAGTACATGCACTTCTCTTTCGGCATGTCGCCGACGTGCATGAGGCAGAAGATGTTTCCGACGCGCAGCGACTTGATCAACTCTTCCATGCGCTGACGAACCGTCTCCGGCGAACCGGCGATGACGTGGCCGCCTTCGGTCAGCTCCTTCCAGGTAATTTCGCCCCAGCCTTTCACCGGCGCGTATTGCGACAGCGCGCCGGTCTGGATCGTCTTGATCGTGCGATAGCCCGGCGCATCGGCAAAGCCCGCGAACACATGCAGGCAGCGATTGTAGAAATACGAGACGTGTTTCGAATAAAGCCGCTCGGCCTCTTCGTCGGTATCGGCAACCAAAATCGTCTGCGCGAAACCGGCGCGATAGGGCGAGGTGTCCGGCGCGTTACGCTCGGCGACGCGCTTCCAGTAGCCGTCCATCAGCGCCTTGCCGCGGATATAGCCGCTGAAGCTCAGGTATGAATACGAATAGGTGTTGTCGATGCAGAAGTCGTAAGTCTCGACCGAACCGCCGCCCGGAATATGCACCGGCATCGGATTTTGGATCGGCCGCGGCCAGATGTTCACGTGGCGCAGGCTTGTTGTAGCGGCCGTTGAAGGCGAACGGTTTTGGCTCGCTCCACGCGCGCCGGATAAGATCGTGCGCCTCGGCATATTTCTCGCGCGTCAGCGCCGGGATCTGGCCATAGCAGAAGTTCGTGTCCATCGACGTGCCGACAGGAAAGCCCGCGACCAGCCGCCCGCCCGAAATGCAATCGAGCATCGCGAACCTCCTCCGCCCACGCGCACCGGCGGATTGTAGAGCGCGATCGAATTGCCGAGCACGACAAGGCCCACATCCTTCGTGCGCCGCGCGAGCCCGGCCGCGATGATGTTCGGGCTCGGCATGATGCCATAACCGTTTCTGGTGATTGCTCGTTCACGCCGATGCCGTCGAAGCCCAAGGTTCCGGCATATTCCAGAAGGTCCATATAGGTGTTGTAGACCTCGTGGCTCTTCACCGGATCGAACAGCGACGAATCGATGTCCACCCACACCGAACGGTTCTTCTCCCGGAAGTCGTCCGGCAGGTACGGCCACGGCATCAGGTTGAACCAGGTGAATTTCATCGCGCGTCTCCCGGTATGCGGCACTTTTCGTGCTCTCGTCCGGGAAATTCTGATCGTTTGTCAGTTCTTTGGCAATTCGCGTGTCTTCGAGCTTCCGTAACGACAGGTGGGACTGCGCGGCCAACGCTTCGAACAATTCGGGGTGCGCATTGGGATCGACGCCCGCATCGACCATCACGCTCATCCACTTCGCCATTTCCTTGGAGGCGCGGATCAGATCGCGCGCGGCACGGCGGCGTGCGACGAACGTTGCGCTACGACAACCATGCGTCTGCGCATTGCGGTTGCCACGTGGCGCGCCCGCGCCCTTGCGGTTTCCGTTGCTCACACCCGGCAATAAAATTGTTCGTCGAAACGCCGGAGGGGGTACCCCCATTCGGCTTATGCAACGGGCCTGCCCGGCGACTTGTCCGGCGAAGCTCGAAGAGCGAAGGCGGAAGCCGATGCTTATGCAAACAGATCGCAAGATGTTGTGGGTTCGCGGACGGCGGAGCAGTCGTTTTTCATTTTGGCGACATCCCCCTCCCCCTCTCCCCCTGGCGGCAGCGGCGAAAGCGAAACGACGCCGAGGCGGCGCGCAGCATTCGGCGCTGCCTCGCGCGCCGCACCGGCATTAGACGTATTCGCCGGAATGACAGAGGGGATTTCCCCCTTGCCCGCATTCCGGCGGCGAATGATTGGCTTCGCGCTTTGGTCACAACTCTCCATACGCGCATTCTACCACGGCTTTGGCGCTGTTAGATAAGCAATCGGACGGCGGTTTTTCCGGGCGTTTGTGAATGCCGATAAAAGACTAGGGGCCAGACGAACACCCCGCCGAATGGTTTCGTCCCAGATGCAGGTACGGCTGCAAAATCGCACGCGCAGTGCTCATTCCCATGTATGGTGCATCCCAAATTCGCAGCGACGAAGGGCGCGAACGAGGCAAGCCAGGAAGGATCGAAGATGATACCGGCGAAGGAGGGACCTTGACACACTATTTCTCGCCAGACTCTGCGTGATAGGCATTGCATATATATCCGCCGCTCAGGCCGCCGAGAGTGACAGAGAAGACCCTCCCAAGCATTTCTCCAGCCAGGGAATCACTGTCGTCATTCACTCGGGGAAGGGGCCTTTAGCCCTTCAGGCTGTATCGACGGATATAGACAAGCCGACGATCCTTGAATGCAAAGGCTCTCACGGCTGCATCATAACCTTTCAGGGATTGATGGCGATTTCTGGAATCGCCAACCCGCGCCTGTGTTCGTTCATCGATAAGGTAGAAGCGCGGCCCTCGGTGCATCGCATACTCTCAAGATACAATCCGATCGTCACTTCAGAGTACCGATGTCAGTCAAGGCCAGCACGTCGTTTCAGACCAAGGCGCTTTATAGCGCTGCCGGGTCGAGCATTTACGATTGGGAGATCAACTACACGATGTACGACAAGGTGACGATAACGGGAACTAGCCGTAATTTGCGCTGGGTTCGTCAAAGGAAATATCTTCCGAAACGCTTACGACGATTCCGGCTCGGCAGGCAGCGTGGACTTTGACCGGGTTCGCCAAGACCAAGCCCTGCAAAGGAAAAATGAATTTCGCGCGACACAGGCCACCTGCCTTTATTTGGCCTTCTTATGGGCCTCTGCTCTTCGCAAGCCTCTAGCGAATCTTAAAGACACCCACGAAGCCCCGGAAATAGCCCCTCCGGGGCTTCGGCGTTGTGGCCTTGCCCTGTGCCTGGAGCCGCCGACGGATTGCGATGCCGGTCGCCATTTCCGCCACCGGTCATGCCGGCGGCGAGCCCGAACCTGAGAGTTGACCTCGCTTCCGGCCTGCGCCAAAACCCGCGGTGTGAGAACAATTCTCAAACCCGCGGCGTTACAGATCGCCCTTCTGGCGATGATCCTGCGCGCGCTTTTGCCCGCGGGATGGATGCCGGCCGCGATCACCGGCGCCAACGCCTCGCCCTTCGTCATCTGCACGATAGATGGGCCGTTGCATCAGGCGCCAGTCAAACACGTGCCGTCTTCCGATCACGACCGCGCGGGCGCGCCCTGCGTGTTCGCCGCGGCTGCACCCTTGTCGCCGCCGCGGGCCGATGGCGTGTCCATCGCGCCGTCGAACATCGCGGCGCCGATTTTCTTCGCGATCTTGCGTGATGCGCCCGCTGCGAATGCGATCTTCCGGCCCAACACCGCGCGGGCCCCCACCCACTCTCGCCCTGAACGACGATTTCGCCGTGTGATCCTTCACGCCCATCTGTGCGTATCCGTTTCGAGAGACAATCATGCTGAACATTTCGCTCAAGCCCGCGCTTGCCGCGCTGGCGCTTACTGCCCCTTCCGTCCACCGCCCTTTGCGTGCGCCTGCGGTTGCGCGATCTTCGATGTCGGCACGGCATCGCTTCTGCCCTCCGGTCCGGCGGCCAGATCTTCCTCGAATACGACTTCCTCAATCAGACGACGAACTGGAGCGGCGGCCATTCCGCGCCCGGCGCCAACAACGACGACAAGAAAATCCCGCTCCGACTTCTTCGTCGCCGGCGGCGAATATATGTTCAACGACGATTGGGGCGTGATGGTCGAGTTGCCGATGACGCATCGCGGTTTCCTCACCGCCGATAGCGGCACGCCGGAGGAATTCGATCACACGTCGATCGGCGACGTGCGCGTGATGGCGAACTACAACCGGCCTTTCCAGCGACATGTCCACCGGCATCATCGCGGGCCTGAAGCTGCCGACCGGCGATTCCACCTATCCCAATTTCGATTCCGATGTGGAGATCGGATCGGGCTCGACCGACCTTCTGCTCGGCGCCTATCACACCGGCCCTGTGTCATCGACGGCGCATGGAACTACTACGCGCAGATCATGTGGCAGCATGAAATCTCGACCCAGCAATCAGTACACGCCGGGCAGCGAACTCAACGGCGCGGTGGGCGTGTCGTGGCAAGGCTGGACCATCGGCACTGCGCAGATCTCGCCGCTGTTCCAGCTCATCGCGTCGTATCGCGGGCGCGACGGCGGCGCGGCGGGCGACAACCGGCAACACGGGGTATGAGCGCCTGCTGATCTCGCCGGGCATCAAGGCGGATTTCGGCACCTGGTCGCTCTATGCCGATGTCGAGCATCCCGTATTGCAGAGCGTGAACGGCAACCAGCTCATCGGTCCAGTCGCCGCGAAGTTCGTGGCGAGTTACCCGGCTGTAGTTGACGGTCATATCATTTCTGATATATATCAGAAATGAGTTGGTCTGTCAGTTTTGTGAATGATGCAGCGAGGGCAGAAGTGAAAGCGCTTCCCTTGGACATGTCTGCGCGATTTACCCGCATCTCTGACATGATTGTCGAATTCGGCCTGCTTGCGTTACGCGAGCCTCAAGTAAAGCATTTGACTGGCAAGCTTTGGGAAATGCGCTTGAAAGGTAGGGGATGGTATTGCGCGCTCGCTTTATGTGACGGCCAGTGGCCAACGCGTGATCGTGTTACGCACTTTTCGTGAAGAAAACTGAAAAGACACCACAACGCGAGCTTGAGATCGCGGCTTCGCGCATGAAGGAGATAAAGGAATGAGAAGCTTCGAAGCATTCAGAAGGAAATGCTCCGAAACCCGGCTTTCAAAAAAGAGTATGACGCACTCGAGGAGGAGTTCGCGCTCGCCGGAGAACTGATCAAAGCCAGGGCGAAGGCGAAACTTAGCCAAGAGCAGGTTGCGCGGCGCATGGGGACCTCTCAGTCTGCCGTGGCACGGATGGAAAGCGGCCGCAAAATGCCGTCCACGACCTCTCTTCAGAAATATGCCGAGGCCGTTGGCCATCGTGTGCGCATCAAGCTTTTGAAGGCAGGTTAGTTCGCCAGCACCACGCAGGAATGCGTGCATTTGCGGCAGGCATCGATCCAGCCGGAAACTTTTCCGCAGGATGCGTGCATCTTCCTATCGTCGGCGTGTTGAGCCGTAACGGGACGATGCACAGATTCGTCCCGCAAAAATCTTGACCGGCATATAGTTTCATATGAAACTATCTCGCTTTTTCCGGAAACCAACCCATGACGCACATCACGCAAAATCTTTGGGACAACCCGATCGGCACCGACGGTTTCGAATTCGTCGAATACACCGCGCCCGACACTGCGGCGCTTCGCAAATTCTTCGAGCAGATGGGCTTTCGCGCCGTCGGCAAGCACCGCTCGAAAGACGTGACGCTTTACCGTCAGGGCGAAACCAACTTCGTCGTCAACGCAGAAGCCGGCAGCCACGGTTCGCGTTTCGCCAAAGCCCATGGGCCGAGCGCGTGCGCGATGGCATTCCGCGTGAAGGATGCGCCTTTCGCTTATAAAAAGCTTCTCGAACTCGGCGCCAAGCCGTTCGAGAATCAGGTTGGCCCGATGGAACTGAACATCCCGGCCATCGAAGGTATCGGTGGCAGCGCGATCTATCTTGTCGACCGTTATGGCGAACATTCGATCTACGACGTTGATTTCGTGCAGACCGATCCTGACAAAGGCTTCGCGCATGAAGGCGCGGGCCTGACCTATATCGATCACGTCACCCACAACGTCTTCCGCGGCAACATGGATCAATGGGCGGGCTTCTATGAGAAGCTCTTCAACTTCCGCGAAATCCGTTACTTCGACATCGAGGGCAAACTGACGGGCCTCAAGAGCCGCGCGATGACGAGCCCGGACGGCAACATCCGCATCCCGATCAACGAAAGCTCCGACGACAAATCGCAGATCCACGAATATCTGGTCGAGTATCAGGGCGAAGGCATTCAGCACATCGCCCTCGCCACTGACCGCATCTATGACGCGGTGGAATCACTGCGCACCACCGGCATCGAATTCCAGGACACGCCCGAGACCTATTACGAGCGTCTCGACAACCGCATCAAAGGCCATGGCGAAGACGTGCCGCGCCTGCAACGCGACCGCATCCTGATGGACGGCGCGATGGACGAAGACATCGGCCTGCTGCTGCAGATATTCACCAAAAACGCCATCGGCCCGATCTTCTTCGAGATCATCCAGCGCAAGGGCAATCAGGGCTTCGGCGAGGGCAACTTCAAGGCGCTGTTCGAAAGCATCGAACTCGACCAGATCCGTCGCGGCGTGCTGAAAGAAACGAGCGCAGCATGAGCAAGGGCTGGATCGAATTTCCGCGCGTCGAAGGCAAAGCCTCGCGGCAGGCGCACACCGACCTGCCAGAAGGCACGTTCGAACGCGAGATCGGGCGCGACGGTTTCTTCGGGCCTGCGACGCATATCTATCATCGCAATCCGCCGACAGGCTGGAGCGATTTCGAAGGCCCGCTCGCACCGCGCGCATTCGATGCCAAGAAAGCGGCAGAAACCGCGAACGAGCCGTTCAAGCAGGTCACGCTGCTATCCAACAATTCCTGCCAGTTCGGCATCTGGAAACTGCCCGACGCGATGCCGCATCTGGTGCGCAATGCCGATGGCGACGTGCTGCTGTTCATCCACGAAGGTGACGGCGATCTGTTCTGCGATTTCGGTCACATGACCTATCGCGATGGCGATTATGTTTTGTTGCCACGCGGCACGATGTGGCGGCTGACGCCGAAGTCGCCGACGATCTCGCTGGTGATCGAAGCGACCAACAGCGCATTCAAGCTGCCAGAGCGTGGCATTCTGGGCCCGCATGCGTTCTTCGATCCCGCGGCGCTCGACACGCCGAAGATCGACGATGCGTTCGAGACCCAGGCGACCGTAAAACGCGACTGGAAAGTGCGCGTGAAGCGGCGCAACGCGGTCTCCACCATCACCTATCCGCATTCGCCGCTCGATGCCGTCGGCTGGAAGGGCAATCTCACCGCACTCAAGCTCAACTGGCGCGACATCCGCCCGATCATGAGCCACCGCTATCACATTCCGCCGAGCGTGCACTCGACCTTTGTCGCGGACCGCTTCGTGGTCTGCACCTTCGTGCCGCGTCCGATCGAAAGCGATCCCGGCGCGCTGAAAGTACCGTTCTATCATTCCAATGACGATTACGACGAAGTGATCTTCTATCATCAGGGCGAATTCTTCAGCCGCGACAACATCCATCCCGGCATGGTGACGTGGCATCCGAACGGCTTCACGCACGGCCCGCATCCCAAAGCGTTTGCTGCAGGCGCCAAAGCCACCAAGACCATGACCGACGAAGTCGCGGTGATGATCGACGCGCGCGATCCGCTGGAGATGACCGCCGCCGCCGAAGCGCAAGAAGACCACGGTTACGTCAGAAGCTGGATGCCGAAATAGATCGCGATGGACGCGCCGGCAAATTCGACCGCGGCTCTGCTGAACGATCCGCACTGGTTTCCAGACGGTTTCGATGCCGCAACCGCCTCGCTGAGTTTCGTGCGAACGACAAGCGCCGATCTCGCGGCGCAGGCTTTTCTCGACTGGCGCTGGAAGCGGGAAGGCATGGAGCGCGCGCGCGTATCCGTCTCTTCGGCCTCGGCTCTTCTGGCAAAAAGAGATAACGCTCCGGCGCCGCGCTTCATCTGGCATACTGGCTTCTGCTGCTCGACGCTGCTGGCAAAAACGCTGAATGCCGATGGGCGAAGCCTTTCGCTCTGCGAACCGCAGTTGATGGTGGACGTCGCCGACGCGAAGCGGACGGCAGCGCTCACACGCTTTCCGGCGCTCGGCACGCTTCCGCGCATCGCCTTGCATCTGCTGACCCGCCGTTTCGAGCCGGGCATGGTGATCGTGCTGAAACCGGCACCAGCGGCGAACCATTTGCTGCCCGAAATGGCTCTGCTACCGCAGGCACGGCATCTTTTTCTTTTTTCGAGCTGCGAAAGCTTTGTGATGTCGGTCGCGAAGTTGGGAGAGCAAGGCAAACGATATGCGAGAGATATGCTGAGCGTCCTGGCGCGCAATGGCGCGCAGTGGGGGAGCCTCCACGCAGACACTCTTTCCGAACTGAAACTCGCTGCCCTTCTTTGGCATGCACAGATCGCCGAATTTCATGCGAATTGGAGCCTGATGGGCAATCGCGCACAATCGCTCGATTGCGAAATCCTCCTCGCCAATCCCGAAGAAACGCTTGCCAGGCTGGACGAGTTTTTCGAGCTTCGACTTGGTGCAGGGCACGTCGAAAGCGTTGTACGCGGCGCGACGTTCTCACGGAACGCAAAGCGCCCGGAAGAGGCTTTCAACGCGGAGCATCGCCGCAGCGAGCACGACGCGATGCGCAGGAAACTCGACAGCGCTCTCGACGACGCAATCGCCTGGGCCCGGGAAACCGGCCCTGCTGCGCCACCACTTCAGAATCCCCTCATGGAAAAGGTTCTTGCATGAAACTCGCCTCGTTGAAATCCGGGCGCGATGGTGCGCTCGTCGTCGTGTCGCGCGATCTGACACGCTACGTCAGCGCCGGACACATCGCGCCCACGCTGCAACATGCGGTGGATCACTGGCACGAAGCCGCGCCGCGGCTGATGCGCGTCTACGACCTGATGAACGAAGGCCCGGTCGCGGGGGAAAAGCCGTTCGATCCGAAAGCGTGCGCCTCGCCCCTGCCCCGTGCGTACCAATGGGCCGACGGCTCGGCCTATGTCACGCATGTCGAGCTGGTGCGCAAGGCGCGCGGCGCTGAGATGCCGCCGAGCTTCTGGACCGATCCGCTGATGTATCAAGGCGGGTCTGATTCATTCATCGGGCCATGCGATCCGATCCTCGCCGCCGACGAAGCCTGGGGTATCGATTTCGAAGCGGAGGTTGCGGTCATCATCGACGACGTGCCGATGGGCACGAAGGCGGGCGCCGCCGATAAACACATCAAGCTGCTGATGCTGGTGAACGATGTCTCGCTGCGCAATCTGATTCCGGCAGAGTTGGCCAAGAATTTCGGTTTCTTCCAGTCCAAGCCTGCAAGCGCGTTCTCGCCCGTCGCGATCACGCCCGACGAACTGACCGAAGCGTGGAAGGACGCCAAAGTCCACCTGCCGTTGCAGGTTACTTATAACGGAACCGACTTCGGTCATCCGAATGCCGGCGTGGACATGACGTTCTCCTTCGCACAATTGATCGAACATGCAGCGAAGACCCGCGCACTGGTCGCGGGCTCCGTCGTCGGCTCCGGCACCGTGTCGAACAAGAGCGGCGACGTGGGCTCTGCCTGTCTCGCCGAGAAGCGCACGCTGGAGACCATCGAAAGCGGGAAACCGGCGACGCCTTTCATGAAATTCGGCGACCACATCCGGATCGAGATGTTCGACCTCGACGGCAAATCGCTGTTCGGCGCCATCGACCAGCAGGTCGCGAAATATGAGTGACTTTATCCTCTACGGCTATTTCCGTTCCTCGGCTGCGTTCCGCGCGCGCATTGCGTTGAACCTGAAAGGCATCAAGCCGGAGCTGCGCTTTATCCATTTGCTCAAAGACGGGGGACAGCAGCACACCGCGGAATACAAAACGCTCAATCCGCTGGAGTTGATCCCCGCTCTCATCCATGACGGTCACACGATCACGCAATCGCTGGCGATCATCGAGTATCTGGATGAGATCCATCCCGAACCGCCGCTATTGCCGAAGGATGCTTTTGGCCGCGCCCGTGCCCGTGCGCTCGCCTACGCGGTCGCCTGCGATATTCACCCGGTGAACAATCTGCGCGTCGGGCGTTTTCTCAAGCGCGAATACGCAAAGAGCGACGAGGAGATTTTCGCGTGGCAGCGTCACTGGATCGAGATCGGCTTCGACGCGCTCGAAACAACGCTCGCGCGCGACACGGAGACCGGCGCGTTCTGTCATGGCGACACGCCGACGATTGCGGATATCTGCCTGATCCCGCAGGTCGCGAATGCGCGGCGCGTAAATCTCGACATCGCGCGCTGGCCGACCATCGCGCGAATAGAGGCGCATGCACTCACGCATCCCGCATTCGACGCCGCGCTGCCCAAGAACCAGCCCGATGCGGAATAACTCCGTTACTTTCTCCTTGTTGTCATGGCCGCCCTCGTGGCGGCCATCCATGATCTCGATGCAGCACAATGATCTTGGATGGCCGGGACAAGCCCGGCCATGACGAAAAAGGGATTGGCCGCAAGCCAAGAAACAACCGACCGGCTCGATCTCGATCATTTCGTGCCGTACAAATTGTCGGTGCTGTCGAACCGCGTTTCGGACGCGATCGCGCGGCATTATTCCGAGCGGTTCGGCCTATCGATCCCCGAATGGCGCGTGATGGCGGTGCTGGGCCAGACGCCGGGCCTCTCCGCCAGCGAAGTGGCCGCTCGCACAGCGATGGACAAGGTGCAGGTCAGCCGCGCGGTTGCCTCTCTCCTGCGCACAAAGCGCATTGCACGCGTGGGCGATGAAAAGGACGGCCGCGTCTCTCGGCTTTCCCTCACGCGCCAGGGCACCACGATCTATGACGAGATCGTGCCTCTGGCGCTGCATCTGGAATCGGTGTTGCTCGCGGCCCTCACCCCTGCCGAGCGCGCGAGTTTTTCTTTGCTGGTGGACAAGCTGGGGCGGCAGGTAAACGGCCTGCATATTGCGGGAGTTTAAAGGCCGCCTGCTTGCGGGAACGTGCGAAACCTACTTTTCTGCGAGGTCTGCAAGCGGGGCCACATGGGCAAGATCAAGATCGGACTGACGGCAATACTGGCGATGGCGGCGGTTGCCGGCTGCAAACCCGCATCGAAACCACAGGCGCAAGCACCAGCAGCGCCCCGCACCGCTTACGATCCTTTGAAGACCTTCGCGCGGCAGGTCTTCCCCGATCCGGCAAGCACAGCCCGCGCGGCCGACGGCACGCCGGGCGCGACCTATTGGCAGAACCCGCGCGGATTACAAGATCGATGCGACGCTCGACCCCGCAAGCAACGTGCTGAGCGCGGACGAAATCATCGCCTACACCAACAACAGCCCGAACGATCTCGATTATCTCTGGCTTCAGCTCGATCAGAACATCTACCGCCCGAATTCGCGCGGCACATTTGCATTCGGCATGGCCAACCGAAAGCCGACGGAGGGCTATGTGTTCGACAGCGTGGAAGCGAACGGCGCCAGGACTGCCACCGTCGTCAGCGACACGCGCGGGCAGCTTCGGCTCGCGCAGCCGTTAAAAGCGCACAGCCAAATCGCGATCCATATCCGCTATCATTATGTCGTGCCGGGCAAGTCCGGCGGGCGCACCGCGCATGTGCCGTCGAAGAACGGCGAGATCTACGACATCGCGCAATGGTTTCCGCGCATGGCGGTGTACGACGATCTGCGCGGATGGGACACGCTGCCCTATCTCGTGTCCGAGTTTTATCTCGACTACGGCGACATCGATTACAGCGTGACGGTGCCGTCGGACATGCTGGTCGCGGGCTCCGGCGAACTCGTCAATCCCGAAGAGGTTCTCACCAAGACGCAGTTGGATCGCCTGTCACAGGCGCGCAGCAGCGACAAGACTGTGATGATCCGCACCGCTGCAGAGGTGAACGATCCGGCGTCGCGCCCGAAACAGGGCGGCACGCTGACCTGGCATTTCAAGATGGCGAACACGCGCGACGTGGCGTTCGGCGCGAGCAAGGCGTTCGTGTGGGACGCGGCGCGCATCAACCTGCCCGGCGGCAAGACCGCGCTGGCGCAATCGGTCTATCCGGCGGAGGCTGCGGCAAAACCGGATGGATGGAGCCATTCCACCGAATACATGAAAGACTCGGTCGAGAACTTCTCCCGCCGCTGGTATCCGTTTGCGTGGCCGAACGCCGTGGCCGTCGGCGGACCGGTCGGCGGCATGGAATATCCGGCACTCGTGTTCGACGGCATGACGACGACAGGCAAGGACCTGTTCTGGCTGACCGCGCACGAGATCGGGCATAGCTGGTTTCCGATGACCGTCGGGTTCAATGAGCGCCGCGACCCGTGGATGGACGAGGGCTTCAACACCTTCATCGACGTGTTCGAAAGCGAGGACTTCAACCACGGAATCTACGGCCCGAAACGGGATGCCGAATTCGCACCGAAATCGGCGCATCCCGCCGACGGCCTTGTCGCACTGCTTGCCGATCCCAAGGCGCCGGTCATGCTGACCGCCGGCGATCAGGTGATCGAGGATTACCGCCACTATGTCTCCTACTATAAGTCGGCGTTCGGAATGGTGCTGTTGCGCGACACGATTCTGGGACCGGACCGCTTCGACTACGCGTTCCGGAAGTTCATTCGAGACTGGGCGTACAAGCATCCTTCGCCCTCGGATTTCTTCCGCGCGATGGAGAGCGCTGGCGGCGAAGACCTCTCCTGGTTCTGGCGCGAATGGTATTTTTCGACCGGCACTTACGACGTCGCGGTCACAAGCGTGACGCCTGCGAAAGGCGGCTGGAAGAACGGCGCGACGATCACTCTGGAGAACCGCGACACGATGGTGTTCCCGGTGACGCTTGCCGTGCGCTACGACGATGGGCACACGATGCGCGTGGCAGTGCCTGTCGAAGCCTGGATGCGCAGGACCGGCGCCATCGTTCCGCTCGGCGGCGATCGCCCCGTGGTGTCGGTCGTCGCCGATCCCGATCACGCACTGCCGGACCGCGACCGCAGCAACAATGCATGGGGCACGCGCTAGCTTCGCACCACGCGGTCGATGCGGTCGAACGAGGTCCTGGCGATGGGACCAAGCCCGTCGATCACGCCTTTCAGTTCGGCCGCTCTGTCGATGATGAACTGATAACCGGCTTCGCGCCGTGTCTCGCCGGTGGCGATGAGCGCTTCGAGGTCGGCGCGTTCTTCGGGATCGCGCTCACCTCGGAGCTTTTCGCGCAGCCCTTTCAGTTCATCCGTTCCGTCGATGATGCCGTCGATGGGCATGGAGATGCGGATCAGCAAAGTCTGCAGCCGCGCGCGCAGATCGCTGTCGCGGATGCTGAACACCTGCTCACGGTTTCGGTCGTAGATGTCGAGCTCGTTGCGCGCCGAAATCAGCATCCGCATCGTGATTGGGCCGTAAGGGTCGCCGATCTTCTTGGTCTCGTCGGCGAAGCGCAGGATGATCGCGAGCGACGACAATATCTCACCGAAGAACAGTGCCGCGTTCTGTTCCTTCTCGCGGCGATCCAGAAAGCGCTCGATCCCGGTCGCAACGAAACCGCCGATTGTTGCGAGGATCGCGCCCAGAACGACGGCAAACAGCGTGTTCTGGTCTGTTAGAAACCCGAAAGTATCGCCAGCCATGCAATTCGTCCCATCCTGTTGACATATTCTTAGGCGGCGGCGATATACGGTGCAATTCTCCGCGGTCGCACAAGGCGCCCACCCGAACGGGTTTTGCGCTCGACATCGCGGTTTTATCGAAACCTACCGTTCCCTCCAGATGTGCGTGGAAGACGGCAACATGCCGTTCAGCGTGCGCATTCCGCGCGCGCCCGTGCATATTTAAGGACTTAAAGTGACTGTACCTGCGTTTTCCGCCCTCGGGCTTTCCGAGGCTCTTCTTCGCGTTCTTGAAACCGAGAACTACACCCAGCCTACCCCCATTCAATCGCAGACGATCCCCCTGATCCTGAGCGGCCGCGACGTGCTCGGCATCGCACAGACCGGAACCGGCAAGACCGCGGCCTTCGGACTGCCGCTGCTGCAGCGCCTCGCAGTGGACCGCAAGCCGCCTGCGCCAAACGGCACGCGGGCGCTGATCCTCGCCCCGACGCGCGAACTCGCGATCCAGATCAGCGAAAGCCTCAAGGTCTATGGAAAGCCGTACGGCTATCGCCAGGCCATCGTGATGGGCGGCGTCAGCTCCCATGGCCAGATTCACACGATGCGCAATGGTGTCGATATCCTGATCGCCACGCCGGGCCGCCTGCTCGATCTCGTCAAGCAGAGGGCGATCCGCCTCGACCAGGTATCGATGCTCGTCGTCGATGAGGCCGACCGCATGCTCGACATGGGCTTCATCCGCGACGTGCGCCGTATCGTGCAGGCGCTGCCGAAGGCACGCCAGTCGATGCTGTTCTCGGCGACCATGCCGGAGGACGTCGTGCATCTGGCGCATGAGATGCTAAAGGATCCCGTGCGCATCGACGTGGCGCCGCAGACCGTCACCGCCGACCGAATCGAACAGCGCCTGTTCCACGTCCAGACTCAGGACAAGCGCAAGCTACTGGTCGATCTGCTGCACGATCCCAAGCTTGCGCGCGTGATCGTGTTCACCCGCACCAAGCACGGCGCCAACAAAGTCGTCGAGCATCTGGAGAAAGCTGGCATTCCGGCGGATGCGATCCACGGCAACAAGTCGCAGAACGCGCGTCAGCGGGCGATGGAGAATTTCCGCTCCGGCCGCGCGCGCCTTCTCGTCGCCACCGACATCGCGGCCCGTGGCATCGACGTCGACGGCATTACCCATGTCGTGAATTTCGAGCTGCCGAACGAGCCGGAGAGCTATGTCCACCGCATCGGCCGCACAGCGCGTGCGGGTGCCGAAGGCATCGCGATCTCGTTCTGCGCCCCCGACGAGCGCGGCTACCTGCGCGACATCGAGCGTCTGGTGAAGCGCAAGATCACCGTCGTCGGCGAAGAGCCCGCAATCGTTTCGCTCGGCAAGCCTGCAGCGCCGGTTCGCGATTACGCAAAGAAGCGCCCGTTCCATCGCGGCAAGCGCAATGGCGGTGGCAGCAACGGCGGCAATCGCAACAACAACCGCCGGGCGGCTTAAACACAATTGTCATCCCGGATGGCGCGGAGCGCCAGTCCGGGACCCATCGAGACATGTCACGGTGGGTCCCGGCACTCGCTATGCTCGGCCGGGATGACAAGTTTTATTTGTGGGTGCCAGCCAACGCCTGCTCCAGATCGGCGATCAAGTCTTCGGCATCTTCAATCCCCGCCGAGAGCCGCAACAGATCCGGGGGACAGGGCGAGCTTGGTCCTTCGACCGAAGCGCGGTGTTCGATCAGGCTTTCCGTGCCACCGAGAGACGTCGCGCGTTTCCAGATTTGGACATGCGCCGCCGTCGCGATAGCCGCAGCCTCACCACCTTTAACGCGGATGGACAGCATCCCGCCGAACCCGCCGCTCATCTGTTTCGCCGCCATGTCGTGACCGGGGAAGTTCGCGAGACCCGGATAAAGAACTTCGGAGACATAAGGGTTTGCCGACAACCGCTCGGCCAGCGCCATTGCGTTTGCACAAGATGCTTTCACGCGTGGATAGAGCGTGCGCATTCCACGCAACAGCAGCCACGACTCGAACGAGCCCAGCGTTGCGCCCATCTGCGCCCGCAGCATCTTGAGCCGCTGCCAGAATTCGTCGTCTTCGCGCGTCACCAGCGCGCCAGCGACGATGTCGGAATGGCCGTTCAGATATTTCGTCGCCGAATGCATCACCAGATCGACGCCGAGTTCCAGCGGCCGCGTCAGTACAGGTGTCGCAACCGTCGAATCCGCAGCGACGCGCGCGCCCGCTGCATGCGCGATCTCCGTCACGCCCGCTAGATCGGTGATGCCCCAAAGCGGATTGGCGGGGGACTCCAGCCACACAAGTTTGGTTTCGCTCTTGCGCATCGCAGATTTCACGGCGGCAAGGTCGCCCATATCCACGAGTTCGACCTGGAGGCCCCACGCTGTCGCGTATGTCATCAACCAGTTGCGCAGACCCCAATACATCACCTTGGGCGCGACAACATGGTCGCCGGGCTTGAGCGCCAGGAACACCGATGTCGCCGCCGCCATCCCCGACGCATAGAGCATCGCACCTGCACCGCTTTCCAACGCGGCAAGCACGGCTTCCGGCTGATCGAAGGCAGGGTTATCGGCGCGGATATAATCGCGGCCGGAACGATACTGGTTGTCGGGATCGCGGATGTAGGTCGAAGACGCATGCAGCGGCGGGCTGACCGCGCGTGTGTTCTCGTCGATCCAGCCGAGACTTTGCGCCGCAATTGTCGCAGGTTTCTGGTCGGCAACCTTTTTCAAGCAAATCTCCCAGCGCGCGCGGCCAGTTACCTTACGGCAGTTTCAAACGCCGCGCTTGTTGCATTCGCGACGCGGGTGATAATGACCGCCAACGCTATTCAAGGGAATGGAGACGAACATGGCTGAAGCATACATCGTCGCAACGGCGCGCACGGCGGGTGGAAAAAAAGGCGGCAAGCTCAAGGACTGGCACCCGGTCGATCTGGGCGCGAAGGTGATCGACTCGCTGCTCGACCGCAGCGGCGTGGACCCGGCAAAAGTCGAGGACGTGATCTGCGGCTGCGTGATGCAGGTCGGCCAACAGGCGGTGAACGTCGCGCGCAACGCGGTGATGGCATCGCGTCTGCCGGAAAGTGTTCCGGCGACCAGCGTGGACCGTCAGTGCGGTTCGTCGCAGCAGTCGCTGCACTTCGCGGCACAGGCCGTGATGTCGGGCGCGATGGATGTCGTGATCGCGATGGGCATCGAAAGCATGACGCGCGTGCCGATGGGCCTGTCCGCGACGCTCGCGGCGAAGGAAGGCTTCGGCACGTACATGAGCCCGGAGTTGCAGAAGAAATATCCCGGCATTCAGTTTTCCCAATTCATGGGCGCCGAGATGATGGCGGAGAAGTACAAGCTCACCAAGGATCAGCTCGACGAATACGGCTACAACAGCCATCAAAAGGCGATTGCGGCGACGCAGGGTGGCAAGTTCAAGAACGAAATCGTACCGTTGGAAATCGCGCTCGAAGACGGCAGCAAGGCCGAGCACACAGTCGATGAAGGCATCCGCTTCGATGTCAGCCTCGACGGCATGAGAGGCGTAAAGCTGTTGAAAGAAGGCGGCGCGATCACTGCGGCGACCTCTTCGCAGATTTGCGACGGGGCATCGGGCGTGATGATCGTGAATGAGAAAGCGCTCAAGGAATTGGGCCTGAAGCCGCTCGCGCGCATCCATCAGATGACCGTGATCGGCGGCGATCCGGTGATCATGCTGGAGGCTCCCCTGCCCGCAACCAAGAAGGCGCTGGAGAAGGCCGGCATGAAGATCGGCGACATCGATCTCTATGAAGTGAACGAGGCGTTCGCGTCGGTGCCGACCGCATGGCTGCAATACAACGACGCCGATCCGAAGAAGCTGAACATCCATGGCGGCGCCATCGCGCTCGGCCATCCGCTCGGCGCCTCCGGCACCAAGCTGATGACGACGCTGGTCAACGCGCTGCATCAGGAGAACAAGCGCTACGGCCTGCAGACGATGTGCGAAGGCGGCGGGCTCGCCAACGTGACGATCGTCGAGCGACTCTAGCTATTATTGTCATCCCGGCCGAGCGTAGCGAGTGCCGTGACCCATCGAGACATGTCACAATGGGTCCCGGACTATCTCGCCGCGCGAGATATCCGGGATGACAGCGAGTTTTTGATATGGATCTCTCCTACTCGCCCGAATACGAAGCATTCCGCGACGAGGTGCGCGCGTTCGCCAAGGAGTTTGGCGCGCGCGCCCCGCGGAATTTCGGCTTCAATGAAGAGACGCGCGCGTGGCAGCGGCTGCTGATCGAGCACGGCTATGCTGCACGCACGATCCCCAAGCAATACGGCGGCTTCGGCGGCACAGCGGACATCCTGAAATCGCGCATCGTCGCGGAGGAGTTCATCGCCGCGGGGCTGCCCATGGGGATGCAGAACCAGGGCATCTCGATGCTGGTGCCGACGCTGCTCGAACTTGGCACCGAGGAACAGAAACAGCGCTGGATCGCGCCGACGCTGCGCGGCGAAGTGATCTGGTGTCAGGGCTATTCGGAGCCGGGTTCGGGCAGCGATCTCGCTTCACTCTCGACACGTGCAGTGGAAGACGGCGACGATTTCGTCATCAACGGCCAGAAGATTTGGACCTCGACGGCAGCACAAGCCGACATGATCTTCTGCCTCGTGCGCACGGAGCCCGACAAGCCGAAGCACGAAGGAATCTCGTACCTCCTGTTCTCGATGAAGACGCCGGGGATCGAGGTACGTCCCCTCGTCACCATGACCGGCCGCGCCGAGTTCAACGAAGTGTTCTTCGCCGATGTGCGCGTGCCGAAGAAGGATATCGTCGGTCAGCGCGGTCAGGGCTGGCTCGTTGCCAACGCGACGCTCAAACATGAGCGCGGCATGCTCGGCGATCCCAACCAGGCCGGCACACGCTTCAAGGCGCTGGTCGATATGATGATGAACGAGGAGGTCGATGGCCGCAGGCTGATGGATCATCCCGTCTGGCGCGACCGGTTGTTGAAGCTTCAGGCGCGCGTGCTGGCGATGGAATATCACGGGCTGCGCCTGCTTACCGCGAGCCTGAAAGGCGAAGACCCCGGCATCGCGCGGCTGATCGTGAAGCTTCAGGGCTGCGAGCTGAACCACCAGCTCGCCGGCTTCGCCAACGACATTCTCGGCGAACTGGGCATTCTCTACGGACATTCGCCGCATCTGCATGCGCACGGCGAATGGCAGACACGCTTCATGTTCGATCTCGGCCTCATCATCGGTGGTGGTACCGCGCAGATTCAGAAGAACATCATCTCCGAACGCGGCCTCGGCATGCCGCGTGAGCCGAAGGCAGCAAGCTGATGGAATTCGGTCTCACCTCCGATCAGACGATGATGCAGGAGAGCATCGACCGCACGCTTGCGCGCGTTGCCCCGCTGGAGCGTGTGCGCAAGGCGGGTGAACCCTTTGCGCGCGATGTGTTCGACGCACTGGTCGAACTCGGCGTGCCGGGCATTCTGATCCCGGAAGAGTTCGGCGGTCTCGGCCTCTCGCTTCTGGATGCGGCGCTCGCGGCAGAGATGCTCGGCAAACATGTCGCGCCGGTACCTTTCGTGGCGAGCGCCGTGATGGCGCCGCTTGCGCTGACCGGCACCGGTACCGAGGCGCAGAAGAAAATATGGTTGCCTAAACTTGCGTCCGGCGAAGTGGTTGCCGGTGTCGCTGTCAGCGAACACGCCAGCGGCGCGCGCGAGAAAGCGCAAGTGACCGCGAAGGCCGGAAAGCTCAGCGGCAAATCCCTGTTTGTACTCGACTTCAACGGCGCGGATATTTTCATCGTCGCCGACAAATTCGGCGATCTGCATCTGGTCGATGCCAAAGCCAAAGGTCTGGAAAAGATCTTGCTCACCACCATCGATACGACGCGCGCCATCGGCGAACTCAATTTCGACAACGTCGAGGCCGAACCGCTGACCGGCGGCAATGGCCCTGCCACGCTGGAGCGCATGATCGACGCCGGGCGCATCGTCCTTTCCGCCGACACGCTGGGCGCGGGCGAGCGCATGATCGAAAAGGCTGTGGCTTATGCGAAGGAGCGCAAACAATTCGGCCGCGTCATCGCCTCCTTCCAGGCGGTGAAGCATCTCTGCGCGGAGATGGTGGCCGAACTCGAACCCTGCCGCGCGCTTATCTGGTATGCGGCCTATGGCTTCGATGCGCTGCCGGACCAGTCGCGCCGCCTCGCCGCGCACGTTAAGGCACATTTGTCGGAGATCGGTCCCTTTGTCGCGCGCACGGCGACCGAGGTGCATGGCGGCATGGGTTTCACAGACCTCCTTGGCCTGCACTACTGGTTCAAGCGCATCGGCTTCAACCGCCAGATCCTGGGTGGTCCCGAAAAAGCCCGCCATGATGCGGCGGTGGCGCAAGGCTGGACAGGGAATTAATGCTGAACCGATCGCCCTGCGCACAGAAAAAAGCGGTAGCCGCGTTACAAAAAATCGAAGCTGGCGCAACCAACCGAAACATGCGGAAAATTCCTGTCAGTTTCCGGGGCTTAGAAGCCACACTTGACGTGCAGAACTACATCGCTGGACCGGGACATCTCACGCGGCTCTTGTAGGTCTGTCGCTCAGACCCGATATTGGCAAAGAGCAGCCATCCTGCCGTTTGCGCGTTTCCAGATCTGGATTTTTAAGAGCGAGGGGATTTTGCGTCCGATTTCCGTACTGCTGACCGTCCTTCTTTTAGGCACCGCGCTCGCGGGCTGCGAAACCACAAATAATCCGGATTCGCTCGCCCAGAATGACCCATACGAGCCGACCAACCGCCAGATTTTCGACCTTAACCAGTCGCTGGACAATCATGTCGCGCGTCCGGTTGCGGTTTTCTATAACCACGCCGTGCCCCAGCCAATCCGCGACGGCATCCACAACGTCCTGTACAACATGGACTTGCCGGTGACCTTCGCGAACGACGTTTTGCAGGGTGACGGCGGACGTGCGGTTCAGACCTTCGGCCGTGTCACGATCAACACCACGATCGGCGTCGGCGGCCTGTTCGACATGGCCTCGAAGATGGGCCTTCCCAACCATACGGAGGATTTCGGCCAGACGCTCGGCACCTGGGGCGTGGGCGAAGGACCTTACTTTGTGGCCCCGTTTCTCGGCCCCGCGCCGCCGCGCGATCTTGGCGGCCGCATCGTCGATTACGGCTTCGACCCGTTCACCTATATCCGCTTCGACGGCTACAAGACGCTTGGCTACGTCCGTACCGGCATGGGGATTCTCGACCTCCGGGCGCGCAACGTGAGCACGCTGGACGAGATCGAGCGCAGTTCCGTCGATTATTATGCGACTCAGCGCAGCCTCTATCGCCAGTATCGCAATTCCGAAATCCGCAACGGCAAACCGGATACGGAGAATCTCCCCGACCTGTAGGCGCTATTCGCCGGGCTGCGGCACGCGGTCGTCGCCCAGAAGGTGCGCGTACCAGCGATCCCAGCCGCGCTTGGCCCATAGGCGGAAACGGTCGAGATAGAGATAGACGACCGGCGTCGTATAAAGCGTGAGCAGTTGGCTCACGATCAACCCGCCGACGATGGCGATGCCGAGCGGCTGACGCAATTCCGATCCTGTGCCAAAGCCGATGGCCAAAGGCAAAGCGCCCAGGATGGCGGCGAAACTTGTCATCATGATCGGGCGGAAACGCAGCAGGCACGCCTTGTAGATCGCGTCATGCGCGTTCAATCCTTGTTCGCGCTCGGCCAGCAACGCAAAATCGATCATCATGATCGCGTTCTTCTTCACGATACCGATCAAGAGGATAACGCCGATCAGCGCGAACAGGCTGAACTCGACATGCGCGATCAACAGGGCCAGCACGGCGCCTACTCCCGCCGATGGCAATGTCGAAAGAATCGTCAGAGGATGAATATAGCTCTCATAGAGTACGCCCAGCACGATATAGACCGCGACAATGGCAGCCAGGATCAGCATCGGCTCGCCGGAGAGCGATTGCTGGAAGATGCGCGCCGAGCCCGCGAAATCGCCATGAATCGACACCGGCGCGCGAACGGCTGTCATCGTGCGCTGAATCGCAGCGGTAGCCTGTCCGATGGAGACGTTCTTGGCGAGATTGAACGAGAATGTCGAAGACACGAACGGCCCCTGGTGACTGATCGAAAGCGGGGTCGTGCCGGGCCCGAAGCTTGAGAATGCAGCCAGTGGCACCATCGTCTCCTGCGCTGTGCTGACGGACGCACCGGTGGAGGCGGCGCCCCGCGCGCTGTTGGTAAGCGCATTGAGCTGCTGGTTGCGCACGGCATCTTGGGCGACATCGGTGGCGCTTTCAGCCGCCTGACCGGCAACGACCGTCGTGCCTGCCACAGCGCCCGTCGCGGCAGTGCCGCTGATCGCGCCGCCGGCTGTCGAGACATAAAGATCCTTCAACGTCTCGGGGCTTTGCCAGAACTCCGGCGCCACACCCATGACCACATGATACTGGTTCAGATCGTTGTAGATCGTGGAGACCTGACGCTGGCCGAACGCATCATATAACGTGTTGTCGATATTGGCGGCACTGATACCGAGCCGCGCGGCGGTATTGCGGTCGATGTTGAGTTCGACCTCCAATCCTTTTGCGTCACGGTCCGAGTTGACGTCTTGGAGTTCCGGAACATCCTGCAGCGCGTCAGTGATCTTCGGCATCCACTGGTTCAGTTCATCCAGCGTGTCGGCCTGGATGCTGTACTGATAAGCGCCTGCGCCCTGACGGCCGCCCGCGCCGGGGACACCGCCGGCATTTTGCAGGAAGAGCTGCGCTCCGGCGACCGTCGAGAGCGGCTGGCGAAGACGGTCGATCACCTGGTCTGTGCTCAAACCGCCGCGTTCCGATTTCGGCTTGAGCTGGATGAACAGGCTTGCGGAGTTCGAGCCGCCGCCCCGCGGTCCGCCACCGCCGCCGCCTGCGAAACCAACGACGCTTTGCACCGCCGGATCCTGCGACACGATGGTGACGAAGCGTGCGAATTTCTGCTCCAGAAGCTGGAAGGAGATACTCTGGTCGGCGCGAACAGTGCCGCTGATATCGCCGGTATCCTCGACCGGGAGGAAGCCCTTGGGCACGATGAAATAGAGATAAAAGTTCAGCACCACGGCAATGGCGAGGATGATCATAATAAAACCTGGATTGTCGAGCGCCCACTGCAGCGAGCGGTCGTAGAGCCGCAGACTGGTCTCGAAGACGCGTTCCGAGCCGCGCAGCAGCCAGCCTTGCTTGCGCTCCGGTTTGTGGAGGTCGAGATTGGCGCACAGCATCGGCGTCGTCGTCAGCGATACGATCAGCGAAATCAGCACCGCGGCAGAGAGCACAATGCCGAATTCGTTGAAAAAGCGGCCGACAATGCCGCCCATCAGCGTGATGGGCGCGAAAACCGCGATCAGCGACAGGCTCATCGACAACACGGTGAAGCCCACCTCGCGCGCACCCAGCAGCGTTGCCTCGAAACGCGACATGCCGTTTTCGATATGGCGCGAGATGTTTTCGAGCACGACAATGGCATCGTCGACCACAAAGCCGGTCGCGACCGTGAGCGCCATCAGCGAGAGATTGTCAAGCGTGAAATGGGCGAAATACATCACGCCGAACGTGCCCATCAGCGAAAGCGGCACCGCCACGCTGGGGATGAGGGACGCACGCGCGCTGCGCAGAAACAGGTAAACCACGAGCACCACCAGCACGATGGAGATCAGCATCGTGACTTCCACATCGTGGACGGAGGCGCGGATCGTGCCGGTGCGGTCGTTGACGATATCGAGCTTGATGGAGGGCGGGATCGCCGCGCGAAGTTCGGGCAGTAACGCCTTTACCTTATTCACGGTCTCGATGATGTTGGCGCCCGGCTGCCCTGACAGGATCACATTGATCGCGGGCTTGCCGTTCGCCATGCCGATATTGCGCACGTCCTCGACGCCGTCGGTGACCTTGGCGACATCCGACAGGCGCACCGCGGCATTGTTGCGATAGGCCACGATAAGGCCGCGATACTGATCGGCGGTACGCGCCTGATCGTTGACGCCGACCTGATATTTCGTCGGCCCCTGCTCGATGGCGCCCTTGGGCGCGTTGGCGTTGGCAGCAGACAGCGCAGCGCGCACATCCTCCAGCGCGATACCGTATTTGAACAGCGCTCGCGGATTGAGGTCGGCACGAACGGCAGGAAGCGAAGAGCCCGAAATCTGCACCTGGCCGATGCCATCCACCTGGCTGAGTTTCTGCTGCAGGACCGTGGACGCCGAATCGTAAATCTGGCCGGGTGTCAGCGTGTCCGATGTCATCGCGAGGATCAGGATCGGTGCCGAAGCCGGGTTGAGCTTGCGATAGGTGGGATTGGATTTGAGCGAGGCGGGAAGATCGGCGCGCGCCGCGCTGATCGCGGCCTGCACATCGCGCGCGGCGCCATCGATGTTGCGGTCGAGGCCGAATTGCAGCACGACCTGCGTCGTGCCGACCGAACTGCGCGAAGTCATTTCGGTGACGTCCGCGATGGTGCCGAGATGGCGTTCGAGCGGCGTCGCCACACTGGTCGACATCGTCTCCGGCGACGCGCCTGCCATCGAGGCCGACACGAAGATCGTTGGAATGTCCGCGTTCGGCATCGACGCAACGGGCAGCAGGAAGAATGCCGTCATGCCCGCCAGCGCCAATCCGATCGTGAGCAGCGTGGTCGCGATCGGACGGCGGATGAAGACCGACGAAAAACTCATGATGCTGTGCCCGGCTCGGGCACCGCGAGCCTGCGGTCGAAACGCCTGCTCCATTTGTCGAAATAGATGTAGATCACCGGCGTGGTGAACAGCGTGAGCATCTGGCTTACCAGCAGGCCGCCGACGATGGAGATGCCAAGCGGAGCGCGCAGTTCCGAACCCGTTCCCGTGCCCAGCATCAGCGGCAGCGCTGCGAACATCGCAGCCACCGTCGTCATCATGATCGGGCGGAAGCGCAGCAGAGCCGCCTGATGGATCGCCTCGCGCGCGTTCTTGTGCTCCTCACGCTCGGCGGTGAGGGCGAAGTCGATCATCATGATCGCGTTCTTCTTGACGATGCCGATGAGCAGGATGATGCCGATGATGGAAACAATGCCGAGATCGTTTCCCGTGAGGATCAGGAACAGCAACGCGCCGACGCCGGCGGACGGCAATGTGGAGAGGATGGTGATGGGATGGATGAAACTCTCATAGAGAACCCCCAGCACGATATAGACCGTCACGATAGCGGCGAGGATCAAAAGCAACTCGCTCGACAGCGCGGACTGAAATGCGAGCGCGGAGCCCTGAAAATTGGTCGTCGTGCTGGAGGGCAGTCCCGAATCTTTTTCCGCCTGCTTTACGGCGTCGACCGCAGCGCCCAGCGAATAACCAGGCGCGAGATCGAAAGAGATCATCGCGGAGGGGAATTGGCCCAGGTGATCGGTTTCCAGCGGCACAGGCGTTTCCTGAACGCGCGCGAAGGCCGACATCGGCACCTGCCCTCCACCGGCTGACGGCAGGTGAATGTCGCCGAGAGACGCCAGCGTGTTCTGGATCGCAGGGTCGGATTCCAGGATTACGCGATACTGGTTCGACTGCGTGAAGATGGTGGAGACAATCCGTTGGCCGAACGCGTCATAAAGCGCGTTGTCCACCGTTGCCGCCGTGATGCCGAAGCGCGCCGCCGTATCGCGGTCGATCGCCACGGTGGCGGACAGCCCGCGATCGGTGAAATTCGTGGAAACGTTCTCGACCTCCGGCCGTTTCGACAGCGTATCGATCAGTTTGGGGACATACTGATTCAGCGCCGCAGTGCTCGCATCCTCCAGCACGAATTGATACTGGGCGCGGCTGACCGTGGAGTCGATCGTCAGATCCTGCACCGGCTGGAAATAGACCGAGATGCCCGGTACCTTGTGCGATGCGCTCTCCAGGCTATTGAGCACAGAGGAGATATTCTCCGAGCGTTCACCCTTCGGCGCCAGATTGATCAGGAAGCGGCCGCTGTTCAACGCGTTGTTGGTGCCGTCGATGCCGATGAACGAGGTCAGGCTCTTCACGTTCGGATCTTTAAGCAGTTCACGCGCGAGCGCATTCTGACGCTCGCCCATCGCGGCGAAGGAAACCGTCGGGCCCGCCTGCGTGATGCCTTGCACGAGACCCGTGTCCTGCACCGGGAAGAAACCCTTTGGGATCACGATGTAAAGCAGCACGGTGAGCGCCAGCGTGCCGACGGCAACCATCAGCGTCAGCGGCTGGTGATCGAGCACCCAGGTGAGAATCCGGTCGTAACCCTTGATCAGCCGGTCGAACAACTCTTCCGATTTGCGTGCCAAAGTGCCCTGCTCGCCATGCGTCTGACGATGGCGCAGAAGCTTTGCGCACAACATCGGCACCAGCGTCAGCGACACCACGGCCGAGATCAGGATCGTGATCGCGAGCGTGACCGCGAATTCGCGAAACAGCCGACCCACGACCTCCTGCATGAAAAGAAGCGGGATCAGCACTGCGATCAGCGAGACCGTCAACGACACAATGGTGAAGCCGATCTCGCCGGAACCCTTCATCGCGGCTTCATAGGGGCTGTCGCCCTGCTCGATGTAGCGCGCGATGTTTTCGATCATCACGATGGCGTCATCGACCACAAAGCCGGACGCGATGGTCAGCGCCATCAGCGAAAGGTTGTTGAGCGAATAGCCGAGCAGATACATCGCCGCGAAGGTGCCGACGATGGAAAGCGGCACCGACAGGCTCGGAATGAAGGTTGCCGGCAGATTGCGCAGAAAGACGTAAATCACCAGCACGACGAGAACGACGGCGAGCGCAAGCTCGAACTCGACATCGGACACCGACGCGCGAATTGTCGTCGTACGGTCGGTCAGCACGTGAACCTCGACCGCGCCAGGAAGACCGGCTTCGATCTCCGGCAGGATCTGCTTGATGCCATCGACCACCGCGATGACGTTGGCGCCGGGCTGGCGCTGCACATTCAGCAAGATCGCGGGCGTCGTGTTCATCCAGCTCGCCAGCTGAACGTTCTCCGCGCTGTTGCTGACATCGGCAACGTCGGAAAGATGCACCGGCGCGCCATTCTTGTAGGCAACGACGATGGCCCTGTAGTCGTCGATACTCTGTAACTGATCGTTGGCGTTGATCGTGTAAGAGCGCGAGGAGCCGTCGAAACTGCCCTTCGGCGCGTTCGAATTGGCATTCGAGATCGTGGTGCGCAGATCGTCGATATTGAGGCCGTAGGCCGCGAGCGCCTGGATGTTGGCGCGCACGCGGATCGCCGGCCGTTGGCCGCCCGCTATGCTGACGAGACCGACACCCGGAAGCTGCGAGATTTTCTGCGCGATACGCGTGTCGGCGAGGTCTTCCACCTGCGTCAGCGGCATCGCCTTGGAGGTGATCGCGAGCGTCAGGATCGGCGCATCCGCGGGATTGACCTTGGCGTAGATCGGCGGCGCGGGAAGACTCTGCGGCAACAGATTGCCCGCGGCATTGATCGCAGCCTGAACCTGCTGCTCGGCAATATCGAGGCTAAGGCTCAGATCGAATTGCAGCGTAATGACCGATGCGCCGGCAGAGCTCACCGAAGACATCTGGTTGAGACCCGGCATCTGGCCGAACTGACGTTCGAGCGGCGCCGTCACCGTGGTCGTCATCACGTCGGGGCTGGCGCCTGGCAGAAACGTCTGCACCTGGATGGTGGGGTAATCGACCTCAGGCAGCGCCGACAAAGGCAAATAGAGATAGCCCGCAATACCCACGAGCATGATCGCGATCATCAGAAGCGACGTTGCGACCGGCCGCTGGATAAAGGGTGCTGAAGGGTTCATCGGTTACGCGCTCTGGATCCGGCGCGCGCTCACGGCCCGCCACCGCCTCCGCCATGACGACGCATCTTCGCCAGTGCGGCTTTGCAGGTGTCGCTGAAATCGTCGCGGTGCTCGCGCATGCATTGGAAGCGCTCCGGACCTTCGGCAGTTGAACAATATTTCTTGATGTCGTCACCGCAGGCTTTGGCGATGGCCGCACGGCGTTTCGTACGTTCGTCGTCGCCCTGCGCTGCGTCCGCCGGTGGTTTGACAGCGCTGGTCTTTGGACCCTTTGCAACGATCACTTCCGCGCCGTCGCGCAAGCGGTCCGCGCCGTCGGTCACGACGCTCTCGCCCGGATTCAATCCCTTGGTAATCGCGACCTTGTCGCCATCCTGCGGGCCAAGCGCGACAGTGCGCATAGCGACCGTGTTGTCAGGCTGCACGACATAGACATAGGAGCCCTGGCTGCCGCGCTCGATCGCGGAAGCCGGCACCCAGGTCTGGTCGTGCAACGTATTCACCAGCAAACGGACGTTCACGAACTGCTGCGGAAACAGCTCGCCGTTCGGATTATCGAACATCGCGCGCATCTTCACCGTGCCGGTGGTCGGATCGATGACATTGTCGACGGTCGAGAGCTTGCCGGTGGCGAGCTTCGCGGTTTGGCCACGGTCGTAAGCCTCGACGCTGAGTATCGCGCCCTGGTTCACGCGCGCCATGATATCGGAGATGTTGTCTTCCGGCAGGGAGAACAATACCGAGATCGGCTGAATCTGCGTCACCACGACGATCCCATTGGTCTGTCCCGCCTGCACGAGATTTCCGATATCGACCTGACGCAGACCGACGCGACCGGCAACCGGCGAGGTGATCTTGGTATAGCCAAGATTGATCGCGGCGCTTTCCACGGCAGCCTCGTCGGCTTTCACTGTCGCTGCTGTCGAGCGCACAAGGGCTTCCTGTGTCGCGAGAACCTGTTGGGATACCGCCTTCTGTGCATACAGCGCCTGGTCGCGCTTCAGATCGACTTGCGCGTTGGCAAGCGTTGCCTTGTCGCGCTCGGCCTGCCCGACCGCCTGATCGTAAGCGGCGCGATAAGGGCGCGGATCGATCTCGGCCAGCACATCTCCGGCCTTGACCATCTGTCCTTCCTGAAAATTGAAACGATTGATTTGGCCGTTCACCTGCGGACGCACCGTCACGGTCGCAAGCGGCGTCACGGTGCCAAGCGCGTTAAGCGTGATTGCGACGTCGCCTTTCTGCACGGCGCTGGCGCCCACCGGCGATGGTCCGCCAAAGCCGCCACGGCCGTTCTGTTTTGTCTGTTCGCCGGGACGAACGGCCACGATAAGAAGGGCAAGCAGAACAAGCCCGATGATCGCCCAGAAGACTTTTGCGCCCCCTGGCACATGCTGGGTGCTCCAGCGCGTCGCACCGCTGGCTCCGGCGCGCGCGCCGTCCAGCGTACTGCCAAGCCAGCCTTTTTCGGTGTCGTGACTGCTGCTCATATCGCTTTGACGCCCAATGGGGCCGCGCTCCATTCCATGTAACGCGCGAGTTCCGAACAGCGCGTGTGCGGCGGTCCCTAGCAAACCGCAAGTTCGGAAATATGTCGAAACTGTCGCGGGTCCAAGGGGGCCCGCGCTATGAACAAGACTTTAGGAACGGAAAGGAAACATTAAGGAGCAGGCGAACCGGAAACAGGTGCGGGTGGCGCCTTGCCTGCCTTCTGTTTGGCGAGGTCGATCATCGCCGTGCGTGCTTCTTCAAAGCCCTTCAACGGCACGGTCAGGTCGACCGATTTGCCGCGAAACTGATACAGGCGAACCTTGAGCGTCTCCTGGTTCTTGAGCGCGTCGACCACATTGTTCGCGTTGCCGATGCCGAAATAGCATCCGATCCTGTCGCAGTGGTGAAACGGAATGCGGCCGCCCGTGAAGCTGCCGGACAGCAATTCTGCGCCCTTCGCCAAATCCACGCCGAGCGGCACGATAAACTGCATCAGATAGCGGTCCTGCGACGGCACATAGACCGTCGAGACGCTCACGGCGAGTTGGCCGCCTTTCTTGAAGGCGATGGCTTCCCAGATATCACACGGCGCCTGGGTAGAAGCCGGGAAGCAACGAACGTCCCAGCCGCCAAATGTCTTGATCACTTGTGGCCCTGTGGGCTTTCTTGCGGCCTGCTGTGCGTCCTGAGCGAATGCAGGCGTGAGTGCGAGCGATGCGGCAACAGCAAAGGCTGACAAACGGCGCAATGACTTCATGACCACAATCTCCGCCACCAGGACTGGCGCCTTGCTTCAATATTGTTGAGGGATTTCTCGGCATCGGCAAATCCCTGCACCGATATCGGAATGGGAACGGTCTTGTTGCTTTGCGCAGTCACGACGAGATTGAACGACTTCGCCGCGTCGAACGAATTGCGAAGCTTGTCATCCACCGGCGTGAAAGCGAGACAACCGTCTGGCGCGCACGTCGCGTATTGCAGGGTCTGCGTTTCGGTGCCGAACTGAAGACCGACACCGGCCGAAATCAGAACAGTCAGCGGAACGCGCACCGCAAGCACCGGTTTGCCGTCTTCACGCCCCAACGAGACTTGTGCCAGGCGAACACCTGTCTTTTGATCGATCAGATCGCTCGACATCGTGCAGAACAGCTTCTGCTCCTTGTCGGAGGGGCACGCCACGCGCCAGTCCTTGTACATCAGGATCCGGCCGGTGTCGGTATCGTTCGATGCCAAGCCGTGGCCTGCCCAGCCTACAAGGGCGCCGACGATAAAGACGCCGAGCGCAATGGCGCCGCGCGTCAGCCAGTTTCTCATCTGATCCGTCATCGACTTCGTTTCGGTTTTGGGGCCGGAAAAACAACCGGCGCAAGGATTTGCGGGGCAACGCCTATCTCATAAGCGAGGCCCTGCACAATGAAATAATTTGCAGAAAGGTTACCGCAGGCCGTCCCGTGGATGAGCAAAGGGCTGGATCGGGAAATTGCCGAGGTGCGGCAAAACGTTACCTGGCCAGGACCAGGCCCACGGGCGCGGCACTCAGGCTTCTGAGCCGCGCGATGGCGGCGGCGCTTGTTTCGACGGCTCGTTCGCTGGTGACGACGAGAACCGCATCCGACAGTTTCGCGAGGGCCGCGGTCTCTGAGGCCGCGAACAGCGATGGCGCACTGAAGATCACCAGATCGCAGGTCTGCCGGAGTTGCGCGACCATGTTCGCCATCCGCGGCGAAGCCAGCACGGCGGCAGGATCGCGAGGCGGCTGAGCGGGAGAAAGAACCACCGCACGCGAACGCGCATCGCGCAGGAAGGCAGTTTTCATAGGAGCGGTGCCGGTCAACACTTCCAGCAGACCGAAGCGCTGCGGTCCAACGCCCATCGCGCGCGCAGCCGATGGACGGTGAAGATCGGCATCGATCACGGCGACGCGAAGATTGGAGCGCGCGGCAACACGGGCCAGCGCGACGGATACGGATGTCTTGGCAAGCCCCGCTTCGGACGCGGTCACTGTGACAACCGTTGCACCGGCTAGATGTTTGACACGGCGAAGGCGTTGCAAAAGCGCGGCTGTGTTTCGGGCGAATGCGGATGTCGGACAGTCGATCACGGCATCGCCGGCACGCGGATCGAAAGCGCCCTCCAGATTGGCAAGAATCGGCGGCGCTGCAGTTTTAGGCTTTGGGACAGGCGTAATTGTTTTTGCTCGTCTGGTCCGCATGGGAACCGGCGCCGAAAAGCGTTCCATCAACAACGCGGGCGAGAGAGACCGAGCATCAAACCTGCGGGGATCGAGGCACCCAGGATCAGCGTTCGTTTTGGCGAGCTGGGAACGCTGGGCACCGGCGCGTGCGAGAGGGATTTGCGCGTCGGCGCTCTGGATGACGTCCTGATCCTGCGTCTCGCGCAGGCGCTGAACGAACGCTTCATACATCGTGCGCGTGGATTGCGCGGTCGATTGCAGCGCGCGCAGCTTCACGCGCACGAGATTTCTGATTGCCCGCCTGCTTCTCGGCCTGCGAGAGACTTCCCTGCAGCGAGCCGACCTGCGCGCGGGCCACAACGAGATCGTTGGAGATCGATTCCGTGAGGCGGCCGACTTCGGTATCGATCTTTTCCTGAAGGTCTTTTTTCTGCGCCTCGACCGCCGCCATCTTGGGATGGCGGTGGTCCGTATTTCGAAGAAAGATCCGATTCCTGCGCGATCAAAGTGGCCTGTTGCGTGCGCAATTGCACGATCAACGGAGAGGCGACGATTTGGGAGATATCTGCCGTGTCGCCTGCCCTGGCGAGCGTCTGCACGCGATCGTTGGTCGCCTGCTTTTGCGCAAGATCGGCTTTTGCCAGCACGAGCTGGTTGGAAATCGCCGAGATCTGTTGATCCGCGAAGGAGGTGCCGTCTGCCGTTTCGTCCAGATTGTGCTCGGCTTTGTATTGTTGAACGGCCCGCCTCTTCTTCTTGGACCTGCTGTGCCAACCGCGTTCGTGCGGTTAAGCAGCCACGCTGTCGTCTTGTCGCCGGTCGAGCGTTTGGAATCGATCTGGCTCTCGATATAGGTATCGACAAGCGTGTTCGCGATCAGTGCGGCCTTCGCCGGATCGCGCGCTGTGAAGGTAACAGTCAGCGTGGTGGAAAGACCTTCCGGCGCGACGGTTAAGTTATGCTCGAAGGCATCGATGATCTTGTCGCGCTGCGCATCGAGATCGGACGCGTTGGAATCGCGCAGCCAGTTGCGCGGATCGAGAGTATTTAAGATCTTCCCGATCACGCTCTGGTTGAGCGATGCGTTGAAATCCGGATCGTCGTAAAGACGCAACCTGTCGATCACCTTCTGCGCAAGATCGCGCGAGGTAAGAATCTGAACTTGATTCTGCAGCGAGGCGGGGTCGGTCGGCAGCTGCGACAACACAGCCGACAGGTCCGTCACATTGTTCTTGCGTGGATCGATCATCACGCTTGCCGATGTTGCATACATCGTGGGCAGGAGCATAAGCACGACGAACGTCACCGCGACGACGGCAAGCGCAACGTTGCGGATGATCGCACTGCGGCTGCGCGCGATGCGTGCGACATCGCTCAGCTGCAAGCCCGCCTCTGCCGGCATGGTGGTGGAAGCGGAAGACATGAAAGCGGGTACGGTCCTCTGCTTCGAATTGGCGCTATTGAGCCATTCTCGCGCGCCTTTGGGCGGATTAAACGCCTGACCCGCTGACGAAACGTTAACGCGCGGAAACTCTCTTTTGCCCCGGATTGTGCCGTTCGGGGTCAAGGCAGATGCAGCGCCCATCAT